>JALVVL010000010.1:113030-160124 GCA_027023425.1 Anaerolineales bacterium
ATCTGTGGTTTCCTATCCACCGATTGACACAGATTTACACCGATTGAGGAAGAAAACCACAGAGGACACAGAAATTTACAGAGAACACAGAAAAATTTTTTCTTGGCGTCCTCTGTGTCCTTGGCGCCCTTGGCGTCCCTTCTTTGCACTCTCTGCGCCTCTGCTCTCTCGGCGTCTCTGCGTTAATCTTGGCGCCCTCTGTACCCTTGGCAACCTTGGCGTTAATCTCTGTGCTAATCTGTGGTTTTTTATTTCCATTTCAGCCCCACGGCATAGGCTCTGAGGCAATTTTGAGGTGGACAGCGCGCGCCAGCAAGGTATCATCCAGCGCGCGGTGGCTGTTCGGAATCGGAATGCGCAACTCCTGCCCCACTTGCTCAAGCCGCCAGCGGCGCATCTGCCCATCCTGCCCGCGCACTCCCTTGAATTCGGAATACAACTCCAGCAAATCGCCCACTTCCATCCCCGGAATATCAAACTCAATGCCGTAAAGAGCCGAGGTCTGCCGCATCAAGCGAATATCGTACTCGGCATTGTAAATCAGCACCAGTTTGTTGGAAAGTGCGGCGCGCACCCGAGGCCAAACCTCCGCCCATGTAGGCTGAGATTTCAGCATAGCGGCGCTGATGCCGTGCACTTTTACCGCGTCGGCAGGCACTTCGCCTTTAGGCCGCACCAAAGTGTTCAGCACCGTCGCCCCCTCCGAATCCACAATCGCTATTTCAACAATTTCGGCATCATTGCCCAAACCGGTGGTCTCGGTATCCAAATACACCGGCTTGCGTTCAAGCCATTCCTTAGCCTTGCGAATCGCGCTCCAACGGCTCATCGGCTAATCCTCCTCAGGCGCATTCTGCAAAATTGATTCAATTCGCTCCAGCACTTCCTCGGTCAGCAAGGGCAACGCCTCGGCAGATTTCACATTTTCCTCCAACTGCGAGAGTTTGGTAGCGCCGGTAATCACGCTTGAAACCTCTTTGCGGCGCAAAAGCCAAGCGATCGCCAGTTGAGCGGTCGTGATGCCGAGTTCAGAAGCAAGTTCGCCCAAAGCCTCCACCTTAGCAATCACCTCGGGCGTGATGCGGTCGCGAATCCACGCCATATTTTTGAGCGAAGCGCGGCTGCCCTCAGGGATGCCCTTGTTGTACTTACCGGTCAGAATGCCGGAATAGAGCGGGCTCCACGTGGTGAGGCCAATGCCGAATTTGCGCGCCACGGGCGCAAGTTCAACCTCAACGCGGCGGCGGTGAAGCATGTTGTACTGCGGCTGTTCCACCACCGGCGGGATGAGGTGGTGCTGGCGGGCAATGCCGACCGCCTCGGCAATTTGCGCCGCAGTCCATTCCGAAGTGCCCCAGTAGAGAATTTTGCCCGCTTGGATGAGCAAATTCATCGTGTAAACCACCTCTTCAACCGGCGTATCGGGGTCGTAGCGGTGGCAGTAGTAAATGTCAAGGTAATCGGTCTGCAAGCGGCGCAGAGAAGCGTGCAAAGATTCGGTGATGTGCTTGCGCGAAAGCCCGCGCCCGTTCGGGCCGGGCATAGTAGGCCAAAACACCTTGCTGGAAATCACAAGGGCTTCGCGCGGCAAATCAGCAATTGCCTTGCCCATCAAAATTTCCGCCTGCCCGCGAGCGTAAACGTCGGCATTGTCAAAAAAATTCACGCCGAGGTCATAGGCGGCATGAATAATCTCGCGAGCCTCTTTTTCACCGAGTTGATTGCCAAAAGTCACCCAAGCGCCGTAAGAAATTTCGCTCACCTTGATACCCGAGCGACCTAAACGACGGTAGTGCATTTGTTCCTCCGATGGGTAAATTTGCTCTTTAGAGTGCTAATGTTGGATTATACCAAAGGGGCAGATAAGCGAATCTCGGCCAGCACCAACCTAAAAGAACCGCCATGAGAATCTATAAAAAGGAGTTACGCGGTTCTCCTCCTTTATGTAGCCGCGAGGCGGTCGTAGACCGCCGAAGCGGTCTCCCCCATCATCTGGGGGATGGCTTCGCCGCCTACGGCGGCTCGCCATGACATGAAAACGAGCGCCTCTACGAGCAACTGCGTAAGTCCTACTATAAAGCAAAGTGAGAAATTCGGTGCTCAAACCGCCCTTGCTTGACGCTTAAACCCAAGCAAGGTATGATGAGCAACATGGAAATTCGCGGCAGTAAATGGAGTATGCTCAAAAAACGGCGCAAAAAGCCACACCCCCTACGGCTGGCGGTGCTGGTGTTCTTGATTTTGGCAATGGTGTATGTGGACAAAGCGGTTATCCCCACCATGCCTAAACCCTTTGTGGCAACGCCAACGCCCACCACAAACCCCGAATCGTTTGTAACTGCCGCCCAAAAGGCTTTTCGGGAAGGGCGGCTCGCCATTGCAATAAAGGATTACCAGCGGGCAATCCTGGAAGACCCCGATAACCCCGCTTTGCATGTAGCCCTGGCACGCATCCAACTGCTGGCGGGCAAATACGCCGCGGCGCTCACAAGCGCCGAAAACGCACTCCTCCTCAACCCTGATTACTCAATGGCACACGCTATCCGCGGCTACGCCCTCCACAAACTCGGCAACGACGTGGAAGCCCAAACAGAACTTCAACGCGCCATTGAATTAGACCCGAACAACGGCTTGGCGCACGCCTTCCTCGCCGAGGTTTACGTTGACCAGCGCCTCTACCCAAAAGCGGATGAGGAAATCCGCAAGGCTTTGAAACTTGCCCCCACGGAGTTGGAAGTGAGGCAAATTTATGGCTACATTTTGGCCTCCGAAGGCCCCCAATTCTACAAACGGGCGGTGGAAGAATACCAAGCCGCGCTGGCAATCAACAAAAACATCCCTGCCTTGCACATCCAACTCGGCCTGCTTTACCGCCTGCAACAGCGCTACAACGACGCCATTGACGAATTTTTGAAAGCCGACGCCCTCAACCCAACCGACCCAATGCCCAACGCCTACATTGCCACCACCTACGCTATGGAAGGGCAGTTTGGGCGCGCCCTGCAATTTGCCGCCAAAGCCGTGGAAGAAGCGCCGGGAGACCCATACATGCACGGCAATTACGGCATTTTGCTCTACAAAAACGGCAAGTATGCCGAGGCGGTGAAGGAATTAGCCCTTGCGGTGCGCGGCGGCAAAACCGACAACGGCGTTATTGTGAAAGGGCTGCCGCTTGACTACGGGCGCGTTGCCGACTACTACAGCATTTACGGCCTCGCGCTGGTCAAAATTGGGCGGTGCGATGAGGCGATTCCGATATTTCAGGCGATTTTGGCGAACGTGCCAACGGCCGAAGCGGCTGTTTACAACGCCAAAGAAGGGCTAAGCATGTGCCGCGCCCAAGCCGAAGGCACTGCCACTCCGGGGGTAACCGCCACGCCGGGCGAGGGCACGCCCACACCCACCGCCGCGCCGTAGGCCGACCACTGTTTCACTATGGAACTCCAAGGAGACGACCTTCAATTCGCGCCGCGCGAGCGACGCTCGCGCCCCGGGCGAGTGCTGATTTACCTCACACTCGCCCTCATCGGCGCGCTTATAGACTGGGCACTGCTCAGCGGGCAAGTAAAAGCGCCCGACCCATTTGCCCCCACACCAACCCCCACCCGCACTGCCGCCTCGTGGGCAGAAGAAGGCGAAGCGCAATTCCTCGCCGGCAACCTTTCTGCCGCCATCCACGCCTACCAAATGGCAACGCGCTTAGACCCACAAAACGGCAAACTGTGGGCAGAGTTGGCGCGCATTCAAGTTTACTCTTCCGCCCTGCTGCCGACCGACGAAGAAAAATTCATCCGCCGCAAGGAAGCCTTGAAATCGGCCGACACCGCCGTGAAGGTTGCGCCTGAAAGCGCCCTAACCCATGCCGTGCGCGCTTTTGCGCTGGATTGGCTGGCAACCTCCAACCTCGCTACACCCGATGAATCGGCGCGCTGGCTGACCGAGGCCGAGAGAGAATCGGCGCGTGCCTTCCAAATTGCTCCAAACGACCCGCTCGCGCTGGCCTATTACGCCGAAGTGCTCTTAGACCAAAACAAATGGCTACAAGCCAACCGCTACGCCCAACAAGCGGTAAAAAAGGGACCAAATTTGCTTGACACCCATCGCGTTTACGCCGCCGTTTTGGAAACTTTGGGGCAATACAACCGCGCCATCCAGCAATACAAAGAAGCCATCAAGTTAGCCCCCAACCTCACATTTTTATACTTGAGAATCGGAGCAAACTACCGGCGGCTCGGCTCAGACCCACAGGCGATGGATTCCTACCGAAAGATGCTCTACAAAAAAGCAATTGAATACTTCGCCGCTGCCGCAAAAATCAACCAGCGCTTGGGGATTAACGACCCATTGCCCTACATTGCCATTGCGCGCTCATATGCCCAAATCGGCGATTTCTTCATCGCAGCGCGCAACGCCGAGCGCGCCCTACTGATGGACCCAACCAACGCAAACACCTACGCCGCGCTTGGCATGATTTACATCAAAGCGCGCAACTACGAGGGCGCAGTGCCAGTGCTGAAATGCGCCGTTGAAGGTTGCACAGCAGAAGAGACGGACGCCATTATCAAAGACCTGCGCAAACGCTTTGTTGGTTTTGACAATGTAAAGGGCGTACCGGTGCAACCGCTCCCCCTCACAAACTCGCAAGTGGCCTTCTACTATGTGAGTTACGGCTCGGTGCTTGCGGCGCTAAACCACTGCGACAAAGCATTGCCCGTGCTTGACCGCGTCCACGCCGCCTTCCCCAACGACGCGCTTTTGAACAGCATCATCGCCGAAAACCGCAACATTTGCCGCACCCTGCAAGGGGAAACCGCTCCCGCGCCTTCGGCAACTGCTACACCTCCAACCGCCACCCCCACGCCGTGAAAGCGCACACTCAGCCCGCTCGGAGGGCAAGGCAATTTGGTTAAGAGTTCCGCGCTTCTCCCGATTTGGGTCACCGCGAAGCGGTCTCCCACACCGTCTGGGGGATGGCTTCGCCGCCTACGGCGGCTCGCCACGACATGAAAACGAGCGCTTCTACGGGCAACTGCGTAAGTCCTATTGGTAAAGCAAGGCAATCCTCAAAATTCGCCAATTTTATTGCCGATACTTTCCTCTTCAGAGGATGTTCTCTTGAAGTGCGGCAACATGTTGCCGCTTGAGAAAGAGCGATTCGTCGCCGCACTCTAAAAATCCGATAAAACCTCACTGAAAACACAAAGGGCACGGATTTCGTGCCCTTTTGCATTTCGGAAAAAGCCGCAACGCGGACTCATCACTCCCATTTCAACATATCGGCGGGGTCGCCCTCCAACGAAACCACAAACTCGGCGAGCAGGCGCGCCGCACGACGAATATCCTTCAGCGAAACCATTTCAACCGGCGTGTGCATGTACCGCAGAGGAATGCTCACTACCATAGTCGCCGCGCCTGCCCGCGCCACCTGTAAAGCCATCGCGTCCGTGCCCGAACGCATAGGCTGGTATTCCACCTTGTAGGGAATTTCAAGCCGGTCGGCAACGCTTTTGATAGCCTCATGGACTTTAGGATGCTCGTTCGGCCCCAGCCCTAAAACAACCCCTTCTCCCAAAGGAAAGCCTTGCGGCTCTTTCACCCCCGGTCCCTCAGCAAAGGTCACATCCACCGCAACCGCAATATCGGGCTTTAGTTCGTAGGCGATGGTTTTTGCGCCGCCTAAAGTCACCTCCTCCTGCACGGTCGCGGCAAAATAAGCATCCCAAGCGTGCTGGCGGTCTTTCAGCAGTTCAAGCGCAAGGGTAAAAGCGGCAATGGAAGCGCGGTTATCCAATCCCGGCCCCATGATAATTTCCTCGCCAAGCATCTGGGGAGGCTGGGCGAAGGTTATCCGGTCGCCAATGCGCACACGGCGGGCAACTTGTCGCTCGGTAAGTCCCAAATCCACCAGCAGGTGGGTTATGGGCACCGGCTTGCCCTGCATTTGTTCGGGCAGGAGCCGATCCGGAGTGGCCGCTAACACGCCGGGGAGGGCGCCGTTTTTGGTGTGAACGGTCACCTTTTGGCCGGGGAGCACGCGCGGATCCAAGCCGCCTATCGGCGCGATGTGCAAAAATTCGCCGCGGATTTTGCTCACCATCATACCGATGGTATCCATGTGGGCGGCAAAAAGCACGCGCGGGCGCGGCTCAGTCCCCTTGCCGCGGCGGAGCGCCGTCAACGTGCCAATTGGCGACACCATAATTTCGTCGGCAAGCGGCTCCCAACGGCGAATGAGGAAATCCCGCACCACCTCTTCATCGCCCGAAAGGCCAGATTGCCGTAAAAGTTCAGGGAGAAATTCCGCAAGGTTCATGGGCTTGACCTACCCGGGGATAAAAGTGGGGTAGTAATACAGCGGCTCATAAGTGCAACGGCAGCCGTTCTCGTGCGAGCAACCTTCTACCGGCAGTTGTGGAACGGCATCTTTGGGGTATGTACCGGCCATGCTTAAGCAAACCGGGCAAGCATCCGCGGCAACCACAATGCGTATGGCCTTGACGCGAGGGTTTTCGCGGTAGCGTTTGAGCGCCACCGCGCGCGTGCTGTATTCCCGCAAATCGGCTCCGCAATTGACGCAATAAATCGCCGTATCGGGCGACTGGGCGTGGCATTTGCTACAAATTTGCATTGGTGCTCTCCTCAGAACAAATTGCACTGCACAACGATTTTACCACCAAGCCCAAATCGTCAAAAAGCGCTTTACCGCACCTCGTGATAGAATGCCCCACACGGCCAATTTGCCCTACCGAAGGACGGAAACAGCCATGCAAAATTGGGTTCGCGAATTCTACGCCAAGCAAGCAGAATGGAGCGGAGCGTATTGGGGCGACGTGCAGGATTGGCACAGGCAAAAAGCCCGCTGGGTGCGTTCGGTTATAGGCCCTCCGCCCCGGTTAGTGCTGGAACTTGGGGCAGGGGGTGGACAAGACGCCGTCGCCCTCGCTGAGGAAGGCTACACCGTGGTCGCCGTGGAGCAGGAGCCGATTTTAGCAGGGCACATCCGCCGCCTAATCAAAAGCCACCCGAAAGCGCAGGTACAAATCGTAGAGGCAGATTTCTACAAAGTGCGGCTCCCCGAGGGGAAATTTGGGGCAGTTTGTTATTGGGATGGCTTCGGACTTGGCTCCGATAACGACCAACGCGCCCTGCTCAGGCGCATTCGCCGCTGGCTTGCCCCAAACGGCGTAGCCCTCATAGATGTTTTCACCCCCTGGCACGCCGCCAAATCCGCTGGTTATGGCTTCAAAGTGGGCAAAGCCACAAGGCGCTACTCTTTTGACGGCGAGGGTTGCCGCTGGATAGACCGCTGGCAGTCGGATGAAAGTGGGGAGGTCGTGGTGCAATCCTTGCGGTGCTATTCCCCAGCCGACCTGAAATTGCTCACCGAAGGCACTGGCCTTTACCTAAGCGGCGTCAAGCCCGGCGGAATGATGGACTACGAAAGCGGCAAATTTTATAAAAACGTCCCCTTGGAAAAAGCAATGTGGTTCGTGGCTATACTGCGCCCACGATAACCAAGCACTTATAAACCATCGCAAAGCGCCGCCTTTACTTCGGAAGAGAGCGCTCGCCGTGCTTCTCCCCCTTGTAAGGCCAGCGGTGGTGCTCTATGTAGCGCAGCACCGCCTCCACGCGGCAAGAAACCCCCAGTTTGCTGTAAAGCCGGTGGGTGTAAGTCTTGACCGTCCCCAAGGAAAGCCCCAAACGGTAGGCGATTTCTTTATTGGCTTTGCCTTGTGCCAGTAGTGCCCAAATTTGCCGCTCGCGCGGCGAAAGCCCTTCCTGCGCCATCGTCGGCTCCTCCTCAGCGTGTGCTGTTTACAGCATAGCAGAAGGGCTGTTAAATGGGCGTTAAAGCCACGCCGCGACGCCTCTACGCGTGTGGGCAAGGCGGTGCCTTGCCCTACCCGGCAACCTTCTGTGTCTTCTGGTAATTACCTACGCGGGTGCGGGTGCAATATGCCATTTTGGGGATCGTTCCTCTCAAAAAGTCGCCGTAGGGCGACTTCGCAAGCGGTAGGTGCAGTTTCAACTGCCGCCGCTTGCGCCCTGCGACTAAAGTCACGGGCTACAAGTTGCGAAGTCCACCTGCGTGGACTTCTGCTCACGCCGCACCGAAGTGTCTGCCCTCGCTTACAGAGCGGGTAGGCAGTTACGTTTTCTGTGGAGATTCTGTGCCTTCTGTGGTTCCCCCGCCCCGCTCTCAAAACCCGCGAGGCTTTGTAGGGGCGCAGCGGCGCTGCCCCCCTGACCGGGCGGCAACGTGTTGCCGTACGCCCAAAATGGGCAAGACGGTGCCTTGCCCCTACCCCGCAACCTTCTGTGTCTTCTGTGGACATTCTGTGCTTTCTGTGTTCCCCCGCGCCGCTCTCAAAATTCGGCGTGCCCCTACACTCCCGCGGCCTGCAAAGGAAGCGTCACAGTGAAAACCGAGCCTTTCCCCACGGTGCTTTGCACGCTCACCCGCCCGCCATGATGGCGCACCAGCGCCTCCACCAGCGCCAACCCCAAGCCGTTGCCTTCTACCCTACGCGCCTGCTCACCGCGGAAGAAGCGCTGGAAGATGAACGGCTGTTCTTCCTCAGGAATGCCCCAGCCGGTATCGCTCACCCGAAGCACCGCCTGCCCGCCTTGGGCCGTCAGGCGCACATGCACCTGCCCGCCGGCAGAATTGTAACGCACCGCGTTCTCCAACAAATTCCGCACCACCACCGCCAGCCAACGCGGCTCACCCCGCACGACCACCTCGGGCGCCAAATCGGCCTCCAACGCCACCCCCTTGCTCTGGGCTAAAGGCCGCACATCCGCCAGCACGGTGCGCACCAAATCGGCCAGCCGCACATCCTGCCAAGTGGCCGGGGTTGGCTCTTGCGCCAGCAGGAGCAGGGATTCCACCGTCTGCACCATGCCGTCAAGCACGGCTTCCATATCGCTCAAAGTCTGCTGGCGCTCGGCCGGGGTGAGGCTTTCGGGGTGGCGGAGCACGCCAAACTGCATCCGCAAAGTGGAAAGGGGAGAGCGCAGTTCGTGCGCCGCGTCGGCCGCGAAACGGCGCTGGGCATCCAGCAGGTGGTGCACCTTCCGCAAGAAGCGGTTGTAGGCCGCGGTGAGTTCTTGCACTTCCTGCTCGCGGCCAAAAGTCGGCAGCCTGAGGGGAAGCGCGTCGGGGGAAAGGGCGCTGACCGTGCGGCGCAGGCTTTCCAAGGAACGCAGCAGGTAGCCCACGAGGATGTAGGCCGCCAACGCGCCCACGGCCACCATCACGGCGACGCCCAGCAGGCCATAGCGCCAGAAGTTGGCTTGCTCGCGCAGCGAAACACCGGGGACGACGATGCCCGCGGCCGGCTCGTTTGCAGGAGGTGGGGAAACGCTCGTGCCGCCCGGGGCTATAAAAACCTGCGTTTGCGGCTGGGGCGAGTGGAGCGTTACCGCCCAGTAGGGGACGTTGGCGATGTAGACCAGCATCCCCAAGCCCAAAACGGCGATGAGCACGCTCACGCCCACAGTCAAGCGCAGGCGCAGGCTATTCCACCAACGCCGGGGCTCAGGCATGGCTTTCCTCCTCGGGCGGCGCAAAGCGGTAACCCGCGCCGGGCAAAGTTTGGATGAAACGGGGGTGCTTGGGGTCGTCGCCCAATTTGCGGCGCAACAGGTGGATGTGGACGCGGATGGTGTTGGTGAAAGGGTCGGCCTCCGCGCCCCAGATGTGCTCCAGCAGTTCCTCGGCAGAAATCACGCGGCCCGGGTGGCGCATCAGGTATTCCAGCAGGGCAAATTGGCGGGTGGTCAGGTGAAGGGGCTCGCCGTTGAGCCACGCCTGACGGCTGGCAGGGTCTAAGCGCAGGCCGCGCCATTCCAGCACCGGCTGGGGATTGGGTGCCGCGCGGCGCAGCAAGGCGCGGATGCGCGCGGCCAGCACGGGCAATTCCACCGGTTTGACCACGTAGTCGTCCGCGCCGGCATCCAGCCCTTCTATGATGTCCTCGGGGCGATCCAGCGCGGTCAAGATGAGGATGGGGAGGCGTTCATCGCGCGCCCGCAGCCAGCGGCAAAGGGCGAAGCCGTGGCCGTCGGGCAAGCGCAAATCCAGCACCACAATGTCGTAGGAGGATATGCTCAGCGCGTAGCGGGCATCCTCAAGGGTGGCGGCGACGTCCACCGTGTAGCCCTGCTGGCGCAATCCCAACTGCAAAGCACGGGCTAAAGGCGCGTGATCTTCCACAAGCAAAATGCGCATGGGCGGCCCCGAGGGGAAAGGTGCGGTCAAAAACGACTAAGGGGAAAGCAGAACGCTTGAGCAGCGCAGGCGACAGGGTTGTGGAAAGCCCCAACGCGAAGCGCCCTCTCAGCGAGAAGGCGCCTCGGCCGGGGGTTCAAGGCAAGGGCTTTGCGTGGGAGCAATCCACTGTCCGCCAGGCGGCGGGGGGAACAATTCCTGCGACCATTTTTCGGAAAGGCAACGGATCTGGCCTAAAGAAAGCCCCCGGCGCTCGGCGTCGTTCAGGCGGTGCTCAAAGGTAAGCACCCGCTGCACACCCGCCTCATCGGCGCCGTGGGCGCGCAGCATCTCGGCCAGTTCTTCGGGTGAGTGGAGCACCTTGTTCTCGCTCACAACGATAACGTGCTCCGGCGCGCCTGCGGCCCGCGCCTTCCACGGCGCTAAAGCCAGCAAGGCTATGCCCAACAGGGCAACAATGCTTAGCAATTTCCAGCGGCTTTTCATGTTTCACCTCCTGAAAGCCAATAGGGAAAAATTTTACGGTCAATCTCATTGTAAAAACCAATGGCAAAGTGCGCAAGTCGTCCAAAGGTTTACACGGCGGCCACAAAAAGCCCCGCTTTGCGGTAGAATAGCCCAATAACCGGCCCGCGAGGCCAAAACCCATCCCGAAGGTTTGAAGATGAACGGAGCCATTGCCGCCAGCCACCCGCAAACCGTCGCCGCGGGGAAAGAAATTCTGCAAGCCGGGGGGAACGCCGTAGACGCAGCCGTGGCCGCGGCCTTCGCCTCCTTCGTCGCCGAGCCCGTGCTGACCAGCATCGGCGGCAGCGGCGTCGCGGTGGTGTACGACCCGCAGCGCAGCACGGCCGCGTATTACGACTTTTTCAGCGCCATGCCCTCCGGCAAGATGACCCCCGAGGCCGACTTCCAAAAAATCACCGTAGATTTTGGCGCGACCACTCAGGATTTCTACATCGGCCGGGCCAGCGTCGCGGTGCCCGGTGCGGTGGCCGGGCTGTGCCTGCTGGCCGAACGGCAGGGCACCCTGCCGCTGGACGCCCTCTTAGCCCCAGCCGTGCGCTTAGCCCATGAGGGCAGCCCTTTCACCCCTTTCATGGCCGAAACGCTGAGGCTGCTCGCGCCCATTTTCACCCACACCCCCGAAATCGCCGCCTATTTTGCGCCCCAAGGGCGTCTGTTAGCCGCGGGCGACACCTTCCGCCTGCCACCGTTGGCCGCGCTGTTGGAAGAAATTGCCGCTCAAGGCCGCGACGCGTTCTACCGCGGCCGGGCGGCCGAAGCCTTCCTCGCCGACCAGCAAGCCCACGGCGGGTTGGTGCAACCTCACGACCTGACCGACTACGCCGCGCGCCCCGCCGAGCCCCTGCGGGTGCGCTACCGCGATGTGGAAGTGCTGCTGCCGGGGTACCCTTCCAGCGGCGGCGTGTTGGTGGCCTTTGCCCTCCGCCTGCTGGAACGAACACCCCTCCGGCAGGCCGACTTCCTTTCCCCCGAGCATCTCGCGGCGTTAGTGGAAGTGATGCGCCTGAGCAACTTAGCGCGCGCCGACCTGCAATGGGACGAAGCCACCGCCGCGCAGGCCGCGCGGGCGTTCCTCGCCGATGAGCACGTGGCCGCCTACGCCGACCGGCTGGGCGCACCGCCCCCTCGCCCCGCCCGCGGCGTGGGCAACACCACCCACATCAGCGTGACCGACGCGCACGGCATGACCGTGAGCCTGACCACCACCGCCGGCGAGGCCGCGGGGTATTTGATTCCCGAAACCGGCGTCATCCCCAACAACATGCTGGGCGAAATCAACCTGCACCCCAACGGCTTCCACCGTTTGCCGGCGGGGCGGCGCTTGCCGACCATGATGACCCCCGCCATCGTGCTGCGCGACGGCCGGCCGGTGTTTGCCGTGGGCAGCGGCGGGAGCACCCGCATCCGCTCCGCGGTGTTGCAGGTGCTTTCGCACATCATAGATTTCGGGGTCGCCCCGCAGCAGGCCGTAGAAGCCCCGCGCGTGCATTACGAAGACGGCGTGGTGCAGGTGGAAGGGGGGATGCCCGAAGCCGCGATTGCAGGCTTGCGGCAGCGCGGCTATCGGTTAAACCTCTGGCAGGCACGGAGCATGTATTTCGGCGGCGCCAACGCGGTGGCCTGGCAGGCGAGCCGCGCCGAAGCCGCAGGCGACCCCCGCCGCGGCGGCGTCACCGCGGTGGTGTGAGGGACTAAGAGAGCAACAAAAAAGGATGGCCGCACGGCCATCCTTTTTTCATTGCGCAAAGCGAAAGTCGCTCACTTTTCCTTTTCAGCCTGCAACTCGCGCTGGCGAGCAGCGATGATTTCCTGCTGAAGGTGAGCGGGCACCTGCTGGTAATGCGAAAATTCCATTTCAAACACGCCGCGGCCGCCGGTCAGCGAGCGCAGGTCGGTAGTGTAGTGCAACATTTCGGCAAGCGGCACCTCGGCGGTAATCACCGAGCGGCCTTTCTCGGTATCCATGCCTTGCACGCGCGCGCGGCGGGTGTTCAAATCGCCCAACACATCGCCCATACTTGCCTCGGGCACCGTGATGCGCACCTTGTAAATCGGCTCTAAAAGCACCGGCCCGGCGTTTTGGAAGGCGAGTTTGAAGGCTTCGCGCGAGGCGATTTCAAACGCCACGGGCTTTGAATCCACCGGATGCTCCTTGCCGTCGTAAACCGCAATTTTCACATTCACAACGGGGTAACCAGCAATCACGCCTTGTTTCATCACGCCCTTGATGCCTTTCTCAATAGAGGGCTGGAAACTGGACGAAATCGCGCCACCGAACACTTCCCACGTGAAGTCGTAGTCGCTCTCGGGGTTGGGCTCAACGCGCATGTGCACCTCGGCGAACTGGCCTGCGCCGCCGGTTTGCTTCTTGTGGCGGTACTGCGCCTGTCCGGTCTTGGTTACGGTTTCGCGGTAAGGCACCTTGGGCTCTTCAGTTTCCATCGTCAACTGGAACTTGCTCTTAGCCTTGCGAATGGCAACATCAATGTGCTGGTCGCCCATGCCCTGCAGAATGGTCTGCTTGGTAGAAGCATCCTGATACCACGAAAGCGTGGGGTCTTCCTCGCAAAGGCGGGTGAGGGTGGGGCCGAGTTTCGCCGAATCGGCCTGCGAAATGGGCTTGACGGCAACGCGGAAGAGCGCCGTTGGGTATTCCGGCATCGGAATTTTGACCGGATAGCCTTTATCGCAAAGGGTATCGCCCGTGCCGGTTTCGCTCAACTTGGGCACCGTGCCCAGATCGCCCGCGTGGAGCATCTCAACGGCAATCTGTTCCTTGCCGCGGAGGATGTGGAGCGTGCCCAAGCGCTCTTCAACCTCTTTGTTGGCGTTCCAAACGCGCGTATCGCTGTGAATTGTGCCCGAAACCACCTTGAAATAAGTGATTTTGCCTACAAACGGGTCGGCTGTGGTCTTCCACACATAGGCGGCCAATGGGCCACTGTCGTCGGCCTTGAGTTCAACCTCTTCGCCGCCCGGCCCCTCGGCCTTGACAGGCGGCGCTTCGGCAGGCGAAGGCGTAAGGTGCAAAACAGCGTCCAGAAGCGGCGCAAGCCCGATTTCCTTCTCACCTGCGGCGGCGAAAACGGGCACATACGCCCCCTGAAGCACGACCGCTTTCAGGCCGCGCATTACCTCTTCGGGCGAAAGGTCGCCTTCCTCAAAATACTTTTCAAGCAAGGCGTCATCACCTTCGGCAGCGGCCTCAACCAGCGCCATGTGTGCCTCTTCGGCTTCATCGGCATATTCGGCGGGGATGTCTTCGGCTTCGGTGCCCTTGCCGCGGTAGGCTTTCATGGTGAGCAGGTCAATCACGCCCTGAAAATCCGCGCCCTCGCCCCACGGCAGTTGAACAGGGATGAACCGCGCCTGAAAGATTTCCTCGGCTTGAGCAAGCACCTTTTTGAAATTGGCGTTGTCGCGGTCCATCTTGTTGATGACCAAAAAGCGCGGCTTTTGGAACTTATCGGCGTAACTCCACGCCACCTCGGTGCCAACCTCAATGCCGGAAACCGCGTCAACCAGCACCAGCGCCGCATCGGACACATACAACGCCGAAATCACCTCGCCGACAAAGTCGGTGTACCCCGGCGTGTCCAAAAAATTGATTTTGTGGTCTTTGTATTCCACCGGAATCATGGTGGTAGAAAGCGAAAGACCACGGCGGATTTCCTCTTCTTCAAAGTCCGAAACCGTGGTGCCGTCCTTGATATTGCCCATGCGCGTCGTTGCCCCCGTGAAGTGCAACAACGCCTCTGCCAACATCGTTTTCCCCGCACTGCTGTGCGATACCAAAGCCACATTTCTGATAAATTCGGTAGTGTACTCTTTCATGTGCTGACCCTTTCCGCGTTAGGATTTCTCGCGCTCTGCGAGATAGAATTCAGCGAAGCGAGAGGTATTTTAAGGGAAGAAAGCGAAGTTGTCAAAAATGATTGGGAAGCACCACCAAACCCTCACGCCCCAACAAAGCCAAAATACCGGGGCAGTTCGGCAATTGCCTTGGCAAGCCGCGTGCCAAACCAAAAAAGCAGGGTGCCGTCCACGAGGTAAATGCGGCCGTTTTTAGCGGCGGGGGTGTCGCTCAGCAAAGCGGCAATTTCCCGCCGTTTGGCTTCATCGTATGAGCACGGCTCATTGGGGAGCAAAATCACCTCCGGCTGGGCGGCGAGCACTTCATCTAACGAAACGCGCGGGTAGCGCGTATCCCGCCCTTCCACTGGACGGGGAGGCGCAAGCCCCAAATCCGCCTCAAGGGGGTAAAGGCGCTTGCGCTCTGCAAACACATTTTCCCCGCCAAACAGGCGGAGCAAATCGCCGGTGTAGGTTTGGTCGTTGAAAGTCATCCACCAGCGCAAGCCGCGCCCTGTCTGCCCCTCCCAAATTGGGACGAAGTAGCGCACCCGCCGCTCGCGGCTAACCCGCCGCTCAAGGGCAACCGAGCGCGCCAGAAATTCCACTTTCCGCGCCGCCTCGCGCCGCCGAAACAGCCTTGCCATTTCCCTCAGCATCTCTAAAGTTTCGTCCACCGTGTTTGGGAAAGTGACCCAAACCGGAATGCCCGCCATTTCCAACGCTTGAACCGCCGTTGGAGTGTTTTCTTCGCGGTTGGCTATCACCAAGTCGGGCTCTAAATCCAAAATCAGGTCAACGTTGGGGTTTTTGGGACCGCCGACCTTGGGCAGGCGCGCCACGGCATCTTGCGGGTAAATGCAATAATCGGTCACTCCCACCACCGTATCGCCTAAGCCCAATTCAAACAGGCTTTCGGTGATGGAAGGGACTAACGAAACAACGCGGTGAGGGGTGTAGGGGAGGGGCATGAGGAAATCAGGAATTAGGAATTAGGAATTAGGGGTTGGGGTGAGGGTTGGCGGCACGATTGGGATGTTGGCAGTAGGGTGCGGGGTTGGGGTGAGGATTGCTTCGGTGGGGTAGAGTTCGCGCATGGCTTGCATCCATGTTTTGCCCTCGCGGAGCACAAATTCGTTGAAGCGCGCGCCGGGGAGGTAATGCCGCCAGTTCAACAGCGCCGGAAGCCGCTCCCAGCCCAAAGCCTGCGCCGCGGTGGTCACATCCACCCAATAGCCGGGCAGGGGCAGGCTGTAGTAAGCACCGCCGCGCTCGTATGCGTACACATCCCCGCTCAGGCGAGCGCCAAAATCCCACGGCAGGCCGCGCAAGGGCTTGCCAAGTGAGCCATCCTGCCGCGCGGCGCGCACGTACACCCGCCAGTAGGTGAAATCGCCCAAATCCTCACGCTCAACCGCCATCCAGCCCGAATTGAGCGGCGCGGTGGAAAGGGCAATTGCGCGCCCCGTGTAGAGCCAATCCTGCTGGAAACCAAGCGGCAACGGCGAGGTGAGCGGCACGAAAGCATTATCAAGCGAAGCGAGCACATCCCAGCCCGCTCGGGCACGGAGCGCGGCGCGCAGGGCAGCAAACGCCTCATCCGCCGCATCGCTCAGCGCAGGGTGCGGGGCTTGCACGCCGCGCAAGGGCACGGTGCCAATGCGCCCCGCCGGAACTTTTAGCGGCGTAACGTGCGGGGTCCAAACCGGCGTGGGCGTAATGCGCCCCGCTGCCGCCCAGCCAGCGGGCAGTTTCACCGCCTGCGGCGTGTAGGCAAAGCCTTCCACCGGCATCGGCAGCGGAACGGCAGGGAGCACAAGGTTGGATTGCACATCGTAAGCCGTAAAATAACGCCCGTTGGCGCGGCGCACCACCGCCAACACGGTGCGCCCATCCGCCCAAAGAGGCCACCAGCCCTCGCCAATGCGGCGCGGCGGCTCGTTCGGCGTCCGCGTATCCCAAACAAAAAGCATGGGCACGCCGCCGCTTGTCTGGCTCCACGCCAAATACCGCCCATCGGGAGACCAAGCCGGATGCCGCGCCTCCCCATCCTCCTGATGAGAAATTTGGAGGAAACGGTCGGCGCCAGCCTTGTCAAGATTGGCGAGGAAAATTTGCGGCGAGCCCGTGCGGGTGGAAACAAACGCAATCAGCCTACCCTGCGGCGACCACGCGGGCGCAAAATCCGCGCCGGCGTCCCTCGTCAGGCGAATGGGCTTCTGCGAGGCGGCGCTGTCGCGGATGTAAATGTCAAGGTTGAGGTCGGCGTAGTGCTCGTAGGCAATCCACTTGCCGTCGGGCGACCATGAGGGCGCGCCGTCGTAGGCGGCATCGTCCGTAAGGAACGCCGCCGCACCGGTGCTGAGGTTCGTGAGCGCAATATCCCAGCCGTGGCGGCGGTGGACGGCATACGCCAACGTGCCGCCATTGGGGCTGAAGGCGGGGTCGGTGCGATCAAATCCGTCGTTAGTCAAGCGGGTGAGCGGCAGCGAGGGTGGGTTGTAGGCGAAAAGTTGGGAATGCAAGCCCTCGCGCATGGCGAAAACGACCGTGCCCGCGGGGAAGGAAGGGCTTTGCGCCGCGGCAGGCTTGGGCGAAGGCGTTGGCGTGGGCGTTGCAGTGGCGGTCGGTGCGGGGGAAGGGGTGAGAGACGAGGTTGGCGAAGCGGTAGGCGACGCGCTTGCGGGCGCCGCGGCAGCGAGCGCATACGCCCCGCGCGTTGGAAGACCCCGCGCGGCAACCACACCCCCAACAAGCAAGGCTATCAAAACAAAAGCAACCAAAAAGCGGAAAACTCTGGGCATCATAGCATCACAGCACCGGGCATCATGGCACCGGGCATCAGGGCATCACAACACCGGGCATCACGGCACCGGGCATCACGGCATCACAGCATCTGGGCATCCGGGCACCTGCGCACCCCTCACACCCTCCCGAGCCACCGCGGTGCGCGGCTTTTGAGCGTGCCCTGCACCCGCTTCGCCCAGCCCAGCGGGAAGCCGTCCACCGTCACCAGCACCCAGCCGTCCGGGCCGGGGGAAGGGAGCGGCTCGCGGTGCAAATAGCGGCGGGCGTCGGGGTCGTCGGCGGCAAAATTCACGCGCTCCACGGCGTCTTCGGCTTCAATTGCAAGCGCCAGAGAATGGACGGGCTCAAAACGACCGGTTTTGAATGTGCCCAGCCACCAGCCAAACCGCTCCACGCGCAAGCCTTTGAGGTCGGGCAAGCCTTCGGGCAGGGCGTAAAGCCGATTGCCAAACACGGCAAGGCGGGAGCGCGGCGCAGGTTCGCGGCGCAGGCTTTCTTCCACAAAACGGTCGTAGAGGGCGCGCATCTCGCCCTTGGGCGGCGCGGGGCGCAGGGTAGGCGGAGTGGCTGGCGGGGCATCATCGCGGCGGCGGAGCAGGGCGATAAAATGCCCTTCGCCGGGGATTTTGTGCGGCCAAAGCCGCAAAGCGCCTGCCACCGCAGGCGGCGCATCTGCCCATTCGGGGCGGGCGTGTTCAAAGCCGTGTTTAGCCTCAAGCGCCACAACCTCAAACTCGGGGTGTTTTTCCAAAAATTGCCCGATTGTGCCTTCGTCTTCCTCTGGAGCAAAGGTGCAGGTGCTGTAAAGCAAATAGCCGCCGGGGCGCACAAGGCGCGCCGCGGTGTGAATCAGCCCGGCTTGAATGCGCGCACAGCGCGCCACGTGGTTCGGAGTCCAAGTTTTACGCGCCGAATAATCTTTGCGAAACATCCCCTCGCCGGAGCAAGGGGCGTCAAGCAAAACGCGGTCAAAAAACGCACCCAAACGCTCGGCTAAACGGCGGGGCTGTTCAACGAGGACAGCAATGTTGCGCGCCCCCCACCGGTCAAGGTTGTTGGTCATTTCATGCACGCGCTTGGGCTGAACGTCGTTGGCAACCAACAAACCTTCATTGCGCATCAACGAAGCGAGGTGGGTAGTTTTGCCGCCGGGGGCGGCGGCAAGGTCTAAAACCCGCTCGCCGGGGCGGGGAGCGAGCACCTCGGCGGGCGTCATCGCCGAAGGCTCTTGAAGGTAATACAAGCCCGCCGCGTGGTAGGGGTGCTTGCCGGGGCGCGAGCCATCCACCACGCGGAAGCCCGCCGGGCACCACGGCACCGGCTCCAGCGCAAAGGGGGAGCGCGCGGCAAAGTCCTGCGGCGAAATTTTCAGCGTGTTCACGCGCAAACCGATTTGCGGGCGGGAACGCAGGGCTTCTTGAAACGCCGCGAATTCCTCCTCCCCCAGCAGGCGCTTCATGCGGCTGACAAACAGCAACGGCAGGTCAATCACGGCAGGCTAAGGCTGTGCTTTGAGCAGGGAAAGCGTCATCGTGCGCGTGGCAACGGTGCGCATCGGCGGCAGGGGTTTGATTTCGCCGTGCGTGATGCGCTGTTCCTGCGGCGTCTTGGGCATGTGCTCAGGGGTGGGGTAGAGCACATCCACCTGCAGGCGGTATTCGCCCGCGAGCGGCTCGCGCACGTGCAAGGTGAAATCCATCGCCGGCGACATCGGCTCAATGATGTCCAGCGTAGCGACTTCCTCGCCGTTAGGGTCGGTCAGGGTGAGCACAAGGTGAGGGCGAAAACGGAACATGGTGAGGCGGAGGTGTACGCGCACGCGCTTGCCATCCGGGGCAACTTGGGCGCGCAAATCCTCCACAACCACCTCTTCGGGCGGTGCAGCCTTGTCCAGCATCTCATCAAACATGATTTGATACTGGTGCAAGGGGTCATTCGGGTCAAGTTCACCGGAAATCTGAAAAGTGAGCGGCTCATCGTTTTTCATAGTTCACCCAGTTCGCCTTTTTTAGGAGTTACGCAGTTCTCCTGCTTCATGTCACCGCGAGGCGGTCGTAGACCGCCGAAGCGGTCTCCCCTATCATCTGTGGGTTCAAGGGCGGACAGGGGTTTATCAAACCCCTGTCCTACCCCCTCCAAAGACGGAACAAGCGAAACGTTGCACTTTCAGCGCTGATAAGGTAATTTGGTAAAGTGAGGCAGATGCCTAAATTTCCCAATCTTATCGCTAATACTTGCTTTTTCGGAGGATGTTCTTTTGGAGTGCGGCGACAAGTCGCCGCTTTCCAAAGCGGTGCCGAGGCACCGCATTCCAAAAAATGGTGTTTTCAGGGGCAGGTGTCCGCCCCTGAACATCTGTGGGGGATGGCTTCGCCGCCTACGGCGGCTCGCCATGACACGAAAACGAGCGTTTCTACGAGCAACTGCGTAAGTCCTATCTTTATAAGGAAGGCTCAACGGCCAACCACGTACCGGTTAGCAAAAGCCTTTCGGGCGATTATACCACTCGGGCTAAACAGGCAAAGCGGACAGCAATGAGTCGCATCAGAGCGCTCGGGGAATAACAAACGTGAGCAGAAGTCCACACAGGTGGACTTCGCGACTTGTAGCCTGCGACTTCAGCCGCCGGGCACAAGCGACGGCAGTTGAAACTGCACCTACTGCCTGTGAAGTCACCCTATGGCGACTTTTTAGAAAGAGCGAGCCCCGAAACAGCCTATTGCACTCGTACCCGCGTGGGTAATTGCAAATCCGCAGCAATTTTCTCATCACTTTGGTTTTGCGATTTTGAAAAAGTTGGGTACAATAGAAACACAAAATACAACCCTCGTTCAAATTCCATACAAATTTCGTTTCAGGAGGTGTCGCCGAACAACGTTGCTCTCCGCTATTGAGTTCTTGTCCACTTCTCACCACTTCTCAGCACTTCTCTGAAAGGAGGAGAAAATGAAACGCTCATGGTGGATTCTCTTAGCAGTGCTCCTGATAGGCGCACTCGCCCTTACCGCTTGCGGTGGGCAACAACCCACCAAGGCCGCCCCTGCCGGTGGCAATCAGGGCGGCAACCAAGGGGGAAGCCAACAGACCGGCGCTAAGCAACTCACCTTCGGCATCCTGTTGGTCGGTCCCTATAACGACCACGGCTGGAGCCAAGCGCACTACGATGCCGCTCAAACCGTAGCCAAGAAACTCAACGCCAAAATGCTCTACGTGGACAAGGTCAACCCGGCCGACCGCCCCGGCACAACTGCGGAACAGTTGGCGGAAGACCTTGTCTCCAAAGGCGCAAAGGTCATCATCTTCAACTCCGACGACATGAAAGACTCAGCCTTGGCCTTTGCCCAAGCGCATCCCGACATCTACGTAATTCATGCCTCGGGCGACAACGCGTGGAAAGAAGGCAAAGACTACAAAAACCTGCCCAACCTTTCCAACGTGATGGGCAAAATGATCTACGGCAAGATGATTGCCGGATGCGCCGCGGCCATGACCACCCAAACCGGCAAAATCGGCTACCTCGGCCCCCTCATCAACGACGAGACCCGCCGCTTGGCCTCTTCGGCCTACTTGGGCGCTAAATACTGCTGGGAGCACTACCGCAACAAAGACCCCAAAGACCTCAAGTTCAAGGTCACTTGGATTGGTTTCTGGTTCAACATTCCGGGCGTAACCTCCGACCCCACTCAGGTTGCCGACGACTTCTTCAACAACGGCTACGACGTGGTGCTCTCGGGCATTGACACCACCGAAGCCCTTGTGGAAGCAAAGAAATTCCACGATCAGGGCAAGAAAGTTTACGCGGTGCCCTACGACTACCGCGACGCCTGCGAAGAAGCGCCCGAAGTCTGCTTGGGCGTGCCCTACTTCAACTGGGTGCCCGGCTACACCAAACTGCTGAAATCGGCGCAGGATGGAACTTGGAAATCCACCTTCCTGTGGCTCGGCCCCGACTGGAACAACATCAACGACCCCGACACCTCCTCCATCGGCTTTGAGCCGGGCGATGCCCTTTCCGACGCCGCTTCCGACGCGGTCACCAAGTTTGAAACCGAACTCGCAAACGGGCTTCAACTTTGGAAAGGCCCGCTCAAACTGCAAGACGGTACGCTCTACTTGAAAGACGGCCAAGTCGCCACCGACCAGCAAATCTGGTACTTGCCGCAATTGCTGGAAGGCATGGAAGGCCAAAGCGTGCCTCAGAAGTAAAAAAATCCTTTCGGGGGAAGCCTCCCTGCGGGGCTTCCCCCGCTTTGTCTCAATCTCAGCCCTGCCTCAAAACTACTCCGCGACGTCAAAAAACAACGCCATGAAAATAGAATTACGCAATATACACAAATTCTTTGGGCCGGTTCACGCCAACAACAACATAACGCTGAGCATCCCATCAGGGAGCATCCAAGGGCTTTTGGGGGAAAACGGAGCGGGCAAAAGCACTTTGATGAAAATACTTTCAGGTTACCTGCGCCCCGACCGAGGCGAAATTCTCTTGGACGGCAAGCCTTTGGTGCTCAATTCGCCGGCAGACGCCATCCGCGCGGGCATCGGCATGTTGCACCAAGACCCGCTTGACTTCCCGCCGATGAAAGTGCTGGACAACTTCATGATGGGCTACCCGCGCGGCCTCGGGCTCCCCAAGCGCGAAGCGCGCGAGGCGCTACTCTCGCTCGCCGAGCAATTTGGCTTTTCTCTTGACCCCGATGCCTACGTAGACACTCTCACAATAGGCGAGCGCCAACAGTTAGAAATTCTCCGCTTATTATGGTTGGGGGCAAAAATTCTCATTTTTGACGAACCGACAACCGGCATCAGCGCACAGCAAAAAGAAAAACTGTTTGCCGCCCTGCGACGATTGGCCTCAGAAGGCAAAACCATCATCTTCGTAACCCACAAACTTGAAGAAGTGGAAGTGCTGTGCGACCGCGTAGCGGTGTTGCGCGCTGGCAAACTCGTGGGCGAAGCATACCCCCCCTACAACTTGGACGACTTAGTGCGCATGATGTTCGGCAAGGTCATTTCAAAAGGCAAGCGGATAGAAATCCCGCTCGGCAAACCGGTGCTCCAAGTGAAAGACCTTGCCGTTGAAGACTACCGCCTGCGCATTGAAGGGGTAAATTTGGAAGTGCGCGAAGGCGAAGTTATCGGGCTGGCCGGCATGGAAGGAAGCGGCCAGCGCCACCTCCTGCGCGCCTGTGCTGGCCTAATCCGCCCCGTGGGCGGCGAAATTTGGGTTGACGGCGAAAACATGACCGGCAAAACCTACCATTCCTTCCTACGCAAAGGCGTGGCCTACCTGCCCGCCGACCGCATGAAGGAAGGGTTGGTGCCCGGCCTAACCCTGAGCGAGCATTTTGCCCTTGCACAGGAACAAACGGGATTTGTGATAGACCGAGCGGCCGTGCTGAAACGCACCGAAGAACACATCAAGCGCTTCAACATCCGCGGCCGCCCCGATTCTACGGTTGAATCGCTTTCGGGCGGCAACCAACAGCGCGCCCTGCTCGCCCTCCTGCGCCCGAATTTGCGCCTCATCCTGATGGAACACCCCACACGCGGCTTGGACATGGAATCGGCCATCTGGGTGTGGAACACCCTCAAAGAACGTTGCCGCCAACGGACGGCCATTTTCTTCATGTCCTCCGACTTGGAAGAAATACTGCACTACAGCGACCGCATCCTCGTATTCTTCGGCGGAAGGGTCTCCGAGCCGTTAGACGCCCGCACCACAACTGTAGAGCAATTAGGGCAGTTGATAGGCGGGCGCGGCTTTGAATCACAACCCGAAGCCGCGCGGGAGGTGGCCAAATGAGCAAACAACTGGAACGCTGGGGCTTTGTGCTTCTGGCAACCTTAGTTGCCCTAATTTTCACCTCTTTCGTGCTTGTGCTTGCCGGGGCGTCGCCCGTAGCGGCCTACTGGTACATCCTCAAAGGCTCCCTCGGCTCTTGGACGAAAATTTCAGATGTGATGGTGGCTTGGGTGCCGCTGTTGCTGGCAACTGCCGGACTGCTGGTCACCTTTGCCGCAGGGCAATGGAACATCGGCGTAGAAGGCCAAATAGTGCTCGGCGCAATTTTCACTACCTGGGTGATGCGCTCCCTGCAACATACAAACACCCCTGCCGCAATTGTGCTGATTTTGGCCTTCATAGCCGGCGCTTTTGGCGGCGCTATCTGGTCGGCTTTTGCCGGCATACTCAAAGTTTACGGCGGAGTAAACGAAATTTTCGGCGGCTTGGGCTTGGATTTTGTGGCCGTGGCGCTAATCCTCTGGCTGATTTTCGGGCCTTGGAAGCGCCCGGGGATCGGCTCAATGAGCGGCACCGAGCCTTTCCCCCACAGGCTGTGGCTGCCGACCATCCACGGCACAAGGCTAAGCCTATGGGCGCTGGCAATCGGCTTGGTGAGCATCGGCGTGGTTTACTTCTTGCTCACGGGCACCTACTTTGGCCTAAAACTCAAAGCCGTGGGTCGCAACCCCAAAGCGGCTTATCTGATGGGAATACCCACCACAAAATACTTGATGGGAGCGTTCATTATCTCCGGCATTTTTGCCGGATTGGCCGGGGCGGTGCAGGTTACCGCAGTTTATCACCGGCTGATACCGGCCATTTCCAGCGGCTATGGCTGGCTGGGCTTGATGGTCTCAATGCTTATCAACTTCCAAGCGGCGTGGGCAGCGCCCGTCACTTTCTTCTTCGCCGCTCTCAACATCGGCAGCATCCAACTGCCCATCATGCTGAAATTGGATTCCTCGCTATCGGGCGTGCTGCAGGGCGCTTTAGTGCTCTCTTTCCTCCTCCTTGAGGGAGCGCGCCGACGCTGGGTCAAACGCCGCGAGGAGGCAAAAAATGAGTAGCCACGAAATCATCATCGGACTCGCAGGTGTGCTGTTCACAGCCGCTCCAATAGTGTTTGCAACCATAGGCGAAACTTTCACCGAAAGAGCGGGCGTGATCAACCTCTCGGTCAACGGCACAATTTTGCTCTCGGCCATGTCTTCGTTTGCCGTGGCAGTCAGCACCCACAGCATTTTTTGGGGCTTTGTGGCCGGAATTGTGGTAGGCATGGGTGTCGCGCTCACGGTGGCGTTTTCAAGCATCGCACTAAAGCAATCGCAAGTGGCCGTGGGCTTCGTGCTAACGCTGATGACGCGGGATTTGGCCTACTTCCTCGGCAACCCCTACATGGGCTTGCAAGGGCCACGGGTACACAACTGGCCTATTCCAGTGCTGAGCAAAATACCGGTGCTTGGCACGCTGTTGTTCAACTTTGACCCGCTTACCTACTTCAGTTTCATCCTGATAATCGCCGCGTGGTGGTGGATTTTCCACACACGCCCCGGGCTGATTTTGCGCGCCATCGGCGAGCGCCCGGCCGCGGCTTATGTTCGCGGCGCGCCCGTGAACAAACTGCGCTACCTCTACACAGCATTGGGCGGCGCGTTAGTCGGCCTTGCCGGGCCCACCTACTCGCTCAGCGTGAAAGCAGGCTGGAAAGGCACAATCTCGGGCTTGGACGGCATAGGATGGATTGCCTTGGCGCTCACCATTTTCGGCGGATGGGATCCGGTACGGGGCGCATTTGGGGCATACTTGTTTGCCTTGCTCCAATGGCTTGGTTTGGTGTTGCAACCCTACATGCCGAACATTCCCTCTCAGGTACTGCAAGTAGCGCCGTTCCCGCTGATGATTTTGACCCTGCTGTTTGTGAACATAGGCAACACCGAATGGGTAAAGCGGACTTTGGCGGGGCTACCGCCGGATGCGCGGCGCTGGGCTACGCGCATACTGCGCTGGATGCAGGTTGTGCCGCCCTCGGCGCTGGGCACAACTTTTGAGGAAGAGTAACCACAAAAACGCCAATCACCCTTCGCGAGAAAGAGGGCACGGAAAAACCGTGCCCTCTTTTTTAGCGTGCCTATTACATAACTCACGTTACGCAGCGGTAATTGACAGGTAACAATTTCACCCTATGAAACCGTTGAACTTTCGGCTTCTTCGCCCTCACCACTCCCCCAGAGCCTTGCTTCGCGGCGGCTCAGCGGGGGTAGGGTGAGATCTTGCCCTAAGCACGAGCGGTGGCAGTTGAAACTGCACCTCCTGCCTGCGAAGTCGCCCTACGGCGACTTTTTGAGAAGAGCGCTCCCCAAAATAGCATATTGCACCCGCACTCGTGCAGGTAATTGCCTATGATTCACAATTTCGGGAAGCGGGGCAAAACCACCGCCGCGGCGGGCACCGGCACTTTATCGCCGACCTCCAACTCGGCGGGCGGCTTCACGCCCTTGCGCTGGCGCTCTGCGCCGCTTATCACGAAAATTGGGGTGCCGGGGGCAGTGTATTTCAGCGGCACAAACGCCTGCCCAACCAAATAGCCTTCGGTGTCAATGGCGCAACTGGTAACTACGCCGATCACCTTGCCGTGGCGGTCCAGCACTGGGTCGCCAAGGTGCGCCATCCGCACCGCCTTGTCGTTGAAGCGGAAGCGCACAACTTCGCCCGTCCGCTTGGATTCGCGCTCAAGGTAAGCCGCGCGCCCGATGAACCACGGCTTGTAAGTCTTCACAAATTTGCCAAAGCCCGCCTCGCCAACGCCGAGGTTCAATTCGCCGCCCATTTCGTGCCCGTAAAGCGGCAAGCCGGCTTCGGTGCGGAGGGAATCGCGTGCCCCAAGCCCGCACGGCTTCAGGCCAAACGGTTCGCCGACCTTGAGAAGCGCCTCAAACAGTTCCGCCGCGCGGTCGGGGTGCACAAACAGTTCGTATGCCATTTTCTCGCCAGTGTAGCCCGTGCGCGAAACCACAAGGTCAAAGCCGCCGATGTTCAACTCCGCCAACTGGGTGCGCTTCAGGCGGCGAATGCGGCGCTGGGCGGCGGGGTCGGCGCCCAAGGCAAAGAGGACATCGCGCGAGCGCGGCCCCTGCAGGGCAATATCCACGCGCATATCGGCGCCTGCCTCGGGCGAGCGCAGGTTGCGTAGCACCACGCCTCGCCCAAACGCCCGCGCCCACGGGCGCTCGCGATCCACCATCACCTTGCCCTCGCGCACGGCGTTCAGCCATGCCCAATCCTTGTCATCGTTGGCAGCGTTCACCACTATCAAGTACTTTTCCTCATCGCGGCGGTAAACCAGCAGGTCGTCAATCACATTGGCGTCGGGGTCTAAAAAGTGGGTGTAGCACGATTCGCCGACCGCCAAATGCCCAACGTCGTTGGCGCAGACGCTATCCAAAAACGCCGCGGCATCCGGCCCCTCGGCTTGGTAAACACCCATGTGCGCCACATCAAACAGACCGGCGGCTTGGCGCACCGCGCGGTGCTCCTCCAGCACCGAAGAGTACCAAACCGGCATTTCCCAACCGGCGAAAGGCACCATTTTCGCGCCGAGTTTTTTGTGCAGGTCGTAAAGCGGCGTGCGGCGCAGTTCGGCAGGCTCTTCCTCCTGCCATGTGAAAGGCGGCAGAGGCTCGGCTTTTTTCGTTTCGCCGATGCCCACAAAATAAGGCTTGCGAAAATCGGTGGCCTCGCCTTGGGCTTGCGGGGGCTTGCCGTCGCCCGCTTCGGCAACCCAAACAGGGCCGGGGATTTTGCGCTTCAGGTCGGGGTCGCCAAAGTCAATGTAGCCGTCCGAGAGGTCGCGCAAGTAAGCCACGGTAAAAGCGGCTTTTTCGCGCGGCAGCCAGAGATAAAACCGCTTCGCTTCCAGCCGTTCAAGCACACCCTCCACCGCGCCGTCAGGCGTGTGGATTACGGTGGGGGTGCTTTCGCCGTCCTTCAGCCCTTCCACATCGGCGCTGAGCGCAAAGTTGAGGAATTGGCGCACGCGCTCGCCGCCAAGTTCGTAGCGAAGGTAAGGAGCATCGCCCGCGAGCGGGTCGTCAATGTAGTAAAAGTGGGGATAGCCGTGGCGCGGCGGTTCAAAATCAATGCCCGCCTGCTCGGCGAGGTCGCGCACGCGCAGTTTCGCCTCTTCCAGCACATGGAAATCAACCTTGGCGCGCTGTTTGCCGTCCACCGTGTAGGGCTTGGTGGCAAAGAGCACGTCGGCGATGATGTCGGCAAGTTGGCGAGTCAGCGGCTCATCAAAGCCGCGCTGGGTTATCCAAGGAGTGCCCAAACGCACACCACTGGGGTTTTTGGCGCCCTTATCGCCGGGGATGGTGTTGCGGTTGGTGACAATTCCGGCAATGTCAAGTATGCGGGCGGCTAAATCGCCGGAAAGGGTGGTGCCGTCTTCGCCGCGCACCGACTTGCAGTCAATGTTGGTGAGGTGCGTGTTCGTGCCGCCATAGGGGATGCGGAAGCCGCGCTCGCGCAAGCGCTCGGTGAGAGCAATGCAGTTTTTCACTGTTTGGTGCTGAAGTTGGCGGAACTGCTCGGTTTTGGCGAGTTTGAAAGCCAGCGCCATCGCGGCGAAAACGTTGACGTGGGGCCCGCCCTGCTCGCCGGGGAAGACGGCGCGGTCAAGTTTGCGCGCCAGCACGGGGTTGAGCGTGAGCAAAACCGCGCCGCGCGGCCCATCCACCGTTTTGTGTGTGGTGAACGAAATCACATCGGCGTAGCCAAGCGGCGAAGGGTAGGCTCCGGCAATCACCAAACCAGCCACATGGGCGATGTCGGCAAGGAGGTATGCGCCCACTTTGTCGGCAATTTCGCGGAAGCGCACCCAATCCACCGCCCACGGGTAGGAGGAGTAGCCGGCGATGATCATGCGGGGTTTGTGCTCCAGCGCCAACGCCTCAACCTGCGAGTAGTCAATTTGCTCGGTTTTGGGGTCAATTGTGTAGTGGACGATGTTGTAGAGTTTGCCGTTGCGGTTGACCGGCGAGCCGTGCGAGAGGTGCCCGCCGTAAACCAAGTGCATGGAAAGGACAGTTTCGCCGGGCTTGACGAGCGCGTCAAAGACAGCGTTGTTTGCTGGCGCGCCCGAAAGCGGCTGGACGTTGACAAAAATGTCGTCGGCAGAAATGCCGTTGGCGGCAAAAGCCTCGGCGACGCGACGGCGGGCTAACGCTTCAACGATATCGGCATATTCCACACCCTTGTAGTAGCGCGGGTCGGAAAAGCGGCGATACTCGGCGAGGCGGTTTTTGTAATCCAAAATTTCGTCTTCGGTCATCCAGCGCGTGTGCTCAGGCGGGTAGCCCTCGGCGTAGATGTTTTGGAACGCGCTGGCAAGCGCCTCGCGCACCGCCAGCGGGGCAGTGCTTTCACTCGGAATCAAAATCAAGCGGCGGTACTGGCGCTCGGCTTCAATTTGGGTGAGTTCATAAAGTTCAGGGTCTAACTCGGCAAGCGAGCCGCGGAAAAGAAAGTCCTTCATCGCAAACTCCTTATCGGTAAACGGTGCTCAATGAACAGTGGGTAGTTGTATTATAAGCCTTATTGACAGAACTTACGCAGTTGCTCGTAGAAGCGCCCGTTTTCATGTCATGGCGAGCCGCCGTAGGCGGCGAAGTCCCCCAGACGCTGGGGGAGACCGGCGAAGCGGTCTCCAACCGCCTCGCGGTGACACAAAGCGGAGGAACCGCGCAACTCCTGTTATTGAGAAGGGCAAAAAAATCGGTTAACGATGAAAGTAGCATTGTTATGTCTGAACACCCTCACCTATCCCCGCGAGGTCAATAAAAAAACGGGCGCATGTTGCGCGCCCGATCAAAACTACGGCTGTCGGTCAACCAGATGCAAACCAAAGAGCCTCTTTCGCTTAACCGACGACAACCCTACGATTAGGTTAAAACTTGCTTGCGGCACATAAACCCCCCTTGTTTTTTCAAAGAGTGAGTGCTAAAATACACACCCCACATAAGGGGAGGCACAACGGCGCTCCCCCCATATATGGCGGCGGTAAATATGAAATGCCCATTTTGTGGCTACAAACGCACACGAGTAATTGACACCTCTCACGATAAACAAGGTGGCATTCGCCGCAGGAGAGAATGCCCACAATGCGGACGGCGTTTCAGCACTTATGAAAGGCCGGTGCTTGCAACGCCTCTCATCGTAAAACAAGATGGAACGCGAGAAGAATTCAACCGCGAAAAACTCATCCGCGGCATCCGCATAGCATGTGCAAAGAGGCCAGTCTCGGCCGCGAGCATTGAACGCCTCGCCGGAGAGGTTGAATCCAAACTCCAGAGCATGGGGCTTGCAGAGGTGTCTTCCCGCGTGGTCGGCGATTTAGTTATTGAAGGGCTAAAATCCTTAGACCAGATCGCCTACATCCGCTATGCAATTGTGTACTTGGGATTGGACGATTTGCGGTCTATTCGGAGGGAAATAGACAGGCTGCTGGAACCCAACTGACGAACAAACGCGGCGCACCAGCGGGAAACTGAATTCTGCGCCCAAGTTGCAATTTTCAACCCCCTTCCGCTAAAAAGGGCAAAAACAAGGCTTGCCCTGATAGGGGTGTATTGTCTCTACTCAAACAAAGCAGGAGGTTGCGCATGGGTAAAACCAAACAAATTCCGGACAAAAACGGCCTACTCCCCACCCCACCGCTTCCCAAAGGCCTGCCCAAGGTCAACCTAACGGAAAACGCCTACCAGGTTTTCGTGCGCCGCTACGTGCGCAAAGGGCCTGACGGCAAGCCGGTTGAAACTCCCGAAGAGACCTTCTGGCGGGTGGCCTACCACGTGGCTAAGGCCGAAGCCGAGTGGGGCGCTTCGGAAGATAAAATTATTGAACAAGCCAAAGATTTTTATCGTTTGCTGATTGCCAAACGCTACATCCCCAATTCGCCGACTTGGACGGGCGCGGGCACACCCTTAGGGCAACTGGCAGCCTGCTTTGTGCTCCCCATTTCCGACGACATGGGGCGCAAAGAATCGGGCATTTTCATGACCCTGCGCAACGCGGCGCTCATCCAACAGACCGGCGGTGGCAACGGCTTTTCCTTCTCCCGCCTGCGCCCCAAAGGCACAATCGTAAAATCATCCGCGGGGCAGGCCACAGGGCCGGTAGGTTTTCTGCGCGTCTACGACCAAGCATTTGGGGAGATTGCGCAAGGCGGCTCAAGGCGTGGGGCCAACATGGCCGTCCTCCGCGTAGATCACCCCGACATTGAAGAATTCATCACCTGCAAAACCGACGAGAACGCCATCACCAATTTCAACATTTCGGTGGGCATCACCGACGCGTTCATGCGGGCGGTGGAAAACGACGAAGAATGGGAACTGCGCTTCCCCGACGTGCTTGACCCGCGCTACCACGATTTTGACGGCACCATAGACCAAGCCGAAGCCGCGGGCATCCCCATCAAGACATACCGCAAGGTGCGCGCCCGCGACTTGTTCGACAAAATCGTCAAACAGGCGCACCACAACGGCGAACCCGGCGTGCTCTTCCTTGACACTGCCAACCGCGCCAACCCCGTGCCCCACCTTTACCCGCTGGAATCCACAAACCCCTGTGGCGAGCAGTGGCTCGGCCCTTACGAAAACTGCTGCCTTGGCTCCATCAACCTTGCCCAGCACGTCACCGAAGACGGCAAGGTAGACTGGGAGAAACTGCGAGAAACCACCGAACGCGCGGTGCGCTTCCTTGACGATGTGGTAGAAGCCAACGCCTACGTGCCCGCCGTACCCCAACTGAAGGAAGCCGCCCACCGCGCCCGCCGCATCGGCTTGGGCATCATGGGCTTGGCCGACCTGATGTACGTCAACGGCGTGCGCTACGGCTCGCCCGAAGGGCAAGAATTTGCCGCGCAGGTGATGGAATTCGTGCGCTACCACGCCATGCGCACCAGCATTGAACTTGCCAAAGAACGGGGCCCCTTCCCGGCCATCAAAGGGAGCATTTACGACCCCGAAAACCTGAAATGGCAGCCGCCCCAGTGGCCCGACTGGCTCGGCGGCGGCCCCAAAACCAACTGGGGACGCCCCCCCTTAGACTGGGACGCCATCGTAGAAGGCATCCGCAAACACGGCATCCGCAACGCGGCGCAGACCACCATTGCCCCCACGGGCACGGTTTCCACCGTTTCGGGCGTGGAAGGCTACGGCTGCGAACCAGTGTTTGCCTTGGCCTACATCCGCCACGTCAACGACAACGGCAAAGACCTGCAACTCACCTACACCAGCCCCCTCTTCATGAAAGCGCTGGAAGAAGCCGGGCTGGACGAAGAAACCCGCAACCGCATCATTGAACAAGTGCTGGAACAGGGCACCTGCCAGCACATCCCCGAAGTGCCCGAACACATCAAGCACACCTTCGTGGTTGCCTCCGACATCACCGCCGAAGAACACGTTTACACCCAAGCCGCGTTGCAGGTGTTTGTAGATAATAGTATCTCAAAGACCGTGAATTTCCCCGCCGACGCCACCCCAGACGACGTGGCCAAGGCCTACAAACTGGCTTGGAAACTGGGCATCAAGGGCTTGACGGTGTACGTCACCGGCTCCCGCGAAAAGGTGGTGCTGGAAACCAAAGCCACCGCCAAAGCCAAAGGCAAGGACGTGGCCTTGGAAGCCCCCACCGCGCAGAGCGAGCAGCCGCGCCTGTGGAACGAGCCGAAGAAGCCGCGGCCGTCCGTCCTTCGCGGCCGCACCTACCGCATTGAGACGCCGGTGGGCCGCGCCTTCATCACTATCAACGAAAACGGCGGCGATCAACCGTTTGAGGTGTTCATCAACACCGCAAAAGCCGGTTCAGAAACCGCGGCAATTTCCGAGGCCATGGGGCGGCTAATCTCCTACATTTTGCGCCTCACCTCTACAGTGGAACCGCGCGAACGCCTGCGTGAAATCTGGCGGCAGTTGAGCGGCATCGGCGGCGGGAGATCCGCGGGCTTCGGCCCCAACCGGGTGCGCTCCCTGCCCGACGGCATCGCTCAGGCCATCAAGCGTTACCTGGAATCCGAGCCTTCCACCGGCGAGGAAGAAGAGGAGGAGCGGCACACGTTCTCGCTCAACCTGCCCTCGCTGCTGCCGTTGGAGGGCGAAGAAGAACCCGCGGCAGAAAACACGGTGGAGACCTTAGCCCCGCCCGCAGAAAAAGGCGAAAAGCCGCTGGACATCACCCAAGTGGGCGACATCTGCCCCGAATGCGGTGCAGCCGCGCTGGTTTACACTGAGGGATGCGCCCGTTGCTACGTGTGCGGCTATAGCGAGTGCTCATAACCCATTCCCTCTTTCAGAGCAAACCCAAACCCCGCCAACAAGGCGGGGTTTGGTGATTTCAACGAAGGGCCGAAAACTCAAGACAAGTTCTTACCCAAATGTAAACCTTTGGATGACATAAACGCGCTTGACACGCAAAAAAAGCGTATAATAAAAATGAAAATCCGTTAGGGGGCCCAATGCACGAAGGGTAACGTTGAGGGGCCACAAAACCAACCAAAGAAAAAGGATGGTACCATGCTTCTGAAAAAATCCCCAAACTTTGAGCAGACTTTCCTGCCAACACTACTCATTTTGCTCCTTGCCGCTTTAGTGCTCGGCGGGTGCAAAGCCCAACCAAGGGCCACCACCACTCAAAACGCAGCGCCACAGGTCAAACTTGTAAAGGCAACAGCCAGCAACGGCCACCTATTCCTTACTTTCCAAATCAAGGGGTTACCACAAACCTACGCGTCAGATATCCGCTACGTGGTCTGCAAACCTTATTTCAACACTCGCGAACACGTCCCCGTTGAGTTCTTTGCCTTGGACGCAACAGACTTGCATAAGGAGGACGGTCGCGTCTCGTTCAACATCACCTATCGTTACCACTTCAAAGCCCCACCGCCCAAAAAACTACACCTGGACAACATAGAACTCACCATTGGCCCTTGCGCGCCGGCGCTGGATGAAAGCAACATCACCCCCCAACTCATCCCCATCCTCGCCGATTATAGGACCAATGCCGTGGTGGAGATCAAAACGCCCTAATGCATAATCAACCCAGATGTTGGGTTTAGGCTCTTCGGCAATGCTCAGTCGCATGGCTTAATCTCTCCCTACCCCCGCTACGGCGAGGCCTCGCTTCCGCTCAGCCCGCCGTAGCCGCCCCCTTCCCTCCCTTGGTAAGGGAGGGAAGGGGGCAGATGAGCCGAGCGCCAGCGAGGCTCAGCGGGGGATGGGTGAGATCTTGCCACCAAGAAGGCAGATGGCGCCTTCCGTAATGACCAAAATCTTGTTTGAGAATGCACTAAGCAAGCAAATACTCCCAAACACAAAAAAGCCCCACCGAGTGGTGGGGCTTTTTATCTTCATGGCTTCGCGCTTACCTTATGGTAGGTGTATCTTTGCCTGAAAACGCATAGGCACGAAAAAGAGATCATCGTAAAGTTTTTGCACCCGTTGCGCCCATTGGCCGGCTAATGTGCCGTCTTCCTCTGCCCCTTTAGGCGGCCGCGGGCACCAGCGGAACGACCAATCCGCGGGCGCATCCTTCCATTCCACAAACGGCAGCAGGGTGGGGTTCAGATTCTCCTGCCGCGCTTTTTGCTGCAGGCGCTCTTTTTCCGCTTGCGTCAGGCATTGCCCTTCATCCAAGCGAAAGCCGCTCGCCTTCAGCACCAGTTCCCCGCGCAGCGCGCCCTCTTGTTTGGCTGTTCCCTTGGGGTTGGGGCCAAAGAGGAACAGGTTGCACCGATGGGTTTGAGTGGCGGCTTGTTTGACATGGTAAAACTGGCGGGCGTAGAGGTACAAGGGAGTGTTTGTCCCCGCGCGGTAGAGGCTAAGTTGGGGCTGCCAATCCCGCGCGTCGGGCACGTGGAAGCAGACGAAAAGCGCCACGTACGGCCCTCGGGCGATGACATCGCGCACCTCAAACCCCTTGCTGTCGGCGACCACCTTGGCCTGAGGCACAGTGCGGAAGGTAAACTCGGTCTTCTGGTTCAGCGTGGGGAGTTCTACCTGAGCGCGGGCAAGGGGGTGCGCAGCAAAATCGCCCATGGGCAACAAAAAGTATTCCCACCCCGCGCCATCGGGTGTACGCGCCAGGTGCACGGCCATTTCTTTACCATCTACAGCGTTGCCCTGGGTGTCCCACAACTTAAGCGAGAGGCCATCCAGGCCATCCCCCACGTCCATGCCCTGCGGCAAGGGGAGCGCCAGCCAAGCCACGTGCCGGCTTACCAAAGCCTGCGCGCTCGGCGGGATGCCCGGCTTTGCCTTTCCCTTGGCATAAGCACGATACACAAGCGCCCCAAAGCCCAAAACGGATGCAATGGCGGCTATCGCCGCGATGAGTTTGAATCTCCTGCCCATGATTTGTTCCCTCCTGCGAAAAACACGGATGACACAGAATCACCACAGAGAACACAGAAAAAATCTGTGCTAATCTGCGTAATCTGTGGTTTTCCCTCTGCGTCTTTGCGTTTCTCTGCGTCTCTGCGTTACCATCCACCGATTGACACAGATTTTCACCGATTGAATGGCTGAAACCGCAGATTTCGCAGAAAAAAAAATCTGTGCCAATCTGCGTAATCTGTGGCTTTCTTCTGTGCCTCTGCGTCAACCCTCGTGGTTCCAAAAAAGCCCCACGACGGTGCCGTGGGGCTTTGATGACTTTTGTATTGGCGTTCCCCGGCTGGGGCGAGGCGACTACATCTTCAGCACCGCCTGCACCGCCCACTGAAACATGGGCGCGACGATGATTCCCAAGAAAACGGTGGCTAAGGCGGTCAGCGCGACTTCCACTTTTAGCCACGCGTCGCCGTAGGCTTCGGCTTGGCCTTCGCGCATGTACATGGTGGTGACCACGCGCATGTAGTAGTACACCGAGACCACCGAAGCCAGCACGCCGACGATAGCGAGGCCGACGTAGCCCGCGGCCAGCGCGGCGCGGAAGAGGTAGAACTTGCCCACAAAGCCCACCGTGGGCGGAAAACCGGCAAAGGATAGCATGAAAACCGTCATCGCCAGCGCCAGCCATGGATGCTTGCGCCCCAAACCAGCGTAATCGGCGATTTCCAACCCTTTGCCTTCGGCGCGCTCCACGGCGACCACCACTGCCCACGCGCCGAAGTTGGTGAGCGCGTACGCGGCCAGGTAGAAGAGCACCGCCGCCACCGCCGCGGGCGCGGCTTTGGCATCGGCAAAGGCCACCACCGCCACCAGCATGTAGCCCGCGTGGGCAATGCTGGAATAAGCCAACATCCGCTTGATGTTTTTCTGCGTCAGCGCGGCGAGGTTGCCCACAGGCATCGTGAGCAACGCTAAGGTCCATACAATCGGCACGAGTTGGCTTCCCAAATTCGGGAACGCCAGCACCAACACCCTCAGCAGCGCGGCAAATCCGGCGACCTTCGCGCCAACCGCCATAAAGCCGGTCAGCGGGGAAGGCGCGCCTTCGTAGACGTCGGGCGTCCACATGTGGAAGGGCACTGCGGCGACCTTGAAACCCAATCCAACCAAAATCAAACCTGCGCCGAAAGCCAGCAAAGGCAGGTTCGCCGAACCAGCCTGCACGGCCTCGGCGATGGCCGCGATGCGCGTGGTTTGAGTTGCGCCGTAGGTCAGCGCGATGCCGTAAACCAGAAACGCGGCGGCAAAGGCGCCCAGCAAGAAGTATTTGAGCGCGGCCTCTTCGCCTGCCTCACGCGGGCGGCCAAAGGCCGAAAGCACATACAGCGGGATGGAGAGCAATTCCACCGCGAGGAACAGCACCATCAGGTCAGCGGCTTTGGCCATCAACATCATCCCGGCCACGGAGAAAAGCAGCAGGGTGTAATACTCGCCCCGCTCAATCCCTTGCCGCTTGAGGTAATCGTAGGCCAGCAAAATGCCCAAGCCGCCGCTCAGCGCAAGCATCGCCTCAAGGAAGGTGGCGAACCCATCCGAAACCACCATGCCGCCAAAACCGGCGCCCATGCCGCGGCCCTGCGCCAGCGCAAAGCCGAACGCCGCGGCCAAGCCCAACACTGCCAAAAACGCGGTCCAGCCCTTGCGGTTTTTGGGGATGAACAAATCCACCAGCAACAGCGCGCTTGCCCAAATCACCAGCGCGGTTTCTGGCAACAGGGTGGCAAAATCGGAGAAGGTCATGGAATCCTCGTTACCTTAGAAAAACACAGGAAAACACAGATGCCACAGAAATTTACAGAGAACACAGAATCTTTTCCTTTTGAATGGTTGAAACCGCAGATTTCGCAGATTCCGCAGAAAAAATCTGTGCCAATCTGCGTAATCTGTGGTTTTTATCCACCGATTGACACAGATTTTCACCGATTGAATGGTTGAAACCGCAGATTTCGCAGAAAAAATCTGTGCTAATCTGCGTAATCTGTGGTTTTCTCTCTGCGCCTCTGCGTTTTAGGCATCAGTGCATCGCCACGGCTGCGGCCTGCAAGCCGTGCGCCAGTTTTTCAACCGACGGCCCCATCAAGTTGAAGAACGGGGCGGGGTGCAAGCCAATCCAGAAGATGAACAGGGTCAGCACGGCGAAAACGGTGATTTCGCGCCAGTTCAGGTCTTTCAGGCCAAGGTTCTTTTCCTTCACCGGCCCCATGAAGACCTTTTGGAGCATCACCAAAATGTACACTGCCGCCAAAATAATGCCGGTAGCGGCAAAAATGGTGAATACGGGGCCCAAAACCGGCGACTTGAACGCGCCCAACAAAATGGTAAATTCACCGATAAACCCGTTCAAACCGGGCAAGCCCATGGACGAAAGAGCCACAACAATGGAGAAAGCGCCGTAAATCGGCATGATCTTCCACAAGCCGCCAAAGGCGTTGAGGTCGCGGGTGTGCGTGCGTTCGTAAATCACACCCACGATAAGGAACAACGCGCCCGTGCTGAGGCCGTGGTTGATCATCTGCAAAATGCCGCCCTCAATGCCCAAGGGGTTGAGGGCAAACAAGCCCAACATCACGAAGCCCAAGTGGCTCACCGACGTGTAGGCCACCAGTTTCTTGAAGTCCTTTTGAGCATAGGCGACCATAGCGCCGTAGATGATGCCGATAATCGCCAGCACCGCGATGGGCACCGCGTATTTCACCGACGCTTGGGGGAAGAGCGAAAGGTTGAAGCGCAGGAAGCCGTAAGTGCCCATCTTCAGCAAGACGCCCGCCAGAATGACCGAACCCGCGGTGGGCGCTTCCACATGGGCATCGGGCAACCACGAGTGCAGCGGCCACATGGGCACTTTGATGGCAAAAGCCAGCGCAAAGGCGAGGAACAACCACGATTGCAGATGGAGCGGCAAATTCACGCCCTTAGCCAGCAGGTCGGGCAGGTAGAAGGTGCCCTGGCTCAAGCCCAGCCACAAAATGGCAAGCAACATCAGCACCGAGCCGACCATGGTGTAAAGCATGAACTTAATGGCCGAATAGGTGCGCCGCGGGCCGCCCCAAATGCCGATGATGAAGTACATCGGCACCAGGCTGAACTCCCAGAACACGAAGAAGGTGAACAAATCCAGCGCCAGGAACACGCCCAACATGCCGACTTCCATTACCAGAAAAGCGATGGTGAATTCTTTGACGCGGTCCTCAATTGCCGTCCACGCGGAGAAAATGGAAATCGGCGTCAGCAGGGTGGTCAGCAACACCAGCAGGATGCTCAAGCCGTCCACGCCCATGGCGTAATGAATTTCAAAACCGCCGGTTTTCATCCAGATTTTGTCATACACCATCTGGAAGTTGGGGTTTTGGGCGTGGAACATGCTCAGCATCCACAGCGAAATGAAGAACGAGACCAGCGAAGTCACCACCGCCACCCAGCGGATGGCATCTTTCCGTTCCCGCGGGATGAGCAAAATAATTGCCACCCCCACCAGAGGGAAGAAGGTCATCAGGTTGAGCGGATTCATCAGGAAGTCCATCATGCTACCTCGCCTTTAGTTAGGATTCTTCCAACACATAAGCGCGACGGTACAATTTTACCGCCATAACAGGTAAGTGAAAATGAGAAGCACGCCAACAAATACGCTCAAAGCGTAATTGCGCACAAAACCGGTCTGCCAGCGGGCGATTTTTTCGCCCACGAAGTCGGTCAGCCACGCGGTGTCGTTGACGATGGCATCAATCACCCACACATCAAAGGCCGCGGCGATGCGGCAGAGGGCGATGTAGGGGTTGATGACCACCGCCCAGTAGAGTTCGTCCACCCACCACTTGGCTTGCATGGCGGTGAACAGCCAGCCCAAGGGGCGCTGGAGCGGGTCGGGCTGGGAGGCGCTTTGCAGAGGGCGCTTGCCGTACACCCACCAGGCCAGCAAGAACGAAACGATGGCAATGGTCGCCGAAGTGCCGGCCACCAACGGATTCAAGCCCGCCGCCTCCACTTCGCCCAGCGTGTGGCCTAACCATTCCGCCAAGTAGGGGTGCGGCCAGTTGAGCAAGCCGCCCAACGCCGAAAGCGCGGCGAGCACCACCAGCACCGAGGTCATCGTCCACGGGCTTTCTTTGGCGTGCGCGGCCGCGTGGCTACGCGGCTTGCCGAAGAACACCAAGAAAATCTGCCGACCGATGTAAAAGGCGGTCAGGAAGGCCGCCAGCACCAGCAACCAGTATACCAGAGGAAAAGCGGCTTTGGTATCGGCGATGATTTCGTCTTTGGAAAAGAAAGCGGCCAGCGGCGGGATGCCCGCGAGGGTCAACCCGGCAATCAGGTAAGTCCAAAAAGTGATGGGGATGACTTTGCGCAATCCGCCCATGAAGCGCATGTCCTGCGGGTCAAAATCGGGCGGGTCGTCGTTGTGGTGTGCGTCGTGGCCGCCTTCTTCGGGCAGGGGGTGATGCGCCCGTTCCAGCGCGATGATCACCGACCCTGCCGCGAGGAAGAGCAACGCCTTGAAGAACGCGTGGGCAATCAGGTGGAACATCGCGGCCACATACGCGCCCACGCCCACCGCGGCCACCATGAAACCCAATTGCGAAATGGTGGAATAAGCCAGCACTTTCTTGATGTCGTTTTGCGCCACCGCGATGGTGGCAGCGAAGAGCGCAGTCAGCGCGCCCACCAGCGCCACCGTGTGCTGCGCCGCGGGCACCAGGTCGTAGAGCACGTGCGAGCGGGCAATCAAATACACGCCCGCGGTGACCATCGTGGCCGCGTGGATGAGCGCGGAAACCGGCGTGGGGCCGGCCATCGCGTCGGGCAGCCACACATACAGCGGAATTTGCGCCGATTTGCCCGTCACGCCCAACAGCAAGAGCAGGGTAATGACCAAAATCGCCTGCGGGTGGGTTTGCGCCACCGTCGGCGCTTCGGAAAACACCTTCCCGAAGTTCAGCGTGCCGAACACGCTGAACATGTAGAACATGCCGAGCAGAAAGCCGAAGTCGCCGATGCGGTTGGCGATGAAGGCTTTGTTCCCGGCCTTGGCGTTGGCCAGGCTCAGGTTGCCTTTGGTGTCGTACTCAAACCAGAAACTGATCAGTAGGTACGAGCACAGGCCGACCCCTTCCCAACCCACGAAGAGCATCAGGTAACTATCGCCGGTGACCAAAATCATCATCGCGGCGATGAACAGGTTGAGGAAGACGAAAAAGCGGGCATAACGGCCGGGGTCGCCTTTGTAGCGCACGTCGTAGTGCATGTAGCCCACCGCGTAGAGGTGGATGAGCGTGCCCACGCCCGACACCACCAGCATCATGGTGACGGAAAGGGTGTCTACCCGGAAAGCCCACGCAATGTGCACCGGCGTCATCCACGAGAGGAAGGGCACGGTCGCGCCCGCGGGTTGCGCCCGCAGCGAAAGCCACATCAAGACCGCGACCACGAACGACAGCCCCGAAGCGGTCACGGCCACCGCGGCGACGCCCTTTTCGCCCATGCGCCGCCCGAAAGCCATGTTGATGAGCAGCCCCAACACAGGGAACAACACCGCCCACGGAACGAGGTGGAAAAACGTGCCCGTCTGATTCATCGCTTCACTGAGGAACATGGGTTATCCCTTCAACCGGTGCAGGGTGTCAATGTCAACCGATTTTCTGGTGCGGAAGATGGTGACCAGAATGGCCAGCCCCACGGCCACCTCGGCCGCGGCAACCGTCATCACAAAGAAGACTGCGATTTGCCCATCCAGCGCGCCGAACTCGGCGGCGAAAGCCACAAAAGCGAGGTTGGCGGCATTGAGCATCAACTCAATGGCCATGTAAATCACCAACGCATTGCGGCGCACCAACACGCCCGCAACCCCGATGATGAAAAGCACTGCCGAAAGGGCAAGTAAATAATTTGTGAGTACCATAATTCACATCCACCGATTTACACAGATTTTCACCGATTCACAACCGCAGATTTCGCAGATTTCGCAGAAAAATCTGTGTCAATCTGTGTAATCTGTGGTTCACTTCCTAAATCGCCACTTGCAAATCGCCATCCACAACTCGTTACTCTTCACTCGCCATTCGCAATTTTTCACTCCCTCGTCAACACCACCGCGCCCACCGCGGCGACCAGCAGCAGCACCGAAGTTACTTCAAACGGGAGCAAGTAGCGGTTGAAGAGCAAATCGCCGATGGCCGCGGGGCTGCCAAAGCCAGCCTCGGCGCAAGAAAGTGCGCCCAGTTTGCCTACCTTGGCCGCGAAAGCGTACACCACTTCTACCAAAAAGAGCAAGGTCAGGCCAAAGGCTACAGGGCGCTGCCAGCCGATAGGGCCGCCGGCTCCGGCCAACTTCTGCGGGCCGAGGATCATCACCGCAAAGAGGAAAAGCACCATGATCGCGCCCGCGTACACCGTCACCTGTGCCAAAGCGACAAAGGGTGCGCCCAAAATCAGGTAAAGCACCGCCAACGTCAGCATCACCAGCACCAAAAACAGCACCGAATACACGGTGTTGCGGGAAAACAACATCCCCAACGCCGCGCCGACGGCGATTAGGGCTAAAACTAACAAAACAAGTAGGTCAATGCTCATAGAGGCCTCGTGTGTGCGTTAGGTCGTTGCATCGCTCCTAACCACCTATCCTACCTATCCTTCCTAACTCGCAACTCGCAATTCGCAACTCGCAACTCGCAATTCGCAACTCGCAACTCACTACTCTCTCTTCACCACCACCTGCGGCACGGGGGGCATATCAACCCCGCCCTCGGTTTTCTGGGGCGTGGGCTTTCCGCCGGGGGGAACCGGCTCCAAGAGCATTTCCTTGGTGTAAATGGCCTGCCGCCGGTCGGTGAAACTCAGTTCGTAGTTGTCTTCAAGCACAATGGCCTGCGTGGGGCACGCATCCATGCAATAGCCGCAGAAAATGCAGCGGGACATGTTGATTTCGTAAACGCGTGCGTAGCGCTCGCCGGGGGAATAGCGCTCTTCGTCGGTGTTTTCCGCGGCTTCCACGAAAATAGCGCCCGAAGGGCAAGCCGCCGCGCACAGCGCACAGCCGATGCACCGCTCCAGTCCGTTGTCGTAGCGCTTGAGCACGTGCCGCCCGCGGAAACGCGTCCGCACCTTGCGCCGCTGCTCCGGATACTGGATGGTCACCGGCTTTTCCAGCATCTGGCTGAAAGTCGTCCAATAACCCTTGAAAATCGCCGAAATGTCATCAAAAACGGACATGGTTGCCTCGTGAATTCGTTACTTCGTTACCTCGTTACGTCGTTCCTACCTTCCTATCAACCTATCTTCCCTAACTCGCAATTCGCAATTCGCAACTCGCAACTCGCCACTCGCCATTCGCCATCCGCAATTCGCAACTCGCAACTCGCAATTCGTCACCCACCGAGCACCACAATCGCCACCGCGGTCAAGAACACGTTGAGCAACGCCAGCGGGAAGAGCACCTTCCAGCCGAAGGCCATCAGGCGGTCGTAGCGCAAGCGGGGAAGGGTGGCGCGGGTCCAAATGGCGAAAAACACCAGCACCAAAATCTTGATGAACATGTACACCGGCCCAAGCCACGGGTGCGCCGCCACGCCGGGGCCGTAATAACCGCCGAGGAACAACGCCGCGATGATAGCGCTCATCGCCACCACCTTGATGTACTCGGCCATGAAAAAGAGCGCAAACCGCATCCCGCTGTACTCGGTGTGATAGCCGCCGGTGAGTTCTTGCTCGGCCTCAGGCAGGTCAAAGGGCGAGCGGTTGATTTCCGCAAAGGCCGCAATCAGGAAGATGACGAACGCCAGCGGCTGGTACACGATGAACCAAACCGACTTCTGCGCTTCCACGATTTTGACCAAACTCATGGAACCGGCGATGAGGATGGGCCCGACCAGGGCCAGCCCCAAGGCCAGTTCGTAACTGATCATCTGCGCCGCGGAGCGCAAGCCGCCCAGCAGGGAGTATTTGTTGTTGGAAGACCAGCCCGCGAGCACAATGCCGTACACCGCTAACGAGCCGACCGCCACGATGTAGAGGGTGGCGACATTGATGTCCGCGAGGTACAGGTGCGCCGTGCGGCCGAAGAAGGGCACTTCCCCGCCCCAAGGGATCACCGCGGCGATGAGGAAAGCAGGGATCACCGTGATGATGGGCGCTAAGGTGAACAGCACCTTGTCGGCCTTTGCGGGGATGAACTCTTCTTTGAAGATGAGTTTGAGCCCGTCGGCCATAGGCTGCAGCAAGCCCCAAGGGCCGGCGCGGTTGGGGCCAATGCGCACCTGAATGCGCGCAATCGCCTTCCGCTCGTAGTAGGTCGCATACGCGAACCCGGTGAGCAGGATAATGATGAGAATGATGGCTTTGATAGCCCAAATGCCGAACATGGATGCGGTCATAAACAAATCCTATCCACCGATTCCACAGATTTTCACCGATTTGCAACCGCAGATTACGCAGATTTCGCAGAGAAAATCTGTGCCAATCTGTGTAATCTGTGGTTTGCTTCTGCTAATCGCAACTCGCAATTCGCAATTCGCCACTCGCTACTCTTCACTCTTCACCCGCAACTCGCCACTCACCACCTCCCTCACCGGCACGCCCACCGAGCGCGGCACCAACACCACGCCTTCCGGCGCTTGGGGGCTGAGGCGCACGGTTACGGCATACTCACCGGCGGGGATTTTGAGGGTTGCCTGTGCGCCGTCGCCCAAGCCGCGGCGAGCGGCTTCGTTGGGATGAAGCACCACGAACGCGGCCTGCGGCAGCCGCGGCTGCAGGGTGCCCGAGCGGCCAACCAGCGCGCCGCGGTCGTAAAGCCGCGTCACCGGCACGGCCAGCAGGTCGGCGGAGGGCGGCTCGGCGGTCACGGGCGCAGTCCATTCCGCAGGCGCGGCTTCGCGCGCCGCGGGCTTCAGCGCCACGCCCAAGCCTTGCTTGTTTTCGTAAGCCGCGCCGCCGTAGTACAAATCGGTGCGGCGGATGAGCGGGTATTGCTCGTGCACCTCGGCGAGTTTTTCGTAGGTGACGCCCGCGTAGTGGGGCACGGTCTTGGCAATTTGGCGCATGATGGCCGCGGGGGAATTGGCCTCCAGCGCCACGCCAAGGCGCTCGCCGAGTTTGGCGGCCACCGTGAAATCGGCAAACAAGCCCTTCGGCGGCGGCACCGCGGGGTAAAACCGCTGGACGCGCAGTTCGCCGTTGGTGTAAGTGCCGCTGCGCTCGGTGTAGGCCAGCACGGGGAAGACCACATCGGCTTTGCGGGCAGTTTCGGTGAGGAAGAGTTCCTGCACCACCACAAAGCCCGCCTCGTCCAGCGCCGCGGCGAGGGCGGGGTCGTCGCCCGCGGGGTCTGCGCCTGCGATGAGCACAGCCTTGGCTCCGCGGAATGCGGCCGCGAGGTCATCCTGCGGGCGGAAGCCCATATCCCACGCGCCTTGGTCGTTGGCGCGCTGCCACACGCCCACCATGCCGCTGCCGACCTTGCCCGCGTGGCCGGTCTGCACCAGCAAATACGCCACAGCCTGCGCCAACGCACGGGAAGCAGGCAGGCTCATCCCCTCCTGCCCGTAGAAGACGACTAAGCGGTTTGCCTCGGCCACGGCTTTCACTGCCTCGCCGCCACACGAGCAACCTTCGTCCGCAAGGCTGAGCACGGTCTCGGCTTCGCGGCCGTAGCGGTAACGCAGGGCAAAATCCGCGTAGCGCTCGGTTTTGGTGAAACGCGGGTTGGCGACGATGAGGGTCGCGCCGCGCTCCGAAGCCTGCTTGACCCGCAGCCACCACAGCGGGGCTTCCTCTTCCAAATCAGAAGCCACGACCACGATGGTATCGCCCTTGCCGAGGTCAGCGAGGTTGGCGCCTTCGCCCAAGCCAAACTGGGCGGTGAGGTCGCCGCCGGCCATGAAAGCATCCAGCGCCTTGACGCCGCCCAATCCATCGGCAAGGCGGGCCAGGTTGAACAGGTCTTCATTGCTCAGGCGTCCGCTCGCCAAGGTGAGGAAGTGGCCGCGGCCTGCCTCAAGGCCGCTTGCCGCGACGGCCAGCGCCTCTTCCCACGAAGCGGGCACCAACTTGCCGTCCTTGCGCACCAGCGGGCGGGTGAGGCGTTCCCCGCTTTCGGCAAAGTGGTAACCGGCAAAGCGGCCTTTGTCGCAAATCCAGATTTCGTTGACTTCTTCGTTTTGCCGCGGGAGCACGCGCTTGACCACCATCTTGCCGCCCGAAGCGGCCTCACGGCGGACGTCAAAGGTGATGTTGCACCCGACGGGGCAAAGGGTGCAGATGGACGCCGCGGGGCGCATTTCCCACGGCCGCGCGCCAAAGCGGAAATCCACAGTGGTCAGCGCGCCCACGGGGCACAGGTCGGTGGTGTTGCCCGACCAGTACGAGTCAAAGGGTGGGTCGGAAAAGGTGGTGACATCGGTATGGTGCCCGCGCTGGTAAAACGTGAGCACCGGGTCGTCCACGATTTCTTTCTGGAAGCGGATGCAGCGCGCGCACTTGATGCACCGCTCGCGATCCAAAATGATGAGGTCACCAAGAGGTACATGCTTGGGCGCGTGCTCTTTGTCTTCGTAATAAAAGCGGCTGGTCTCCGGCCCGTAGGCGATGGTGAGGTTTTGCAAGGAGCATTCGCCGCCTTTGTCGCAGATGGGGCAGTCTAAGGGGTGGGAAGTGAGCAGAAATTCCAGCACCGACTTGCGGGCTTCGGCGACTTTTTCGGTGGTGGTGCGGACGACCATGCCTTCCATGACCCGCGCGGTGCAGGCGGTTTCCAGTTTGCGCCCCCATTGGATTTTGACCGAGCCGTCTTCCTCGCGCAGGAATTCGCCGGTGGCGCGGTCGCGCATGGGGCGGCCGATTTCCACCAAACACATGCGGCACATGCCCACCGGCTCCATTTTGGGGTGGTAGCAGAAAACCGGAATCTCAATGCCGGCGCGGCGTGCGGCATCTACCACCGTCAGCCCTGCCGGAACGGTGATCTGTTGGCCGTCAATGGTCAGTGTTACCGAATCTGCCATGAAAATTCTCCGGATCCCACCTCTCCCCCGCCGAGCCTGCGGCTCGCCACCCTCTCCTTCCCATTAGCAAGGGAGAGAAGGGGGAACGGGGGTGGGGTGAGATTATCTCTCTTTCACCGCGGCGTCAAAATCCTCGCGGAAGCGTTCAATGCCGGTCACTACCGCCATGGTGGAAAACTCGCCCAAGGGGCAGAAGGTTTTGCCCTGAATTTGCTTGGCGACAGCATACAGGGTTTCCACATCCCGCGGGGTGCCTTGACCCGAAGCAATGCGCTCGGCCAGCCGCTCCATCCAGTAGGTACCCTCGCGGCACGGCGTGCATTTGCCGCAGGATTCCTCGCGGAAGAAGTTGGTGGTTTTCTTCACCAGCCAAGCGATGGAGACGGTCTCGTCTAACACAATGACCGACGCGGAGCCCAACATGCCGCCGACTTTGGGCACACTTTCGTAGTCCATCGGCGTGTCCAGCACCTCATCGGTAGCGGGCAAGAGGGAAGAGGACGCGCCCGCGGGCATGATGGCTTTGATTTTCTTGCCGCCGATGATGCCGCCGCCGTGCTCGTAAATCAGTTCGCGGAACGTGGTGCCCAGCGGCAGTTCGTAGTTGCCGGGCTTGTTCACCCGCCCCGAAAGGCTGAAAATCTTGACGCCGGGGCTTTTTTCGGTGCCAAAGGTGTGATACCAATCGCCGCCGTTGGCAATGATCATCGGCACGTTGGTCAGGGTTTCCACGTTGTTGATGACCGTGGGCTTGCCGTAAAGCCCGTAAGTGGGCGGGAAGGGCGGGCGCAGGCGGGGTTGGCCGCGCTTGCCTTCCAACGATTCCATCAGCGCGGTTTCCTCGCCGCAGATGTAGGCGCCCGCGCCCAAGTGCGTGTAAATCCGCAGGCTGTAATCGGTGCCGAAGATGTTGTCGCCGAGCAGACCGGCGGCTTCCATTTCCGCGATTTTCTGGTCAAGCCACTTGGCGACGTGCCAAAACTCGCCGCGCAGGTAAACATAGGCTCGGTGTGCGCCCACGGCATACGAGGCAATCGCCACGCCTTCCAAAAACTGGAAGGGGTTTTCCTCCATGATTTCGCGATCTTTGAACGTGCCGGGCTCGGACTCGTCGCCGTTGGCGATGACGTAGTGCGGCCAGTTGCGTTTGTCCATGAAGGCCCACTTCAAGCCCGTGGGGAAGCCCGCGCCGCCGCGACCGCGCAGCCCCGATTTCTTCACCTCGTCGGTGACTTCGTCGGGTTGCATTTCGGTCACGGCTTTGCGAAAAGCCTCAAACCCACCGTGGGCTTGGTAGACCGCTAAGTCTTTGATATTCGGGATGTCGCGGTGTCGCAACAGGATGTGTTCGGACATGGGGTGCCTCATAAAATCTCTCCCCACCCCTTCCCCCTCCCCTCCCTTACTAAGGGAGGGGAGGGGGAGACGAGCCGCAGGCTCGTCGGG
>JALVVL010000011.1 GCA_027023425.1 Anaerolineales bacterium
CCACCAAGGCGCGGATGCGCTGGGTTTTATCCCACATGGAGCCCAGGTCGGCCTGGAAGGTGAGGGTTTTCAGTTTGGGCAGGAAGTCTTCCAATTTGTGCTTGCGGTCTTCGCGGATGAAGTAGGCCGCGTCGGCAAAGCGGGCGCGGATGACGTCTTCGTTGCCTTGCACCACGGCTTGTAGGGGCGAACGGCCGTTCGCCCCTACGATGGCGTCCGGCTTGTTCGCCACGGTGATGAAGTAGGGCAGCAGGCGGCCGTCCTTTTCCACCGGGAAGTAGCGCTGGTGCTTCTTCATCACGGCAATCAGCACCTCTCGGGGCAATTCCAAGTATTCTTCCTCAAACGTGCCGCGCAGCGCGGTGGGGGCTTCCACGAGGTGGGTGACTTCGTTGATGAGGGCTTCGTCATTCGGCACGCTGCCGCCGACTTCGGCGGCGAGGGCTTTCACCTGGGCGAGGATGCGCTCGCGGCGCTCGGCGGGATCAAGCACGATGCCTTGGGCTTCCAGCGCGGCGAAATAGTCGGCAGGGGTGGCAACGGCGATGGTTTCGGGCTCCAAGAAGCGCAGGCCGCGGGTAGCCTTGCCGCTGACTAAGCCGGCGTAGGCAAAGGGCACGCTGCGGTCGCCTAACAGCGCCAGCAGCCAGCGCACCGGCCGGGAAAACGCGGTGCGGGCCGCGTTCCAGCGCATGGTTTGGGCAAAGCGCAAGCCGGCGATCAGGTCGGGCAGGGCTTGGGCCAGCACTTCGGTGGCCGGGCGGCCGGTTTCGCGCACCACCGCGACCACATAGCGCCCGCCGCCGATTTCCCGCACTTCCAGGTCTTCCACCGCCACGCCCTTGCTGCGGGCAAAGCCCTGCGCGGCTTTGGTGGGGTTGCCGTCGGCGTCGTAGGCGCGGTCCGCGGGCGGGCCCTTCACCACCTGCTCGCGGTCGGGTTGGCGGGGAGCCAGGCCGCGGACGTGCACCACCAGACGGCGCGGCGTGCCTAAAATGCGCACTTCGCCGTGGGCTAAGCGCAGGCGTTCCAGCAGTGCGGGCACGGCTTCCTGCAGTTGCGTCAGCGCGGCGTCCAGTTCGGCGGGGGGCAGTTCCTCGGTGCCGACTTCCAGCAGGAAATCGGCGGGCGCGGCGGGCGGCGGGGGCGGCGCGGGCACTTCGGGCGGGGTGTAGACCGCCTTGCTGTCGGCGCGCCCCCACGGGAAGCCCAGTTCCTCCCGCTGGGCGATGTAGGCTTCGGCCACCTGCCGGGCCTGGTCGCGCATCCGGCCGAAGAAGTGTTGCCGCTCGGTGACGCCGATGGCGCCGCGGGTATCCAAAATGTTGAAAATGTGCGAGCACTTGAGCACATAATCGTGCGCGGGCATCACCAGCCCCTCGGCAATGCAGCGGGCGGCCTCGGCTTCGTAAATGCGGTAAAGTTCGTGCAGGCGCTCCACATCGGCAAGTTCAAAACTGTATTTGCTGAATTCCTGCTCGTTTTGCAGGTGCAGGTCGCCGTAGGTGCGCTGCTCGTTCCAGCGGATGGCCTTGAAATCGCGCACTCGTTGCAGCGCCATGGCGATGCGTTCCAGGCCGTAGGTGATTTCCACGGCCACGGGGTCCAGGTTCTGGCCGCCCGCCTGCTGGAAGTAGGTGAACTGGGTGATTTCCAGACCGTTCAGCCACACTTCCCAGCCCAGCCCCCACGCGCCCAAGGCGGGGCTTTTCCAGTTGTCTTCCACGAAGCGGATGTCGTGGACTTTGGGGTCAATGCCCAACGCCTCAAGGGATTTGAGGTAGAGTTCCTGCGGGTTGCCGGGGTCGGGTTTGAGAATGACCTGGAACTGGTAGTGCATCTGCAGGCGGTTGGGGTTTTCGCCATAGCGCCCGTCGTCGGGGCGGATGGAAGGCTCCACATAGGCCACGTTCCACGGCTCAGGGCCGAGGACGCGCAGCACGGTGGCGGGGTTCATAGTGCCCGCGCCCACTTCGGTATGGTAAGGCTGCCAAATCAAGCAGCCCTGCTCGGCCCAGTAGCGTTGCAGGGTGAAGATGATGGATTGGAAGTCCAAAGCCTCAGGCATAAAAAAGCCCTCCTGATGGTGTGCTGTAACGGGGGCAATTGTACCAAAATTGGGGAGAGGGTGCTTTGTGGTAATTATCTACGCGAGCGTGGGTGCAAGCAAATGGCATTAGGAGTTACGCAGTTCTCCCCCACCTTTATGTCGCCGCGAGGCGGTCGTAGACCGCCGAAGCGGCCTCCCCCATCATCTGGGGGATGGCTTCGCCGCCTACGGCGGCTCGCCATGACATGAAAAACGAGCGCTTTTACGGGCAACTGCGTAAGTCTTTAGCCTTGCCAATTCCCCAAAAGTCGCCGTAGGGCGACTTTGCAGGCAGTAGGTGCAGTTTCAACTGCCACCGCTTGCGCCCAGCGGCTGAAGTCACGGGTTACAAGTTACGAAGTCCACCTGCGTGGACTTTGCCCGCACCGCACCGAAGCGTTTACCCTCGCTTACAGGGCTTCAAGGCCGGACAGGGGTTTATCAAACCCCTGTCCTCCTCCCTCCAAAGGCGGAACAAGCGAAAAGTTGCACTTTTAGCGCCGATAAAGTAATTTGGTAAAGTGAGGCATCTACCCGAATTTTCCAATCTTATCGCTAATGCTTGCTTTTTCGGGGGATGTTCTTTTGGAGTGCGACGGCAAGTCGCCGCTTTCCAAAGCGGTGCCGAGTGCATTCTCAAACAAGATTTTGGTCATTACGGAAGGCGCTATCCGCCCTCTTTGTGGCAAGATCTCACCCATTCCCCGCTGAGCCTCGCTGGCGCTCGGCTCATCTGCCCCCTTCCCTCCCTTGGTAAGGGAGGGAAGGGGGCGGCTACGGCGGGCTGAGCGGAAGCGAGGCCTCGCCGTAGCGGGGGTAGGGAGAGATTAAGCCATGCGACTGGGCATTGCCGAAGAGCCTAAACCCAACATCTGGGTTGATTATGCACGAGGCACCGCACTCCAAAAAATGGTGTTTGCAGGGGTAGGTGTCCGCCCCTGAATTTACAGGGCAGGTAGGCAGTTGCGATTTGTGGCTATCTTTTCCCGCGCTTCACGCTTATTGCCACAATGGTTGCGCCTTCATTGGGTTTGTAGCGGAGGCTAAGCACCAGTTGGTCGCCGTTTGTTTTGAAGCGCATCAGCGTTGCCGCTGCCCCCACCACGGCATCGCTGGGCGACGGTTGCTGCCAGCCGTAGAGCGGCAGCGAGGAAACATAAAAGCGCATCACTTCTTCCAATGACTCGTCAACGCGATAGACTACCAAAGCGCCCGGACGCATTACCTGCACCGCGTAGGCCTTGGGATGGAGCGGCACGTCGGCAGGCATGCCTTTCACCGGCGTTGCTGTTAGGGTGGGGGTGCTGGCGACCACCTCTGCCGTTAGCGCCTCGGTTTCAGAGCCGCTTTTTGGCGTAGCGCCGGTTGCGCATGCGCTTAATGCCGCTACACCGAGCACCAAAATTTTCAGGTAGGCGACCCATCGCCTCATCTTTTCTCCACAAGCCCGCTTTAGTGATAGGACTTACACAGCCGCTCGTAGAAGCGCTCGTTTTCATGTCATGGCGAACCGCCGTAGGCGGCGAAGCCATCCCCCAGACGGTGGGGGAGACCGCCAAAGCGGTCTCCGACTGCCTTGCTGTGACATGAGGAAGGAGAACCGCGTAATTCTCGTTAGTGACGAGCGTTTGTTCTCAAACGGCTAAAGCGGGACCCGCGAAGCACCGTTTGCCCGTGGTCCCGCCATTTGCCGTCTGGGTTTTGTTCAGAGTGTTTACGTTTCCCCCGATTGGGTGGGTGTTGATTTAGAGGCGCGCCTTGATGTATTCCACTGCTTCGCCCACAGTTGTAATGCTTTGGGCGTCTTCATCGGGAATTTCGGCGCCGAATTTGTCTTCAAACGCCATTATCAATTCCACCAGATCCAACGAATCGGCCTCAAGGTCGTCGCGGAAACTCGCTTCGGGGGTTACTTTTTCGGGGTCAACGCCCAGCAAATCTACGATGATGTCGCGAACTTCGGCGAAAATTTTATCGTCCGCCATGTTTGCCTCCTAAAGAAAGTGTAGTGCTAATTGTAACCCGCTATGGGGATGTGTCAAGCGTGGTTGACACACCTACGGGTGACTGGTAAGATACTCACAGCAGGAAACACCAAGCCATGAAAAAGGTTACGCAAATCGGTTCCCGCAAAGCAGACCATATTCGCATCAATTTGGAGGAAGAGGTGCTTTCGGCTCTGAGCAATGGGCTGGAAAAGTACCGCTTCATCCACGAGGCGCTGCCCGAAATTGACCTCAAAGATGTCCGCACAGATTTGGAACTCTTTGGGCGGGAATTGCGCGCTCCTTTTCTCATTTCTTCCATGACCGGTGGGACGGAGCAAGCATCGCTCATCAACAGGCGTTTGGCCGCTGCCGCTCAGGAGTTTGGCATAGCGATGGGGGTTGGTTCTCAGCGAGCGGCGCTTGAACATCCGGAACTGGCTTCCACATTTCAAGTGCGGCGTTATGCGCCGGATGTGCTTTTGTTTGCTAACATTGGGGCTGTGCAGTTGAATTACGGTTATTCGGTGGATGACTGCCGCCGTGCCGTGGAAATGATAGAGGCCGATGGGCTTATCCTTCACCTCAATCCCCTGCAAGAAGCCCTGCAGCCCGAAGGTGATACACGCTTTGGCGGCTTGTTGAACAAGATTGAAACAGTTTGCCGGGCGCTTGAGGTGCCGGTGGTGGTGAAAGAGGTGGGGTGGGGCATTTCGGAGCGCACGGCGCGTTTGCTTGCTGAAGCCGGGGTTGCTGCGATTGACGTGGCCGGCGCGGGCGGCACTTCGTGGAGTCAGGTGGAAATGTATCGCGCACCAACCCCTCTTGCGCGCGAACTCGCCGCCGCTTTTGTAAATTGGGGCATACCTACGGCGGAGTCAATTCGCTATGTGCGCGAGGCGGCTCCACAGGTGCTGGTTTTTGCTTCGGGCGGCATTCGGGATGGCATAGATGCGGCCAAGTCAATTGCGTTGGGGGCTACGCTGGTTGGCATGGCAAGGCGTTTTCTCAAGGCGGCAGCCGAATCGGAAAGTGCGGTGTTTGAAACTGCGTGGCTGATTATCCAGCAACTTCGTATAGCCATGTTCGCCGTTGGCGCGGCCGACTTGCAAGCGCTCCGCCACACCAAAATGGTGAAGGATTGAGCGCATGAGAGCCGTGTTCGTTGTTTGTTTTTAATGCCGCTTTTCGTGGAATGGCTTTAGTGAGGAAAATATGGCGTTAGCGGATTACCGGCGTGTGATGCTCCCCGCAGTGGAACAATCTATGCAGGCCATTGTGGAATGGGTGGGCGGTGAAGATTACCGCCAATTGCAAGAAATGCTGGCCTACCACCTCGGCTGGGCAGGCGAGGGCGCTGGCGAGAAGGCGCGCGGCAAGCGCATACGCCCTTTGCTGGTTTTGCTCAGCACTGCCGCCGCGGGTGGCAAATGGGAGCACGCAGTCCCCGCGGCCGCGGCGGTAGAACTTTTGCACAATTTTTCCCTAATTCATGATGACATTGAGGATAACGGCGATCTGCGCCGCGGCAGGCCTACGGTTTGGAAAAAGTGGGGCTTGCCGCAGGCTTTGAACGCCGGCGATGCAATGTTTGCCCTTGCCCAAATAGCAATGTTAGAACTGCACCCGCCGGTGAGCGCCGAACTCACTTTGCAGGCTTCTCGGATTTTGCATCAAACCTCCCTGCGGCTCACCCAAGGGCAACATTTGGATATGCTTTTTGAAGACCGCGCCGAGGTGAGCGTTGAGGAATACTGGAACATGGTAGAAGGCAAAACTGCTGCCCTTATTGCCGCCTGCACTGAACTGGGCGCTTTGCTGGCAGGGGTTTCAGACCCCGAGCGCCGCGCCTACCACGAGTTTGGCCGTATGCTTGGGCTGGCCTTTCAGGCTTGGGACGACTATCTCGGCATTTGGGGGGATTCGGCGCTTACGGGCAAATCTACCACCGGTGATTTGATGGAACGAAAGAAAACTTTGCCAGTGATTTATGGCTTGGAAAGGGCTGGACGTTTTGCCCAAATGTGGAGGGCGGGCGAGCCGCGCGCCCCCGAGGTTGTGCCTCTGCTGGCCGCGGCCTTGGAAGAGGATGGGGCGCGTGCCTACACCGAGGCCGTCACCGCCGATTTGACCAATCAGGCGCTGGCCGCGCTTGATAGCGCTGCCCCTAAGGGGGAGGCTGGGCGGGCTTTGCGTGAATTGGTCTCCATATTGCTCAGGCGTGATTATTGAGTGCCTAAGGGGGCAATTGAACCAGCGCGGCACGTTGCCTGCTCGCTTGTATCAGAGTTTTGTTAGAAAATCTCACCTTGGGGTTGACTTGCGGCGCAAAGGCGGGTAAGATAAAAGCGCAAATTAGCACTCAATCGCATGGAGTGCTAAGGCTTTGAGCCAAAAAGAGGTCTTACCGACCTAAAAAATCCCACAGCAAGGAGTGAGACCATGACCGCGAAGCAAATCGTTTTTGGCGATGAAGCACGTCAGAAACTCCAGCGCGGAGTTGATACTCTGGCCCGCGCAGTAGCCACTACTTTGGGCCCCAAAGGGCGGAATGTTGCTCTGGATCGCAAGTTCGGTTCCCCTTCCATCACCCACGATGGCGTTTCGGTAGCAAAAGAGATTGAACTGGAAGACCCGCTTGAAAACATGGGCGCCCAATTGCTGAAAGAGGCGGCGACCAAGACCAACGACATTGCCGGCGACGGCACCACCACTTCCACCGTTTTGGCTCACGCAATCGTCACCGAGGGCATGAAGGCTCTCGCTGCGGGCGCCAACGCCATGCTCCTCAAGCGCGGCATTGAGGCTGCTGCCAAAGCAGTCGCCAAGAAAATCAGCGATGAAGCCATTGAAATTTCCACCAAAGAGGAAATGGCACATGTGGCTTCCATCTCGGCTCAGGATAAGCAAATCGGCGAGTTGATTGCCGAGGTGTTCGACAAGGTCGGCAACGACGGCGTTATCACCGTTGAAGAGTCCAAAGGCATGGAATTTGAGACCGAGTACGTTGAGGGTATGCAGTTTGACCGCGGCTACATCTCGCCCTATTTCATCACCGATCCTGAGCACATGGAAGCGGTGGTAGAAAACCCCTACATCCTGTTGCACGACAAGAAGATCTCCGCCGCGCAGGATATTGTGCCCATCCTTGAGAAACTGGTGCAGCGCGGCAAGCGCGACTTGGTCATCATCGCCGAGGACGTTGACGGCGAAGCGCTGGCTACGCTGGTGCTCAACAAACTCCGCGGTATGCTGAATGTGCTCGCGGTGAAGGCTCCGGGCTTTGGTGAACGCCGCAAGGCTATGCTTCAGGATATTGCCATCCTGACCGGCGCGACCGTGATTTCCGAGGAAACCGGCCGCAAACTGGAAAGCGCCACGATTGAAGACCTTGGCCGCGCCGAGAAGGTGGTTGCTACCAAGGAAGAGACCACCATTGTTGGCGGCAAAGGCGACCCGAAGAAGATTGAAGCCCGCATTGAGCAGATCCGCCGCGAAATTGAGATGGCGACCAGCGATTACGACCGCGAGAAACTGCAAGAGCGCTTGGCGAAATTGGCTGGCGGCGTGGCTATCATCCGCGTTGGTGCGGCGACCGAGACTGAATTGAAGGAAAAGAAGCACCGCGTTGAAGACGCCGTTTCCGCGACCCGCGCGGCTGTGGAAGAGGGCATCGTCCCGGGCGGCGGCGTAGCCTTGTTGAACGCCATCAGCGCCCTTGACGATATCAAGATGGAGCACGAAGATGAGCAGATGGGCGTCAACATCGTCCGCAAAGCCCTCTCGGTGCCCATGCGCTTGATTGCCGAGAACGCGGGTTTGGACGGCGCGGTCGTGGTTGACAACGTCCGCCGCAAGCAGGAAGAAGAAAAGAACCCGCACGTCGGCTACAATGTTCTCAGCAATCGCTATGAGGACATGATAAAGGCGGGCGTGATTGACCCGACCAAAGTGACCCGCGGTGCGCTTGAGAACGCCGCTTCCATTGCCGGTATGATCCTCACCACTGAGGCGCTCATCACCGAGATCCCAGAAGAAAAACCGGCTACCCCGCCGATGCCCGAATACTAAACCTAACCTGACGCAAACAGGGCGGCTCAGATGAGCCGCCCTGAAATTTTCGGAAGGGAGAGTGTGAAATTATCTTCCTTCAAATCCTTGCCAAGCGTTGTATGCTTTGCTATAATCAGCGGCGCTGATGGGCGCGTAGCTCAGTTGGTTAGAGCGCATCACTCACATTGATGAGGTCAGGGGTTCAAGTCCCTTCGCGCCCACAAAAACTCCCCGCATTTGCGGGGAGTTTTGCGTTTGGGGGCGTCATTTTGCTGTGGTAGGAGTTTGTTCGCTTTTCGCTTTTTCGGCGTTGAGGCTTCGTTTCACGCGCCGCACAATCAGTTTAATGGGAATACCTATCACAATGTAGAGCACTACGGCGATCGGCAGGAAGTAAATCACCAGCCATATCAACAACGTGATCAGCATCTTGAAAGTTTTGATAAGGAATTCTACGGCTTTTGCCGCTTGAGCGCCCACATTCCATTTGCCGACCGATACTTTTGTAGTGCTTTCTTGCTCTAATTGGATGGTGATCGTGGCGAGGGCGGCAGCATGTTTCAAGTATTCTATCCTGCCCTTGAGTTGCTCAATTTGGCCTTGGACTTGGTTGAGTTCACGGTAAACCGAGAGCACGTCTTTTGTGGTCTTGGCTTGCGCCATGATTTGTTGCAAGCGTTTTTCAGCCGCTTGCAGGTTGCGAAGGCGGGCGTTTAGGTCAATGTATTCTTTGCTCACATCTTTGCTTTGTGAAGAATACGACAGCACTTTCCCCATCTTTCGTAGTTGCTGGATTGTTGCGTCGTATTTCTGCGCAGGCACGCGGATAGTGATTGACCCGTAAGTGGTTGCGCCGCTTTCTTCGGCTTCGGTGCGCAAATTGGTAGAGGCTACGAAACCGCCCATTTTTACGGCAAGGGCGCTTATGGAATCGGCTGCGGCTTCAGGGTTTTTGACGCTGAGTTCCAATTGCGCTGTGCGCACAATCATGCGGTTGGGGTTTTCGGCCAGCGCAGTGCTATCTTCGTCGCCGCTTTCGTTGGAAAGCGCCACCGGCTCGCTTGGGAAACTTCCGTCGCTTTCGGCAGGGCGCGCGGGCACCAATAGCGCCCTTTCGTCCATTGCTTTGGGCGCTGGGGGCAAACTCCCTTCTCCTCCTACTTTACCGGCTTTGCCACAACCCACCAGCAAAATCGCGGCTAAGATGATGCTCATGTACCAAAGAGTTCTCTTCATTTTTTTTTGCTCCTTTGGGTGCAGTTTTTGTGGTGGGCTTTAGACGCCCTGAACCGAGGAATTGTTCCCGCTTTGTGGCGTTGCTTGTTTGCCTAATGGTAATTACCTACGCGAGCGTGAGTGCAGTATGCCATCTTGGGACTTGCTTTTCCTAAAAAGTCGCCGTAGGGCGACTTCGCAGCCAGTGGGTGCAGTTTCAACCGCCGCCGGAGAACCACAGAAAGCACAGGAATAACCCCAGAAAACACAGAAAGGCGTAGGCACGAGGCAATGTCCTTTGCGTGTCATTGCGAGCCCCGAAGGGGCGAAGCAATCCCCTCTTCGGTGAGCGGGAGATTGCTTCGGCGTTGCTCTGGAAGGCGGCAAGTCGCCGTAGGGCGACTTCGGAGGCAGTGGGGGCAGTTTCAACTGCTGCCGGAGAACCATAGAAAGCACAGAAATACCCCAGAAAACACAGAAAGGTGTTATAGGCACGAGGCAATGACACCATCACGATATTTTTCGTCGGATAGAGTCTAAAATTTTGGTTTTTGGCCTTTGTTTGAGATTGCTGTATAATGAGAAAGGCTTACTCTCTGTTTCGGATTTGGAGGGCAATATGGATTACCAAGATGTTTTGACGCGTGGTGCTAAGGTGCTATGGCGGCAAAAGGCGCTTTGGCCTTTTGGTTTGCTCGCCGCGTTGGGCGGCGGAATGGGGTATCGGCATTTTCGCTTGCCATCGTTTAGGCATTTTGCGCCAACACATGGTACTGTTTCTCCTTTCCCGTTTGGTAAGGGTATGCTCTCCCCGTATAACCAGCCTCTTGCCCAACCGTGGCCTCTGATGGGGCAAAATCATGTGCCACATGTGCCACATGCGACGGCGGGGCTAATTTTGGCTGCAGTAGCGGTGGCGCTGGTTGTGTTGATTGGAGCGTTGATAGCCCTTGCCGCGCACAGCCTCGGCATGCCTGCGGTTGTGCTTGGCATACAAAAGGATATGGAAACAGGCGGACGGCCGCTGTCTGTAGGCGAGGTTTACGCCGCCGCTAAGCCTTATTTCTGGCGCATGGTTGGCTTTTCGGTGGTCTGGTTTGTAATATTTATGGTGCTGTTTATTTTCCTTATGTTACCTTACAGCGTTCTTTTTATCGGTGCTAATGGTAGATTGCTCGCAGTTCTCTTGTGCCTGATGCCGATTGTGGGTATCTTCTTTATTCTGATATGGCTGTTGTCCATACTTTTAGAGGTCTCTTTGCTGGCGTTGGTGCTTGAAGGCCGCAAAGTGTTCAATGCTTTGGAACGCGGTTGGCAACTTTACAAAGCGCATTTTTGGAAATGGGTGCTCGCGGGGTTGCTTTTGGAGGCTGTGCGTTTCGTTATTGGTCTGCTGCTGCTTTTGCCCGGCCTCGTGTTTGGAATTGGCAGTTTCGCCGCCATTTTTGCTTCGGTTTTGGCGCGGGATTTATCGTCCACAACTCGGCTCACCTTGGGAATTGGCGGCTTGTTGGCGTTGGCCGTATTTATAATTTTCGCGTGGCTCATATCTGCGGCTTTGGTAATCTACACGCAGGGAGGATGGGTTTCGGCTTACAACCAGTTGGTTGGCCAAAATTTTAGTGAAGGTGAGCCCGCAGTTTCCCCTGCCGACTGAGGAGGATGCGATGCTTTTCACCCGTGAGAAATTGGAAGATTTGGAGGCGCAGGCGCTTGCCCCTTATGCCTGCAAGAGCAAGTTCACTAAGGGGCGCGCGTATCCGGAGGACGAATCGGAATACCGCACTGCTTTTCAGCGCGACCGCGACCGCATTTTGCACACCACTGCTTTCCGCCGGTTGGAATACAAAACGCAGGTGTTCATCAACTACGAAGGCGACTACTACCGCACGCGCCTGACTCACACCCTTGAAGTTGCCCAAATTGGGCGGACGATAGCGCGCGCCCTCGGCGCTAACGAGGATTTGGTTGAGGCGATTTGCTTGGCGCATGACCTCGGCCATCCGCCTTTTGGGCACGCGGGCGAGGGTGTGCTCAACAATTTGCTCAAAGACCACGGCGGTTTCAACCACAACCACCAATCCTTCCGCATTGTGACGGAATTGGAGCGCCGCTACCCGGATTTCCCGGGGCTAAATCTCACTTGGGAAGTGCGCGAGGGCATTGTCAAGCACGAAACCGAGTACGACGTTTCGGACGCGGCTGGCTACAACCCTGAACTGCGCGGTCATCTGGAGGCGCAAATTGCTAACGTTGCTGATGAATTAGCCTATACCGCCCACGACCTTGACGATGGCTTGCGCTCGGGGCTAATTACGCCGCGTATGCTTTCGGGTTTGGAATTGTGGGAGGTTATCCGTGAAAACATCGGATGGAAGACCGGCGAGTTTGATGAATTGACTCGCCACCGCGTTATCCGCAAATTAATCGGCTTGGAAGTTACCGATGTGGTACACACCACTGCCGACACTTTGCGCCAAAGCGGAGTGCAGTCGGTTGAGGAACTGCAACGTTTGCCTTACAATGTCGTTGGCTTTAGCGAGCCGATGACGCGTCGCAACCGTGAACTCAAAGACTTCCTTTTCCACAACCTTTATAACCACTACCGCGTGGTCAGAATGGCAATGAAAGCCGAGGAAATCATCACGGCTTTGTTCAAAGCCTACACGCGCGAGCCAAAAGTCCTTCCCCCGCACATCAGGGGCTGGATTGAGGAACGGGGGCTTGAGCGCGCCGTAGGCGATTACATCGCAGGCATGACCGACCGCTTCGCAATTGAGGAATACCAAAAACTGTTTGAGCCCCGAACCCGCCCGTGACGGTGGTAAAATAGCGCTTTGCACTAAGAATCTATCCGAAAAATATCGTGGCGGTGTCATTGCGAGCCCTGTAGGGGCGAAGCAATCCCCCTTTTGCTGGTCAGGAGACTGCTTAGGCGGCTCCGCCGCCTCGCAGTGACACACCTACAAGGAATTTTCGGATAGGCTCTAAGCAAAGTTTTTAGGAGGCAAGTTTTATGGCAGAACGTCAGCACTATCTGACGCCCGAGGGTGCTAAACGCCTTCGGGAGGAATTAGAGTTTCTCAAAACTACCAAACGGGCAGAACTGGCTAAGCGCCTGCGCGAAGCCATTCAGATGGGCGATTTGTCCGAAAATGCCGATTACATAGCCGCAAAGGAAGAGCAAGGTTTTTTGGAGGGACGGATTCAGGAAATTGAAGCCTTGCTCCGCAAAGCGACCATAATTGAAAACAATGGCCACAAGGAAAGGGTTGAAGTCGGCGCTACGGTGAAAGTGCAGGAAGGCAACTATCCACCTGAGGTTTACCGCATTGTTGGCCCGGCGGAGGCGAACCCGCGCACCGGTCACATTTCCCACGAATCGCCGCTCGGCAGAGCCCTGCTTGGGCGCACTGTGGGCGATGAAATCTCATTTGAAGCCCCGGGTGGCACTATCAAAATGAAAATTCTGGAGATTTCCTACGAATAGCCGGTGGATAATAACGCCAAGGGTGCCAAGGGTAACGCAGAGACGCAGAGGAAACAGAGACGCAGAGAGACGCAGAGAGACGCAGAGAGGTGCAGAGAGACGCAGAGAGGCGCAGAGAAAAAGCCACAGATTAGCGCAGATTTTTTTTCTGCGGAATCTGCGAAATCTGCGGTTTCAAAAATCAAATCGGTGCAAATCTGTGTCAATCAGTGGATAAAAACCACAGATTACACAGATTGGCACAGATTTTTTGCAGAATCTGCGAAATCTGCGGTTTCAATCATCCAATCGGTGCAAATCTGTGTCAATCGGTGGATAGTAGCGCCAAGGGCGCCAAGGACACAGAGGACGCCAAGAAAAAAATTTCTGTGTTTTCTGTAGATTTCTGTGTCCTCTGTGGTTTTCTCCTTCAATCGGTGTAAATCTGTGTCAATCGGTGGATAAGCAACGCCAAGGACACAAAGGACGCCAAGAAGGTAACGCAGAGACGCAGAGACACGCAGAGAGCGCAAAGAAAAATTTCTGTGTTCTCTGTGGTTTGCGCTTTTGCTCCACTACGACGCAACGACCTAACGCCCCAACGACCCAACGACGCAACGACCTAACGCCCCAACGCCCCAACGCCCCAACGACGTAACGACCTAAAACGACCTAACGACGTAACGACCTAACGACCTAACGCCCCCCATGTCCCACAATTTGCTTTCCGGCAATAAGATAGTTTTTGGCGATAACCTGCCCGTTTTGCGGCAAATTCCCGATGAGAGCATTGACCTAATTTACATTGACCCGCCTTTCAACACCGGGAAGCGACAAAAGCGCGATCGTCTGCGCACCGTGCGCGATGAAAACGGCGATCGCGTTGGCTTTCAGGGCAAGCGCTACCGCACGGTTCGCCTCGGGAGCCTTGCTTTTGAGGATAGGTACGACGATTTCATCGCTTTTTTGGAGCCGCGCCTCGTTGAGGCTTACCGCATTCTGAAGCCCACCGGTAGTTTCTTTTTGCACATTGACTACCGCGAAGTCCACTACTGCAAAGTGCTGTTGGATGGGATTTTTGGGCGCGCCTCGTTTATGAACGAAATCATTTGGGCATACGATTACGGAGCGCGCACCAAAAAGCGCTGGCCGCCCAAGCACGATAACATCCTTTGGTATGCCAAAGACCCGGCGCATTACACCTTCAACTATGAGGCGATGGACCGGATCCCTTACATGGCGCCGGGGCTGGTTGGGAAAGAAAAGGCGGCGCGCGGCAAAACCCCCACCGATGTTTGGTGGCACACCATTGTTAGCCCCAACGGCAAGGAGCGCACCGGCTACCCAACCCAAAAGCCGCTGGGCGTGCTGGAGCGCATTGTGAAAGTGCATTCTAACCCCGACGACCTGTTGTTGGATTTCTTTGCCGGAAGCGGTACATTGGGCGAAGCCGCCGCGAAGCACGGTCGGCGCTTTTTGCTGGTGGATAACCACCCCGAGGCGGTCAAAATAATGCTAAAACGCTTAGCGCGCTACGGTGCTGAGTGTGTCTTGGGGGAAGGCGTTGTTGCCGATGAGGAAATAGCAAGTTTGTGTGCGAGCGGCTGACAAATCTTGCTTTGTGGCTCTTTTTTATGCTTTTGTACGGAGAGCACAGGGGGCACAGAGTTTTTTGTGTTCTCTGCGTCCCCTGTGCGAGAAGACGAGCGGTTTTGTCAATCGGGTGAATTTCGTGCCCTAAAACGGGGGAGTAATCTTTTACGCCAACCCTGCTGCTTTGAGCATTTCTTCGTTGGTTGTGAAACGGAAGCCGGTGGTGCCGCGCTTTTCGGCCTCGCGCGCTTCCACTTCTAACAGCCGGTGCCACGCGGCTTTGTCGGCTATGGGCTTACCGAGGTTCTTGAGGTGCTCACCGAGCGCTCCGAGCGGCGAGGGGGCGTTGGCGGTTTCCTTCTCTGCAAGGTAATGCAAGACAGCCTCTGCCGCCAATTCGCCATCTTTTCGCACCGCGCCGACCAAGCCGAAGTTGGCGCGCCGCGCCCAGCCTGCGAGGAATATCCCTTCAATGAACCGCATTTCTTGCGGGTTGTATGCTTCGTATGAGGTGTGGTGGACGGGGTAGCGTGGGCGTGGGGCTGTGGCAAACGAGTCGCGCCAAACGGGCAGGCCTATGCTGGGGTCGGCTTTGGTGCCTACGCAGTAGATGATCGTGTCGGCTTCCAGCGTGCGGAACGTCCCCAGTCCGTAGGGAATGGGGCGCTTGCCAACGGTGAATACAAGGTAGGTGTCTTCCACTTTTAGGCCTTTTACTCGCCCTTCCACATTAGTGAGCACTTCGTAGGGCAGCGAGAGGAAGCGGAAGGTGAAGCGCGTGGGCGAGCCTGTGGGCTCAGCATGGTGGTAGGCGCTGAGGATGAAAGCCCGCGAGCCTTCAAGGTTTTCACCGACTTCTTGTAACCGTTTGGCTATGCGTTTGGTCTCTTCCTCAAAATCATCCACGTCCAAATTTGCCGCAATGCGCATAAACTCCTTTTTGGCGAACTTTATCTCGCACGGGCCGCAGCGCGCCACGGCGGTTACGCTTTTCACCTTGCGCTCGGTAACGAGGTAGGTTGCAATATCCACCATCACATTGCCGATGCCAATAAGCAAAACGCGATCGCCGATTTCGGGGGCTTGTTGGCTGTAAAGCGGTAACCCGTTGTAGTAGTAATAGATTTCCGACGCGTGGTAGGCGCCCTTGGCGTATTCGTTTGGGATGCCTATGCGGCGGGGGCTTTGTGAGCCCGTTGTTACCAGCAGGGCATCAAAGCCCATCGCTTGCAGGTGTTCCAGCGAAATATCCTTTCCTTCTCCCACGGCGACGTTGCCGAAGTAGTGAATCGCGGGATGCTCCAATGCTTTGATGAATTGCTTCCTGAGGCCGGCTTTTAGCCTGTGTTTGCGGTGGTAAATGCCGTACTCGGCTAACCCACCGGGGCGGATGTGCTGATTGAGCAGGGCTACTTCAACACCTGCTTTTGCTAAAGCGCGCGCGGCAAAAATCCCTGCTGGGCCGGCGCCAATTACTGCCACGTGATGGTTGGGATTTGTGGGCATTCCACACCTCCATCTTGCCCTGATTCATTACTTCACTGGGCGCTAAAGCGGCGAAAGCGCCGGGCGGGTGGTGTGCCGCGGCGCTTTCGCATCGTTTGGGGGAGGGGGCGTTGTTATGCCGTTTGTTCGTTTTCCTTAGGCCAAACCGATAGTTCAAGGGTTACGCGCTCAAAGTATTGATTTCCGCTTTCGTCTTCCCCGTAGGCCATATCGTTGACGCGGACAACCATGCGCAAGTGCTCGGTTTCCATGACAAACCTGCCATCTGGCTCTGCCATGATCGGGTCGCCCTTGGCCGCGAGCCTTTGCTGGGTTGCAGGGTCGTTGAAAGCCTTTTCGGTCATCAAAACTTTAGTAACGGTTTGGACGTCATTTTTGTCAAAGAGCCATACTTCCAAAGCCGTTGCTTTTTTGGGCTCGCCGAACCCTACGGTATCGGCTATGCTAACGCCGCATTCGCCGAGGAAGTCACCGTTTGGCGCATCTATGCTGTGGGAATCGTCGTAAAGGTCGTCCCCGTGCACGTAGGTGGTCATGATTTGGGCAATTGGGTCTTCCAGCCCTTCTTCGGAGAAATCAGTCGGCTTAGCGGCTGAGCGCAATGCCTCTGCGCGCTGAGCGGCTGTTGCTGGTTCTTTGGGGGTTTTGTGCTTCAATAGGTAGAATCCAATTGCAACGGCCACAAGCACCAGCACGCCCACCCCGCAAAGGAGCAATATTACTTGCATTGAAGAGCCTTTTTTGTGCCCGCTTACAGGCGGCTTCGTGGGGATAGGTTTTTTGCCTGCAGCGCTGGTTGCCGAAGGTTTGGCCGTGCTTTGAGTTTTTACGGCAGATTCAAAGGCTTTGATTTCTTGCGGGGTTATGCCTTTGGGCGGATACTTCTTCAGGGTGGCAAGCAAAGGCTCGGCATCAGGCCCGAGCGCTTCAAAGCGCCGTTGGGCGGCGGCGGCATCGTGGGTTTGAGCGTAGGCTTCTATCGCCATTACAAGATAATCTTGCTTGTAATCTTGGCGGAGGTGTTGCGGCGCGGCGTTAATCCAATGTACCGGCCAGAGCCACCAGCCCAGCACTACTAAGCCGATTACCAGCCCAACAAAAAACGATACTGCAAGGCCGATCAAGTTTTTCTTTTGTGAAATGTCGTTACGCATGGTTGTGTCTTCCATGTCTACCTCTCCTTACTTTCAATGAATCACTGCGCAGAGCATTGAACATATATTGATTGTAGCCCAACCTCGCTGAAAAGGCAAATTTTATCGCTTTATGTGTTGCCTTTTCACTGTTTGATGGGCAATTTCATGCTGTGCAAGGTTGATGCCAACAGTGCTTTTATTCCAAGATTTTGATTTCATCTGGCAGGTTTGGCACCAAACAAAGGAAGACAAAGTCCTCATCACCTATGTTGCTGTACCAATGCGGCACCCCTGCAGGGATGAAGACCACGTCTCCGGCGTGCACTTCAAATACTTCATCGCCTATGCCTATGCGGGCGTTGCCCTGTAGCACGTACTGTTCGTGTTCAACTGCGTTGGTGTGGCGCGGCATTCCTCCGCCCGGCTTCATGGTGAAGCGCCGCATGGCGAAATGGGGGGCCTCATCAGGGGAGATTAGGATTTGGATAAAGGTGTCTTTACCGGCAGATACGGGCTGAGCGGGTATTTCGTCGGCATGTTTTACGGGCATGTTTTTCCTCCTTGGTTCTTGTTGTAGCCGTGCAAGGGGGGCTTGTTAGATTGACTTCTCTGAGGCCTACCCGACACAATGCCCCACGACGCAACGACGTAACGACGCAACGACGTAACGAACTTCACTCCTCGCCGCTAACTTCTTGCCACATTTGTTTTAGCAAAAGGGCGTCTTCTTCCAGAATCGGGCTTTCGCACATGATTCGGCCCGCGGCATGGAAGTCGGCAAGGGCGCGAAAGATGGCCTTTACATCCAAATCTGCTTCGGAGATTGGCAAGTGGTTGCGCTCGCCCTTTGCACCGTAGGCGATGCCGGAAAGGTGAATGTGCAGTCTCCTTAGGGCATCGTCACCAAGGGCTTTGGCATATGTTTCTAACGCCCTTGCCCATTCGTCGTATGAATTCATGCTTCCATCGCCGGGGCGAGCGTGCAGGTGGGCAAAATCTAAGCAGGGCTCAACGCCGGGGACGGCTTTGCTGAGGGCAAGGGTGTCTTCCAGTGAGCCGAAAACCGAGCCTTTGCCCATAGTTTCGGGGCGCAGGGTAACTTCTACCCCGTTTTCGGCGAGTTCGGCAACGAGTTTTTCAAGGCGCGGCGCCATCACTTTCAGCACTTCCTCCGGCGGGCGGCCAAAATACGAGCCCGGGTGGAAGACGATGTCGGTTGCTCCGGCGAGGTAGCCGTAGTAGGCCGCGTCGGCAAGGCGCTTACGCGACTTTGGCCATTCAGTTTCGTTGGCGTTTAGGTTGATGAAATAGGGGGCGTGCACGCTCAGCGCGACGTCGTTTTCGGCCGCGGTTTGTTTGATTGCCGCACAGGTTTTCTCGCTGACGCGCACGGCGCGCACCCAGCCCAATTCCAGCGCATTCAAGCCCAGTTCGGCAATGCGTAACACCGCTCCCACGCTTCCACCGGGCTTTTTAGGGGTGCTTTTTGGTGAGCCTACCGTTCCAAAGCGAAAAGAGAGAGACATGCGAGCCTCCAAGGTGGGGTAATGCCAAGGTCAAAAACCACAGATTACACAGAGTAGCACAGAGGAGGATAAAAAGGCTAAGGACGCCAAGGGAAACGCAAAGACGCAGAGGAAGCAGAGGCGCAGAGAGAAAAACCACAGATTACACAGATTAGCACAGATTGTTCTGCGTAATCTGCGAAATCTGCGGTTTACCCCAAATCTAATCGGTGTAAATCTGTGTCAATCGGTGGATGAAAACCACAGATTACACAAATTGGCATAGATTTTTTTCTGTGTTCTCTGCAAATTTCTGTGTTTTCTGTGGTTTTTTCTCTCAATCGGTGGATAAAAACTTTGTCATTCCTTCAAACTTTTCCACATCTGCCGCGCGCGGCGCACCCATTCGCGCTCGGGCTCAAATGTGAGCAAGGTCTCAGCCTCCTCCCATTTCACCCAGCGCGGCTTGAACTGCTTTTCGGGCAGAGAATCGGGTTCTAAACTGCCCCGACGTTCCAACAAAAAATACCGCTCAAGCCGTTCGTATTGTTTGCCTTTGTAGGCAAACTTTACCATTTGAGCCCCCAGCGGGGCGATGAATTTTAGGTTTGCAAAGCCGCTTTCCTCTGCCGTTTCGCGCAGGGCGGTTTGAAGGTAATCTTCATCGGCTTCGGTGTGCCCTTTCGGCAGGCGGATTTCTTGCCGTGATGGCCGCTCCAGCACCAGCACAAGCCCATCGTGGACGACCACCGCTCCCGCCGCTTCGTATTTCACCAAATCTTCCTCCATTTTCATCCTCCGAAGCCTATGCGCCGAAGGAATGGCAGAAGGAGCAGCCACACGCCCACTGCAGCCGCTCCGAGCGCCGCGAATAGCACACCCGCCGCGGCAACATCTTTTGCGGACTTCGCCAGCGGGTCATCGTCTGGATAGGTTAAATCCAATGTGTCTTCAACAGCGGTGTTGAGCGCTTCCATGCTCCACACAAGCGCAATCGTGATCGTGAGAACCGCCCAACGGCAAGCATCTAAGCCGAGCCAAGCGCCTAAGCCGAGCGCTACAAGCGTTGCCGCCGCGTGAATCCGCGCGTTCGGCTGGCTTTTGACCAGATACACCATGCCGCTGAAGGCATAGCCAAAGGAACGGATGAGACGGAGCATGGGTGAGGATTATGGCGGGGATAGCGGGCATCCGAGTGAGCGCAAAATTTCGCTTTGTGCCGACCACATGCGTTCTTTTTCGGAGGCCTCCGCGTGGTCGTGCCCAAGCAGGTGTAAAACACCGTGCACTGTCAGCAGGCAGAGTTCCCAATCCACCGGATGCCCACCGTTTGCCGCTTGGGTTTTGGCGGCAGGGTAGGAAATTACCACATCGCCGAGGTAAACCGAGCCGGTTTCGGGGATTGGCGTGTCGTCAGCAAATGAAAGCACGTCGGTCGGCGCATCTACGCCGCGGTAGCGGGCGTTGAGGGCGCGCACTTCTGCGTCGTCGGTGATTATAAGGCTCATTTCGGCGTTTTTGGGGGCGTTTTGGTGCTCCAAAGCCGCCAGCGCCGCGGCCTTCAACTTGTCGGCGTCAACGGCATTGGCGAACGCTTCGGCTACGCTAATGTGAATTTGCCTCATTCTCTCCCTCGTCTTGGGCGGGCTGTAGTGCCGAAAGTGGGATTGTCTTTTGTTCTTGTTTGAAAGAAGGGTATTTTATGCGCGGGTGATAAAGGCTTCGTAGGGCAGAAACCAGCACATCTTCAATTGTGATTAGGTCGCGCAGGGTGAGGCCGCTGTCGGTCAATTGGCCTTGCTTGACGCGATCCTCAATTGTATCGTGCACCAAGGCATGTAATTCGGCATCGTTTTTGGGGTGCTCGGCGCGGGCGCGCGCCTCACAGCCGTCTGCGAGCATTACGATGGCCGTTTCTTTGCTCTGCGGCCTTGGGCCGGGGTAACGGAAATCCGCAGGATCAACCTTTTCGCCTTCTTTGGCTTGTTTGAGCGCTAAGGCGTATTGGAATCTCGTTATCATTGTGCCATGATGCTCGGCTATGAAGTCGCGGATGCGTTTGGGTAGATGATATTCTTCAGCAAGTCGCAGACCTTCGTAAACGTGGCCGATGATGATGCGGGCGCTTTCGCGCGGGTCAAGTGCCTCATGTGGGCTGGTGGAGCCGGGTGGGTGATTTTCAATGAAGAAGTGTGGGCGGGTAACTTTGCCGATGTCGTGGTAGAGCGCTCCAACGCGGGCGAGCAAAGCATCCGCGCCGATTGCTTCGGCGGCTTGCTCGGCCAAATTGGCAACTTGGAGGCTGTGTTGGTAAGTGCCGGGTGCCTCACGAAGCAACATTTGTAACAATGGCTGGTCGGGGCGGGAAAGTTCTAACAACTGCAAAACCGTAACTTTGCCCAAGTATGGTGCCAGCAAGTAGTGCAGAACCAGCGCCGTCGCAGCGGATGCCGCCCCGTTTGCTACTGAACTTCCAAACAGGCCGACCATTGTGCCCAGATCGGTGCTTGGCAAAGGGAGGCGGATTGCAAGTAGCACCGCCATTTGAGTGAGCGTCATTCCTGCTCCTGTGATGATGAAAGAATGAAGGCGTTGGCTTTTGCCGAGTAGTGCAATTCCTATCAGGCCGGCAAGGGCAAAGTACAGGCTTAGTTCAAAGGCAGTTGCCGAGCCGTAAACTCCTAGCCCTATCAGCGGTATGCTGAAAGCAAGGGCAATTTCGGCATCAAACAGTAAGAACAAGGTCAAGGTAAAAGCAGGTAGGGGGTAGAAGTATGGCAGCAACGTTCCGTTGGTAACTGTCAGCCTGATGCCGAGCAGAAAGATAGCAAATGCAGTGCACAGCACAAGTGTTGGCCGGTGGGTATTCCACAGGTCGGAGCGTCTCAGGGAGAGGTACAGGGATAGGCTCGCCCACGCAGCCAGCGCAAGTAAAATCGGCGCGAGCCAGAGTTTCCACGAGGTTGTGGTGCGGAGCAAACCGTATTCGCGCAGGGCTTCAATATCGGCGTCGGTGAGCACTTGCCCGCGCTGCACTATCGTTTCACCGCGGCGGAATGTGCGTTTTACCGGCTTGACCGATTCCCGCGCTCGCTCTCTTGCCGCTTCGGTTAGTTCCGCGCTGTAAAGGCTGTTGGGCGCTAAAAATGCCTCTACAAGCCGTTGCACAATTTCCGCTTGCCGGTCGCTCAGCGAAAGGTCAATGAAAGCGGGGATGTTGCGACGGGCTTCCTCCAGTTGGTCTTCGCGGATTGGCGAGCGCATCATCGTTTCCAGCACGCGCTCGGCTTCTTTTTGGATTTGCTCCCACCGTTTGGAATCAATCGTGAGCAGGTAGCGCGCTTCTTCCGCTGAAAGGTGAAGCCCTTGGACGGCGGTGAGGTCTTTCATCTTTTGCCGGGTTGTGGCGTAAGGGTCGGCGCGGATGGCGGTGATGAATGCGCAAGCGGCTTTGAGGCGCGCCAATTGGCGGCGGGCGATGGCGGCATCGGGCGGGGAATAGATTTTGGCTACTGCCCGCGCGGCCGCTTCGCGCTTTTTTTCGGTGAGTACTTTGCTTTGGTAGGTGAAATCGTAGGGGGCTAAAATGTCGCGCGGTGCGACCTCGCCCACGTGGAGCACAAGGCGGGTGTTGATGGTGCTCCCTGCCATTATGGCCGCGACGACCAAAGCGCTCAATATGGGAATTAGCCAATTGAGCGCGCGCATCCCTTTCCCCCTTTTATTTGTTGAATTTGGGGCTTCGGCTAACTCAGCGTTAGAGTTCACGGTGGTTTCTGTTTGTGCGGCGATATTACTTCCCTTGCAACAAACGGCGCACTATTGCGCTCACTTGTTTGCCGTCGGCGCGCCCTTGGACTTTGGGCATCAGGGCCGCCATCACTTTGCCCATTTCTTTCATTGATTTTGCGCCAACGGCCGCAATTGTTTCCTGCGCTAATTTTTCCAGCGCTTCGGCGTCCAGCGGCGGGGGGAGGAATTCTCGCAATACCGCCATTTCGGCCTCAGCAGTGGTGATAAGGTCTTCGCGGCCGGCACGCCGTGCGTCTTCTATCATTTCTTGGCGGGTTTTGATTTCTTTTTGGATTATGCCAAGCAAGGCGCCTTCGTCCAACGGGGCGCCTTTTTCCACCTCAGCCAGTTTTATAGCGGCAAGTGCGAGCCGCAGAGTGCGCTTGCGAAGTTCGTCTTTTTGCCGCATTGCCTCTTTCAAGGCTTGTTGCAGTTTTTGTTTGGTATCCATGCCTACATTATACCAGTAGGGGAGCGGGTATAATGAGGCCGATGCAAAACCTTGGGGACGGTTTATGGAATTGATCACAAGCAAACGCAATGCCAAGGTACGGCTGGCGCGGTCGCTTTTGCGCTCAAAAGGGCGCAAGGAGCACAATTTGTTTTTGGTGGAAGGGTTGAGGCATGTCGGCTCGGCGCTTGAGGCCAAGGCCGACGTGCAGTTTTTGCTTTGGGCGCCCGAGCGGCTGACCAGCGAGTTTGGCCGCGGGCTGGTAGCGCAGGCGCGCGCCGCTGGCATTCCCGTTTGGGCGGTGAGCGCCGAGGTCTTGGACGTGATTTCGCCGCGTGAGCACAGCCAAGGCCTGATTGCAGTTGTGCGCCCGCGGCGTACTTCGCTGGCCGATTTGTCCCCTGAGCGGCATAGGCTGGTGGTTGCCGTGGTTGCGCCGCAAACGCCGGGTAATGTGGGCACGATTTTGCGCACCATAGACGCTGTTGGCGCTCACGCCCTTGTGTTGCTTGACGGCGGTACAGACCCTTACAGCCCTGCCGCGGTGCGTTCAAGCATGGGGGCGTTGTTTTGGGTGCCGGTTGTGCAGGCTTCTTGGAATGAGTTTGAGGGTTGGGCGCGCGGCCGCGGCTATTTGCTGGTGGGCACTTCGGCGCATGGGGATGCCGATTATCGCTCGGCGCGGTATGAATGCCCGAGTGTGCTTTTGCTGGGAAATGAGCGGCGCGGCTTGGATGAGCGGCAGCGCTCCGCCTGCGACCTGTTGGTGCGAATTCCGATGAGTGGGCATGGTAGTTCGCTGAACTTGGCGGTTGCCGCGGGGGTGCTGCTTTACGAAATGCGCTTTCGCTGTTTGGATTGACACCGTTGCCCGCATTGGGAGTTTCATAACAAAAAAAGCCGAGCAATTGCTCGGCTTGAGTGCCCCCAATGGGATTTGAACCCATGTCGCGGGCTTGAAAGGCCCGTGTCCTAGGCCAGACTAGACGATGGGGGCAACGGCGCAGATTTTACCAGAGTAGCCTTGAGCGGTCAAGAAACTGTGTTCCGTTGCGTCCGTTCACATGCCGTTCCATTTGTTTTCTCCTTGACACCGGTTTCCTTTCCCTGTAAGATGAAAACCGCTTGAACACCGTTTGTCAGCAACCGTGTAGGCCGACCGTGGGGTTGGAAGAGCGGTTTATCCCGATTTAGCCGAGTTTTGCCATGTCAAATTCAATTCTTGAACGCGTAAAAACCGTTGATATTACTTCCGAGATGAGGCAGGCGTATTTGGATTACGCCATGAGCGTGATTGTGGCGCGCGCCCTACCCGATGCGCGCGACGGCCTCAAACCCGTCCAGCGCCGCATTCTCTACGCCATGCACGCTATGGGGCTGCGCCCGACTGCCCCGACTAAAAAATCCGCCCGCATTGTCGGTGAGGTTTTGGGCAAATACCACCCGCACGGCGACCAAGCCGTGTACGACGCGATGGTGCGCATGGCGCAACCTTTTTCCATGCGCTACCCGCTGGTTGAAGGGCAGGGCAATTTTGGCTCGGTTGACGGCGACCCGCCAGCCGCAATGCGCTACACCGAAGCCCGCCTTGCACCTATCGCCTTGGAAATGATGGCGGATATTGAAAAGGACACCGTTGACTTTGCCCCAAACTTTGACGGAAGCCTCCAAGAGCCGGTTGTGTTGCCCGCGGGCTTCCCCAATTTGCTGGTGAACGGCGCGACCGGCATTGCGGTCGGCATGTCCACCAACATACCGCCGCACAACCTCGGCGAGGTGATTGACGCCTTGCTTTTCATGCTGAAAGAATGGGCGCATCTCGGCAAAGTGGGCGTTGACGACCTAATGCGCTTTGTGCCTGCGCCCGATTTCCCAACCGGCGGCGTGATTGTGCAAGCGGAAGGCGAAAACTCGGTGCGGAGCGCCTATAGCACTGGCCGCGGCCGCATCACTTTACAGGGCTTGGTGCACACCGAAAGCGGCACGCGCGGCCGCCAGTTCCTCGTCATCACCGAATTGCCCTACATGGTCAACAAATCCTCGCTTTTGGAGCGCATTGCTTCGTTGGTGCGCGAGGGCAAAATTTCGGGAATTGCCGACCTGCGCGATGAATCCGACCGGCGCGGCATGAGGGTTGTGGTTGAAATTGCCAAAAGCGCTTCCCCCGAAGAGGTGCTGAGCGCGCTCTACAAACTCACCCAATTGCGCACCACCTTCAGCATCATCATGCTGGCGTTAGTGAACGGCGAGCCGCGGATGCTTTCGCTCAAGCAGGCGCTCAAGGTTTACTTAGACCATCGGCTGGAAGTTGTCCGCCGCCGCAGCGAGCACGACCTTGCACGCCTTACCCGCCGCGCCCACATTTTGGAAGGCTTGCTCAAGGCTCTCGCAAATCTTGACGAAGTGATTTCCACCATCCGCAGATCGCGCACTGCCGAGACTGCCCACAAAAACCTGCGCCGCAAATTCAAACTCACCGCCGAGCAGGCGCAGGCGATTTTGGACATGCCCTTGCGCCGTCTGGCAGCGTTGGAGCGCCATAAACTTGAGGCGGAATACAAAGACGTGCGCGCCGAAATCAAGCGCCTTCGGGCTTTGCTCAAATCCCCGGCGAAAATGCGCGCCGCCATTGCTGAGGAATTGCGGGCGGTCAAAGAGAAATTTGCGGATGCGCGCCGCACGCGCATTGCCACGGTTGCGGATAGCCAACAAGCCCTTACCGTTTCCGACCTGCTCCCTGACCGGCAGGTTTGGGTGGCGGTTGATGCCAAGGGCAACATTGCCCGCATGCCTGAGGGCAAAGAGCCGCGTCTGAGTGGGCGGCACGCGCCGATTTTGCGCGCCCAAGCCAACACCCGCGGCTTGCTTTACCTCGTTTTCGCCGATGGGAAAGCCGCCGCTGTGCCCGTCCACACTATCCCTGAGGGCAAAACCCCCGCCGAGGGGACGCCGCTTGCGCGCCTTCTGCCCGACCTTTCTGCCGCTCCGGTTGCCCTTTTACCCGCACCTGCCGAGGCGGAAAAGCGCGAGGGCTATGTGCTCACCGTTTCGCGCGGCGGCATGGTCAAAAAGAGCGAATTTAGCGCCCTCCCCGATGCAGGCGGCGTTTTCACGCTGGCTAAGGTCGGTGCGGGGGATGGGTTGACCGCGGCGCTTGCCGTTCGCGACGGCGACCAAGTGCTTTTGGTTACCGAGCGGGGCATGGCAATACGCTTTGCCGAGGCGGATGTTAGGGCGATGGGCTTGGCGGCGGTGGGCGTTGGCGGGATCAAACTCGCGGTTGGGGATGTGGTGCTCGGCGCGGCGGTAGTTCCTTCCACCAAAAAAGAGGCGCTGTTGATGGTAACCAACGATGCCCGCGGGCGGCGGGTTGCTTTTGAAGAATTCCCGACCCAAAAGCGCTATGGGCAGGGCGTGCAGGCGTGGAAGATGAAAGCCGACCGCCGCTTGGCCGGGATTGCGCTTGGCAAGCCCAGCCATAAGGTTGCGGTGCATTTCAAGAAAGCCGCTGCGAAATCTCTGCGGATGGACGACGCGCCGCTTCAGAAGCGTAGCGCGACGCGGGGAAAGGTGTTATTCACGTTGAAAGCGGGCGATGAAGTGACGCGGGTTTGTTGAGGTAGTGCCCGTTGGAGGCTGGATGGCTAAGCGCAGGGCAAAAGAACGGCGCAACAATGTAACCCGCATATTGGACAAAGCCGGCGTGCCTTACCAAGCATTTGCCTTGCCGCGCGAAAAACTCGGGGCGAGGGAGACCGCGCGGCTGTTGGGCGTGCCGCCGGAGTTGGTTTTCAAGACCATTGTAGTTGAGCGGGCGGGCGGCAAGCCCGTGCTGGCGGTTGTTTCGGGCTGTCAGGAGGTGGACGTCAAAGCGCTTGCCAAGGCGGTGGGCGCCAAAAAGGCGCATGTTCCCAGCCAGCGCGAAGCCGAGCGCATTACTGGCCTGCAAGCGGGGGGAATTTCGCCGCTCGCGCTTTTGGGGCGTGGCTTTACGGTGGTGTTGGACGAGAGCGCCTTGGCGCACGAGGAAATGCACATATCGGGCGGCGAGCGCGGGCTCAACATCCGATTGCGGGTAAAAGATTTTGTGCGGCTAACCTCCGCTTCTGTTGCTCAAATAGGGCGCTCTGTGCCGGAATGCAAAAATGAGTCTAAGATAAAAAAAGCGTAAAAACACGCTTAAATGCCTTGCCAGTCATTTGTCCTCCACCTATACTTAGGTACTACGGTTGAAACCGGCCCTGGGGTGTTTGGGTCGGAAAAGCAACGATAATCCTAATCACACTTTTTGAAGGAGGAACTGTATGAAGCGTACCCTTTACCTTCTGGGCATTTTGCTCATTGTGGGCGTCCTTTTAGCGGCCTGCGGTAGCAGCGCCGGCCAAAATGGCGCTCAGGCGGTTAAGACCGTCATCGTTACCGTTCAGGCCAAAGGTGGCAATACCCCGAGCGGGTTTGGCACCACTTTGAAGGCCGTGAAAGAGCGCGGCCACCTCATCTGCGGCGTGAACTCCGAACTTCCCGGTTTTGGCTACGTTGATCAGCAAGGTAATTACAAAGGCTTTGACGTTGACTTCTGCCATGCCGTTGCCGCCGCTATCTTTGGCGACCCCAACAAGGTAGAATTCCGCCCGTTGACCGCTAAAGAGCGCTTCACCGCTCTGCAGACCGGTGAAATTGACGTGCTCATCCGCAACACCACTTGGACTCTGACCCGCGACACCGAACTTGGCGCCAACTTCGCCGCCACCACTTTCTACGATGGTCAGGGCATCATGGTGCGCAAGGACAGCGGCATCAAGAAACTGGAAGACCTGCAGGGCGCGAAGATCTGCGTGGCTACCGGTACTACCACCGAGTTGAACTTGGCCGACCAGATGGCCGCTCACGGCATCAAATACACGCCTGTGGTGTTTGAAAAGGCCGACCAGGTCTACGGCGCTTACGATGAGGGCCGCTGCGACGCAGTTACCAGCGACAAATCGCAATTGGTCTCTCGCCGCACCACCTTGAAGAACCCGAAGGACCACGTCATTCTTGACATCACCCTCTCCAAAGAGCCGCTCGGCCCGGTTGTCCGCCAAGGCGACGATCAATGGTTTGACATCATCAACTGGGTGGTCTTCGCCACCTTCACCGGCGAGGAATTGGGCATCAATTCCAAGAACGTGGACAAAATCAAAGCCACGACCCAGAACCCTAACGTCAAGAAATTCTTGGGCTTGGAAGGTGAGATGGGCCAGAAATTGGGGCTGAGCGACGATTGGGCCTACAACATCATCAAATACGTGGGCAACTACGCCGAGATTTACAACCGCAACCTTGGCCCCGGCACACCGTTTGACCTGCCGCGCGGCCTCAACAACTCCTGGATTAACGGCGGCCTGCTTTACGCTCCGCCCATCCGGTAGTAACTGTTTGTGGGAAGGGGGTGCCTTTGGGCACTCCCTTCCTTTTTTGTCTTTGCAGAGAACCCCGCCCGGAGGCATCTTATGATGAAGCAAGCGAGCGTACCCTTTTGGCGAGACGAACGGGTTCTGGCGTGGATTGCCCAAATTGTATTTTTGGTAGTCACGGTGGCATTTTTGTGGTATCTGTATCACAACATGATCACCGCTTTGGCTGAACGTGGGCTACTGCCAAGTTTTCACTTCCTCAAACTTACAGCCGGCTTTGATATTTCTCAGCATCTCATTCCATACGACCGAAGTAGCACCTACGGTCGTGCTTTTATTGTAGGTACTCTCAACACCATTGAAGTCAGCATTTTAGGCATTATATTTGCCACCATACTTGGCATCATCATAGGCGTGATGCGACTTTCTACTAACTGGCTGATTAACAAACTGGCGAGCCTTTATATTGAGATTATCCGCAACGTGCCTTTGTTGGTGCTGTTGGTGTTTTGGTACACTGGCGTCTTTTTGCAACTGCCGAGGCTTAAGGAAGCAAAATTCTTGCCCGGCCCAACCATTGTTAGCAACCGTGGTATTGCTATGCCGTGGGGGAAGCCTACTTCTACTTGGCACATTTATTTGTACATTTTGCTGGTTGGCTTTATCCTTGCGGCCATTGTATGGTGGCGGCTGACGCTTATAGGCAAGCGGACTGGTCGTATGCCGTTGGTCAGTCTCTGGTCAACCCTAACTTTTCTGGGCGTAGCCGCTCTTGGTTGGATTGGGTTGGTAATTTTTGCTCATCAAGCACCGCTGGCGCCGGATTTGCCTAAAATCCAAGGATTGAGCACGGTTGGGGGCCTTGAACTCAGCCCAGAGTTTTTGGCTTTGCTTTCGGGGTTGGTTTTTTATACAGCGGCTTTCATCGCTGAGGTGGTGCGCGCCGGCATTCAGTCCGTCTCCAAGGGGCAGGTTGAGGCGGCGCGTGCGCTTGGTTTGAACGGCTTTCAGACTTTCCGCCTTGTGGTTTTCCCGCAGGCTTTGCGGGTGATCGTTCCGCCGCTAACTAGCCAATACCTCAACCTTGCTAAAAACTCTTCGCTGGCGGTATTCATCGGTTTCCCCGATTTGTACTCGGTGGCGGGCACAATTCACAATCAGACGGGGCGTGCAGTGGAAGTTACGGTGTTGATGATGTCAATTTACCTCTCCTTCAGCCTGATCACCTCTGCGTTCATGAACTGGTATAACAAGAAAATCCGCTTTGTGGAGCGTTAGCCATGATGAACCGAGAACCGAAACAATACGATACTGGCGAAGTGCTTCCGCCGCCGACCGAGCGTTACACTGTGCTCGGCTGGTTGCATAAAAACTTGTTTAGCACTTGGTACTACACCATTTTGACGCTGGTTACGCTCTACGTTTTGTACATCGTGGTTAAGCCCACCTTGAATTGGGCTTTTACGCAAGCGCAGTGGCAGGTTGTGGTGGTGAACCTGCGGCTGTTTATGGTGGGGCAGTATCCGGCTGATCAGGTTTTCCGTGTATGGATTGCATTGCATTTGCTTGCCTTTACAGCAGGCATGGCTTGGGGGATTTTCTTCCCGCGTGCGCGGAGGATAGGCGCCGCTATTTTGCTGATACCGCTGTTGTTTGCCGCTCTTCCTTTCATCAGCAATTTCTCGCGGGTAAACTGGGTTCTCTTTGATGTTTTTGCACTTTTGGGGTGGGGATTAGCCATTTGGAGGCCCCAAGCCATGCGCCGCCCGCTTTTGGTACTGATTTTGGCCTATTTCCCCATCCTGATTTTGCTGATTTACGGCATCAAGCCGATTTTGAGGATCGTCAAGACCAATTTGTGGGGCGGCTTGATGCTGACCTTGCTCTTGGCCGTGGTGGGCATTGTGATTTCCTTCCCTATAGGCATTTTGCTTGCTTTGGGACGACGCTCTGAACTTCCTATCGTCAAACTTTTTAGTGTGCTTTACATTGAGATTATCCGCGGCGTGCCTCTGGTTACGGTGCTGTTTATGGCAGAATTGATGCTGCCGTTGTTTTTGCCGCCGCAAATTAAGATAGACAACGTTATCAGAGCAATGGCCGGTATTATCATCTTTGAGGCGGCATACATGGCTGAAAATGTGCGCGGTGGTTTGCAGGCTATACCAAAAGGGCAGTATGAAGCCGCTTGGGCGCTGGGGTTGAACGGATTTCAGACCACTTTTTACATCATTCTGCCTCAGGCGCTTCGCAACGTCATACCGGTATTGGTGAACCAGTTCATCTCGCTGTTCAAAGATACTACGCTGGTGGCGATTGTGGGTTTGCTGGATTTGCTGGGCATCGCCTCCACGGTGCTCGCACAGCCCGAGTTCATCGGTCGCCAGCGCGAGGTTTACCTGTTCATTGCCCTTATCTACTGGGTGTTTAGTTATGCCATGTCCTACGCCAGCCGCCGCTTGGAAGTGGCGCTCGGCGTGGGTGAACGCTAATCTCGGAGGCTAACATGAGTTCAGTTGCCAAAGTTAAGACTACCCCCGAACAAATTCTAAGTTTGCCGGAAGAAGAACGCTCGGCTGCCATTGAGAGCGGTAAATCGCCCATTGTGTTGGCTTATGAAGTCCATAAGTGGTATGGCAACTTCCATGTACTGCGCGGTGTGAGCATGGAAGTGCACAAGGGTGAAGTGGTGGTTATTTTCGGGCCCTCTGGGTCGGGTAAATCCACTTTCATTCGCACAATTAACCGCTTGGAGGAACATCAGAAGGGTAGCATCATTGTGGACGGCGTGGAGTTGACCCACGATATTCGGAACATTGAGAAAATCCGTATGGAAACGGGTATGGTGTTCCAGCAGTTCAACCTTTTCCCGCATTTGACGGTTTTGCAGAATATCACACTTGCCCCCATTCATGTGCGGAAATGGCCGAAAGAGAAGGCTGAAGAAGTGGCAATGCAGTTGCTAAAGCGCGTCGGCATCCCCGAGCAGGCGCATAAGTATCCGGGCCAACTTTCCGGCGGGCAGCAGCAGCGCGTTGCCATTGCTCGCGCGTTAGCCATGCAACCTAAAATCATGCTTTTTGATGAGCCGACCTCGGCGTTAGACCCCGAGATGATCAAAGAAGTGTTGGAAGTGATGGAAGAACTTGCCGAGAGTGGCATGACGATGATCGTGGTCACGCACGAAATGGGCTTTGCCCGCGCCGTTGCCGACCAGATGTATTTCTTTGAAAGCGGGCAGATTGTTGAGAGCGGAACGCCTGAGGAAATCTTCACGAACCCCAAGGAAGACCGCACCAAACTGTTCCTTTCGCAGATTTTGCATTAGCGCTTCTGGCTTGCGAAAGCAGAAAGGCGGGCTTTATGCCCGCCTTTTTTGTTGTGTGTTGGGGTGCGAGAATATGGAGTCTGTGCCTGCTCTTTCAACGCCTTTCACGCGTATTTCCCGCCGGCGAGCGCCCAAAACCGCACGCCGTAGCGCTCCACAATTTGCACTTTGCCGCTGCGGCGGAGCGCTTCCAGCGCTTCGCGCGCCTGCTCCGGTGCCCAGCGGTGTAGGGTGGCGATGATTTCGTCGTCGCGCATCGGGTGGCGCGCCAAAATTGCCAGAATTGCCTCGGTGGGGTTCGTATAAGCGGAAATGTCAAAAGAGCCGCGGCGCGGGTGCACCACTTCCACCCCCGATTTGCCGAGGATTGCTAACGCCCGCATAATGCCTTCTTCATCCGGCGGCTTTACCCACGGCTCGGCAGCCGGACGGTCGGGCAGGGTGAGGTGCACCTTGTCGGGCGCGATGCGGAGGATTTGCGCCGCGAGGTCGTGCAATGCCTCTTCGGTATCGTTCATCCCTTTGACGAGCATAATTTCAAGCCAATACTTCCCCCGATACATGCGGCGAAAGTCTATCAATCCCTGCAAGTATTGCTCGTAGGTCGGCTCAGGCCACGGGCGGTTGATTTTGCGGTAAAGTTCGGGCGTGCCTGCGTCAAGCGTGGGCAGGACGGCGTCCGCGGCGGCAAGTTCCTCGCGCACGTCTTGCCGGTAGAGCAAAGAGCCGTTGGTGATCACCGCTACCGGCAAATCGGTGATTTGCTTGACCTGCCGAATCATCCATCCGAGGCGGCTGTTGAGCGTAGTTTCGCCACTGCCGACAAAAGTAATCCAATCAATGCTTCCCGGCCGCGCTTTTTGGAGTACGGTTTTGAGCGTGGCGATGATTTCCTCTGCCGAAACGTATTCCTTGCGTTCGGCAATCAGCGGCGCGCTCCGCCCCAGTTGGCAGTAAACGCAATTCCAGTTGCAGGTTTTGGGGCGCACGGGGTCAATGCCCAACGACTGCCCCAGCCGCCGCGATGGCACCGGCCCGAAGACGGGACGAAATGTTTCGTCCATTTTTGCCTCCTTTGTGAGCAAAGAACACAAAAGACACAGATTCCCCTTTCACGGAAAATCTGTGTCTTCTGGTGAAACCACAGATTGCGCCGATTAGCGCAGATTTTTCTGTGAAATCTGCGTAATCTGCAGTTTCAACTACCAAGTCGGTGAAAATCTGTGTCAATCTGTGGATAGTAACGCAAAGACGCAGAGGGAGCAGAGGCGCAGAGAGCGCAAAGAAGGGACGCCAAGGGCGCCAAGGATAAAAACCACAGATTACACAGATTAGCACAGATGAAAAGATTAGCGATTTAGGATTTGCGGAAGGACGCTAAGGGTGCCAAGGGTAACGCAGAGACGCAGAGAATGACGCCAAGGGCGCCAAGGCCACGAAGGACGCCAAGAAAGGAATTTTCTGTGTTCTCTGTAAATTTCTGTGTCCTCTGTGGTTTTTTCTCTCAATCGGTGCAAATCTGTGTCAATCGGTGGATAAGGACGCCAAGAACGCCAAGGACACAGAGGACGCCAAGAAAAATTTTTTCTGTGTTCTCTGCAAATTTCTGTGTCCTCTGTGGTTTTCTTTCTCAATCGGTGTAAATCTGTGTCAATCGGTGGATAAAAACCACAGATTTTTTCTGCGTAATCTGCGGTTTTTCTTCTGTCAAGGTTAGCGCTTACTCTTTCGCCAACGATTCCAATTCCTCAATCGTCTTCATCATCAAGTCAACCGCGGTGCGGAGGGTGGCGGCGTCCATCGCGAACTTTGCGCCTGCGGTGGCATACAACTCCGGCAGGGGCACGGTGTAGCCGAGCGAAAGGGCGCGCCGATATGCCTTGACAGCCGCCGCTTGGTCTTTCAGCGAGTTTGCCCAAACTTGCACCGCGCCGAGTTGCGAAAGCCCGTACTCAATGTAGTAGAACGGGTATTGGAAAATGTGTAGTTTCCGCATCCAGCCGGAGACCATGAAGTCTTCCAAGCCGCTCCAATCCACCACCGGCATGAAGCGCCGCCACAGGTTGCCCCAAACGCCGTCGCAGATGGCGGGGTCGTGCGCCTCTTCGGGGTGTTCGTAAACCCAGTGCTGGAAGGCGTCCACAACTGCCATGTAAGGCCAAAAGAGGATGGAGCGCTCAAGGTGCTCAATGCGAGCGCGCGCCGCCTCCGCCGGCGTGTAAAAGCCGCCGTAATCTTTGGTCAGGTACGGCGCGGCCAGCAACTCCATGCTCATGGAGGCGACTTCCGCAAATTCCATCGGAATATCGCGCTGTTGCGAGTAGCGCAGGTCGGGGTTGTTGAACATTTCAAAATCGTGGAAAGCGTGCCCCGATTCGTGGAGCATGGTTTGCACATCGTCGTGCACGCCGACGGCATTCATAAAAATGAAAGGCCGCTTTGAGACGGGGAACGCCGTGCAATAGCCTCCCGGCGCTTTGCCCTTGCGGTTTTCAAGGTCAAGCAGGTGCTCTTCCCGCATGATGTGGTAGTAATCGCCTAACTGCGGGTCAACATGGTGGAAGATGGCGTCGGTCTTTTCCTGCAACTCTTCCACGGTTTGGAAAGGCCTAAGCGGTGGGCGGCCTTCTGGGTCAACCTCCAAATCCCACGGGCGGAGGGTTTGGACGCCAAGGCGCTGGCGGCGCTTTTCCAGAATTTGCGCCGCCGCGGGCACAACCACTTCCTCAATGGCTTTGTGGAAGGCTTTGCAGTCGTCGGGCGTGTAGTCAAATCGGGTGTAAGCCTGCCAAATGTAAGCACGATAATCGGGCTTCCCAGCGTTTGCGGCGATTTGTTGCCGCAGGTCAAGCAGTGCATCCCAAATTTCGGTGAGCGGACCGCGGTCTTTCACCTGCCGCCCGAGCATCAGCCGCCAAACTTCCTCCCGCAGTTCGCGGTCGGGCGATTGGAGGAATGGGCGCAATTGGGAAATTGTGTATTCCTTGTAGCGCCATTCCACGGTTTGCGCGCCCACAACGCGGTTGTATTCGTTCCGCAGTTTTTGTTCCTCCACCATGAGCGGCAGGTTTTCCTCGCGGAAAAGTTCCGCCTCTGCCTTCATGTTCCGCAGGGGGATTTCAAAGCCCTTTGGCGTTAAACCGCTGGCGAGCAGTTTCTCTTTGAGGCGCTGGTCGGCTTTGCGAGCAGGAGGCATCACCTCCTCAATGAACCGGTTGAAGCGTTCTTCAGCCTCTTTGTCGGTTGTGTCAACGGTGGTCGCCACGTGCAGGCGGCTTGCCGTTTCGTGGATGTAATCTGACAAGAGGCTCCAATCGCTCAACCATTCCTCAACCGTAGCCGCGGTGACCTCGCGGCTTGCCAGTTCGTCGTAGTAGGGCTTGATTTTGTCCCACGACCAATTCATAAATTCGGTGATGGCAGGCAGTTTCATTGTGCTCTCCTTGGTTTGTTATTCTTCGTCATCTCCAAGCGGGTCGGGCTGGTGGCGGTGCCAGTCCGTTGCCTGTTGGTAGGTGTGCACCACTTCCAAAATCAGGTGTTCTTGGAAATGAGCGCCCATAAGTTGCATGCCAATCGGCAAGCCCAGCCGGTCAAACCCCACGGGGAAGGAAACCCCCGGCACGCCTGCAAGGTTGGCGGGCAGGGTGAACACGTCTTCCAAATACATGGCGAGCGGGTCGTTGGTGTGCTCGCCGATGCGGAATGCAGTGGATGGGGCGACCGGTGCGGCAATCAGGTCAACTTTTTCAAAAGCGGTTTCAAAATCGCGCTTTATCAGCGTGCGGACTTTTTGCGCTTTGCCGTAGTAGGCGTCGTAATAGCCGGCAGAAAGGGCGTAAGTGCCCAACATGATGCGGCGCTTGACCTCGGCGCCGAAAAGCCTGCCGCGGGTGCGCCGAAACACATCCCACATTGAATCGGCGGGGACGCGCGGCCCGTAGCGGATGCCGTCAAAGCGGGCGAGGTTTGCCGAAGCCTCAGCGGGGGCAATCAGGTAGTAAACTGGCACGGCGTATTCGGTGTGGGGTAGGCTGATTTCGGTGATTTCCGCGCCCATGTCGGCGAAGACTTCCAACGCGGCGCGCACGGCGCTTTCCACTTCGGGCTGGATTCCGCCGCCGAAGTATTCGCGCGGCACGCCTATTTTCAAGCCGCGCAGGTCGTCGCGCGCCCGCAATTCCGCCGGTGGGATGGGGGCGTCAACGCTGGTGGCGTCCAGCGGGTCGCGCCCCGCCATGATGTTGAGGAAGAGCGCGGCGTCGGCGGCGTCTTGGCTGAGCACGCCCACCGTGTCCAGCGAAGAGCCGTAGGCAATCAAGCCATAGCGCGAAATGCGTCCGTAGGTGGTTTTCAAGCCGGTAACGCCGCAAAAGGCGGCGGGCTGGCGCACGCTTCCGCCGGTGTCGGTGCCGAGCGCAACCGGCACCATGCGCGCGGCGACCGCCGCGGCGCTTCCCCCCGAAGAGCCGCCGGGAACGCGTTCCAAATCCCACGGATTGTGGGTAACGCCAAACGCCGAGTTTTCGGTTGAAGAGCCCATAGCGAATTCATCGGTGTTAGTTTTCCCCACAATCACCGCACCGGCTTCTTTGACCCGCCGCACCGAGGTGGCGTCAAACGGCGGTACAAAGTTTTCCAAAATGCGCGAGCCTGCCGTGGTGCGAATTCCCTTGGTGATGAGCACATCCTTCACTGCGACGGGCAAGCCGAGCAAAGGCGGGATTTCATCGCCATCGCGCCGTGCTTGGGCAAGGTGCTTGTCGGCTTGCTCTGCTTCGGCAAGCGCTTGCTCGGCTACCACCGTGAGGAAGGCGTGGACTGCGGGCTCGGTGCGTTCAATTTGCTTTAGCACCTCTTGGGTCAACTCGCGGCTTGAAACTTCGCCGCGGTGCAACAGGCGAAGGGCTTCTTTGGCGGTAAGCATGTTCAACTTTCCCCAAAAACGGGTGGAACGCGAAATTGGTTGTCTGCTACGTCGGGAGCGTTGGCGAGCAGTTCCTCGCGGCTCAAGCCGGGGCGGGGTTCATCCTCGCGCAAAACCGTGCGCGGCGGCAACACGCTCGCCGTCGGCGGTATGCCTTCAGTGTTTACCCCCTGCAGTTTGGCAAAATACTCCAATACGGCAGAAAGTTGCTCTTGATAGCGAGCAACTTCCTCGTCCGTCAATTCCAAACGGGCTAATTCGGCAATGTGGATAACGTCCGCGCGGGAAAGTGGCATTTCCTCACCTCTAATGAATAGGACTTACGCACTTGCTCGTAGAAGCGCTCATTGTCATGTCATGGCGAGCCGCCATAGGCGGCGAAGCCATCCCCCAGACGGTGGGGGAGACCGCTTCGGCGGTCTACGACCGCCTCGCGGTGACACAAAGTAGGGAAATCGCGTAACTCCTGTAATGAAGGGGTGAGGAAATTATACCATTTTTACTTGCTCCGCGGGTCGTAAAAATGTAGCGTTCCCCATGTGGTTGGGTCTATGAGAGAACGATACTTGTCGTTGGAAATCAGGGTTTGTTGGACTGCGTGGTCGGGGTCGTCGTTGTCGGATACCGAAATCGCAAAGCCCATCAGCCAGCCTTTGTGAGGCTTGAAACCGAACACAGTCCACGGGATAGCGGCTTCAAGGATGTAGCCGTGGTCGTTGGTGGTAACGCCAATTTGCACTTCAGGCAGTGAGCGCGCTTTGCCGTGTGGATACCAGAGGTAGGCTTCGGGCGAGGTGCCGGGCGGGTTGCCAATTGAAAGGCCGATTTGGTAATCGTCGGCGTTGAGGTAGTGGGTGTAAAAGTCGCCGTAGAGGTTAGTGTCAAGTTGGACTTCAACCTCATCGCCCTTGAAAATGTTTGCCCCGTGCTCGGTTTGGACGAGGCGGTCGTCGGTCACGATAGCGGCGATGTAGAGGGCGCGGTAATCCCAGCCGATGCGGAATTTGCCGCTGAGGTCGGATGCGCCGCTGTAATTGTTTGCGCCATAAACGACTGCCGTGATGGGGTATTCGGTTTTGGCGCGCCAATCGCCCAGAGCGCCGTCAATTTTGTTGGGCGCTACCCAGAGGAGCGGCGCTTCAACGCGTGGCCCAGGGCGTTTGGGGATGGTGGTGGGGGCTGGCGTTGAAGTCGGCGCGGCTGTTGGTGGAGTTGTCGGCTGTTGGGTTGGCGGTGTGGTGGAGGTGGGCGCCGCTGTCGGAGGCTGCGTGGGCTGAGCCGTCGGCGCGCTGGTGGGCGGGTTTGTGGGATAAGCGCCGCCGCTGTTTGGCGTGGCAGTGGGCGGCACGCCTTGGTTGGGGTTGAAAAGCGCCGTCAGCGTCAAATTTGGTGTCGGAAAAGCGATAGGCGTTGGGGCTTTTGCGCCGGGAAGCCGGCAGGCCAAGATGCTTGCCAGCAATGCGAGGGCAATCAAGAGAATCTGGATTTTTTTGGTGTTCATAGCCACCTCCTGAGCGGTGAGCCGGTTGCGCGGGCTCGCGCGTGAATTTCAGCAATTTCGGAGCAATTCCCGTGCCATGAGTGGCTTCCCCCAGCGATTCCGATTGGGAAGGGCAAAAGGTTAACGAGGAGAAAGTAGAGTTGTTGAGATTGTCAGAATACCCTCACTTATCCCCCGCCGCCTCGCTCGTGCTCGGTGGATGCCCCCTTCTCTCTCCCATTGGGAGAGAGAAGGGGGCGCGGTGCTGAGGCTTTGCCGAGGCACCCGCGGGGGAAGAGTGAGGGCGATGCCATTATAAGAGTGCTAATTACTTCAGGACTTACGCAGTTGCTCATAGAAGTACTCGTTCTCATGTCATGGCGAGCCGCCATAGGCGGCGAAGCCATCCCCCAGACGGTGGGGGAGACCGCTTCGGCGGTCTACGACCGCCTCGCGGTGACGTAAAGCGGGGAACTGCGTAACACCTATACTTTATGATGGACTCAATAAAAGTCGCTACAGCGCGGCTTCGTAGGTGGTGGGGCAGTTTCAACTGCCACCATTTGCGCTCAGCGGTTGCCGCTCGCGGCATGGGTGGGCGGTTGCGCGCTGATTCTACCGTTTGATGAAGACCAGCGTCCAGCCGCCCCAGTAGCGGTGGCCGTGTTTATCTTGGCATTGCATTGGCGTGAGGTTTGGAACGGCCGCCCCCGCGCCGGTGCGCACCTGATAGACCACCTTGGGCTTCATCACAAAATCGGCGTAGCCCGGGTCAATTTCGGGTTTGAGACCGGTGTAAATTCGTTCATCGCCGCCGAGCCATTGCACCTCAATTTCTACTCCCGGAATTCCAACGCCGTCCGAGCCTTTCACCCATACTTCCAGCAATGGCCCTTTCTTGGGATCGCAGAGCAGTTTTTCGCTGCGCAGCAGAAACAGGCCGCCAACGGTGGTTGGGCGCGGCGTGACGGTTGGCAGCGGGGTGGGTGTGGGTGCCAGGGTTGGGAATCCCGTTGGGGTTGGGGTGGCAGTTGCCTTTTTAGCCGCCGTGCTTTTTGGCTTTTGGGTTGGCGTGCTGGTCGCAGTGGGTAGTTGGGTTTTGTGTGGCGTTGGGCTTGCTTTTTTGGGGGAAGGGGCTTCACCGAGAGCGGCCGCGAGTTCGCTGAGGGCGCGCACTTCGGCCTGTGGGTGCTTTTCTGCCAGTGCGCGCTGGGCTTGTACCCTGAGCGTGTCGGCGATGTTGTTTGCCGGCGCGCCGAGGAGTTCAAGGCGTGCTCGCGCCCGCGGCAGGTTGTGGTCGTAGGCATAAGCGCGCGCCACCAGCGCGCGGTAGTATTCCTTGAAATCCGGCCGCAGTTGCTCGGGCGTGCCGGGGCGAACGCTTGGCGCGCAAATAACCCACGAACACAGCAACCCCAGCCCCAACCCTATCAAAAGGCCGGTAAGCAGAAACCATGGCGGCCTGCGTTCGTTCATGGTGCTCCTCCGGCGCTTTGACTTTGTAAATCGGTGAGCAGTTTTTGGAGCACGAGCACATCCTGCGAACCGTAATTGTGTTCAATGGCGAATGTAAGCGCTTGCTGGACGGCGCTTTGCGGGTCGCCGCCGAGCAAGCCGAGAGCGCGGCGGGCGTTTTGCAGGTTGTGGTCGTTTTGGTATGCCTCGGCGACCATCAGCACAAAATCGGCTTTGAAGTCCGCGCGCAGGTCTGTTGGGGCAATGTCGGTGTATTCTACGGGTTTGACGGTTTTGCCGTAGTAAACACCTATCCCAAAGCCGACCGCTATTGCAATTAGGAATGCAATCCAGCGCTGTTTTCGTGTAGTCAGCATGGGGCAGCCTCGCTGATGTCATTGCGAGCCGCCGAAGGCGGCGAAAGGTGTTTTCGGCATGGGTACTTTTGAGGGGGCGAACGGCTGTTCGCCTCGCAGAAATTTTGGGCCCTATATTGCGCCCGGCGCAGGCTGCGTGGAGCAATCCTTTGGTCACCCGCACGTGTCATTGCTAGCCCCGTAGGGGCGGAGCAATCCCCTTTTATTGCTCAGGCGGCTGCTTCAGCGGCTAGGCCGTCTCGCAACCTCCGGATTGGGCGCACGCCGTGCGCCCCTGCATGGTGTTTTCAGCATGGGTGCTTTTGTCGGGCGAACGGCTACAAGGTATCAGATAGGGTCTTAGTGCTTTTTCTGGTGCTTTTTGCCTTTCAGTTCGTCTTTGAACAGCATCGCCAACAGTGATGCTGTCAGGCTGGTGATAATGCTACCCAAGAGCGCCGACCAAAAGCCGTCAACTGTGAAGCCGACGCCGAAGTGAGCGCCAATCCAGCCTGCAAGGGCAAACATCGTTGCGTTGATGACCCAGATGAATAGCCCTAAAGTCAGCACGATGAGCGAGCAGGTGAGCAACTCAAGCAGGGGGCGGATTAGGGCGTTTACCAATCCGAAAATTAGGGCCAGCCACAGGTAGGCATACCAGTGGGGGCTTTGGGGATGAATGCCGGGCACTAAGGCTACGGCCACATAGAGCGCTACGGCGTTTATTATCCAGCGGAGTAGAAAGCGCATGGGGGCCTCGGGGAGAGTCAGGAATTAGGAATTAGGAATTAGGAATTAGGGGGCTTCAAGCCGTAGAGTTTCCATTCTCGGATGAGGAGGTACACGGCTTCGGGGAGGTAGTAGCGGATGGGAGCGCCGCGCGCGGCGCGTGCTCGCAGTTGGCTCGCCGCAATTTCCAGCAGGGGCGCTTGCACGAAGCGAATTTTCGCAACCACGCCGGGGAGGCAGGCTTCTACAATGGTGAGGTCAATTTCATCGCCCGGGCGGCGCATGACGCCGAGTTCATCGCAGAGGTCAAGAAATTCGCGCACGCGATGCCACGTGGGCAAGCCCCGCAGTGAATCTCCACCCAAAAGGTAAATCCACTGGGCGTGCGGGTCTTGCTGGCGGAGCAGGCGCATGGTGTCAACCGCGTAGTGCGGGCCGGGGCGTTCAATTTCAACCGTGCTTAGTTCAAAATGCGGCGTGTCGCCGATGGCGGCGAGCACCATTGCGGCGCGTTTTTCCCAAGGGGTGTGGCGCTGGTTGCGTTTGTGGGGCGGGTCGGGGGTGAGAACCCAAAGCACTTTGTCTAAGCCGAGTTGGTAGCGCGCCTCGGCGGCGAGGATTAGATGCCCCAAGTGCGGCGGGTCAAACGTGCCGCCGAAGACGCCAATTCGCTGTGGACGGCTCACAGTTCTCCCTCCTCGCGCCATTCCAACTCATATTCGCCCACAAAGACCGTGTCGCCTTCTTGGATTCCGGCCGCGCGCAGGGCTTCTTCTATGCCTAACGCCGCCAGAATGCGCTGGAACCGCCGCACTGATTGGTCGTATTCCCAGTAGGTCATGGCGGCGGCGCGTTCCAGCGCCTTGCAGTGTATGCGGAAGCCTTCCGGCGTGTGCTCAATGGTGAAGGCGCGCGGGTCTTCTTCTGGGCGGTAGACCGGCTTGGCTTCCTCCTCGGCGGCTTCTTGCGGAGGAAGGCTGGCGAGAATTTCGCTGGCGCGCCAAAGCACCTTTTTTACGCCTTCGCCGGTTAGCGCGGAAATCGGGTAAACCTCGTAGCCACGCTCTTTCAGCGCGGCGGCCACTTGCGGCCAGCGCTCGGCGGCTTCGGGCATGTCCATTTTGTTGTAGGCGACGATTTGCGGCTTGGATGCGAGCGCAGGGTCAAACAGGGCAAGTTCGGTGTTTATTTGGGCAAAGTCGGCCAACGGGTCGGCCGAAAGCCCGTCAAGCAGGTGGATTAGCACCCGCGTCCGCTGGATGTGGCGCAAAAAGTCGTGCCCGAGGCCGATGCCTTGGTGCGCGCCCTCAATTAGGCCGGGAATGTCGGCGAGGATTAGCGAGTGCTCCAAGTCCAACTGGGCGACGCCGAGGTTGGGTTGGAGGGTGGTGAAGGGATAGGGTGCGATTTTGGGGCGGGCGTTAGTGACGCGGGCGAGGAAGGTGGATTTGCCCGCGTTGGGCACGCCCACCAAGCCCACGTCGGCGATGAGTTTGAGTTCAAGGCGCAGGCGGCGCTCTTCGCCGGGCTCGCCGCGCTCGGCAATCCTTGGTACGCGGTTGCGCGCCGAGGCAAAGTGGACGTTGCCGCGGCCGCCGCGGCCGCCGCGCACCACCACAAGCCTTTGGCCCGGGCGCGTCAGGTCGCCCAGCAGTTCGCCGGTTTCGGCGTCGTAAACCAAAGTGCCGGGCGGCACTTCCACGAGCAGGTCGGGAGCCGACTTGCCGCTCATCTTTGCTGGGCCGCCGCGGCCGCCGCTTTCGGCGATGAAGCGCCGTTGGTAACGGAAATGCGCTAATGTGTTGAGGTGTGGGTTCACCACCAGCACCACATCGCCGCCTTTGCCGCCATCGCCGCCGTCCGGTCCGCCTTTCGGCACGTATTTCTCGCGGCGGAAGTGCACAATCCCGTCGCCGCCTTTGCCCGACTTTACGTAAATCTCGGCTTGGTCAACAAATTGGCTCATGGGTAAAGGTTTCCTTTTCCTGCAAGCGGTTTTGCTCGCCAATGCTTAATCATACCATTACCTGCAATGGAAATTTTGCGGCTTGGCGGCGCTCGGTTAAATCATTGAGAGCCGGGTTCGCCCTGCCCGGCTCTCTCTGAAAAGGAGGAGAAGAAGTTGGTTGCCCTTCTGATGCAAGAATACTACAAGTTTGCGTTTTTTACTTGACGCTTACCCTACGATTAACCTACGATTTGCTACGCAGGGAGAGCGTTTTCGGAAGGATGCCTGAAAGGGCACACTTTCTTTCGGCGGGCTATGCAAATTCTGCAATTATGTTTGGTATTTGCGGCAGGGCGTCGTTGGCAGTTGTGCCCATAAGCCAGCCTGTTTGTTGAGAAGCGCGGTTTAGCGCGGCGGCATATATCCATGCGGCCGCGGTTGCCGCTTCCCAAGCGGTGAGGCCGTGGGCGAGGAACGATGCTGTTATGCCGCCGAGTACGGCTTCGCTTCCGGCGAAATGTGTGCGGGGCAATGGATAGGGTATTGTGCCCGTTTTGCCGTCGGGGCAAGCCACAATCGGCAGTTCGCCCCATACCACCACCGCGCGTCCCCACTTTTGGGCTAAGCGGGTGCCCCTCTGTTCGGGCGGTTCTTCCCCCTCGTCGGGCGCCGTTCCGGCGAGGATGACGGTTGAGGTGGGCAAAAATTCGCCCGTTTTCCCCAATTTTTCAAGCGCTTGTGTGCCGTTTTGCCCCAACACCAGCGGCGGCAGGTGGGTGCGACTGCGCTTCTTTTGCGCCGTGGGCACAAACCCTAAACTCCCGCTGTGCTTTGTTTCGCCGAGCATTTGTTGCCAAAAGCGCGTTGTGGCTTCTTCTGATGTGGTATCTACGCCGAGCAGGCAGGCGTTGAATGGTTTTTCTTCCAGAGTGGCTTTTAGCACATCGGCGGCGTCTTCGTTTATCACGCCCAGTTCGTGGGGTAAAAGCACCCAATCCGCCTCTGGCAATGCGGTGGCAAGTGAAGTGTGCAAGTTGTTCGGTATGCCTATGGTTATCTGCGCCGCGCCGCTGCGCAGAGCGGCTTTTCCGGCGAGAAGCGGCCGCCCGGCATGATTGACCGAGCCAATCGCCAGCAAGATGCTCGTGTCGGCCGCAAAATCGGCCTTTCTGAGCGCGGCTTTCACCATTTTTTCGTCAACCAAGTGGTGATTTATGGAGCGCCATGCCTCCAGTTCCTCTATTCCCAACGGCACATACGCCACTTGCCCGGCCAGCCGCAAGGCTTCTGGTTTGGCAAGACCGATGCCTGCGACCCCTGCAATGATTGTCAAATCGGCGGCGAGCGCGTTTTCGGAGATCGCGCCCGTTTCGGCGTCAATGCCGGAGGGCATGCCGAGCGATACCACATATCGGCCTATCTGCCGAACTTCGGACGAGGCGGTTTTCATCACCCGCAGGGTTTTGTCGCTTGGCCCCCCGAAAGGCGTTATCAGCCCGTCCATGAGCACCGAGTTGTCGGCAATTGCTTGGCGTAGCACATTCAGCGAGGGATCTTTTGCTATTTTGAGGATTTCCCCGTCAATTTGTTTGTAATGTTTGAGTACCGGATCGGAGGTGGGGTAGTCAACGAGGTAAGCCGTGGTCAGCCACCCATGCTTGCGAAGTTCTATGAGGGCGCTGAGGGTGCAAAGGCCTTTGTTCCCTTTGCCTATGAGCCCGAGGACGGTTTGGTTTGCGAGCGACGAGAAATAATCGGCGATGATGTGCGCTGCTTTTATGCCTGCTGTGGCTGTTGCTTGGCGTTGGTTTATGCCTTTCTTTTCGGCCTCTTTCCAGATTTGGACGAACTCTGCCTTTGTTACGAGTTTCATCGCATTTCTCCCAAAGGTGGGGCTATTTTTCATCGCCCGGTGCGGTTTTGCCGTAGGTCTGCCGTACTTGGAGCAATTTTTCCATTTCTTCTTGGGAAAGAGGGGTTGGTTTGCCGAGAATGTGCGCCCAAACCAAGGTTTGAGCGGTGTGTTCCAGCACTATCATTTTTGTGGTTGCTTCCTCAACCGTGCTCCCTATTGCGATTGCGCCGTGGCGCGCCAGCAGAATGACGTCGTGTTGTTTTATCCACGGGCGAATTGCTTCTTGGTTTTCGGGCGTGGAAGGGGTGGCGTAGTGGGTTGTGGGCACTTCGCCGAGCATTAGCACGGCCTCGGGCAGTATTGGCTCTTGTAGGGAAACTCCCAGCAGGGTAAGGGCGACGCTTGCGGCTGGATGGGCGTGAACAACGGCCATGGCATCGGCGCGCTGGCGGTAAACCTCCAAGTGCATAGGTAACTCGCTGGTTGGCCGGTATGAGCGGATGCCGCGCACAACTTTGCCTTCCAAGTCCGTCACCAACACTTCCTCGGGTTGCAGGCTTGCTTTGGGCACCGCGGAGGGAGTTACCAAGATCAACTCTTCCCCGAGCCGAGCGGAGATGTTGCCCGCTGAGCCGGGGAGCATTCCGAGCGCATCTAGCCTGCGCGCCGCTGCCACAATTTGACGGCGCAACGTTATTTCCTTCCATTCTTCCATGTCATCGGCTCCGATTTGAGGGTTCGGCTACAAGTTCTTTTCCCCTACTTTGTCTTTTTCTGGAATGTGAGCGAGCACATCAATTTTGCGGCGGTTTATCAACATGCCTGCCGCTTCCACCCTCAGCGAGGGAAACAGAATTGCGCGCACCTCACCGTCGTAAAAGGCGAGAAAATCGCTTTTCCCTTTTGCCAGTATTGCTTTGGGGTCAAACTTTCCGCTCCATTTGAAATACCCCGAGAATTCGTACACTTGGGAGGCAGCGAACACCCTGTAACTGAAAACTTTTCTAAAGCCGCCTCTGAGGAGGGTAATTGGGCCAAGGGCGTTGTGTGAGGCCACGCAGACCGCATGGATCCCCCGTTTTGTTAGTTGTACTGCAGGGTGGCGCGCAAGCAGTTTGGTCGGTGTTTGTATGTGGGCGATGGAGGCGTTTTGCAAAGTGACGAAGGAGGTGGTGTCATCGTTGAACAGGCCTATCAATCCGCTTGAGCCTGTTTCGGCTTTCCCCACTATTCGGTAGCCGGCCGTGTAAACATCTACTGCGATTAGCCGGAGGGTTGGGCTCATTTTTGCTCTTCGCTTTGTTGGGGGCGAGGGGCTGTAGGTGTGTTCGGTGGGCGACGGCGCGAGTTGTGGCGTGGGGAGCGCTCAGCCGACAAAAACGCGTTGAGCATCCCAAGCGCCTTTTCGTCATATTCGGTGTAGCGGCATACATCGCACACCCACGCCGGGAAATTGGGCACTATCACCCATTCGCTGCCGACTTTGGTGTAAAGGGTGACCGGTTTTAGAACGAGTACCCCTGTGTGGCACCTTGGGCAGGTGTATTTCTCTGTGTTTGGCATTGGGTTTATCTCACTGTTGGGGGCACTGAGGTTGACAAGGGTATTTTACCAAATTTGAGAGCCAAAACTGGTTTTGGTTTCAATCGTTCTCTATTTCTTGCCAATTCCCGCTCTGCTCGGTATAATCAGGGGGCGTGTGGGCGGTTAGCTCAGTTGGTTAGAGCGTCGCGTTGACATCGCGAAGGTCGTAGGTTCAAGTCCTATACCGCCCACCTTCTTTTTTTGATACCGACGCTCGGACGCGGGAAGAGTAGCCGTTGGCGCTTTCGCCAGAGATGGCAGGTCGTCGGCTGAAAGCCTGCCTCGGAAGCAGATGGTGAAAACCACCCGCCAGCGCAACCCTGAACGCCGCGCGGCAAGTAGGGGAAGCGGTTGAGCCCCGTTATCGGCTCCCAGAGATGGCGTTGGTGCACGCACCGGCGTCAAACTGGGTGGAACCGCGTGAGCGGCGTGCTCTCGCCCCAGACGGGCGAGAGTTTTTATTTAAGAACCACAGATTACGCAGATTAGCACAGATTTTTTTCTGCGGAATCTGCGGAATCTGTGGTTTCAACCATTCAATCGGTGAAAATCTGTGTCAATCGGTGGATAAAAAACCGCAGATTACACAGATTAGCACAGATTTTTTTTCTGCGGAATCTGTGGTTTCAACCATCCAATCGGTGAAAGAGAGTGCCAAGGTTAACGCAAAGGACGCAAAGAGAAATTTCTGTGTTCTCTGTAAATTTCTGTGTCCTCTGTGGTTTTTCTTCAATCGGTGTAAATCTGTGTCAATCGGTGGATAAAAACCACAGATTACACAGATTAGCACAGGTTTTTTCTGCGAAATCTGCGTAATCTACGGTTTTACATCAAATCAGTGTAAATCTGTGTCAATCGGTGGACGATCCTTACTCCCCCTAATCTCTCCCTCCCACGGAGGCTACAATGGTTGAAAAACCCAAACATCCCGAAAATTACCCTGAATCGCACCTGTATCGTATCCGCCATTCGGCGGCGCACGTGATGGCTCAAGCCGTGTTGGAATACTTCCCCGAGGCGAAGATCGCCATCGGCCCGCCGATTGAGGACGGCTTTTACTACGATTTTGACCTGCCGCGCCCCATCACCCAAGAGGATTTGGAGAAAATTGAGGCGCGCATGAAGGAAATCATTGCCGGTAAGCACGATTTTGTGCGCCGCGAGGTAACGCCCGAAGAGGCGCGCGAAATTTTCAAAGACCAGCCCTACAAACTTGAACTCATTGACGATATCCTCAGCCGCGGCACCGACGAGTACGGCAATCCGCTGCCCGAGGGGCAAAAACCCGTGCTCAGCGTGTACCAGCACGATACTTTTATTGATCTTTGCCGCGGCCCGCACGTCAAAAACACCTCCGAAATCAACCCCAAGGCCGTGAAATTGATGAGCATCGCCGGCGCGTATTGGCGCGGCGACGAAACCAAGCCTATGCTGACGCGCATCTACGGCACGGCTTGGGAGTCGCCCAAGGAACTCCGCCAGTACCTCAAATGGCTGGAAGAAGCCAAAAAGCGCGATCACCGCGTTTTGGGCAAGGAACTCGGCCTGTTTTACTTCGCCCCTGATGAAATCGGGCCGGGTATTCCCCTTTTTACCCCAAAGGGCGAAATCCTGCGCCATTTGCTGGAATCGTACGTGCGCGAGGTGCAGACCCGCTACGGCTTTTTGCATGTGTGGACGGGCAACATCGTCAAAGAAGACCTCTACGCCAAATCCGGGCACCTGCAAAACTACGCCGAAGTCATGTTCCCGCCGATGGTGGACGAAAAGAGTGGCGAGCGCTTTCGCCTCAAGCCGATGAACTGCCCCAGTCACATGACGCTTTACAAGAAAATGGGCAAGCACTCTTACCGCGAACTGCCCCTCCGTTTCTCCGAATTTGCCACCGTGTACCGCTACGAGAAGAAGGGCGAACTGCACGGCTTGACCCGCGTCAGGTCGCTTACGCAGGACGACTGTCACATTTTCTGCACCGAAGACCAAATCCAGAGCGAGTTTTCTATGCTCTTGGAACTCATCCAAGAGATTTTGGGACGCTTTCGCCTGACCGACTACCAAGTGCGGCTTTCTCTGCGCGGCGAGGGCGGCAAGTATGTGAACGACCCCGAAAAGTGGGATAAGGCGGAGGCGGCTTTGCGCAACGCCCTTGACGCCAGCGGGCTGGATTACATAGAAGCAAAGGGCGAAGCGGCTTTTTACGGGCCAAAGGCCGATTTTATCGCCCGCGACACGCTTGGCCGCGAATGGCAACTTTCCACCATTCAAGTTGACTTCATCCAACCGGCGCGCTTAGGGCTAACCTACATCGGCGCGGATGGCGCGGAACACACACCGGTAGTTCTGCACCGCGCCATCATGGGTAGTACCGAGCGGTTCTTGGGCGTGCTGATTGAGCACTACGCAGGCGCGTTCCCCGTGTGGCTTGCGCCGGTGCAGGCTGTGATCATCCCCATCACCGACCGCCACCTGCTTTACTGCGAGCAGGTGGCGCAAAAACTGCGCGCCGCCGGTCTGCGCGTAGAAGTGGATTCGCGGGCAGAGCGCATGAATGCGAAAATTCGCGACGCCCAAAAGCAAAAAGTGCCCTACATGCTCATTGTGGGCGACCGCGAAGTGGAAGGCGGCAAAGTTGCTCTGCGCCTGCGTTCGGGCGAAAACTTGGGTGCGATGAGTGTGGATGAGTTCCTTGCCAAAGCCCAAGCGGATATTGAAGCGGGGGTGTAACGCTTTTGTGTTTGAAAAGGCCTCTCCTCGGCTTTTGCGCTGAGGGGAGGCCTATTTTTTATTGCCCCGCATCAGGGCGTCTGCGCCGAAAATTGCCAACGCCGCCCAAACGAGTGCATACCCCACAAGGTGTTGCGCTGTGAAATTTTCACCGTATGCAAACACGCCGAGCAGAAATTGCAGGCTTGGCGCCACATATTGGAGCAATCCGACAACGCTCAACGGTGCTCGCCGCACCCCCAGCATAAACAACAGCAAGGGAACGGCGGTTACCGCGCCGCCCCCGGCCAGCATTAGGCTGGTTTTGATGCCCGCGTGCAAAAACGCCCCTTTGCCTTGCGCTTCTTGCCAGATTAAAAAGGCTAATGCGGGTAGGAAAACTGCCCCCGTAGCCAACGTGAGCCCTTCTGCCGCATCAAGCGCTGCGGTTTTTGTGAGTAGGGCGTAAAGGCCAAACGTGCCTGCCAGCAAAAGTGCGATCCACGGCAGGCGCCCGTAGGTGGCTGTGAGGTAAACAACGCCCCCCGTCGCAAGTGCAATTGCCGCCCATTGGCGCGGATACAGCCGCTCTTTGAGCACCAGTAGCCCGAGCAGAACATTGAGCAATGGGCTAATGAAGTAGCCAAGGCTTGCTTCTACCACATGCCCGTTGTTCACTGCCCAGACGTAGGTCAACCAATTCCCAGCGAGTAACGCCCCCACCAGCGAGTACACCCCCACCGTGCGTTTGTCGGCAAGGATGGCTTTTAGGCGCCCTGTTCCCTTGCTTGCTGTTGTCAGGGCAAGCATGAACAGGAATGACCAAACTATCCTGTGCCCGATGATTTGAGTTGCGGGGACGGCGCTGATTTGCTTCCAATAGGCCGGGAATAGCCCCCAGATGATGTACGCCAGCAGGGCGTAGATTGCGCCGATGCTCATGGGAATTTAGCCCTTGGCACAGGGTTGTTAGCCGTTCACACGGCGGATTTGCGCGCCTAACGCCTGCAGTTTGCTGTCAACGGCCGCATAGCCGCGATCAATTTGCCCAATGTTGCGAATTTCAGATTGACCGTGTGCGGCAAGCGCGGCCAGCACTAACGCCATGCCGGCGCGGATGTCGGGACTTTCTAAAATTTCGCCCACGAGTTGGCTCGGCCCGTTGACGATAACTCGGTGCGGGTCGCACAGCACAATTTGCGCCCCCATTCCGACCAATTTGTCGGTAAAGAACATGCGGCTGGGGTACATCCAGTCGTGGAAAAGCACGCTGCCGCGCGCCTGCGTCGCAACCACAATTGCAATGCTCATCAAATCGGTCGGGAAGCCCGGCCACGGCATCACCGTAATTTGCGGAATGGCATTGCCAAGGTCGGGTTGAATTTCTAACGCCTGCTCTTTGGGCACGATTATGTCTTCGCTTTCGCTCTGCCAATCTACGCCAAGGCGGTTGAACACCAGTTTTATCATGCCCAAGTGTTGGGGGGCGGCGTTTTTGATGCGGATTGAGCCGTGTGTTACCACCGCCGCGCCGATAAAACTCACCACTTCAAGGTAATCGGGCCCTATGGTGAACTCTGCGCCATGCAGGCGTTCAACGCCTTGTATGTGGAGGGTGTTGCTGCCGATGCCCGAAATTTGCGCTCCCATTGCGTTGAGCAGATGGCAAAGTTCTTGGACGTGCGGTTCTGAGGCGGCGTTTCGTATAACCGTTTCGCCGCGCGCCAGCACTGCGGCCATAACGGCGTTTTCGGTTGCCGTCACCGAGGCTTCATCCAGCAAAATTTCCGCTCCGTGCAGGCCGTTTGGTGCGCTAAAGCGGAATTCGCGTTTCAGGTGGTCGTATTCGGCCTGAGCGCCCATAGCCTGCAGGGCGAGGATGTGGGTGTCAACGCGTCGGCGGCCTATCACATCGCCGCCGGGGGGTGGCAGGCGCAGGTAGCCCGTGCGCGCCGTCATCGGCCCGGCGAGCAGGATGGACGCACGAATGCTGCGGCATATGTTCTTGTCCAATTCTGCCGGGTGGATATTGCGCGCGTGCAACCTCCACCGGTCAGGCGCGAGGGTTGTAATTTCCACCCCTACGCTTTCCAGCAGGGCGCGCATTGCTTGCACGTCGCGAATTTGCGGCACGTTGTTGAGTATGAGCGGCTCATCGGTGAGCAGGGAGGCTGCGAGCATTGGCAGGGCGGCGTTTTTGTTCCCGCCCGGGGTTACCGTGCCGTTTAGGGGGATTCCGCCTGTGATGATGAAACTTTCCATTTTTGGCACTCGGGTGCAGTTTGGAGGCAGGGGTTTCAGTTGATAGGTGTTAGGAGGCGATGTTCTCCAGCGCCTTCGCGTAGTCATCTGCAAAGATGCCGGGGGTGCCGCCGGTGTGCCAGAAGAGCACAGTTTTGTCTTTGCGGAAGAAGCCTTTGGCGGCTAAATCCAGCAAGCCGGCGGCGGCTCTGCCGGTGTAAACCGGGTCAAGCAAAATGCCTTCGGCGCGGGCAAAGCGCATTATCGCTTGCTTTTCGGCTTCGGTCAGCACGCCGTAGCCGGGGGCGGCATAGGCGTCTTCTACCAAAATTTCGTCTTCGGTGAATTTGGCGGGCTTGCCGAGCAGGGCGGCGGTTTCGGAAGCAAGCGTGGCGACGCGTGACTTCAGCACGTCCGCCGGTTCGTCAACGCTGATGCCCACAATGCGTCCCCTAAAGCCCAAGAGCCGCGCTCCGGCAACCATGCCCGCCTGCGTGCCGCCGGAGGAGGAGGCAAATACGATTGTGTCGGGGTGGACGCCTTGGTGCAACAGTTCGCCGATGGCGTAGGCGTATGCCGCCGCACCGGTGGGCGATGAGCCGCCGTAGGGGATGATGTAGGGATGGTGGCCTTCATTTTTGGCTTGCTTGGCGGTGGCTTGCAGGTCGGAATCGCGACGCTCGCGCGTTGTCCACACAATTTCCGCGCCGAGCAGTTTATCCAGCAAGAGGTTTCCCGATTTTTTGACCGGCTTCATCAGCACAAGGCGGCAGGCAAAGCCGAGGCGCGCCGCCGCGGCGGCTGTTTGGCGGCAATGGTTAGACTGCGCCGCACCGGTGGTCAGCACCATGTCCGCTCCTTGGGCTTTGGCTTCGGCGAGCAAAAGTTCCAACTTGCGCGTTTTGTTGCCGCCAAAGGCGAGGCCAGTTTGGTCGTCGCGCTTTACCAACAGCCGAAAGCCGAGTTCGGCGCTCAGGTGAGGCAGTTCGTCTATCGGCGTTGGCAAATGCGCCAGTCGTAAGCGGGGGAGGAGTAGCATAGTCATTTTGGGTTCCATCCGAAAATATCATGGTGATGTCATTGCGAGCCGCGAAGCGGCGAAGCAATCCCCTTTAGGACCTACGCAGTTGCCCGTAGAACCACTCGTTTTCATGTCATGGCGAGCCGCCATAGGCGGCGAAGCCATCCCCCAGACAGTGAGGGGGACCGCTTCGGCGGTCTACGACCGTCTCGCGGTGACACAAGGGGGGTAACTGCGTAACTCCTATCCTTTTCAATTGACGGGAGTCGGCTTTGGCGGCTATGCCGTCTCGCAGTGACACGGCTGGGGGAAATTTTCGGATAGTCTGTTAGGGCAACCACCGATACTGAAGCGAAGGGGCTAAGGCTTGATTCCACGGAAAGGTGGAAAGCCCAAATGTTGGAAGCCCAAAGCGTTGGCCCGCGGAGCCAAGCAAAGCCTCTAACGGTGAAACGGCGGGCTTGTAGCGGATGACGCGCGGCACATCGGTTATCCCGCCGAGGTCGGCGGCTTTGGCGATGGCGTCGTCTTCATAGCCCAGAGCGTCAATCAAGCCAAGTTTGAGGGCATCTTTGCCGGTGTAAACCCGCCCATCCGCCAACTTGAGCACTTTGCTTTTGGGCATGTGGCGGTTTTGCGCCACGATTTCAACGAAACTGTCGTAGGTTTCGTCTATCACTTTTTGCCAATAGGCGCGCTCTTCGGGGGTCATTTCGCGGTACGGGCTTCCAAAATCCTTTTCTTTGCCCGATTTCACCACCGTCATTTGGATTCCGAGTTTATCCATCAGCCCACTGGCGTTGGGGAAGGTGCTGATTACGCCGATTGAGCCGGTGAGGGTGTTGGGGTTGGCGATGATGTATTTGCCTGCCATGCTGATGTAGTAGCCGCCCGAAGCCGCGAGTTCGCCCATCATCACCACAATGGGTTTATCCATGTCTTTGAGCGCGTGGTAGATGCGGTCGCTGGCGACCACACTGCCGCCCGGGCTGTTGACTTCAAGCACAATGGCTTTCACCGAATCGTCGTGCTTGGCTTCGGTTATCATCGGGATGATTTCGTCGGCGGAGGCGACGGTTTCGGATGCCCACGGCGACACCTTCCCTTCCATGATTGGTCCGTTGACGGGGATGATGGCGACCGCCGGGCCGGAAATCGGGCCGCGTACATGCTCGGCGACCGGACGGCGTTGGGGAAGGCTGCCAAATTCTTTAGATGGGCCAAAACTGGCGCTGATTGCGGCTATCATCATCAGCCCGCCGCAGGCAAACACTGGCAGCAGAAAGCCCAACGCCACGCCGATTAGCGCCCACACCGCACTTGAAACGCCCCCGCGCTTTTCTCTCTTCGGCGTGGGTGGCGTAAACGGGGGTTGGTTTGGTTGAGGTTGTGAGTTCATCGGGAAACTCCGGGGTGGGGGAATTAGGAGTCAGGAATTAGGAATTAGGAATGAGGAATGAGGGGCGAAGGGCGGAACACCGGAACACTGGAACACCGGAGCACTTTCATTATACCCTTTTTGCCACACTTTCAGCCTGCTCTAAAGCCGCGTGCAGGGCTTCCCAGCGGGCGTAAAGGGCTTCAAGTTTTTCTTGCTTTTGAGCATAGTCGCGACCAAGGCGGTGCACATCGGCGGGATTGCTCGGCGGCGAGGCGAGTTGGGCTTCCAGCGCTGCCAATTCTTCTTCCAGCGCGCCAATTTGCGCTTCCACTTCGGCAATTTGTCGTTCCATCTTGCGCCGCTCGTTTTTGGAAAGCCCAGCCCTGCGCTCACGCTTTTGTGGCGCGGGCTTGGCGCGCTTCGTGTCCTCCGCTTGCATTTCCGCCGCGGCGCGGTATGCCTCATAGCCGCCTAAGAAAATGCGCATTTCGGCGCTTTCGGGCTTTACTTCCCACACTTGCGAAGCCAGCGCCTGCACCAGATAGCGGTCGTGCGTTACGAGCAAAATCGTGCCGTCGTAGTCGGCGAGCAGGCTTTGGAGGGCTTCCTGCGCGGGGATGTCCAAGTGGTTGGTGGGCTCGTCCAGCAGGAGAAAGTTTGCGCCGCTGAGGGCAAGTTGCGCCAGCGCGAGACGGCTTCGTTCCCCGCCCGAAAGCGCCGCGATGGGCTTGTTTAGGTCGTCGGCGCTGAACAGGTAGCGGGCGAGGTGGCGGCGGGCTTCGGCGGGGGTCAGGTTGGGTGACGCCTTGAGCACGCTTTGCAAAACGGTGTGCTTGGGGTTGAGGTTGGCGGCGGCTTGGGCAAAGTAGCCGACGTGCACCGAAGCGCCCATTTCCACTGAGCCGCGGTAGGGTGGGATGATGCCCAAAATAGTCTTGAGGAAGGTGCTTTTGCCCGCGCCGTTAGCGCCTATCAGCGCGGCGCATTCTCCACGCCGCAGGGTAGTGTCGGGGACGCGAAAAAGCGGCGCGTCGGCGTCGGGGTATCCCACCTCCAAGTTGCGGGTGCGGAGCACAATGTCGCCGGAGCGGTGGACGGCGCTCAGCCGCAGGCGGGGCGGTCGCGGCTCAGGGTCGGGAAAACGGAGGGCGCGCAGGCGGCGCTCGGCTTCGGCAAGCGGCATGGGCTTGGTGTGGAGGTCTAACTCGGCGCTCAGTTTGCCCCACGAAGCGGATTGGAGCGCGGCAAGCCCGCCCTTTTCCAGTGCGATGATGGCTCGGCTGAGCCGCCGCAAGCGTCCTTTTGCCTGCCCCGTGTTTTGCCCTGCGATGTTGCGCTTGATGTAGTCAAGGTCTTTGAAAAGGCGGGCAATTTCGGCATCCCAGCGGGCGCGGCGTTCTTCCCAGCGGCGGCGGCGCTCGCGCACGTAGGCGGTGTAGTTGCCGCGGTAGGTTTCAAGCCCGTGCGGGCTGAGTTCCCAGATGACCTGCGCTACTTGGTCGAGGAAATAGCGGTCGTGTGAAACGAAAAGCACCGCGCCCTCGTAGCCTTTCAGATAGCCCTCTAAAAAACCGATTGCTTGGACGTCCAGATGGTTGGTCGGCTCATCCAGCACCAGCAGGTCGGGTTCTTCCAGCAGAAGGCGGGCGAGGTAGGCGCGGGTGCGTTGCCCGCCCGAAAGTTGCGCCAGCGGTCGGCGGAAATCTTTTTCGCCGAAGCCCATTCCTTGCAAAACGCGCCGCAGGCGGCTGTGGTAGGTGTAGCCGCCGCGCCTTTCGTATTCTGCCTGCAGTGTCCCGTAGCGGCGGAGCAGATCGGGGCTGTGGTTGGGCTTGCCGAGTTCCATCTCCAGCAGGGCAAGTTGCTCTTCCAGCCGTTTGAGAGCCGCAAGCGCCTCGGATACAAATTCCCAAAGCGTGATTTTGGGGTTTGTTTTTGGGGCGTCTTCGGGGTTTTGGGGCAGGTAGCCGATGTGAAGGTTTTTGGCGCGCTCAACGCGCCCTTCGGTGGGTTGCTCTTCGCCTATCAGAATGCGCAGGAGCGTGGTTTTGCCGCTGCCGTTTGCGCCCACAAGCCCGATGCGCGCGCGGCGCGGCACTTCCACGCGGACGTTGGTGAACAAATCCTGCGCGCCGTATGCTTTGCTCAGCGGGATTGGTGTGTGGATGAGCATGGTGCCGCGTTACTTCCCCACAGCCAGTCTTAGGGCATTGTAGGGCGAAAGCCCCATGTTTAGCATGAGGTTTTGGGTTTGGGAGATGTTGTATTCTACCCTGCGCCATTCCCACAGGTGCTCTTCGGGGGTGTAAAGGGCGTAGGCGGCGCGCGGGTCGCCGTCGCGCGGCTGGCCTACCGAGCCGGGGTTGAAAATGGCTTTGGGCTTCATCCCTACTTTTTTGCCGTTTTGCCCTTTGCAAAATTGGATAGTTTTTGTGTCCTCGCTTTGCCAGCATAGTGGATGGTGAGAGTGCCCTACAAAGGCGAAGGGGGTTTCCATTAAGGCCATTGAGGCCAGTGCTATGCTATCGGAGACGACGTACTCGGTTATAGGTTTTCGGATGCTGCCATGCACAAGCGAGACGCTCTCAGTGATTATTTTTTCGGGTAATTGGGCCAGAAAGGCCAAATTTTGGGGACTGAGTTGCGATTGAGTCCACACGATCATGTTTCTCGCTTCGGCGTTGAACCAGCCCAAGGGCATTTTGCCCAGCACAGCGGCGTCGTGGTTGCCCATCACTGCCAACAAGTTGGGGAGGGCGCGCACGCACTCCACGCATTCGTTTGGCTGCGGCCCATAGCCCACAAGGTCGCCCAGAAACCAGTATGCATCCACCCGACCGGCGTCTTCAAGCACGGCTTCAAGCGCCGTGAGGTTCGCGTGGATGTCGGAGAAAACTAAGATTCGCGTCATTATCGTTCCTTACATGCCGATTGAAAGGAAAACCACAGAAAACACAGAAGCCAACGGAGGACACAGAAAGTGCCGACGCACTTGACACCGGAACACTTGACACTATTCTGTGGTTTTCATCCACCGATTGACACAGATTTACACAGATTGGATGGTAGAAACCGCAGATTCCGCAGATTTCGCAGATTCTGCAGAACAAATCTGTGCTAATCTGTGTAATCTGTGGTTCTTATCCACCGATTGACACAGATTTACACAGATTGGATGGTAGAAACCGCAGATTCCGCAGATTTCGCAGATTCTGCAGAACAAATCTGTGCTAATCTGTGTAATCTGTGGTTCTTATCCACCGATTGACACAGATTTACACAGATTGGATGGTAGAAACCGCAGATTCCGCAGATTTCGCAGATTCTGCAGAACAAATCTGTGCTAATCTGTGTAATAGTATGATAAAGACAGGGGGCGGGTGCGGCAGGTCGGTAGTGAAATGGTCCTTTGAGACCGGCACAGAGTGAAGGCCGCCGCACCCGTTTTCAAAGTAATCCGAACAGTTAC
>JALVVL010000012.1 GCA_027023425.1 Anaerolineales bacterium
TCTCTGCGTCTCTGCGTTCCCCTTGGCGTCCTTATCATCCACAGATTGGCACAGATTTACACCGATTGAAGAAAAAACCACAGAAGACACAGAAACACTACAGAAAACACAGAAATTTTTTCTTGGCGTCCTTTGCTTTCTTGGCGTCTTGGCGTTACTCTCTGCGTCTCTGTTTTCTCTGCGTTCCCCTTGGCGTCCTTAGCGTTCCTTTGTGCTTTTCACCATAAAAGAATAGCCGATGCCGCGCTCGGTGTGTAGCAGTTGTGGGTTGTTGGGGTCTTTTTCTATTTTTTGGCGCAGGCGTCCTATGTAAACGCGCAGGTATTCGCTTTCTTGGCCGTATTCCGGCCCCCACACATGCTGGAGAATTTCGCGGTGAGTGAGCACCTTGCCTTCGTTTTCCATCAAAAATTCCAACAGGCTAAATTCGGTGGGGGTTAGTTCAACTTCCTCGCCGTTTACAAACACCTCGTGCCGCTCGCGGTGCAAGGTCACCGGTCCGCAGGTCAATACTGCCGTTTGAGCCGGGGAATGCTCTTCTTGAGCATATCTTGCTCTGCGGAGCACGGCTTTGACGCGCGCCAGCAATTCCCCAACCCCAAACGGCTTGGTTAGGTAGTCATCTGCGCCCAAATCTAAGGCTTGAATTTTCGTGTTTTCTTCGCCCAATGCCGAAAGCACAATTATCGGCGTTATGCTTTTTGCCCTAATCCTGCGGATCACTTCCAGCCCATCCATTTTGGGCATGAGCAGATCCAAAATCACGAGGTCAACCTGTTCGGCATTGAATTTTTGGAGTGCTTCTATGCCGTCTCTGGCGGTTAAGGTTTTGAATCCCCGCGCATCCAAGTTCCGCTGAATGAAATCAACGATGTTGGAGTTGTCGTCAACTACCAACACAGTCCCTTGGTGTTTTTCTTCCATACGCTCTTACTCCTGCGAGGATTTTGTCTGATGGGGCACAAGCCGACAGTCGCTTATTCCTGCGGCTGTGTATCTGGGGGTGGTGTTAGGGGCAAAGAGAATGCTATGCAAGTGCCGTGCGGCCGCGGCTCTACCCAAATTTCGCCGCCGTGGGCTTCAACAAAGCCCCGACAGATGGCGAGCCCCAGCCCAAGCCCAGAGGCCTTTTGGGTGAGGCCGCTTTCGGCGCGGTAAAAACTTTCAAAAATGTAGGGGATGTGCTCAGGTGGAATGCCCGGTCCTTCGTCCTCCACCCTGAACACCACTCGCTCAGGTTCCACTTCCATGCTCAAAGTTATTGGCGTATCTTTTTCGCCGTATTTGGCGGCGTTTTCAAGCAGATTGCGGAGCACCACTTCAATGTGGCGCGAATCGGCGTAAATTATCGGCAAATTGGGCGGCAAGTGCACTTTTAGCCGGTCGGTGGGGGATGGGCGGGCGCTGCGCGCGGCGCGCTCTATCAGCGTTTTGAGCATTTCCGGCTCAATGGGCTGTCGGTTTACTTTGATGCTTCCGCTTTCAATGCGCGATAGGTCAAGCAGGTCGGAAATCAGTTCAGTGAGCCGGTCGGCTTCATCCGAAATGGTTTGCAAAAAGCGGCGTTGAAGTTCGGGGTCCCATTTTACATCATCGGCCAGCAGGGTAGTGACATAGCCTTTGATGTTGGTAAGTGGGGTGCGGAGTTCGTGCGAAACGGTGGAAATGAGGCTTGCCTTCATGCGATTGACTTCGCGGTCGGCGGTTACGTCTTTCCAGATTTGCCCCTTGCCGATCAGGGTGTTGTCGGCGTCGGTTACCGAGAACACGTGCACCTGCCAGTAGGTGCGCTTTCGGTCTTGGCGCAGTTCAATTTCTATTGTGGCATTTTCGGCTGAGAGGAGTTTTTTGGTGAAGACGTCGGGTTTGGGGCTTTGGCTTAGGATGCGCGCCAGCACTTGTTCTATTTGCGCGTTGTTCATATCTTCGGGGAGCAGTCTTGCGAGTTCCGCGGCTCGGCGGTTGGCGTAAAGCACCCTTCCATCAGGGTGGGCGAGTATCACTGCCTCGCTCATGGATTGGATTAGCGCCTCCAAGCGCCGACTTTGTTCGCGCAGGCGGGTGTCGGAGCGTTCAAACAGCGCCGCGTTTTCAATTGCCATTGCGGCGTGGTTGGCGAACGAGGTGAGCAGGTCTATTTCGCGCTGGGTGAATTTGTGTGGTTCGGCGTAGTAAACCACAAGCGCTGCTGGTGGAGTGTGTTTTGTGGGCAATGGCACGGCGAGCACAGAGCGGTAGCCCTCGGCGCGCGCCCGCGGCCGCAAATAGCCTGCTGTGGGGTCGGTTTCTGTGTCGCTTATTTGGAGCGGATGGCCTATGCGGAGGGCGCGGAGGGTTAGCGAATCCATCTCATCGGGCGCGATGCTTAGGCGGGTGGCGTAAAAGTCCGAAAGGCCACGGCTGGCGCGCGCAACAAATACTTGTTTTTGCTCATCCCATGCGATGATCGTGCTTTTGTGGATGTTGAGCAGGCGCTCCACTTGTTCAAGGATGCGCTCCAACACGGTGCGCGAATCCAAGGTGGAAACCACCGCCGCACTGGTTTCAAGCAGGGTGTGAAGTTCGTGGAGGCGCGCGGCTATTTCGGCCTCCATTGTTGCCAAGGTGCGCGCCAGCAACCCTACTTGATCCCCGCGGCGTTGTATTTTTTCCAAAGCCCGGCGTTGCCGTTTGGGGTGTTCGCCGCTTTCTCCGATCTCGCGGCTATATTCGGTCAGGTTTTCCAGCGGCCGGATCACCTGCGTTGCCAGCGAAAGCCAGAACAGCACCCCAAGCACTATCAAAATTATCAATGTGATGGTGAACACCCGTCTAAAAAGATGCACGGTTGCAAATGCGCTTGCCGCCGAGCGGCCAACAACTACTCTCCAGCCCGCACTTTCTATTGGTGCGTAAGTGAAAAGCATGTCCGTTTGTGAGGTTTCAGCGCCAATTTGGGATGTGGGATTGTTTGCCAGCGGCAGAACGTTTGCTTTGCAGACGCAGTTGCCGGGTTGGTCGGTGGTGTTCTCGGAGGTCAAGTATGCGTGCAATTGGGGGGCGACCTCATCCACCGGTGTTAGTAGCCACTTGGGGTTGGAAGAGGCTACAATTTGGCCGTCGCTATCCAAAATGTAGAGCACAAAGTGCTCATTGGGTTGGTGCGCTTTGGCTATGTCGCTGAGCGACCACGATAGCGCGCTGAGTTGGATGTTTATGCCCACAAGGCCGATGAAATGAGGTTGTCCGCCCGGGGTATCGGCGCTCCACAGTGGTTCTACGGCTGTGACTACCGGCTGCTGCGTTGTGGGCGATATGCGCCCTCGGGAAAAGAAAGGCTCACGGGCTTTTAGGGCACGCTTGTAATAGTCCCGAAATGAAAAGTCCACGCCGAGGGTGGAATGGTATTCTTGTCTTTGCGGGTAGTAGTAAAGCATGATGCCGCTTCGGTTTAGCCTGTAAACCAAGTTTACTTCGCGCCGGTAGCGCGCCACAGCGGCAAATGCTTGCTTCATACCTTTTAGGTCGGCATGGATTACGCTTGGGTCGGAGCCGAGGGTGCGCACTGCTTCCAAATCCGCGCCGAGGGAGCGGTTGGTTTCGCGGGCTATTGCCAGCGCCAGCGCGAGGTCGCCCGATTTGATGTCCGAAATCAGCCGCTCAGAAGTTACCCGCTCCACGTAAACGCCGATCCCGAGCAAGGGAAGGACAAACAGCAGATAAAGCGCCAGCAGGCGCAAACCTAAGTCGCGGGTTATTGCTTTAGGCCAAGCCAAAATTTTCTTTAGCATTTGCGAATGGGGGAATAGTTACGGTGGCTACGGCAGCAGTTTAGGGAGCGATGCTGCCCCTAAAAAAGCCATTGCAGACATTTTGAGCACTTTGCCAAGCCAGCACCAAAACAGGAATTTGGTTATCGGCATTTTGCTCGCGCCCGCGGCGAGCCCGGCAAAATCCATAAAGGGCGATGGAATAAGGGCTAAGATGAAAACCGTCAGGGCTCCGTAGCGCTCCATCCAAGAGGCGATTTGTCGGTAGCGCTCCGAATCTTCTACGATTGCCGCACCGCTCCAGCCTGCCAGGTAGCCCGAAAGTTCGCCGAGCGCCGCGCCACTGCCCGCGGCCAGCCCAACTCCTACGGGGTTTAGCACTGCTCCCAGCGCATACGGCATTACCAACCCCGGGATGGGCACTATCAGCGTGGCGTTTGCCAAAATGCTGAATAAAAACAGCCCCGGGTAGCCATAAGTGTTGAGATGGGGGATTTGGGCGCGGTAGTAGTAGATCGCGCCGCTGAGCACCGTAACGAAGAGCAAGCCGAGCGCCGAGGCCCCCAAGCGGGCTACTTTTTGCCGAGATGAAAGTGTGGTTTCAGGCGTCATGGGGCAGGGGGCGTTATAGCAAGCCGCGCTGGCGAAGAAGTGATTCTACGCGCGCTATCACCATTTCCAGCGCAACTTGGTTGTAGCCGCCTTCGGGGATGATTATGTCGGCGTAGCGCTTTGAAGGCTCTACAAATTCCATGTGCATTGGGCGCACGGTGTTCCTGTATTGCTCTATCACTGCTTCCATTGTGCGCCCGCGTTCGTTGATGTCGCGCACCAAGCGGCGGATAAAGCGAATATCCGAATCGGTATCCACAAAAATTTTGATGTCAAACAGTTTGCGCAGTTCTGGCTCGGCGAAAATCAAAATGCCTTCAACCATGATGATGGGCTTGGGGTCAAGCCTAATGGTTTGGGAGGTGCGGCTGTGGGTTGAAAAGTCGTAAACTGGCCTTTCAACGGGCTTGCCCTCTTTGAGGGCCAAAATGTGCTTTACCAGCAAGTCGGTTTCAAGCGAGTCGGGGTGGTCGTAGTTTATGCGGGCGCGTTCCTCAAGCGGCAGGTGGGAATTATCCTTGTAGTAGGCGTCGTGTGGCAGGTAGGTTATGTGCTCGCCCCCGACTTTTTCCAAAATCATGCGGGCAACGGTGGTTTTGCCGGAGCCACTGCCGCCGGCAATGCCGATAACCAAGGGCGTGCGATTGGGCATGGTAGGCTCCTTTTCCTTCTGAGTGAGTTTGTTGGTCGTTGGTCGTTAGGTCGTTGGGTCGTTGGGGCGTTGGGGCGTACGACTTCACGACCGTACGACTTCACGATCCTTCAAGCGTGGTGTGGAGTATAAGCCATTGGGGCAAGCCGGTGGGGTAGCGCGCCAGCAGTGGTGCCACGCGGCGCATGGCTTCGGCGGCGCGATCGCGTGCGGCGGATGAGCCGTTTGCGCGGGCAAGTTCCAGCAGGAATGTAGCCGCCCACGAGTTGCCCGAAGGCTGGGCGCTGTCAATGAGTTCTTTGGGGCGCGCGAGCGGTGTTTTGTGCTCTTCGGCGCTGTCATAGTAGCCCCATTCGTCGGCAAAGAGGCTATCCATTTCCGCGGCAATTTGCTCTGCTTGCCTCACGCGCTCGGCGTTGCCCTCGGCTTTTGCCAGCGCGAGCAGTGCTCTGCCCACTGCGGCGTAGTCTTCCAAAAAGCCGAGGTCGCGCGTCTCGTCGCCTTTCACCGCGCGCGGCAGATGCCCTTCGCTGGCGTGCAGTTCCATCAGCCTGTTCATCGTTTCGGATGCGGCGCTGAGGTATTGCCTCTCGTTCAGCGTTTGGGCGGCTTGGGCGAGGGCTTCGGCGGCGAGCGCGCTCCAAGCGGTGATTGTCATGATGTCCACAAACGGCGCTTTGCGGCGGGCGCGGGCGGCGCGCAATCCTTCCAAAGCCTCGGTCACCAGCCTTTCCGCCTCGGCTGGCGAGACGCCGAGCGTGTGTGCGGCTTCTGCCATGCTGTGCTTTTGGCGCAGGGGTTTCGGCTCTTCGCCCAAGGGGTAAACCGCCAAGAGCGCGTTGGCGTGCATTTCATCCAGCGCGGCGCGCACTTCCGCCTCCGTCCATGAGAAATAGCGCCCTTCGGCGCCGTCTTTGGGGTTGGTGTCGCCATCCTGAGCGGGTGAAAAGAGGCCGTTTTCCAGCCGCAGGGTGTTGAGGATGAAATCAAGGGTGCTTTTCGCCACGCGGCGGTATTCTTCTTTGCCGGTCAGGCGGAAGGCGCGGAGGTAAGCCAGCGCCATTTCGGAGTTTACGGTGAGTTGTTTTTCGTAGCGGGGCGCTTCCCAATCGGGCTCTTGGGTGTAGGCGTGGAAGCCGCCGCCGAGGATGTCGTAGATGCCGCCTCGCGCCATAGCGTCTAAGGTTGTAAGCGCCATTTCGCGGGCCTGCTCATCGCCGCGCTCGGCCAACATCAGCAACCACTGCAGGGCAATTCCCTCAGGAAATTTGATGTTGGCGTCAAAGCCGCCGTGTTCGGGGTCGTAAGATTCGGCAAACTTTTCCAGCGCCGAGGGGGTGGGGTCGGTTCCGATGTAATCGGCGTAGGTGTTTACCAGCGGCGTCAGCCCATCCCGCAGGTATTCGGCCATTTCGTCGGCGGTGCGGTTTACGAGCGGGCGTTGGTCTTCCCACGCTCCGAGGGCGGTGCGCATCACATCTACAAAACTTTCTTCGCCGTAGCGCTCTTCGGGCGGGGCGTAAGTTACGGCGTAGAAAGGCTTGCCTTCGGGCGTCAGGAAAGCGTTGAGCGGCCAGCCGCTTTTGGCTACCAGCACGGCAGCGGCGTTCATGTAGTTGCTCGCTATGTCGGGGCGCAGGTTGCGGTCAACCACAACTGGCACGAAATAGCGGTTGATGAACACGCCCACCATCGCGTCTTCCAAACTTTCGTAGCCGAAAAGGTGGCACCAATGGCAGGTGGAATAGCCGATGTGGAGCAAAAGCGGTTTGTTGTCTTTTTGTGCGGCGCGCAGGGTGTTTTCGTTCCAAACACGCCAGAGGATAACATCGTTGAAGCGTTTAGTGATGTAGGGTGAAAAGTGCTTGCGTTCTATGAGTGCCATGAATGCCTCGGGGGATCGCGAGTTGCGAATTATGAATTGCGAGTTGCGAGTTGCGAATTGCGGGGTTTATTCGCCGAATTCGGGGATGGTGTCAAGCGCGGCGTCAAGGTTTTCCTGCGCTGGGGTGATTTCAATATCGGCGAAAAGGGCGGGTTGCTCGGCGTGTATCAAGCGTTGCTTGGCGAGTTCAAGCACGGCTAAAAAGGTAACCACAGTTTCCACGCGCGTTGGCTTTTTGGGGAGCAGGGCGGAGAAGAAGGCGCGCCGTTTTCGCTTCAGCGTTTGGACTATAAGCCTGATTTTTTCCCGGAGGGTGATTTTGGGCGGACGGATGACGCGGCGCAGCGGCTCGGCGTCGCGGTGCCCGAATGCTCTGCGCGCGGCGTCCAGCAGGTCGGCGGCGGTGTAGCCTTTCAGCGGCACGGGCGGCGGGCTTTGGTTTGGCGTTTGAAGGCGCACGAAGGAGTAAAGTTTGGCTTCGCGGCGGGCTTTGAGCCATTCGGCGGCGCGCTTGAAGGCGCGGTATTCCTTCAATTGGCGCACCAACGCTTCGCCGGGGTCTTCCTCTTCGGGCTGGCGCTGCGGCGGGCGCGGCAACAATGCCTCGGATTTTATCTGGAGCAGTTTCGCCGCCACTACCAAAAACGCCGAAAGTTCTTCCGGCGAGCGGTCGGTCATTTGCTCTAATGTGGCGAGGTATTGCCCTGTGACCTGCGCGAGCGAAATTTTGGTAATGTCCAGTTCCGCGCGCTCAATCAACTGCAACAACAAATCCAGCGGCCCGCTATACACGGGTGTGCGGACTTGGTATTGCACTTTGTGGGAAATTACGCCGGGCATGGGGCGATTATATCACCGCGGATTGCGCGTGTATCTTCTTTCCCCTGTGCTTTCTTCTTGCGGCGTCAAGCCTGCTTTTTGCACAATGGTTTCTATGAGCGCCTCGCCTTCGCGAAAGCCGAACAGGTCTTGTTTTTCGCCTTCGTGAATTTCAATTTGGGCTACCGTGCGGAAGGCAAAGTGCTGGCCGTCGTCGCCGCGAACTTGAACGCGCTTGCCCCATCTGTCGGAGCGAACCGTGACTTCTGCCACTTTTTCCCAAGGGAGGTTGACCGAACGCAAGCCGTTTTGAAATTCCAGCCTCTCGGGGGCAATTGTGAGCACCGTGCGGCGGTCAACCCAATTGCCGAAGGTGGTGAGGAGCGCCGCAAACAGGAAAAAGCCGTACAAAACCCAAAACGGCCACGGTATGCCGCCAACGATGAGGTAGGTGATAATCGCCGTTGCTGAAAGCAAGGCTACTATGCCCCACGCGTAGGCTTCGCCTTTGCGCGTGGGCAACAGTGGCCTAAAAGTGCCTTCACGGATTTGCTTTTCTTCGCTCATGCGGGCGATTATACCCTAAGTTGGTTACCTACGCGGTTGTGGCTGCAATGCCATTTTGGGGCTTGTTTTTCCAAAAAGTCGCCGTAGGGCGACTTTGCAGGCAGTAGGTGCACTTTCAACTGCCGCCGCTTGCTTTATCACGCTCTAATTCTCCTCACAATGGTATACTTTCCCCGTGTATAGCCTTTACATTCACATTCCCTTTTGCCGAAGCCGGTGCTCTTATTGCGATTTCAACACTTACGCCGGGCAGGAAGGGCTGATTGGGCGCTATGTTGAGGCGCTAAAGGAAGAACTGCGCCGAGTTGCCGGAGCCGCGCCGCGCGCTTTGCCTGTTCACACAGTTTACTTCGGCGGCGGCACACCTTCTTTGCTTGCGGCGAAGCATGTGGCTGAGGTTTTGGAAACGGTCGCTCGCCGTTTTTCGCTCGCCGCGGGCGCTGAAATTTCGCTTGAGGCTAATCCGGGTACGGTGAGCCCCCGTTGGCTGAAGGAAATTCGCGCCGTCGGTGTCAACCGCTTGAGCCTTGGAATGCAGTCTGCCCATCCGACTGATTTGCGCCTGCTGGAGCGTGACCACGATTTCTTCGCCGTGGTTGAGGCGGTGAAGGCGGCGCGCTCCGCCGGTTTCCGCAACCTGAACCTTGACCTGATTTTCGGCGTCCCGCACCAGGCGATGGAGCGCTGGCAACAAACGCTCAACCTCGCCCTTGGGCTTGAGCCGGAGCACCTTTCTCTTTACGCCCTCACGCTTGAGCACGGCACGCCACTGGCGCACTGGGTTGGGCGCGGCTTGCTCCCCGCTCCCGACCCCGACCTCGCCGCCGATATGTACGAATGGGCGGATGAGCGCCTTGCCTCCGCCGGTTTTCGGCAGTATGAAATTTCCAACTGGGCAAAAGAGGGCTTTGCCTGCCGCCACAATTTGCAATACTGGCGCTCTGAGCCCTACCTTGGGTTTGGGGCGGGCGCGCACGGTTACGCCGAGCACATCCGCACCGTCAACGTGCTCACGCCTGCCGCGTACATCCGGCGGATGGAGCGCGCCGACCGCGAGTATGAATTCCCGCGCTCACCGGCAAACGTGCAGGCGCGCCGCCTTAGCCCCCGTGAGGAAATGGAAGAGTTTATGATGATGGGCTTGCGGCTTACCGAGGAGGGCGTGAGCGCCGAAAAGTTTGCCGCGCGCTTCGGCGTTTCGCTTGAAAACGCCTTCGGCGAGCCAATTGCCCGTTTGGTGGGGCTGGGATTGCTTGAACGCGTTGGCGACCGCCTGCGCCTTACACGGCGCGCTCGCTTGCTCGGCAACATGGTTTTCCGTGAGTTTGTCGGTGGGGCATAAAACAAATCCCCCCGCACCGACGCTTTTGCATAAAGCGAGGCTCCCATGAAACGAAACGCCGCCTTTTTCGCCGCTTTTATAATTTTTGGCCTCATTGCGCTCTTTTGGGGGAACTTGACCTTTGCCCGTCGCTCGCCGGGTGGCCCCGATTTGCTCAATCACTGGATTGCCATGCGCGAATTTATCTTCCACGGCAAAAGTCCTTATTCCGAAGAAGTATCCGTAAAAATTCAACACGCAATCTACGGCCGCGCGGCGCTTCCGGGGGAAAACCAATACCTTGACGTTTACCCGCTTTACGCTTCTTTGGTCACTTTTACGCCTTTTGCTTTGATTGGCGATTTTACCCTTGCGCGCGCTCTGTGGATGACCGTGCTGGAACTTGCCATTTTGGCTTCAACCTTGTTCATATGGCGTATTTTGCGCTGGAAGCCCAAGCCCGCCCTCGCCACGGCTGTGATATTTTTTGCCCTCACGTGGTATTTCGCAGTGCGGGCAATTGTGCATGGCAATGCAATTGCGTTGGTGCTTTTTTGGCTTTCGTTGAGCCTTTATGCCCTTTGGGCAGATTTGGACGGCTGGGCAGGGGTCGCTCTTGTATTTGCAACCGTCAAGCCGAATGTAGCCCTTTTGCCGGTGATTTTTCTGTTGTTGTGGACGGCTTCCCACCGCCGTTGGCGCTTTTGGCGTGGCTTTTTTGTGACTTTGGGCGTTTTGTTGGCGTTTTCGCTTTGGCTCTTGCCTTCTTGGCCTTTGGAGAATTTGCGCAACATCTTGGCCTACCCTTCTTACAACCCGCCAGCATCGCCGCAAGCGACGCTTGCCGAGGCAATGCCCGGCATAGGCGCAAAACTCGGCTGGGCGCTTGTGGGAATTGTATGGCTTTTATTGCTTGCGGAATGGGCGGCGGCATGGAAGCGCCCTTTCCGCCATGCACTGTGGACTTTTTCCGCCACTTTGCTTTTTAGCATTTGGAGCGGCATTCAGACTGCGCCGGGGAATCAGTTGATTTTGTGGATATCGCTTTTGGTTGTGTGGGTGCTTTGGGAAGTGCGCTGGAAACCTGCCGGCGTTTGGGCGGTGTGGATTACGCTTGTGGGGCTTTGGATTGGGCTTTGGGCTTTCTTTTTGGCTACTTTGGGGCGCGATGCCTTTGGGCATCCCTTCCAATCGCCGTGGATGTATTTTCCGCTTGGGATTTTCTTGTTCATAGGCCTCTACTGGGTGCGCTGGTGGGCTGTGCGCCCGCCGTTGTTGAGCGAACTTTTGTCGGACGAGGCTTGAGTGAAGGGGCGTAGTGGCATGAAGCGCCTAAAGCGCCGCGACCTTTTCTGGCTTTTGCTCGCCCAAGCGCTTGCGCTTTGGGCGGTGATGCTTTTTCAGCATAGCCCCGGCTACATGGACGCAGATTATTACACCGTAATGGGGCGGCAGTTGGCGCGCGGCTCCGATGCCGAGCCGTTCATTTGGAATTTTTTGGATGACCCCACAGGCTTGCCGCACCCCGGCTTTGCCTATTGGCAGCCTTTGCCCGCAATGCTTGCCTCCGCTGGAATGCGCGTTTGGGGGATGAGTTTTGCCGCCGCCCGCTTGCCTTTTGCAATTTTGGCGCTTTTTGTTCCGTGGCTTACTGCACTCTTAGCGCTCCGGCTCACCGAGCGCCGCGATTTGGCGCTTTTGAGCGGCGCACTCGCCGTTGCTTCGGGGTTTTATTTGCCTTACTCGGCCGTGCCCGAAAGTTTTACGCCGTTGATGGTGCTTGGGGCGCTTTTCTTTTTGCTCTTGCTTTCTCGGGAAAGGAATCTGTTTGGTGATTTGTTACGACCGTGGCGGCTTGGCGGCAGGATTGTGGCGCGCTTTTTGGGAATTGGCTACTTACCGGCGCTGGCTTTAGGGCTGGTTGTGGGGATGATGTGGCTGGCGCGTGCCGAGGGTTGGCTTTGGCTTTTAGCGGCTTTGGCCGCTCTTGCCATCATGCGCGAGCGCCGTCTTTCGGACTACGCGTGGGTGTTGGTCGGCTGTTTTTTGCTCGTCTTTCCGTGGATGCTCCGCAATTTGGGAGAATTCGGCAGCGTTTTTGCCCCCGGTGGCCTGCGGACGTTTTGGCTGACCGACTACAACGAAATTTTCGTGTATCCGGCCTCCAAACTCAATTTTGCCCATTGGTGGGCGAGCGGGCTAAGGGCGATCCTGCGGGCACGAATGCACGCGCTTGCCATCAATTCGCTTTCGGCATTTGCGGTTCAAGGCGAGGTGATTTGGCTGCCGTTTATCCTGCTCGGCGCGTGGGCGCTGCGCCGTAAGGCCGTGGTGCAGATTGCTCTTGCTATGGAATTGATTTTGTGGTTGGTTTTTAGCCTTGTGTTTCCCTTTTCCGGGGAACGCGGCGGCTTTTTTCATGCTTGCGCGGCTCTTCAGCCGCTTTGGTGGGCGCTTGCGCCGTTGGGGCTCGCCTATGCTTTGAAACCGTTGGCAAAACGTCGCCGCTGGAACGGCGCTGAGGCTTTGAAAGCGCTCGGTTGGGGGTTTGTGGGCATTGCTTTGCTTTTGACCGTTTTGGTCGTGCATCGCCGCGTCATCGGCAATGACCCCACCGCCCCGGTTTGGGACAAGCAAACAAGGCTTTACGTCCGCTTTGGCGATGCTTTACGGCGTTATGGTGCTTCGGGAGGCGATGTTGTGCTGGTGAACAATCCTCCCGGCTTCACGCTTGCAACTGGTTTCCGCACGGTGGTAATCCCCGATGGCGGCGTGGAGGAGGTGACCGCGGTGGCAAAGCGCTATGGGGCGCGCTATTGGGTTCTGGAGGTGGGGCATCCGCCTCAGTTGAACCACTACTATTGCCATCCCGATTATGTGCCTAAGCCTTGGCGCTATTTGGGCGATGTGGCGCTAAACCCGCTGTTTGTGCTGGAGGGTGAAAGATGAAGGGCACCTCCCGATTGGCCGGTTTTTGGGGGAGCGAGATTGGCCGAAAGGCAGAGGTCTTGTCCTTAGCAGTGGTGTCTGCCGTTGCTATGGTGGTTTTTGTGCTTTGGAGTCGCCATGTTTACGGCTTTGGCTTTCCGCTGGACGACGCGTGGATTCACCAAACCTACGCGCGCAACCTCGCCTCCGGCTTGGGGTGGGTTTACCGCCCCGGCATTCCCTCGGCTGGGGCAACTGCTCCGCTGTGGGTTATGCTTTTGGCTGTTGGCCATCTTTTCCGCGTGCTACCACTTGTGTGGGTTTGGGCTTTGGGCTGGGCAACGCTGACCGCTTTGGGCCTGCTTGCCGTTTGGGGGTGGCGGCGGCTCGCTCCGCAATCTAAGCGCAAATTGGCATTTGCGGCAGGGTTGGTTTTGCTAACCGAATGGCACATGATCTGGGCTTCGCTTTCGGGTATGGAGACGGCGCTTTTTTCGCTAATTGTGTTTGCCGCCCTGCTCGCGCTAACAGATTCGCCGCCGCGCTGGTTCACCGCGGCTGTGCTTATCGCCTTTGGCATTTGGCTGCGCCCTGAAATGGTTGGTGTGTGGGGAATTGCTGTGTTGGGCTGGGCGCTTACTTTTTATCCCAAAAATTTGTTTTCGCGGCAAAGCCTGAAAGCCCTTGCCGTGCTTGTTTTCGTTCCCTCAGTGGGTTTTGGTTTGCTGGCGGCGTTCAATTATCACCTTTCGGGCACTTTGTGGCCTAACACCTTCTACGCAAAGCAGGCCGAATATGCGGCATTGCTCGCTCAGCCGTTGTGGAAGCGTTGGCTTCGTGAGGCCGCGCAACCTTTGGTAGGTGTAAACGCTATCCTTGTGTTTGGCTTTCTGTTTTGTGGTTGGAAATCGCGCTTCCGGCAGTGTGGGTTGCCGTTGTTGTGGGCGCTGGGGCATATAACCGTTTACGCCTTGCGCTTGCCGGTAGTTTATCAGCATGGGCGTTATTTGATGCCGGTGGTGCCTGTTTTGGGATTTTGGGGGCTGTTGGGCTGGGCTGAGGGGTTGGAGCGCTTTTCGGCGAGGGTGAAATGGGTGGCCTTTCGCACGCTTTGGGCTTCGCTTGGCGCTGCTGTGCTCGTTTTTGCCGCGCTGGGTGCAAATTCTTATGCGCGCGACGTCGCCTTCATCCAAAGCGAAATGGTGGATACTGCCCTCTGGGGTGCTGAGCACCTTCCGCAAAATACAAAAGTTGCCATTCACGACATTGGCGCATGGGGCTATTTCACCGATTTTCCCATTATTGACCTTGCCGGGCTAATTTCGCCCGATGTTGTGCCGGTTATTCGCTCTGAAGAAGGCCTACGGAAATTCATCAATGCGCATCATGCGGAAGTGCTTGTAACATTTCCTGATTGGTATCCTCACCTTGTGGCCGGTTTGCAGGTGCTTTATTTCAACCCTCATGGTTGGGGGACAAAAGAAGGCGGCACGCACATGACTGTGTACCATTGGAAGTAGCCCTTCGTTGTGATATACTTTTGCCATGGCTCACAAACGACCGATCCGCATAGTAATAGTTGATGACCATCCCGTATTCAGGGAAGGCCTGCGTAAAGTCTTTGAAGTGGAAGATGACATAGAAGTAGTGTCCGAGGCGGCTACCGCATCTGCCGGCTTGGAGATTATCAAGGAACTTAAGCCGGATATTGCGGTTGTTGACATCAGCCTCCCGGACGGGAACGGGCATGAATTGTTACGGGAAGTTGTGCAAGCCAAATTGCCTACAAAAGTCGTTCTGCTAACGGCTTATGACGACGCTGTTCAGCAACAACTTGCTTTTACGGAGGGGGCATGGGCTTATTGTGTGAAGGATGCTCCGCCGGAGGAATTGGTTAGTGCTGTCCATGCCGTGGCAGATGGGCTATGCTGGCGTGAAGGGCGGGCTATGCCGCCGGAAGTGGCGCGCGCTGAGCCGCCTTTTGGGAGCAGTTATCCCCTTAGTGTCCGTGAAATGGAAGTGCTTCGTCTTATTGCACGCGGGATGAGCAACCGAGAAATTGCGCGTAGGCTGAACATAAGCCAGCAAACTGTGAAAAACCATATCGCTTCAATTTTCCGCAAACTGCAAGTGCGAGATCGCACTCAGGCGGCATTGTATGCTTTGAAGATGGGCTGGGTGCAGTTAGAAGATCGGCCGAAAGGTTAGGTTGGAGGAGTGTAAATGGAAGAACTAACGGCGGGCGAAGGAAAGGGCTCGCGCCGAACAGATGTTACGCCTTTTGACGAGTTATTCAACAAGATAACCGATAATTTGAATGCTGAATTGCGCGAAGTCGGCATGACGCTTGACCAAACGCAAGCAGAAGTAAGTAGGCTTGCTCAGCGGAGTGCCTCTTTGATAGCCTACGTCAAGCAAATGCAAAAAGAGGGCAAAACCGTTGGCCTTGCTGAAGCATGCGGGGAAGCACTTGACGCTCAGCAACGGTACCTAATCCTCAAAGCGCAAGTGGAAAAGTTGCAACAAGTGCGCGAGATGCTCACTCGCCAGATGGAAATGTTGGGGGAACTGAGGAATGCGGCCAAGCAAGCCCCTGCCCAGAATGGCAAAAAACAAACCCCGTTGGCAATGCTTGAAATGCTTGTTCAAACGCAGGAAGAGGAGCGCCGCCGCCTTGCCCGGCAAATGCACGACGGCCCTGCGCAGACACTTTCTAACTTTATTTTGCAAACCGAAATTGCTATGCGCCTTTTTGAACTCAACCCCGACAAGGCGGCAGAAGAACTGCGCACCCTCAAGGCAAGTGCTTCCAAAACGTTTCAGCAGGTGCGGGAATTTATTTTTGAACTTCGCCCCATGATGCTGGATGACCTCGGCCTTGCTCCGACTTTGAAGCGTTACTTTGAGGCTTTGTCCGAGCAGTTAGAAGCGGAGGTTGAACTTCGCCTTTTAGGGACCGAACGACGTTACCCCGATTACTTAGAGGTTTTCATTTTCCGCACGGTGCAAGAGTTGGTGCTGAGTGCGATAAAACAACGCAACGCGACAAAGGTGAAAGGTACGGTCACGCTCGGGGAGCGTGAGGTAAAAGGCCGTATAGAGGATAACGGCGAACCCATTGACGAAGCCGCTTTGGATAGCGAGGAATGGATGAGCCTGCGCTTGTTGCGTGAGAGAATTGAAACTCTCGGGGGAAGTATGAGCATTTTGTCTAACGGTGAGGAGGGGACGATAGTGAGTTTTGAACTGGGTGTTGTGTCTAACCCGGTAAGTGGGCAGGCGAGTGTAATGGATGTGCGTTAATTTTGGATCTATAGCACCGACTGTGCTATGGGCGGGTAATAACCGACCGACTTGATATATATTCATAATGTTTTTGCAATGCTACTGGCGGTGTTTTAGGGTACACTATAAACAGTTACTAATCCTATCACGAAAGGAGGTGAAAGCCATGTTGTTCGCACCGAAAGAGAAGGGTCAGGGCCTCGTAGAATACGCGTTGATTCTTGTGTTGGTCGCTATTGTTGTGATTGCTATTTTGTCCATCTTGGGCCCGGCCATCGGCAACGTGTTCAGCAACGTTGTCAACAGCATCTAAGGGAATTTCCACTCCCGAAAAAAAGCCCCACTGCAAAGTGGGGCTTTTTTTGTTGTGGGGGATTGCTTACTGCCCTGTCAGATGGCAAGTGTAGTGGGTATCCACCGAGCACAGGCGAGGCGGCGGGGGATAAGTGAGAGCGTTCAGGCATAACAACGTTACTTTTCGTTATCAGATTTTTTCTTTACGCAGTTTTCCTGCTCCATGTCACCGCGAGGCGGTCGCAGGCCGCCGAAGCGGTCTCCTCTACCGTGTGGGGGATGGCTTCGCCGCCTATGGCGGCTCGCCATGACATGAAAACGAGCGCTTTTATGAACAACTGCGTAAGTTCTTTTCTCAATAGGAGCAATTGGTGATGATAAAATGGCGACGCGCGAATCCGCTCTTGGGGTTCTCACGGCTTTTCGGAGATTGTGCTCTCAAAATTGCCCGCGCGAGGAGGCCTTGTGGGCAAAAAACGCTATTTACCCGTGCTTGTGCTCACAATGGGGGTATTGGCGGTCTCTACCGCTTCTATTTTCATTCGCTATGCCCAGCGAGAAGCGCCCTCTTTGATTATCGCCGCCTATAGGCTCAGCATTGCTTCAGCAATTTTAGCCGTTCCTCTCGCCACACGGAATAAAAAGGCGCTTCTCGCTCTGTCGCGCCGAGATTTTCTCCTCGCTTTGGCCTCAGGTACTTTCCTTGCCATTCATTTTGCTTCGTGGATTTCATCTTTGGCTTACACCACTGTTGCAAGTTCAGTTGTGCTTGTTACAAGCACCCCGCTTTGGGTGGGGTTGCTTTCGCCGTTGGTGTTGGGCGAGCGCCTCACTTTGCCCATTTTGCTGGGCATGGCGGCTACGCTTACCGGCGGGATAGCCATTGCCCTCGGCGATGCTTGCGCCGGCGGGGTGTGCGCTTTGGGCTCTGCCTTGGCTGGTGGCGCGTTGTGGGGCGATTTTCTCGCTCTGGTCGGTGCATGGGCGGCGGCCGGTTATTTCCTTATCGGGCGGCATTTGCGCTCTAAAACCACCTTGTTGGTTTACATCGGCCTTACTTACGGAATGGCGGCCTTGGTGCTTGATGTTTTTGTTTTGCTTTTAAGGCAACCGATTTTTGGCTATAGCCTTCAGACTTATGCTTGGTTCGTGCTTTTGGCTTTAGTGCCTCAACTTGTAGGCCACACGTCTTTCAACTGGGCTTTGAAATACCTTTCGGCCGCCTTTGTAGCCATCACTTTGTTGGGGGAGCCGGTTGGTTCTACGCTTTTGGCTTATGTTTTTCTAAGCGAAACTCCCTCTCTGATGACGGTAATCGGTGCTATACTTATTTTAGGTGGCATTGCGGTGGCCTCGTTGCACGAAAAGAAGCCCCCTGTGCCCGAAGCGCCCTAATGCATAATCAACCCGGATGTTGGGTTTAGGCTCTTCGACAATGCCCAGTCACCTGGCTTAATCTCTCCCTACCCCCGCTACGGCGAGGCCTCGCTTCCGCTCAGCCTGCCGTAGCCGCCCCCTTCCCTCCCTTACCAAGGGAGGGAAGGGGGCGGCTGAGCCGAGCGCCAGCGAGGCTCATCGGGGGATAGGTGAGATCTCACCACAAAGCGAGCGGATGACGCCTTCCGTAATGACCAAAATCTTGTTTGAGAATGCACTAACAAGGAGGTAAAAAATGCAAATCCATTGCACTTACTGCGGAGCGCCGTTGAATATCAGCCGCAAAGTGGCCGAGGCCGCGCTTGAAAAACTTTACGCGGAGGACCTCGCTTATTACGAGGTCCGTTGCCCCAAGTGCCGCAAGATGAATAAAATACCGCGCGAAGTGCTTTTGCGCGCCGTCCCCAATTGGAAGCCGCCCGCGCAGGCCGAAGACTAAAGAGCGTGGTTCTACTTCACTTGTTTCGCTTGCCGCCGCGTTTTCACGCGGCGGTTTGCGCAGTTTTGCATTGGAGGTTCCCCCATGAAAATTTCTCGCACTGCCGAAATGCGCTCGCTGGATAGAAGCGCCATTGAAAAATACGGTATCCCCGGCGTGATTTTGATGGAAAACGCCGGTGAGGCAACTTATTTCGTCATTCTCAAGGAATTTGGGGCAATCGGCAAGCGCTTTGTCGTGGTGTGCGGAACTGGGCACAACGGCGGCGATGGGCTGGTGGTTGCCCGCAAACTCTTTTCTATGCGCGCCGATGTGCAGATTTTCTGCCTTGGCACTCCCGACCGCTTTGACGACACCGTCCGCTACCACTACCACATGGTAGAGCGCATTGGCATTCCGTTTATCAGTTTGCCCGGCGATGACCTTTCGCCGCTGCGCGAGGCACTCAAATCTGCAGACGCGGTGGTTGATGCTATTTTCGGCACCGGCCTTAGCCGTGAGGTGAAAGGGCGCTACGCCGAGGCAATCCGCCTGATAAACGCTTCCGCTAAGCCTGTTTTCAGCGTGGACATTCCATCGGGCGTGGCCGGCGATACCGGCGAGGTGATGGGCGTGGCGGTCAAAGCGACCTACACAGTTACCTACGGCTTGCCGAAGTGGGGCAATTTGCTTTACCCCGGCTTTGAGCGCTGCGGCCACTTGTTTGTGACCCACATTTCCTTCCCGCCGCAGTTGTATGAGCGCGATGAAATTGCTGCTGAGGTGAACATGCCGCTTCCGCCGACGCCGCGCCCCCCCGATGGGCACAAGGGCACTTTTGGAAAGGTAATGTTTATCGCCGGTGCGGCGCGCTATCAGGGTGCGCCCTATTTTGCGGCGATGTCTTTCCTCAAAGCGGGCGGTGGGCTTTCTTACCTCGCCACCCCGCGCTCGGTTGCGCCTTTTATCGCCTCTAAGGGCAGCGAAATCGTCTTTTTGCCCCAGCCCGAGACCGCGGGCGGCAGCCTCTCTTACGCCGCGCTGGATGGCTTGCTTGAAGCCGCCGAGGGAATGGACATGGCGGTGCTCGGCCCCGGCATTTCGCTGGATGAGGAAACTCAGCGTTTGGCGCGGGAACTGGTGGAGCGGTTGGCTTTGCCACTGGTAATTGACGGCGATGGCCTTACTGCGCTTGCCGGGCATACCGAAATTTTGCGCCGCCGCGCCGCGCCGACCGCCCTCACCCCGCACCCGGGCGAGATGGCGCGCCTGCTTGGTATGCCCATGAAGGAAGTGCTTGCCAATCGCGTTGACCTCTTGCGCCAAGCCGCCGCCGATTGGAACGCTGTGGTGGTCTTCAAGGGCGCTCATTCGCTTATCGGCTACCCCGATGGGCGCATTTTCCTCAACCTCACGGGCAACGCGGGGATGGCAACGGCGGGCAGTGGCGATGTTCTTACGGGCACAATTGCCGCAATGCACGCGGCGCACCACTACGCTTTCCCCGAGGCCGTGCGGATGGGCGTTTTGATGCACGGTTTGGCCGGCGATAGCGCCGCCGCGGCTCTGGGCGAGGAGGGCGTGGTCGCAGGTGATATTCTTGCTTGCCTGCCCAATGCCATTCGCCGCTACCGCGCGGAATGGCAGGCAATGGCCGAGGGCTATTTCGGCAAAATCTCGGTGGTGTAGATGCGGCGGCTTGCGGTTTTGCTCGCGTTGTTTGGGCTTTTGATTCTGGCGGGCTGTGGCGCGCACGCGTCAAGCCCGCCGGGCGCGCTTGCGCCTACTGCCCTTCTTTCCCCTACGCCTTTGCCGCCCTCTGCTACGCTAACTGCTTCCCCCTCGCCGACGGTTTCCCCTTCTCCGACGCTCTCTCCCACTCCCACGGCAACGCCCTCGCCGCGCCGGATACTCCCTCCGCCGCACGGCTACCTCTACCACGGCGTCTACCCGGGCGGCCGCACTGGTGAGGAAGACGACCTCACCTTGCAGGACTTGCGTTCATACGAGCGCGCCGCGGGCAAAGCCGCAGCGTGGGTCTATTTTTCGCATAACTGGTATCGCGGCCGCTCCTTCCCCCGCAAAACCGCCGAGTGGATTTGGAAAGCCGGAAGTGTGCCCTACATCCGCCTAATGCTTCGCTCGTCACCGGAGGAAGACGTCGCTGACCCGCTTTTTACCCTTGCCGCCATCAACTCCGGCGAATTTGATGCCGACCTACGACGTTGGTGCGAAGGAGCCCGGGATTTTGGCTTCCCCCTGCTGGTGGAATACGGTACTGAGGTCAACGGCTCGTGGTTCCCGTGGAACGGTGCTTGGAATGGCGGAGGCCGCACCGATGGCTATGGCGACCCCAAATTCCCCGATGGGCCTGAGCGTTTTCGTGATGCTTACCGCCGCATTATCGGCATTTGCCGCGCTGTTGGCGCCGACAACATCACTTGGGTTTTCCATCTCAACGACGACGATTACCCAGCCGCGCCGTGGAATCGGTTTGAGAATTATTACCCGGGCGATGCGTGGATTGACTGGATCGGCATCAGCGTTTACGGCGCTCTGACGCCTTTTGATGAGGAATGCGATGATTTCCAAGCGGCATTAGATGCGGTTTACCCCCGTGTGGTGAAAATGGTGGATGCTGATAAGCCAATTTTTGTTGCTGAGTTTGGCGTTGCGGCTAACAACCCGCTTTGCAACCAAGAACGTTGGGCTGAACGGGCGCTGCGCTCTCTTACTTCATCTCGCTGGCCGCGCATAATCGGCTTTTCGTGGTGGAACGAGTACTGGCAAAACGATGACGACCCTGCCCACGACACCACCATGCGTTTGCAAGATAACCCTGCCCTTGCTGCCGTGTTTCGCAAATTCGTGGGAGCAAATCCGCGTGTGCTCGGCCGCGCGAGGTTCTATCCCGAGAGGTAGGGGGATGGTGTTGCTGTGCCCATAAAATCAGCGTTGGTTTCTTTTGCCTTGGCTGATTCGCTCTATCTCTTCCAGCAATTCAGCCAGGTTGGGGCGTTCAAACTTTATATTCGGTGCAGGAACGCGATTCCTCTTGATATCAGGTGGCACGTGTTTGTGATGTGGGTACGTTTCCGCTAACGCCGGATCGTTGGGGTGTGGAAAGTCGTCGTACCAGTAAAGCCGCTTATCACCATGATACACCTCGTATCCATACGAAACTATTAAGCCCACTTCAAAATCAATCTCTTCTCGCACCCGTAGCCGATATCCTCCATCTAAAAACATTTCCCCCTCTACAATGCCCATGTATTTGCTTATGCTCCATACCGTCACTGTTGACCGTTTCACCCCAAAACGCTCTATCAAGTTAGCCACATAACGGCTATATGCTTCCAGTGACTTCAACTCTTCGCTCATATCAATATGCTGGCTGGTACCTTATTGTTTGGGCTAAGTCTTGTGTTTTCAACTGCTGATCATATGCCCTTTTCCGCCTTAGCCACACCTCATATATGCCTTTCCAGCGGCTAAAATCTGTTCTTGTTTCATCATATTCATCATATTCCTCTAAAAGACCAGCCATCAGCGCGGCATAGAAATCTTCGCTTAGTACACCATATTTCTCTTCATATAGTGATAAGCGCCTCTCTAACAATTTCATTTCAAGCACTAATTCGTAGGTGTTCATTTTGCTCTCTCCGCTAAACCCGTTCAAATTCTCGGATTCAAGGTTATAGCAATTTCATTATACTACGGGATACCTGCCCGAAATCTTATCGCTGGATGTTTAGCCTTGCTCTTGCCACTGTGCTATTACTTCCCGAAATATCTTCATGGCACGCAGTAGATTATGAAATCTCTGCCCGGCACGTGCGACACAAACTTTTTCACAATGCCGTTGGGGTAAGTGTGCTGGAGGGCATTTAGCGAATCTTTGTCTTCTGGTTTGAGCAGGAAAAGTTTTGGCGCGGGTATTGTTTTGGTTTCGTTTAGGTGCTCGCGGGGCAGTGCGTAGTCGGTAATTTTGGGGAATACACCGGCGTTGATTGCCACAAGCCTTGTGTCAACCCAGTAGGGGTAGGGGATTACCCACGCGCGGTCTGGCGCACCAACCGATTCGTAAAAGCCGCGGATGACGTGCCCCATTTCCGAAGTGTTCCATGCCCCGGCGCGAAATTCTTGGTTGTACTGCTTGAACACGAGGTTGTAGTTTGCGCGGATTGATATTAGCATCAGCCCCGCTATCAGCGCCCAAAAGACGACTTTACCCGCCCGTTTGCCGCCGCTCGTGGTGAGGCTTCGCTGCAGGCTTACAATGCCGAGCGCTGTGATGATGAAGATGGGGATGTAGGCCGCGCCGGTGCGGTTTAGGCATGGGTTTTCGTTGGGAAAGGCCAGCGAAAGAATTGAAGGGAGCATTAGGAAAGGCACGCTGAGGAGCAGGAAAAGGTCTTCCCAGCGGCGCTTTCGGGCGTAATGCACCAGCGCCGTTACCGTGCCGAGGGCGTAGAGGGCGGCGCTTACCCAATCTAATGCTGGCCTGTGGGGAATTGAATGCACCCAAATGACGCCGTTATCCCAAAATGGCATTATCCATGCTTTGAAAAGGTTGCTGAGGAAGATCATGAATGGGTTACCCGGGTAAGGGCGCTCCACTTGGCCTAAGCGGGTGGCGCCGCGGTAGAAAAACATCTGCCAGTTGCTCAGCATGTAGCGGAAAAGCGGCAGGAAGACAATGAAGGAAAACAGCGCCACAATGGCAATGCCTACGACGGCGCGCTCGCGTTTTTGCCCCTTCTTTTCGTGCAGCCAGTACAGCAGGAGGGCGAGCAATACCGTGAGTGGCATCAGGCGGAAGGGCGAATAGCCGTGCACGCCCATTCCCAAGAAAATGCCTGCCCAAATGTAATCGTTGCGGCGGCCACGGTGGAGGGCACGCACCAGAAAATACAGGGTGGGCGCGGCGAAGGCAGGGTAGAGTGTGAAGCGAAGTGCGACCCGGCTTATCACATTCGGCCAGTAGGCAATTGCGGTCAGCAAAGTTGCCCAAAAGCCTACCCATTTGCCGCCGATTTCCTTCCCCAAAAGGTAGATGAACGGCAAAGCCAGCACCCCCATGGTGGCGGTGCCGATTTTTAGCGCTAAGAACGAAAACGGCACGCCCAGACAGCGGATGACGCACGCGGTGAGGTACATTTGGATTGCTTCGCGCCCCGTGTTACGCGGGAAGAAAATGCGGTGTTTGCCCGCGAGCACATCTGCCACATCCAACAGTTTTTCGGCGTGGTCTGAAAACATTTCCGCGGGGACGCTCCTGAGGTGCCAATACCGGAAAAACAGCGCCAGTGCCCCCAAGCCCACCAGTGCCACATGCCACCATGTTATGCGCCATTCCCACTCGCCGCGTTTGACGGCCTTCCACAGTTTGGGCAGTTGTGCGGGGTTCCAGAAAGCCGCTGCCGTGCTGAGTATGCCAATTCCCCACATGGTGATGTTGAAGGTGGTGAAGCGGTTGCCGCCGAATGCGAGGAAGGCTATTGCCGAAGCCGCTATGCCGATAATCAAAAAAGCCGTCCGTACGTGAATTGGGCCGTCTTCGCGGCCTTCCCATTTCCATTTGGGGAAGGCGGGCAGTTCCCAATTATGGCTGCGGGCGGCTATGCCCAAAAGCGCCAAGGCCAAGGCGTAAATTGCCAGCGCCAAACCCCAATTTCGCCCGGGCGGCTCAATTGTGCGTTGGGCAATTAGCATCAGGATGACTGCACCCAGCAATGCCCACGGCAATGGCTTGCTCGGCTGGGGCTTTTCTTTTGTTTCGGCGGGCTGTGCAGTTGGCGCAGAGGGCGCTTTGGGCGGCGCGGTGACCAGTTGCTTTTGGAACGATGGGGCAGTTGGCCGGAAGGCTTCTGCGATTTCGCCCTCGGCGCTCGGCTTGGGGGGCTTGCTTGGTGCGGTTTCTGCTTCTGCGATTTTTGCTTCGGGCTGGGTTTGCGTGGCGGTTTCTTCGCCGGCGCGGACCTCTGCCCAAATTAGCGAGGCTTCTTCGTCGTTGATTGGTTGCCAGCCGCGCGGCCGGACTTTCTCCGGCACGCGTGCGGCCAGCCGGCCTTTGATGTAGTCTAAGAGGCTGATCTCTTCCGGCATGTTTCCCTCAGGTGTCAAGCGTCACTTTTGCATAGTTTACGGTTGCAAATTTTACCACTCTGTTTATAATTGCGATGGCGATGAGGCTCGCCTTAAACGCCTTATGGCTGATGGCCTCTACCCGTGGCGGTAGGGGCTTTTTGTGTTCAGTACTCCACGGCATCGTAGGAGGCGATTGTGGAGAATTTGTGGCTGACGGTGCGGAGCGCTGGTCGGGTTTATGCGCGTTATCGCCTTGAGGAAGGGCAAACTTTCCTTGAAGCGGTGCATTTGCCCGAGCGGGAGTGCCCTTTTGACGCGGGGACGCTTGACAATGCCATTTGGCCTGACGGCGAAGCGCTACATGCCATTTTGTTGGGGGCGGTTTCGCATTCGCCGGGCACGCGCGTTGCCGTCCGTTTGTTGGGCGCGCTCGCGAGCGAAGGCAGTAGGCCGGATTGGTTTGTTTGTGTTCCCGAGGCCGACCCCACCACTCAGGGCTGGCATTCGCCCAATGACTTGCCGCACGACCTTACTTCGGCTTTGCTCCAAATTTTAGAGAACGAGGAAATGGTAGCGCTTCGCTGGCTTGCCCCTGAGCAAGCCGAGGAGATGGTGCGCGAGGCGCGCCGCAATTACCGCCTTTTGCAGAAAAACACCCCGCCCTCATCCGCCCCTGCTTGGAAACCGGCCGACCGCTACGGCGGCGTTACCGATTTTACTGAGGCCGAGCATTACACTGCCGCCGAATATACCTTTTTCCAACTGCCTTACCGTTTTCAGGATTACCTCGGTCAGCATCTGAGCGATGATGAGCGCGGGCTGTATGCCCTTTGGCGACCGAGCATGACCAGCAGGTTGCAAAAGCGTTTTTTCAAGCGCACTCGTTTGAATGAAGGGGTGCTCTTTTTGACCACGCAGCGTTTGATTTATCTGGTGGAACTTGTGCCGCCCGACCGCAGCGGCGTGCGGTATGGCTTTCGCGCCGTCAGCGGTGTGCTGGAGCGGCTTCATGCCTACGAAATTCTACGCCCGGCCGAGCACAGCGTTGTTTTGCAGACGGAATGGGAGGCGCGCGGCGGCGTTCAGTCCCTGCGATGGGAATTTCCGCTCAGCAGTTTGAGCGCCTTGCGGGAATTGCTTTCGTTGCTTGAGCCTTGCTTGCCCCAAAATGCGACGCGCGCTTTGCGCCGCGCCACTTGGCCTTTGCCGCCCGACCCGCTTCCTCCGCTGACCGACCCGGCGGCAAACGACCCTGCTCCTTTGCGGGAATTGGATGCCCGTTTCCGCCGGTGGCTGGACGATGAATTTGCGGATGAGCCGGTTTACGCGTGGGCGCTTTGGCCTGCATGGGAAAAGGAGGACGGCGTTGCCGAGGCCCTCATTGTCACCCAAAATCGTGTGCTGATAGCCGCCGACCCCGCCGCCAAGCGCCTGTTTCGGATGGATCTGCCCCTCACCGACATTGCCGCTTTGGATTTTCAGGCTTCAATTCTCGGTTCGGCAATCACTTTGCATATCCCTCGCGGTGGTGAGGTTGAGGAAGTGAGGTTGTCTTTCCCCTATCCTGCGGTGGCGGCGTTTCGCTCTGCCTACGAAAGCCTGCGCCGCGGCGTGGCTTTGGCGGCGTGGGGCGCTTGACTGAAGTGCGGCGGGGCATTATACTTGGCCTTGTAAGGCAAAAAGTCGGGGCGTAGCGCAGTTGGAAGCGCACCGCGTTTGGGACGCGGGGGTCGGCGGTTCAAGTCCGCCCGCCCCGACTTTGGGAGCAAGCCTATGGCGAAGAATTACGATACCGTCATAACTGCTGTGCACTACGATGTGGATGGAAAGGTGGAGTGGGTGCGCGCTCATTTGCGGCGCTGGGGTGTGGTTTATGGTGATGCAGTGATTTTGGCGCGCGAAGCCCTGTTGCAACAACTAAAAGAGGGCAAAAAAGTGGCCGTTGGGCGGCGTAAGCGCTTTTTCGGCAATTCGTTTGAAATTGATTTCCCGCTCGGCGCTGCGGCCGGGCCAAACCCTCTGCTGCGTGCATCAGGCGATGAGCGCGAGTTGGAGGGCGCACCACTGCTGTAACGTTTGGCGAAAAATGGTATAATGCAAGCAAATATGTGAGGTTTTCCCATTAGGCAAAAGAGAGTGTCCAAAATGCGAGTTTTCTTTTCACACCCGAAGGTGTTGGTATAAACAGGCACGCCCGCGCGCGTGCCTGTTTCTTTACATCCCAAGTAGAGGAGAATGCCATGGACTCTGGAATGGTGCGCAAAATTGAGAAAGCAAAGCGCTACGCGGCGGAGGGGCGTCATCGCATCCTTTTTGAAAAACTTGAAGTTTCCTTTCAAGGGGCTAACAATCCCCACAAAGTAACATTTGAAAACGGAAAATGGCATTGCGATTGCGACTTTTTCCAACTTCACGGCCGGTGCAGCCACACAATGGCGCTTGAATACATTTTTGAGGATTGCAACTTGAACCTTGCGGAGGAGGAGTGAGGGCGGCGGCATTCAGGAAAGCGAGGGCGAGGCTCTCGGCTTCGCCCTTTCTTTTTGGGTAACTGTCTACAGATTAGCACAGATTTTCACCGATTGAAGAAGAAAACCACAGAAGACACAGAAATTTACAGAGAACACAGAAATTTTTCTTGGCGTCCCTATCCACCGATTGACACAGATTTACACCGATTGAAGAAAGAACGCGGAGGACACAGAAATTCACAGAGGACACAGAAAAAATCTGCGCTAATCTGTGTAATCTGTGGTTTTTTATCCTTGGCGTCCTCCGTGCCCTTGGCGCCCTTGGCGTCCCTATCCACCGATTGACACAGATTTTCACCGACTTCAGGGAACACTCGCAAATCCTAAATCGCTAATCTTCTCCTCTGTGCTAATCTGTGGTTTTCGTCCTTGGCGTTAATCCCTTGACGCGTGTGGTATCATGTTATTGAGGCTAAGACATCTTCGTCCGCAAAGACGAGCACACAAGGAGGTTGAACATGAAAGTTCGTGTTGGAATAAATGGCTTTGGACGCATTGGGCGTCAAGTTTTGAAGGCCATTATGGAGCGCCACGGCGATGAACTGGAAGTGGTGGCTATAAACGACTTATTCCCGCCGGAGATGAACGCTTATCTCTTCGCCCACGATTCAAACTATGGCCATTTTGACGGGAGCGTGGAGGTGGTCGGCGGCGATTTGGTCATCAATGGCCAGCATGTGAAAGTGTTTGCCGAGCGCGACCCGCGCAAGTTGCCATGGAAAGACCTCGGTGTTGAAATTGTGGTTGAATCCACCGGCGTTTTTCGGGATGCGGCAACCGACCCCGGCGCCCGTTCGCACATTGACCACGGCGGGGCTAAAAAGGTGATCATCTCTGCTCCGGCCAAGAATGAGGATTTTACGGTAGTGCTGGGCGTGAATGACCACCTTTATGACCCCGAAAAACACAATGTGATTTCTAACGCTTCGTGCACTACCAACTGCTTTGCACCGGTAGCCAAAGTTATCAACGACACATTTGGCATCGTTAAAGGCTACATGACTACTGTGCATTCCTACACCAACGACCAGCGAATTTTGGACTTGGCGCACCCGAAGGATTTCCGTCGGGCGCGCGCCGCCGGCATCAACATCATCCCCACCACGACCGGAGCGGCGAAAGCACTCGGCAAGGTCATCCCCGAACTTCAAGGCAAGTTTGATGCCATGTCCATCCGAGTGCCAACCTCCACCGTGTCGGTGATTGATTTCGTCACGGTGGTGGAAAAAGAAACCACTGCCGAGGAGGTCAACGCCGCACTTAAAGCCGCGGCCGAAGGTGAAATGAAGGGCATACTCGGCTTTTCCACCGAGCCGTTGGTCTCTTCCGACTACAAAGGCGATCCCCGCTCCTCCATTGTAGATGCCCAAAACACCACGGTTGTGCAGGGCAATCTTGTCAAAGTACTCTCCTGGTACGACAACGAATGGGGCTATTCGTGCCGCGTGGCCGACCTCGCGGCCAAACTTGCCAAGTCGCTGTAAAAACCTTTTGTTTGGGCTGGAGAACTCAGGCAGGCCAAATCGGCCTGCCTGAGTTTGTTTTGGCGGCATTTTGTGAATGAGGCGTTTTTAGGGTTGACAAATTTGCCCGGCGTTGGGTGAGAGTGGAGCGTAGATCACACAAATTGCGCAGAAAATATCCACCGATTTGGCTGTTGTAACCGCAGATTCCGCAGAAAAATCTGTGCTAATCTGTGTAATCTGTGGTTTTCATCCACCGATTGACACAGATTTACACCGATTAGATGGTTGAAACCGCAGATTTCGCAGATTCCGCAGAAACAATCTGTGCTAATCTGTGTAATCTGTGGTTTTTTCTCTGCGTCTCTCTGCGTCTCTGTTTCCTCTGCGTCTTTGCATTCTTGGCACCCTTGGCGTTAAATCTCTCCGCGTGGGGTGCGGCCGATGACCATCATTTCAATGTCGTCTATCTGCAGGGGTTGGCCTTCAAATTGGCCGGGCTGGCAGCCGTAAATGCGCACGTTTTCAAAACCGGCCATTTCAAACAGCAGCCGCGCTTCCGCCGGAATGTAGAGGCGCACCGTTTCGCGGAGCGGCGTGCCTTGCCATGTGGGCGGAGTTTCCCACTTTTGGACGCCGCGCAGGAAATCAAAGCGTTCGTCGCCCGGCTGCCATTGGCGGTAGCGCCGGAGGCCGTTGAAGGTGGTCAGCACCAGCCCGCGTCCGGGCTTGAGCGCGGTTCTGACCGCGCGCAGAAAGGCGGCATCGCGCTGCCAGCCGCCCAGCGCGCCCAGCCCCGCCTCGCCGATGGAAATCGCGGCGTCAAAAGTCGCCTTGGCCGCGTCGCCCAGCAGGCTCGGCAAATCGGCCACGCTGCCCTGCAGGCACGTGATTTCCACCCCGGCTTGGGCTGCCCGCTGTCGCGCCGCTTCCAGCAGACGCGAGGAAATGTCTACGCCCACCACCTGATAGCCGCGGCGTGCCAGTTCAATAGCATGGCGTCCGGCGCCGCAGCCCAAATCCAAAACCTTGGCCGGAGGCGTCAGGCCCAGCGCGGCTTCAAGGAAATCTACCTCTTGGCGTGTGCCGGGCAGAAATTTGGCGTCTAAGTGTTTGAGCGAGAGTTCGGCAAACTGTGGGTCTTCCCAAGGGCTTTTCATGGGGCTTCTCCAAAGTAACGCAAAGACGCAGAGAAAGCAGAGGCGCAGAGAAAAAACCACAGATTACACAGATTAGCACAGAGGAGAAGATTAGCGATTTAGGATTTGCGGATCTTCCCTGAAATTGGTGAGAATCTGTGTCAATCGGCGGATGAAACAAACTACAGAGATTACACAGATTAGCGCAGATTTTTTCTGTGTTCTCTGTAAATTTCTGTGTTCTCTGTGGTTTTCTCCTTCAATCGGTGAAAATCTGTGTCAATCGGTGGATAGGGACGCCAAGGGCGCCAAGGAACGCGAAGGACGCCAAGATTAACGCGGAGACGCAGAGGAAACAGAGGCACAGAGGGCGCCAAGAAAAAATTTCTGTGTTTTCTGTGGTGATTCTGTGTCTTCTGGGTTTTCCTCCTCAATCGGCGTAAATTTGTGTCAATCGGTGGATAGGGACGCCAAGGGCGCCAAGGAACGCGAAGGACGCCAAGATTAACGCGGAGACGCAGAGGAAACAGAGGCACAGAGGGCGCCAAGAAAAATTTTTCTGTGTTTTCTGTGGTGATTCTGTGTCTTCTGTGTTTTTCCTCCTCAATCGGCGTAAATTTGTGTCAATCGGTGGATGAGAACCACAGATTACACAGATTTGCACCGATTTTTCTGCGCAATCTGCGGTTTCAACAACCAAATCGGTGAAAATCTGTGCAAATCGGTGGATATTTTCTGCGTAATCTGTGGTTTCTATGCTTGGGATCACGTGCTCTCATTGCCCCTTCACGATGAGGAAGTCCACCCGCTCGGCGTTGGGCATGGCTTCTTGAGGCGCGTCGGGGAAGGGGATTTGCCGCATTTTCCCTCCTTCCGGCGGAAGCCAGTAGAGGGCGCCGAGCGAGGCGGCTGTGTTCATCTTGAACGCTTTGAGCACAAGGCCCTTTCGCCACGCCTGAGGGCGGTTCGTGCCTTCCCAAGGCCGCCCCCAGTGCCAGAACGCCGGTAGGGTGAGGCGGAAGACGACCTCGCCGTTTTGCTCTACCACAAGGCCGCGGCCGAGGAATTTGGCGCTGTCCGGCACCATCCAGAGGCGGGTTTTGCCTGTGCTGAAAGTGTCCATGACGGGGAAGTGCAAGCAGCGGGCGGAAGGCTTTGCCCCTTGGGCGTGGTGTGCCGTGTCCCACGTGGTCGTTGCCACGAAGGTGGGGCATTGTGGGGCCTTGGCGGGGTCGCTTGCCAGCGCGATGATGGCGACTTCCTGCGCGCCGCCGCGCTGCACCCGTGCGGTGAGCACGTCGGGATGGCGATACGACGAAGGCAATTCAGGCAAAGCCAGTTCCTGCAGGTGCTTTGTGCGGGTATCCCAAAGCAAAAGGCTCCATTGGCCGGTAGCGTGCACGTTGGGGGCGGTGGGCGTGGGGGGCGTGGTGACGATTCCCCAGTGCAGGCCGTAAAGGGTGTGGTCATCCAGCCAGCCCAAGGGGAAGGCGGTGTTTTTCCCGCTGAGGATGGCGTTTTTGCCCGTGGCGCACATTAGGTCTTGGATTTGGCCGGTGCGGACGTTCAGCATGCGCCAGCAGGGCGCTTTGGCGTTGGCGTCGTCTTGTAGCACCACCGAGGCTTCGTCGCCGCGCCACGTGGTTTCCCAAAGCGGTCCACCGGCATTCCGTTTCAGGTGGAAGACTTTTGTCAGTTTTCGCGTTTGCAGGTTCAGCGTCCAGAAAGTCCAGCCTTCCTCGTTTTCGCTCAGCAGCCAGATCGTATCGTCGCTGTTGGCGGGGGCCAAGTACCAGTTCGTGGCCTCGGGCAGGGTGAGGCTCGCCAAGGTTTCCCAGCGGAGGGGCTGGTCGTTGTGGCGGTAGATGCCGAGGAAGAAGCGCCCTTTGGCGCGCCACAAAGCGACGCTTTCGGCGGGGCCTGAAGGGGATGCGGTGGCCTTGGTGGGTGTTGCTGTGGCGGGGTTTGGGGTGGGCTGCTCTGCCTGCGGCGGCGTGGTTGGAATTGTTGCTTTGGCGGCGCACCCGCCGAGCAGGAAAAGCGCGAGTGAGAGGAAAAGAAGGGTTTTCTTCACAATCCACCTCCTCAAACCCTCTGCAAGCCGTTGTGAGGCAGCCAGAAATAATCCTTATCGCCAGATTACCATAAAAATCCGCCGAAGTAACCGAGAAAGTGCTGAAGTGTAGGGCAATCGTAGGTAAATCGTCGGCAAATCCCCACTTCCCAGGTGCGCGACTCGGCGTTTCAACAAAGAGCGAGGCGGAAGCCCATCCGCCTCGCGAGCGCCAAAGTTCCGCACATGGTATTTTTTGCTTCGTGCTTGCAATTTCCCTGTGAGCCGCCGCGCCGCAGGCTTTACAATCCAAGAAACGCCCCCACCGCGGTGGTCAGGATGACCAGCACGGTAAACAGCGCGCCCTTCTTCACAAAATCCAGCGGTTTGTATTCGCCGGGGCCCATTAGGAACACGTTGACCTGATAGGTCGGCGAACTAAAGACGTTAGAAGCCCCCAACGCGGCCACCACCGCTGCGGCGCGTGGGTCTGCGCCGAGGTGCATTGCCGTTTGAATGGCTAAGGGAATGGTCACCACAGCCGCAGTGACGTTGGAAGTGAGATGCCCGACCAGCGCGGCCGCCACGGCAATCAGCAGATAAAGCCAAAATGCGCTGTGCCCGCCGAGAAAGCGGCTTAGCAGGCGTCCCACGGCTTCGGAGGTGCCGCTGTGCACCATGGCCGCGCCCAAGGGCAACATGCCGCTGATGAAGATGAGCACCTTCCACGAAATGGCATGGTAGGCTTCTTCCATGGTGAGCACACCCAGCAAGAGCAGCAGCGTAGCGCCCCCAACCGAGGCCGCACCCAGCGGCAGGATGTGGAAGCCTACCGCAGCCAATGCCAGCGCCGTGACCACCGCGGTTATCACTGCCTTGGGCACCGAAAGTGTGTTCCCGGCTTCTTCCAGCGAAGTTTTGTCCAGCACAATGAAGTTGTCGTCCTCTTCCAGAGCGGCGATGCGGTCGGCGCGGCCGTGCACCAGCAGGGTGTCGCCAAATTCCAATTTGTGCTCCGCGATGTGGTGGTGCTTGGGCTGGCCTTTGTGGTCAATGGCGAAAATGCGCAGGCCGTAACGGTTGAAGAAATCGGTTTCAGCCACGGTCTTGCCCTGTAGCCACGCCCGCGGGGCAAGCGTCACCTCGGCCATCTGGTAGCCCTCGCGCAGCAGGTTGGGCGGGAAGGCCTCCACTTCGGGGAGCACTTCCAGTTTGCAGGCTTCGGCGGCGGATTGAACGGCCGCATTGTCGCCGCGGAGGAGAAGGCGGTCGCCCACTTGAAGCACTGTTTCGGCTGTGGGCGGCGGCAGAAAGCGCTCACCGCGCCGGATGCCGATGACGTACACGCCGTGGCGGGAGCGCAGGCCGCATTCTCGCAGGCTGATGCCCGCCAGTGGCGAGCCGGGCTTTACCACGACTTCGTGGAGCACCTTGTCCAGCATGTAGGTTTGGATGAGCGCGTCGCTTTTCTGGAGGATGTTTTCGTATTCCGGCAGGCGTTTGGGCAGGAGCAGGTTTTTGAGGAGCACCATCAGCGCCACGGCAAGCACCACGCCGGGGAGGATAAGCGGTGCTTGTTCAAAGATTTTGAAGCGCGGCAGCGACGCCGCGGCCAGAAATTCGTTCATGATGATGGTGGGCGTCGCACCGATGAGGGTGATCATGCCGCCGATGATGGTGCCCATTCCCAAGGGGAAGACCAGCCGCGAGGGCGAAATTTTTGTCTTGCGGCTGGCGCTCATCACCGCGGGCAGGAGCACGGCCGCGGTGCCGATGTTGACCATGATAGCAGAAAGCGCGGCAGCCGTGCTCATCACGATGGCGATCAGTGCCGACTCGTTCCCCTTGGCGAGATCAACCAGTTTATCGCCCAGCCAGCCGGCCGCGCCGCTGCGCTGGAGCGCGCCGCCGATGATGAACAGGCCGAACATCGCCAGCACCGCGTTGCTGCTGAAACCGGAAAACGCCTCTTTCCAAGAGACGAGGCCGGTCGCGCCCAAAGTAAACAGCACGCCCAGCCCGATGATTTCCGGCCGCAGCGCGTCGGTGAGCAAAAGTATCATGGTGACTACAATGATGAGGGAGAAAATGAGGATTTGCATGGCAAGCCTCGCGGAAAGGGTACCTCTGTGACTTCGGTGAAAAGCCACAGAAAGCACAAAATCGTCATAGAAAACGCAGCGATTTGTCTTTGCGTCCTTTGTGCCGCTTTCCCTGCGCCTCTGCGTTAAAATCCGCACCTGTTTCAGGGCAGGTGTATCTCCACCTTCCCCTCAATCGGTACGCCGTGGGCCAGTGTGTTGGTGACCGTGCCCCATTCCACTGCTTTTTCGTGCAGGTATTGGAGTTTTTCGGGCGGCGCGCTGCTTTTGATGTGGAGCGTGTAGTGCACTTCCACCAAGCCGGGCGGCACGTTGCGGCGGGTGGCCGCGATTTCCACGCGGGCTTCTTCCAGCCCGATGCGCATTTTTTCGGCAAGGGTCTGCACGTTGGTCAGCAGGCACGTGCCCAAGGCGCTGAGCAGGGTTTCGGCCGCGTTGGGGCCGGCTTCTCCGCCGCCGCGCTTGATGCTCACGGTGAAGGTGTGCTCGCGCACGCGCGCGGTGGCGCTGACGGCGTCGTCGCGCGTCACGGTCACGGCGTAGTGCTGCACTTGGTGCTTGAAGTGGGCTGTAGCGACCATGGGAATTTTACTCCTTTTCCCTCGTGGCGTTCAGGCCAAAGAGCGCCTGTGCTTTGGCTTCGTCCACGCGGCAGCGGTCGGGGTCTAAAATTTCAAAGGGGTTGTGGCTCTCGCCGTCCACCAGAATGCCGGGCGAGGCGCGCATGTTATAGCGCTGCGCGATGGCGACGCCTTCTTCGGTTTCCAGCGGAATGCGGGTGTAGGGGATGCCGCGCTCGTCCAGGTATTGCATGATTTTGCGGCTGCGGCGGCAGCGCCGCGCTGGCAGGATGACGATGCGGTGGGGAAATTGCTCTGTGCTCATGGGGCTTGAACCTCATCAAGGGGAAACCGCAGATTACGCAGATTTCGCAGAAAAATCTGTGCTAATCTGTGGAATCTGCGGTTTTTCACCAATCGCACTTGCGCGGGCCGCAGGGCTTGCGCGACATGCCGTCCATGCTATCCAGCGCGTCCAGTGCGGCGGCGGTGTCGGCGAGGGCATCCAGCAGGTGGGCGATGCGGCGGCAGCGCAGGTGGTAGATCACGCGCGTCCCGTCTTTGGTGGTGCGCACCAGGTCGGCGGCGCGGAGCACCATCAGGTGCTGGGAGACGTTGGCCTGCGAGCGCCCCGTGGCTTCCATCAGGTCGTGCACGCAGCGGGGCCCTTCCCGCAGGGCGAGCAGGATGCGCAGGCGCACGGGGTTGCCCAGCAGGCGGGCGAGTTTGACCGCGCGCGCCAAGGGAATTGCCGAGGGCGGTTCGGGGCGCATGGGTTTAGGCATGGCTTTTGGCCTGCAAAATGCGGCGCAGTTCGGCCGGCGAGGGCGCGTTGCGCGTAGCCACAAGTTGCCCTTCCACGTAGAGCCGCGGCAGGGTGACGGGGTTGAAGCGCGCCAGCGCCGCGGCGTCGTTGACTTCCTCCAACGCGACAGCGACGCCCACTGCCGCGGCCGCTTCGTTTAGCCTTTGCTTGATGCGGCAGTAGCGGCGGCAGTCGGGCGCGCCGTAAAGGGTGGCATGAACGGTTTTTGTGGTGTCCATTCCAGTTTTGGAATGTTACTGCCTGAAATGCAATCTGTCAAGGGTTTTGGATAAATCTGTAATTGCTCACGCTGTTTTCGGCTTACTTTTCCCAAAAAGCCGCTGCAGGGTGGCTTCGCAGGCGGTAGGTGCAGTTTCAATTTGCATACTCAACCCAGATGTTGGGTTTAGGCTCTTCGGCAATACCCAGTCGCATGGCTTAATCTCTCCCTACCCCCGCTACGGCGAGGCCTCGCATCTGCTCAGCCCGCCGTAGCCGCCCCCTTCCCTCCCTTACCAAGGGAGGGAAGGGGGCAGATGAGCCGAGCGCCAGCGAGGCTCAGCGGGGGATGGGTGAGATCTTGCCACCAAGAAGACGGATGGTGCCTTCCGCAATGACCAAAATCTTGTTTGAGAATGCAATTGCCGCCGCCTGCGCCCTGCGACTGAACTCACGGGCTACAAGTTGCGAAGCCCATACAGGTGGACTTTTGCTTACGCAGTGGCGAAGTGTTTGCGCTCGCTTGCGAGGCTGGCAGGCGGTTACGGAATTCCACTGATAGCGTTGGTTGTTGATTGTGCCGCCAGTGTTGTGTTATAGACGCGGCCTAATCCAACTAAGCCAGCCCTTACCGCTTGGCGGAGCAGGGGGGCGTGTCTTGTCAAAGGCGGCGAGCACCAGCACAACGCTTAGCATTGCCGCTCCCGCCCATTGGGTGAGGGTCATGGTTTCGTGTAGCCAGATTTGGGCTAACCCTACGCTCACCAATAGTTCAAACAATCCTAACAGCGCTGTTTGCATTCCGCCGATGTGTTTTACCCCCAAAAACAGGGTGATTCGCGAGAAAAAAGTGACCAGCGTAAGCCCTACCACAGGCCAAATTGTGGCTGTTGTTGTGGGTAGGTGGATGGGGCCGATTATCAAAAACGCAGGCACTACAATTGCGCTCATCGCGAACAGCGTGTAAAGTGTGACAGTGGGCGCCGGCATATCCATCAAAACACGTTGGTTTATCGGCAGGTGAAGGGCATATAGCGCCGCGGCGAGCAACATCATGCCCATGCCAACCAAATCCAAACGGTGCGAGCCGCCAAGGGTTATCATCGCTACGGCGGGCATGGCAAGCCCAATCCGCAGCAAGGTAAGTTTGCTGGGCGGTTGCTTGTCTAACCAGAGCCAAATTGCTACGAACAGAGGGTAGAGTGAATAGAGCAGTTGACCTATCCCCGCGTCAATGCGCCCTAAAGCGCTGTAGTAAAAAAGCGAGCCGATGCCGTTTATGCTCCCCGCGAGCAAGCAGCCTATTAGTCCGATAGGGTAGATTTGCAGAAATTGGCGCTTGAAGGCCATGATGACTGCGAAAAGCAACAGCGCGGCAAACAGCGTCCGCAGTGCCACTACCGATAGCGGCGGCAGCCCGGCCAAAATTGCTTGCTTCCCGAAAATAGGCGCCATGCCCAAGAAAAAAGCGGAAAGCAAAGCAGCGCGTATTCCCCGATTTTGTTTGCGCATTGAGTTTACCTAAGGTTATTTGTGCGCCTGCGCGCTTAGCCTATCAGCGCCCTGATTTCATCCACCAAATCGTCGGTAAGGAATTCGCCTTTTTGCATCACTTTGGCTATTTGACCGTGCAGGCGTTTCTTTTCCTCCGGCGTGAGCGTTTTGGCGGTCACGGCGATTATTGGGATGTTGGCGGTTGAGGGGTCGCTGCGCAGGCTTTCAATCACTTGGAAGCCGTCTGCGTCCGGCATCATCAAATCCAGAAGGATGAGGTCAGGGTGCTCGCGGCGGGCGAGTTCAATGGCTTCTTTGCCGTTGGCGGCTTCGGAAATGGTAAATTCGCCCAGCGATTGGAGCACGCGGCGCAGAAGGATGCGCGCGGGCTCGTGGTCGTCCACGATGGCGATGTGTGGTTTTTCGCGCACTTGCAGGGTTTTGAGGGCGGCGCTCAGGCCATCCGAAGGGATATTGCGCTCGGCGGCCACTTTTGTGGGGAGCACTACATTTTCCGCCCAACGGTCGCCGAGGATGTGCGATTCTATGGGCATGGTGTGGCCGGTGCCGTTGATGACTATGACGTCGTCGGGCTTGAGTATGCCGGCGCGGGCAAGTTTTATCACCCCGGCAATTGCCACCGCCGTGGCTGGTTCAACCGACAGCCCTTCCATTTTAGCCAACAGGTGCATGGCGCGGAATGCTTCTTCGTCGGTTACGGCATCAAATGTGCCGCCGTGCTTTCGCATTCGCTCGGCCAGCAAGGTGTAGACCCTGCCCGGGTCGCCAGTGGCAAGGGTGGTTATGTGGGTGCGCGGCAGGCGCACTGGCTCGGCGGTTAGTTTGTTTTGCTTCCACGCATGTGCCATTGGCGCGCATCCAGCGGCTTGTATGAGCGCCATTTTGGGGATTTTGCTCACAAAGCCCATTTCCAGCATTTCTTCGTAGCCTTTGTAAACTCCCAATGGGCCGAGGGCGCCGCTTACCGCTTGGACGAACCAAGTAGGGCTTTGCCACATTGCCCCTTGCGGTTTGCCCAAAATGCCGGTTAGTTGTTCGCTGGTTTCGTATGCCAGCGTTTTCATGGATTCAACCGTGGGGAGCGAACGCGCCCCTTTGTCAAGGTAAAGGCCGCGCTGGCGAGCAAATTCGGCGGCAACTTGTTTGGTTTGGTCGTAGGTGCCCGTCACTTTGATGACTTTGGCGCCGTAAATTGCCACTTCGCGCATTTTTTCCGAAGGTACAAGGCTTGTGAGGAACGCCCAGAGTTTGATGCCGGCGCGCGCCGAATATGCCGCGTAGGAAATGGCCACGTTGCCGGTGGAGGCGACCACCATTTCGGTTATGCCCGCTTCTTTCAGCGCCGCGATTGTGACGCCTGCTTGGCGATCTTTGAAAGAAGAAGCCGGATTTTGCCGTTCATCTTTGAAATAGAGATAGGGCAAATTCAGCATCATCCCCAATTTGACAAGGTGAAGCATGGGGGTGCCGCCCTCGCCCATTGAAATTTCGGGGCGGCCGCCGTGAACCGGCAGCAATTCATGGTAGCGCCACAGGTCAAAGGGCCTGTTGGGAAGGGCTTGAGGCAGTGTGCACTTGATGGCTTCGTAATCGTAGCGGGCAATTTGCCACTCGCTTCCGCATTTGGGGCAGGTGGGCGAAAGCGGTGAAAAGGGCCCTTCGTGGCCGCAGTCAATGCATTTGGCAATGAATTTTTGAGGTTTCATGGGTGTTTTTCCGGTGCAGGGGCGGGGAAATTAATGCGTCGGCATTTGAACTCGTATGCCGACGCATTTGGTTTGGCGGGTAAGGTGCAAATCGCTATTTTATTCGGAGGCAAGGCCGCGCTCTTTGAGCACGCATTTTTCCAGCAATGGTGCGATTTCTTCTATTGTTATCTTAGCGGCCTTGCCGCGTTGTTGGAGTAAATTAGAGATGGCGTCCAAGAACTTTGTGCTGAGCGGTGAGGCAAACGGTGCTTGTATTGCTAGCACAGGCCTTTCTTCAACGGGCATTTCTTGAAGGGCTACCAGGGTTGGTGTGCATCCTTCTTCGGGGATGTTGAGGTCTATTATCACCGCGTCGGGTTTCATTTCCTGAATTGCTTCTGGCATTTCAGGGCATTTGTTGAGCACGCGTGTTTCTGCAGGGAACATGGAGGTGAGCAAGTCGTAAAGTTGATAGTCATACCCGCTTTCGCCGCCGAGGATAAGCACCTTGTTCAAGCGCTGTATTTGGTTCAGGCGTTTGAAGGTTTGCTCGGCAAATTCTTTGGGAGTCGGGTATGGCAGGTATTCTATCAAACTTAGCACAACTGTTTTGTTGGTTTTGGGCTCAGAGGAGGTGGCAACTATTGGCACAGAAGCCGATTCGGGTTTTGTTTTTATTTCGGTGAGCACGTTCCAGCCTTCTTTGTTGCCCAGTAGGAGGTCAAGGAAGGCAATGGTCGGTTTCATTTCTTGCACGCGAGCGGCCGCTATTTTCGGGTCATATACCGGCACCACGCGATAGCCAGCCGGTATTAGTTTTTGTTGGTAAAGGGTAACTATGGAAGGCTTGTCCTCTATAGTTACCACTATTGGGGTTTGTTCCGCTGCAGTGCGTATCACGGGTACTGTGAAGTAGAAGGTGGAGCCTTTGCCGAGTTCCGATTCTACCCAAATGCGGCCACCGTGCATTTCTACCAAATTGCGGGAGATGGAAAGCCCAAGGCCAGTGCCGCCGGTTTTGCGTGTTAGCGAGGCGTCTACTTGCGAGAACGGTTTGAATAACTTTTGTAGGTCTTCTTGCGCTATGCCGGGGCCTGTATCTTCTACGCCGATTAGCACTTCTTCGTAACCGTGCGGCCCTTGCTGTTTGCGGGCAAATACTTTGATGTGGCCTTCTTCGGTGAATTTCGCCGCGTTGGAAATCAGGTTCAACAAAACTTGCCGTATGCGAATTGGGTCGGCTTGGATTAGGGGGAGGTTGGGTTCTATTTCCTTGATAAGTTTGATCGGTTTATCTTTCACCAGACCCACAGCGGTGGACATGACGCTGTTAATCAGGTCGCCGATATCAACTTCTTCAAACGCCAGTTCCATCTTGCCGGCTTCAATTTTGGAAAGGTCAAGTATGTCGTTGATGAGACCGAGCAAGTGTTGACCGGCGTTGTAAATGGAGGTGAGGTCTTCGCGCTGCATATCATTGATGGGGCCGTCAATTCCTTTGAGGATGACGCGTGAGAAGCCGATGATTGAGTTCAACGGCGTGCGTAGTTCGTGGCTCATGTTGGCGAGGAATTGGCTCTTCAGTTCATCAGCGCGTCGCAATTCTTCCAATGCTTGGCGTTCAAGTTCGTAAGTTTGGGCGTTTTCAAGGGCGATTGCTAACTGGGTTGCAAGCAAAGTGAGCATACGGGTGGATTCGCTGGTGAATGCACCTCGCTTGGTTGACTGCACGTCAAGCACGCCGATTAGGCGCTCGCCTGCGATTAGGGGGAGGGCGGCCTCGGCGCGGGTTTCGGGCAGCAAGGGGTTGGGGTGGTGGATTTCGCTTTTGGTGGTGTCGTTGATGATGACTGGTTCGCGGCGCGCGGCGGCTTGCCCCACGGTTGAGGCGGAGCCGACGCGCAGGCGGTGACCCCTGCGAAGCATTTCCCTACCGGCTTCGCCGGTAGACGCCCGCACTACTGCATATTCTCCGCTTTCGTCTATAAGGAACACCGAGGCGTGGTAAAAACCGAAGCGCTCGCGGATGAGTTCTACTGCTGTGGTTAGCAGTTTTTCCATTTCTTGGCTGTTGGCGGCAATTTCGCTTGCAGTCACGCTCGCTATTTCCAACTCTTCGGCGTAGCGTTGGGCTGTTTCGTAGCGCTGGAGGTTTTGCAGAGCGACTGCCGCCTGCGCTGTAGCGGTTTCCAACAACCGGAGTTCGTCTTCGGTGAACTCGCGCCGCTCGCCGTAAATGGCGTTCACGTAGCCTATGCGCTGGCCAGCTACCATTATTGGGAAGAAAATGGTGCTTTTGGCACGGAAAACTTCTGCATATAGATGGCGGGTCTTTTCATCCAGTCTTGGGTCGTGTTGTATGTCGGTTATAACTAATGGTTCGTTATTGTAAAGCAAACGACTGGTTTGGAACTCTTTAAACGGGTAGTGGTTTCGCACTGCTTCTTTGGGAAGTTTGCTCCACCTTGCTTTTACTTCTACCCATTCTGGAGGGTCGTTTTCCTCTATCCAAGGACGTTCGTAGAGGTTGAGAGAAATATTAGTGGCTTTTTCTCCCAATGGGGTTTGGTTACGGAGAATATCAAGGATGCCTTCGTAAGAGGTTACAGCGTTCAGTGAAGCGGCAATTCGGTAAAGGGTCTCTGTTTCTTTAGAATGCCGTTGGATTAATTCAACGGAGCGGATGGTCTCAACGGCTACGCTTGCTTGGGAAGTGATAGTTTTTATGCGTTGTATTGTTTCTTCGTCAAACTCTGTAGGGTGATCGTAGAATATGTTTACAACGCCTATTCGCCGTCCACCCGTTTCCAGTGGAAAAGTAGCCGATGCTTTGGCTTTTAGTATTTCGGTGTATATCTTCCGAGCAGTTTCGCTCCAGTTAATGTTTTTTGTTGCATTGGCATTGGGTATGATGGACGGCGTTTCTGGTGATAGAGTTCGCACTACAGGGAAAACGTCAATTGGGTATGGCCCTGACAGTTCTCTTAGTGTTTCCCGTGGTATCGGCTTGGCGCTCCAATAAGCCACCGGCTCTATGGTGGTGGGTTCTTGTTTACCTTTTACAAAGGGCTTGTCAAACAGACTAAGTACGATAGTGGTAGGTTTTGGGAAAATCACTTCACTTAGCGCGAGCGCTATGTCGTTGTAGGTGGTCGCGGCGTTGAATTTCGCTGTTGCTTGGTATAGGGCTGTTGTTTCTTCGGTGCGCTTCTTGATATCTTCCAGCGAGCGTAGGTTTTGAATTGCAATGCCTGCTTGGCTCACAAGCGCCCAAATGAATTGCCTTTGGGCTTCCGAGAATTCCACAGATTCGTCGTAAATAATGTTGATAAGCCCAAACCATTGGCCAGTTATGTAAAGGGGCATGAAAACAGTGGCCTTGGCTTTTAGAATTTCAAGGTAAATGTAGCGAATTTGGGGATTTACTCTGTCCCATTCTTCTATTTTAGAGATAAAGCGTCCTTCCCGCATTTCGGTGAGATAGGGGAAATCCGGAAGCGGGAATTTCTGGCTTGCTACTTGCTGAAGAACCTCTGGGTCTAATTCGCTATTTTCTATATTGGCCCAGTATGCTAAGGGTTTTATCCATTGAGGGGGAGGGGCCCCCTCAACCCAAGGCTTTGAAAAAGCACCTAAGGCAATTATGCGGGCATGTTCGCCGAGGTGTTTATGCAGGGTTTCAAGAATTTCTTCGTAGGAGGTGGCGGCGTTGAAGGCCGCGGTTGCTTCATACAGCGCCCGTGTGGTTTCAAGCGCTCGTGTGGTTTGCTGAAAGAGGCTGGCGTTTGCCACTGCCGAGGCTACTTGGTTGGCTAACGTGGAAAGCAAACGCTTTTCGTGTTCGCTTGCTTTGTGGGGCTCTCGGCGGAAAATACACAATGTGCCGAATTTTTGCTCTTGGTATATCAGCGGCACGCCTATATAAGACCTTAGGCCAAATTCAATGGGACTTTTGCCAACTTCTGGGTGCTCCGGCGGAGGGGATAGTAGGTCGTCTATGGTGAAAACGTCTTCTTTTGTATAAGTCACCCCACAGCAACTTGTGTCTATGGGCACGCCGCCGGATTGTTTTATTTTTTCCACCATCTTCGGGGGTAGATTCCAGTGGGCGGCGAGCGCGAGTTGTTCGCTGTTTCCTTCTATTGTTTGGGTTATGAGGGCGGCGTCAATGTTCAGGATTTCGCGGACGCGCAACAACGCTTCTTGGTAGATGCGGTCAATTTCCAGTGTTTGGCTTACTGCGAGTGCGAGCCTATGTAGTGTTTCCAATTCGGCGGCACGGCGCTGTGCTGATTGGAATAGTTGAGCGTTTTCAAGCGCCAGCGCTAATTGTTCCGCTACTTGTTCTGCAAGGCGGCGGTCATCTTCGCTCCAACGGCGGCCCGGGGTAGGGTCAACTGCTTCCAGCAGGCCAGTGCTGTTCATCACTTTTAGCGGCAGGGCGGCTACGGCGCCGTTTTGCCCTTGCTCATAAATTGGGGTGCCGCGGCGCAATGCTTTGCTTCCTGCCGGTGTGAGGGGCGCGACGGCGGGGGCAATAGCGCCGCCTTTGGAAGCGATGCCGCGCGGCAGTTCGGCTTCGGCAAGCACCGCGGGCGCCTCTTCAACTGGCGGGAGAGGCGCCGATTCGGGTTCTTCCAGCGGCGTTGTCGCTTCTGTTTCCAATTCTTGGAAGAGAATGTCAATACGCTTTTCTAACTTTTTCTTCTTGGACATAGGCGGCCAGTTCCTTAGCCAATTCGCGATATTGCATGGCGCTGCGGGTTTTTGGAGCAAAATGGGTTATTGGCAGTCCGATGATTGCGCTTTCGCGGAGTTTTGTGTCGGTTTCTATGACGGTTTTGCAAAGCCCGTTGCCGAAAGTGGCTTCTAATCGGGCGCGAATGATGGCGTGTGCGCGGTTACGACGCCTGAACATCGTTATGAGAATTCGGTAGGCGAGGTGGGGATTTGTGCCTCGGCGCACCGTTTCTACCATTTGAAGGGTGGTTTTCAGAGCGTAGGCGGAAAAGTACTCCGCTTGGGTGGGCAGGAGTGCGAGGTCGGCGGCGGTGAGGGCGTTGCCGGTGAGCGCTCCCAGCGAGGGCGGTGAATCTATGATCACATAATCGTAATCTTGGCATTTTGGCGAATCCAGTGCTTTGCGAAGTGCGCCGTATTGGCTGGGGCGCCCCGCAAAGTACCGTTCTGTTAGCCGTAGTGTGAGGCTGGCAGGGATGAGGTCTATATTTTGTACTTTGGTGGGGTAAGCAGCATTTTGGGCAGGCAGGCCTTTCAAAAGCACATCTGCCGCTGTGAGATTGGCGCTGTTGCCGTTGGTTTGGAAACCAATGCCCAACGTAAGGTTGCCTTGTGGGTCAAGGTCAACCAACAGCACTCGCTTGCCTTGTTCGGCGAATGCCCCTGCAAGGCCTAAGGCGGTGGTGGTTTTGGCTATGCCGCCTTTTTGACCGGTTACCGAAATTGTGAAGCGCGCCATTTTGTAAGTCCTTGCTATTCGTTTTGGGCGTTGTCGGTTTCAAGCAGAATTTGGGTGGTTTGGGCGTTGAGAGCGCGCCGCATTTCTTCTACGGCGGTTTGGATAATCACCATCGGGTCGTTTGTGGCGCGCAATTTTGCCGTGATTTCGGCGAGTAAGTGTTCGCGCTCGGCAGTGCGTACTGCCTGTTTGAACAGCCGCGCCACTTCTATTGAGGTGGCTATTTGGTGGGCTATTTGTTCCAACAGCCTTAGGTCGTTTTCTGTTATTTCGCGCTCGGGGTCTTCAATATCCAAGCCAAGCACGCCGATGATTTCCTCGCGCGCCAGCAGCGGCACCATAATTACTTGAGACGCCCCTCGCTGCTTTATCAGCGGTAGCATTGCTTCCAGACGGGCATCGTGAAGTGTGTCGCGGGAGACCACTGGTTTCTTTGTGTGGATCAACTCTTGTATCAAAGGCATGTCCGTGGGGACTTTTGTACCTATCACATCAATTTTAGGTGCATCTGGCGCTGTAGTAGAAGCGGTGATTGTGCCGAATTTACCGTCTTCGTCAAAGAGAATAACGCCGCAGTGTAGCAGGTCAAGTTTTTCTTGCACTTTGCTGGTCAGAAGTTGTAGCAAAGCGTCTAAATCTACTTCTGAAGCGGCGGCCGAAGTGATTTCGTAAAGTGTTTCAAGTTCTTCGGAACGCTGGCGGACTTGTTCAAGTAGGCCAATGTTTGCCAGAATAGCGGCAAGGCTGTTTGCCAGCGTGACAAGCATTTCTCTTTCTGCTTCTCCGTAGGCATTTGGGGAGGGGCTTTCTACGTCCAGCACTCCCAGTAGCCTGCCGCGGTATATCAGCGGTACAGCAATTTGCGTATGTGCGTTTGCCGAGAGTGTGCCTTCAAGCGTGGTGTTGGGATCGCTGATGGTGATAGGCTCTCCGGTTGCGGCGGCTTTGCCCACTGCCCCTTCGCCCAAGTGGATCTGGGCGTTTTGCGCTTCTGGCGGGATGGAAACTTCGTTGCCTGCAAGCGCCGCTACTTGCAACACTTCTCCGCCTTGCTCGGGTTTTAGGAAGGCCACCATGCTTTCTGGCATAGAATTGGCAAGCATTTCGGTGGTGTGGCGTATGGCGTCTTCAATGGAAATTGCCGACGCCGCGGCTGTGGTGATGTGGTGTAGGGCGCGATGGTGTTCAATGTGGCGCTGAGTTTCGGCAAACAGTTGGGCGTTGATTACCGCCACTGCCAACTGGTCAGTCATTATTTGCAGAATGCGCACATCATCTTCGGTAAAGGCGTTTGTAATTTCGGACTGGATGTCCAAAACGCCAATCACTTCGTCGCCCGCTTTGAGGGGAACGCCCATTTCTGAGCGTGTGTTGGGCAGTAGAGGGTTGAAGTGGTGAATGTCGCTTTTGGAGACGTCGTTTACCACCACCGGTTTGCCCTTTGCTGCGGTTTGCCCCACGATAGAGGCAGAGCCAATGGCAAGTTTATGGCCGCGCGCGAGCATCTGCTTGCCTGCTTCTCCAGTGGATGCCCGCACTACCATGTAATGCCCCGTGTCATCCAGCAAGAAAATTGAGGCGTGGTAGAACTGGAAGCGTTCGCGAACGAGATTTACGGCCTGCTCAAGCAGGTCTTCCAGAGCAAGGGTGCTGTTGGCTTCTCGGGCGATTTCGGCAGCGATTTGTAGTTGAGCGGCGCGGTGTTGGGCTTCGGCGTAAAGGCGGGCTCCTTCCAGCGCGAGGCCTACGCGTTCAGTGAGGCGCTGGAGCAAACGTTTTTCGTTTGCATTCCAAGGCGTTGCTTTGGTGAGGCGCGCTTTTGCGACTGTGATGCCGCGCACTTTTATTGGCATGTGCAGTGTGCGCTCGTCGGTTTGCTGCGGCTGGGGTTTAGAGTCTTTGGGAGTGGTGCTTTTTTCTACAGTGGTTGTGGGGAGCATCTCGCCGTTTTCCAGCAAGCGATAGCCGACGACGCGGCGGCGGCTCAGGTATGCCTGCCAGCCTTGTTCGCTTAGCTGGGCGTAGGCCCGCCGCGAGGCTTCAAGTGCTTCTTGTGTTTCTTGCAACAGACGCAGGTTTTGAAGTGCCACCGCTAACTGGTCGGCCACCGTTTGGAGCGCCGTTACGTCCTCGGGCGGAAAAGCATTTTCTCGGCGGCATTGGATGTCAATGGCGCCAAGGATTTCACTGCCCGCTTTGATGGGCAATGCAATGGCCGAGCCGCTTTCGGGCAGTAGGTGTTTGTATGAACTCCGCACTGCCGCGGGGATGTTTTCTGCTATTTGCGGCCTTCCGCTACCGATTGTGCGCCCGACAAGTCCTTCCAAGCCAACGGCTACCCGTATGTTTTTGTGCTGTAGTTCATTGGCTAAATCGGGGTCTTGGTTGTAAACTGCTTTTAGTTCGGCGTATTCTTTGTCGGGGCTTGTTAGGAATATGCCTACATGATAGTAGCCGTAGCGCTGGGAGATAAGGCGCGCCGCCATAGGCAGTAGTCGGTTTATGTTTCTCTCGGTTGCTACCGCACGGCTGACTTCGGTTGCCGTTTGTAATTGGGCAGTGCGCCTTTGGAGCGCGCGCGTCCGCTCCTCTACTTGGGCGTTCAGGCGCGCCCGGGCTTCTTGCACGCGGGTGAGTAGTTGTTGGAACGCACGGGCAAGTTCTCCGATTTCATCTTCGCGTTCAAGGGGAAGGGAAACGTCCGTTTCGCCCCTCGCCACTCTTTTTATGGTTTTGGTGAAATCGGTGATGGGCACAATAATTTGTTTATTGATGCTATAGAATGAGCCCCACCCGAGCAAAAGCCATATTGCCATTATCACTATCAAGAAATGGATTAGCCTGTTGAGGCTTTTATCCATCTTGCGTTGGATGCTTAATTGCACCCGCGAAGAGTGCGAAAGGGCTATTTTCAGATTTGTTTCCAGTAGGTTTTGCCGTTTGGTGAGCAGGTCGTAGCGGGTTTTTAGACTTGCTTCGCTTGCCGTGGGATCGCGGCTGATTTTTAGGATGTCTCGCGAGATTGCTATGAAAGCATCCACTATGTGCAAGGCTTGCTTTGCCTTTGCAGCCAAAATTGGTTCAGAATCGTCCAACTCTTTTAGGTCTTGAGCGAGTGCTTGGCGATCTCCTTGAAGCGCGGTAAGCGGTACTACAATGGCCGAGGCGGTTTTGGAGTAGGTGGGATTTTGCAGTTCTTTGAAGGCGGTGAGCAATTGGTTGCCGTGCACAGCCGAAGAGGATAAGTCTATGGTGAGTTTTGTTATGACCCTGTGTTGGTTGTAGAGGTTGAAAATTTCCGCTGCTTGGTAGGCAACGAAAGCAATGGCTACGATACTGACCAGCATGAACAGCATCGCTGTGCGGCTTAGCGCTTGTTTGAGGGTTCTATGCCTGATTCGCAGTTGTATCTTTGTCATGGCTGTTTACTCTGTTTCGCCGGCGGTGAGCACAATTTCGGCCTGAGTTAGCCCTAATACGTTTTGGAGTTGCTTTAGGGCGGTTTTTAGCATTTCATCCATATCCAAGGTGGCAGAAATTTCGCCGCTGATTTGGCTCACAACCTTTTCCATCTCGGCGGTGCGCCGGGTTTCTTCCATCAATTGCAGGTTTTCAAGTGCGAGGGCGATTTGGGTGGCGGCCTGCCGTGCCATTTCCTCTTCGTCGCTTGCCCATGGCTCGTCTTTTTCAAGCACCAGTTCACCGATTTCTTCATTGTAAATTTCTATTGGCACGCGCAAGCGATATTTGTTGCTTGTTCCGTTAGTTGATGGGGATGTGGAAACCGATGCCTCAAGTGTGCTGGGCAGGTTTGCCCATATATCGCCCATAATTTGGCGCCGTGCAGCCACTATTTCCTCCAGCGCTTGTTGCGTTTGCTGGAATAGGTATGCGTTGTGCAGTGCCGTAGCGAGGTTATCGGCAATACTTTGTAGCACTTTGAGGTCGTTTTCGTCAAATGCACGAGGCTTGTCGGATTGGATGGTCATTGCACCTAACACTTCACCGCGGCTTATCAGTGGAAGCGCCAGTTCGGTGCGGGTTAGGGGCAGGTGCGGGTTTGCGAAACGCACGGCGTCTTCACCCACGTCCATTGCGATGCGCGGCTTGCGGTTGCTTATTGCCCAACCAATCATTGAAGAGCCGCCCACAGCCAAGCGGTGGCCTTCGGCGAGCATTTTGCGCCCGGCTTCGCCGGTGCCGGCGCGCAATACGGCATATTCACCTCTTTCGTCAAGCAGGAATACGCCTGCGTAGTAAAGGTGAAAGCGTTTCTGCACCAAGTCCACAACCGTTTGGATGAGTTCGTCCGGGTCAAGGATGGTGTTGAGCGCTCTGTTGATTTCGGCAGCGGTGTTGATTTGGTCCAAGCGTTTTTTCAAGAGGGCGCTTTGTTGTTCCAACCTGAGGCGTTCATATTCAAGGGCGTTGCTCAGGGCGTGGCTTTCTTCAAGTGCGTTGCCGATTGACCTGAGCAGGAACCAAATGCCGCCGTCTATGGTGGCGGTGACTGCGGCAAGTGTTAGCCCTTCACGCACCCAGATGTTGTAGGGCATGGGGGGCACTCCGATAGTGCTTTTGTATGCAAGTAGTTTGTGGGTGAGTGCATAGCCGAGCCCAAAGTGCATCCCAAGAGCAAGTGCGGCGTTGATGAGAATTTGCTGTGGGGGAAGTAGCATTGCCGCCAAGGCAACGGCGGTCAATATCCAGACGCGCGCGTCGCCGTATAGGCCGCTGTGGGTGTAGGCGATAAAGCCCACCACATACAAAATGCCCAAAATCACCCATGTTCGTATCTGATAAGAATAGGGAAACCGTCGGACAATGGCGTTCGCTATCGCCAAAAGCGTGGCGAAAATGAATATGGCGGCGAGCCCTTTGTTGCCTAACCGGTATGCTGCCAAGGCGTTTGGAATTGCCACCGGAATGGCCGCCAGTGCAACTATCACGGCCACAATGTTCAATAGCCGCGTGCGGAATCGGAGGGTTTGCCCTCCCGATTCTTGCATTTTTTCTGGCTTTACGTCGGGAGTGTTCATCATTTTTCTCCCTCGCCCTTTTCGGGTTCAGGGTTTCTGCCAGATGGCGTTAGGCGTATAACGCCTTTTTGTATACCCAAGGCTTCTTGGATTTGCTGTAGGGCTATTTCCATCACTTGGTGTATGTTGCGCGCTCGCCGCAATTCTTCGTTCATCTGGAAGAGGAGGTGTTCGCGATTGGCGCGTCGCACGCTGGTTTCAGCGCGGCTAATTTGGTATAGAAGCAGTGCCGTTGTGCCTGCAACTTCTTCCAGCACGCCAATGTGCCTTTTGCGTAGGGTGACCCGCTCTTTGAAGTCAGCCACTATGAGGACGCCAAGCAACTGGTCGTGCGCAATAAGCGGGATGCCTATCCACCTTTTTGCCTTGTGGCTAAAGGCTTCAGGGGAAAAGGCGGCCGCTTCTCCCTCGTCAAGCACAAGAGGCTTGCGTGTGTTTATCACTTGCGAGACCGGCCCCGTCCCGATCTCTGTCGGGGGGAGTGAGACCTCCCCATCTTCCGGCGTATAGGCGTAGGAAAAGACTATGCGCCGTTCCAAAGCGTTGTAGGAGGCTATGACAACGCTTACGTCTCCGAATTTGTCGGTTAGGTTATTTTTGATAGAGCGGAAGCGTTGCACGTTGTCGGATAGCAAAAGCATTTCGCGGGCTATAGAAAGCACCAGATTTGAGGTTTCCGCTTCGTGCTTGGTTTTACGCAGTGCAATTATCCTTTCCAGCATTCTTTCCGCGACTGTTATGACCAGTTCGTAAGTTTCTACCCGCACTTCGGGGAATGCGTCTTTCTCTGTGCTTCCGAGCAGAATTATGGTTTGAAGTTCGCGGTTCAGGTAAACCGGAAGGGCAATTACCGATTTGTAGTGTAGAGCCTTTGCCCATTCTATTAGCACATGAGGTGGGTTATCGGGATTGTCCACATCTTTTATCGTGGTGGTGATCCCGCGCGGGAAAATTTCCTTCAGCACCGCGGCTGGTGCTATTACTGAGGGAATAGGGGCACCGATCTTTGCCGGTTTTATCACGTTTATTTCATATGAGCCGGCTTCGTTTCTTAGCACAATGGCCGAATAGGCGGGCAATTCTTGCATGGTGTTGATGGCAATATCAATGAACTCCCTCGGGTTATCGGTTTGAGAGAGCCTTAGCACCGAGCGGTAAAGGGCATTCACTTCTTCCAAGTTGATTTCTGCTTGTTCGCGAAGTTTTATGTTGTAAATGGCGATAGCAAGCAGGCTGGCCAATGTGCGCAAAGTGTCTATTGACGCCTCGTCAAAGATGTTGGGCGTCTTGCTTTGAACGTCTAAGGCCCCAAGCACCCGATCCCCTATGGAAATGGGAACAGCCGCTTCGGCGCGGGTTTCCGGTAGCAATGGGTTCTTGAAGTGGAAGTCTGCCTTGTCCGTGTCTTGGATTATTTGGGGTTCATTGCGGCCGGTTGCTTGGCCTACTACAGAATTGCCGTTTACTGCCAGTCTGTGGCCTTGGGCGCGCATAACTTGCCCAACCTCGCCAGTGGAGGCTTTTAGCACCGCGTTTCCGCCGCTTTCGTCAAGCAGAAATACCGATGCGTGATAGTATTGAGGAAAGCGCTCAACTATGAGGTTTACGGTTCGCTCTAAGATGTCTTCTAAGTTTTCGGCCGACGTGGCTAAAATTGCCACCTCAGCGGCGGTTTTGATTTGGCCGGAGCGGGTCTCTACTTGTTCTTCCAGCGAGTAATAAAGTTCGCTTAGTTGGTCGGCCATTCTGTTGAAGGAATATGCCAAGAGGCCAAGTTCGTCGTTACTTTTCACCGGGGCGCGAATGCGCCAGTCGCCTTCGGCAAAAAGGCGGGTGCTGTTGGCAATTTCCAAGATAGGCCGGGTAAATTTGCTTGAGACTGCTATTACCGCTATTGCCACAATTGTCAAGAGAGCCAACGCGAGTTGCAGTAGAATCATCCCAAATTTGTGAATGGGCTTGTAGAAGAGCGCTCTTGGTATCTCTACCCCTATGCTCGCGTGCCACTTTGGCGCCCAGCGAACGTGGGCGATAACCTGTTTACCGGTTACCGGGGAGACGTATTCGGCGTTGAATTCTCCCTCTGTGAATTTTTGCCATTTTTGTAATAGGGGCGACGGCATCGGCATTCCGCGCAGGATGTGTAGATGTTGATCGCGGGCCAGATACACCCCTTCTTCGGTTATTACGAAGCCGTTGCTTTGGGGTATGGCCGTTTCTAACGGTTGTAGCACGTCGCTCAGTGCTATTTCTTCAGATATGCCCACTATGTAGGCCGAAGGCTCTTGGCTGTTGGTGGGGTTGTAGGGGTAAATGGTTACAAGGATGCTCTCGCTTTTGTATAGGGGTGCGAGGTTATAGCGAAAATAGTGTGCGCTCCCGTAAGGGTCTTTTGCTTCGGCGACCTTTGCCAAGGCCGTGAGGCTTTTGGGAAAACTTTGTGTGATTAGTTTGCCGAGGTCGCTGTTGTGTAAGGCAAGGCCGTTCCATTCCCCCTTTGTGCTTGCCACTACTTGGATTTGTGGGTTGAGCACGAGAATTGTGTTGAAGATCGGCGGGCTGCCTTGGTGGATAAGAGGTTGCAGGGCGTCAAGGATTTTTTTGCGCACCGATGTGTAACCGGTGGAACTTTGTGGCTTAGTGAGCAAGCCCTGCATGGCTTTTTGGAAGGCGCTTTGGCTGGCAATTTCATCCAGATGCGCGCTCTTGGAAAGGAGCCAATTTTCAGTTTCCTTTTCGGTAATTTGCTCACTCTGCTGGAGTTGCTTGGTGAGCACTTCAGTCGCGTATCGTTTTAGCCAAAAATATCCCCACAGCGAGGCGAGTGCCAGCGGGATGATGATGGTGAGCAACATTAACGCTGTTAGCTTTCGGGCGATTTTGCCCTTGAAGCGGTTGTGCTCTTTTGAGCGTGGTCTGAGGAATCCCATTTGTTACTCCGCTCAAAGTTCCCAAACTTGTTCGCCGCGCAGGATGCGGCGTATTTGGTCTGGGAACTTATCCGGGTCTAAAGGCTTGCCGATAAATCCGTCAAAGCCGGCCTCTTTAGCGCGCGCCATCTGCTCTCGGCTTGCTTCGGCCGTTACCGCCACCACGAGAGTGTCCTTCAGCGTGGGCGAGGAGCGAATTTTTTTCAACGCTGTAAACCCGTCTTCGTATGGAAGGCGGATATCCATCAAAATGAGATCCACTTTAGGAAGTGTGTCTGCATATTCCACAACTTCATAGCCGCTTGTTTTCCATTCGCAGTGGATGCCCATATAGCCCAGCAGCCTTGCTATGAGCATAAAGTTTGCCACGTTATCTTCAACTACTAATACAGCCGCGTCCTCTATTGATTTTGGTAGGCGGCGTTGAGGTTTTTGTTCGGTCTGGTCCATTGTCTTAGCCTCGGTACAAGAATTGTGCCTTTTACGGTAGAAATGAGGCTATTTGGCGCGGCAGGGCATCCACATCCACTGGCTTTTGGATGTAACCGTTGCATCCGGCCTCTAAAACTCGTTCACGGTCACCTTTCATCACGTTTGCAGTTAATGCTACAATTGGTACATTCGCAAAACGTGGGTCGGCTTTTATCTGTTTGGTGAGGGTGAAGCCGTCGGTTTCGGGCATGTTGATATCCATTAGAATTAGGTCGGGCGTTTGGTTCTCCAAAGCGCTTAGTGCCTCTTCAGCATTAGCGGCGACCAGCACTTCATAGCCTTCCGCTGTGAGTATGCGTTGTATTAACTTGCGGTTAGCAGAGTCATCTTCCACGTACAAGATAGTGGCCATTTGTTCCTCCAGAGCAATTCCTTACCTTAATTGTATCAAAGAAAACTGGGCATTTGTTGGCGGGATGCGACGATAACGTTTTTGCAATGGGGAATTTATGAGTTTGTTACTTTTGAGGGCCGGGTGGCCTAACCAAGAGGTTGTTTGGATATTTTTTGCCGCTTGAAATGAAAATATCACGAAATTTGTGGAATTAGCAGTACCTCAGGGGGATAGACTGGCGTCATAATATACGATATGATAAAACTGCGATAAAACTGCGGTCAGTTTAGATGTGCTTTTGAGGGCGTTGTATGTCCGGACAAATAGAAACGCAACATGAAGTTCGTTATAGTCGTAGGCGTAAAGGACAAAGCCTTGTTGAGACGGCGTTGTTCTTTCCGATCCTGCTGATTATTTTCTCGGCTTTGATTGAGGTCGGGTTTTGGCTTGTGGACTATCTCTCGTTGATAGATGCTACCCGTAACGCCGCTCGGTTTGCCAGTGATGGGTATTACTACGTGCGCGATAACGACACTGATTGCCAGACTACGCGCGATTTTTACCGTCAAACGGCTTGTGCTTTGCTAATTGAACTTGCGCAGGAAAGGCCGCATATTGTTTTGGATACTGCCTCTGACGATGTTGTGGTTTCAGCCGTTTCGGTTGAGCATGGGGTAGGGGTGACGGCGCGTTTTCCTGATGACAATGGTTGGTCTTTGTATGGTCATTTTACTTCGCAGATCAGCAATGACGAAATAAACAGCCGGCTGGATTTGAATGCGCCAAGTACCGGCTTGGTGATAGTGGAGGTTTTTTACCATTACCATCAACGTTTGAAACTTCCGTGGGTCACGCCGTTTGTGCCCGACCCGATCTTGATTCATACTTATGCTATTATGCCGCTTACTTCGGCAGAACCTACTCCTACGCCTGCTCCGTGAGGTGTTAGCATGTTGGATAGAAAACGTGGTGCATATTCAGGCCAAATGTTGGTCATAATAGCCGCCGCTCTTATTGGGCTTTTGGCTTTTACTGGCTTGGCGGTTGATTTGGGGCGCTACCTGATTGCTATGGGCAAACTTCGCCAAGCGGCCGATTCGGCTTCTTTGGCTGCTGCGGCGCAATTTCGCGAAAATCGCACTCTTGCCGAAATGACCGACGCCGCTCGCTCTATGGTGGTTGCCAATGGCTTTACCCCCACCGATCTTGAGGTGAACACTTGCGATACTAAGCCGGGAGACCCTTATTTGTGCAACCCACCGCGCAGTAAAAAGGTGGAAGTTGTAGTAAGCGCCGATATGCCCACGGCTTTCCTTCAACTGGTGGGTATTGACACCATTCACTTGAAGGCTGTCTCTGTGGGCGAGGCCGCTTCAATGGACGTGGTTTTGGTGATAGATACCTCGGAGTCTATGACTTACGATGCTTCGCCCGGAGATCCGATGCGCGACCCTTCTCAGTGCAACCCTGTGCATCGTTGCCATCCGTTTGAGGAAGTGCGCGCCGCGGCCGCAAACTTTACTTCGCGCATCCTCAACCTCCCGCCGGATAAAGAACAGGATCGTGTTGCGGTAGTTACATTTGCCGACGGTTGGCGTAAGCAGGATACGGGGCCTCACTTCCCACCTGGCTCTGGTTCTAATCCTACTTTAGATAAAGCGTGGACTTACAATTACGATGACGCACACAGCATCTTAAACAGCCTTGAAGTATACGACCCGGGTTGGGAATGCCCTCAAGACCTCGGTGATAGCGATGCGCTTGGCCCTTGTCGCCGTTACGATACTAACGGGAGCTATATTGGTTTGGATTGCCCTCTTTACCGCAATCCGGATTATCATGACCCTTCAACCTGCACAACAACGGCAATAGGCGGTGGCCTGTTTTGGGCAGGTCAACTTTTGGCTACCAGCGGACGTGAAAACGCTTTGTGGATTGTGGTGCTTTTGACCGATGGCGCGGCAAATTCCACTTTACCTGCCCCGGATGATGACCTAAGAGACCATGCCCACCAACTTGCTTCGCTACCGATCGGTTTCTGCCCGCCTTCAACTTTTGCTTCATCGCCGTTTTGCCGCGATAACAGTGTTGCCACCCGCCACGTTTACCCCGATCCCGATTACGATGCGGATGATTATGCTCGTGATATGGCCGATTACCTTGCTTGCTCGGCCAATCCGGCGCCGGGGTGTTCAACTGCGGGGCAGGGAGCGGCTATTTTTTCCATTGGTCTGGGTAACCTTGTGTTGAAAGTTAAGCCACCCGATACCAAGCCCGCTGGTGGTGCTCTCTTGCGTTATGTGGCGGCTGTGGGTGATGATGGCGACCCAACCACCGACCCCTGCGCTGGTATTTCCGACTACCGCCAGTGGTGTGGCAATTATTACTTCTCCCCAACTGGTTCTGGGCTGGACCGTGTTTTTGAGGATATTGCTTCTCGCTTGTTCACCCGCCTTACCCATTAGGGGAAGGAGGATACTGCTATGATAGGTTTCTTTGGTTTTCACAAGAAACGTCATTCAAAAGCCCAAGGCACATTGGAATTTGCTTTGTTGCTGCCGGTGGTGCTTACTCTTATATTCGCACTTATTGAGGTGGCGCGTTTATTCCAAGCCTACGTGGTGGTTGAGAACGCGGCTCGTTATGGTGTGCGCTATGCCCAAACTGGCGAGTATGATCCTCAGTACTGTACCGACCTTGACGGCGACGGCACCCCCTGCGGTGGGGCCAGCAAGGATCAGGAAATAGATGATGCGCGCCTGAAAAGCATCAAGGCAGTTGTGTGGGGCGTCGCTCAGGGCATTATGCGCAAAGATTCGGCCGGTAAAGACCAGCCGGGTTATTTCCACGTAACTGTGTGTAGCACGCGCCCGGGCTTTGTGTATCATCCTTACCCAGAAGACTATTGTGAGCCACATGATGATGCTGGTGACCCTTCGCTGGGGACAACGCGCGTTCTGGTATCAGTTACTTTCAACCATCCGGTCATTCTGCCCATTATGAGCAGTATTGCGCCATTCATCCGGTTGCACGCTGAGCGCACCGGCATTTTGGAACAATTCCGTGTTGCTAAAGTGGTGGGATTGCCGCCGCAAATCCGTGTTCCAACCCCTACCCCTTCTCCTACCCCTATTCCACCTACGCCTACTAACACCCCCCAACCTTCACCTACCGCCACTTCTACCCCTTCACCTACTCCAACCTACACCCCAACGCCGAGTTGTGATTTGCTTGAGCACAACATTTACTTTTACGGCAGTGACGATGTTCGTATGAATGTAAACAACTACAACACCGTGCCGGCTTATTTGGTGGGGTCGGAACTAAGTTGGGAAAAGATCAGGGATTCGGAGTACGTAAATTACTTTAACTTCTATGGTGATAAATATTACCGCGGCGACGATCATGATCCTCCCACCTCGGCCACTCCTTCCTCCCCTATTGAGATTGGCCCCGGTGCTCATGCTGTTTGGTATGCCGATTTTAACAACGTGAGTCGCGGTCCTTTTAGACGGGCTTCGTATTCGCTTACTCTCACCTTTAGATTTGATAACGGCCTTGTGTGTAATTTGACCGGCAGCCTTCAGCCGGTGCACATAGAAATAGTAAACCCGCTCCCGGGGCTGGTGATAACTGCCCTTACCGATGAGCAGCGGGAATTGACCCGTTTTGAAGCGGTGGCTTGGGATCCCAGTGTGGGCACCAACAATGGAGATGGGATTTATAAAGTGCGCTTTCAGTTGGTGTTCCCAGACGGCAGTGTGCCTAAGAAACGCACTGAATATTCCGCCCGCTATTGTGAATTTGGCGGTGATAGTACTTGCCGCAAAATGTACAATAGCGTTTGGCGAAACTTAGAGAACGGCACTTATACCGTGATGGCAATGGCTGTAGCCAGTAATGGTGCCTATACACCCTGGGTAGAGCAAACCTTCAGGGTAGCCCTGCCGACACCAACGCCCACCCTCTCGCCAACGCCTTCTCCAACTCCAGATTGTTCAAAGATAGAAGTTGTCCGTCCATTACACACACGGAGCGACAATGTTGAAATTATCATCAGGAACAACAATCCAGTGAATGTGCCATTGGTGAATTCTACGCTTTCCTGGAACACATACACTGAAGGCTCGTATGTAAACTATTTCAAATGGGCAGACAACAATTATTACCACGGTGATGCTTATTCGTCCCCGACGAGTGCCGAAGTCCCAGATTGGGCGGGTGACTTCCCCGCAGGAGCGACTTATACATGGCTCGCCGATTTCAACGACGTGCCCTATCCTCTTACAGGCTCTTACTCGGTTTCGCTTGATTTCAGCGGGTGCGTTATCAATAGCAGCGTGGATGTTCCGACTTCCACTCCTACGATAACGCCTACCCCGTCTTACACCCCCACCGTTACATCCACGCCTACAATCACGCCCACGCCAAGCGATACACCTACACCCACAATCACGCCTACGCCAAGTAAGACGCCTACTCCTACGATTACGCCTACGCCGACTAAAACTTCTACCCCTACGCCTACACCCACTATCACCCCCACGCCGGATTGTTCGCTGCTCTATGTTTCTACTTCTTTGTACGCCAATGGGCAAAAGATAGAAATGCGCGTCCGAAACGATAATCCGGCAGATGTGCCGCTGTTGCATTCTTACCTAACATGGAACACCTTTGTCCCTAATTCCTATGTGGATTACTTCCAGTGGAATTGGCGCACCTATTACGGCGGTAATTCTTATTCCTCCCCAACGGAGGCTGGCCTTTCGGCGGCCGAGGGCGATTTCCCTGGTGGTTCTAACTATTACTGGGTGGCGCGCTTTGGCGATGTTTCTTCCCCCTTGTACGGTTATTACCACGTAACCCTTGATTTCGCCGGTGGGTGCACCGTGACAAGCACACTGGATATCCCAACGCCGACGCCTACACCGACGCCTGAAAATTCGCCGACGCCGCAGCCTACGCCAACGCCGCAGCCTACCTCAACCCCGACGGAAACACCGGAGAATACCCCAACGCCTTACCCCACCACTTGCTTTGACTGCTAATTGACCGCTGAAGTCTACGGCGAAAACAGCGCCCTGAAGGAAAGTGCTTCTCCTTCAGGGCGTTTGGGTTTATTTTGTCAATGTCGTAATTACCTGATCAGGTATGAGAGCAATACCCCATTCTGGGGCTTGCTTTTCCTAAAAGGTCGCTGTGGGGCGACTTTGCAGGCAGTTGGTACAGTCTCACCTGCCGCCGCTTGCGCCCTGCGACTGAAGTCACGGGTTATAAGTTGCGAAGTCCACCTGCGTGGACTTCTGCCCGCATTGCATCGTAGTGTTTACCCTCGCTTACAGGGCGGCAGGCAGTTACCCAAACTTGCTCTTTTGTCGCTCTTTGTAATGCCGCGCCCCTCGCGCGATATTTTCTGCTACAATTGAACTGCAAATGCTTGGGTACCATTTGCCCGTGGGCTTTTGCTCTTTTTCTGCCTTGTTTTTTTACAATCCTAACCAATCTCTTCACTCACAGGAGGCTTTGATGCCCAAATACACACAAACCCGTTGGAGTTTGGAAGACTTGTTTTCTTCGCCAGAAGAGGTGCTGGCCGCGCTGGCAAAACTTGACGAAAAAGTAGCCAATTTTGAGCAATATCGCTCCAAACTCAAGCCTGATATTTCAGAAGATGAGTTTATGGCAATACTTCACGACCTTGAGGATTTGGAGCGCTTTGCCAGCCGCATTTACGGCTATGCCCAACTTTGGTTTTCGGAGGATACCCAAAATCCCGAAGCCCAAAACCTGCTTGGTCAAATGCACCAGAAAATGACTGAGTTGGAAAACCGCTTGCTCTTCTTCAAACTTTGGTGGAAGCAACTGGACGACGAAAACGCCGCCCGCTTGATGAAAAATGCAGGCGATTATCGTTATTACCTTGAGAAACTGCGCCTTTTCCGCCCCTACACCCTTTCAGAAGGGGAGGAGAAGGTTATCAATCTCAAAGACTCCACAGGCTTCGTTGCGCTTATCACTCTTTACAGTTCCATTACCAACCGCTACACCTTTACTCTTGAAGTTGACGGCGAGAAAAAGGAACTAACCCGCGGCGAACTTTCGGTTTACGTCCATCACCACGACCCCGACCTGCGCGCCGCGGCTTATCAGGAACTTTACCGTGTTTACGGCAACGATTCCTCCATTTTGGGGCAGATTTACCAAAACATAGCACGGGATTGGTATAACGAAAACATCACTCTGCGAAAATACCCCTCACCGATTTCGGTGCGCAACTTGTACAATCACTTGCCGGATGAGGTGGTTCAAACTTTGCTGGATGTTTCGCGTGCCAACGCCGAGGTTTTCCGCCGCTTTTTCCGCCTCAAAGCCCGCTTGCTTGGCATGGAGCGCCTGCGCCGCTACGATATTTACGCCCCCGTTGCCAAATCCGACAAGACCTACGACTTTGGCGAAACGGTGGAACTGGTGATGCGCGCCTATCGCCGCTTCCACCCCCGCATGGCAGAATTGGCGGAGCGTGTGCTTGCCGAAGGCCATCTTGACAGCGAAGTGCGAAAAGGCAAAAGCGGCGGCGCTTTCTGTGCCACCATCACGCCCGACCTCACACCTTGGGTGCTCACCAGCCACCAAGGGCACGTTGAGGATGTTTCCGTTCTCGCTCACGAACTCGGTCACGCCGTCCACTCGCTTTTGGCCTCCGAGCACAGCATTTTCACCCAGCAAGCGCCGCTCCCGCTGGCCGAAACAGCCTCCACCTTTGGCGAAATGCTACTTGTTGATATGCTTTTGGAGGAGGAAGAGGATGAAAACTTGCGCCGCGAAATCCTTTTCCGCCAAATTGACGACAACTATGCCACCATCATGCGCCAGACTTACTTCGCCCTTTTTGAAATTGAGGCTCACGATGCCATCCGCCAAGGTGCTTCGGTCAATGATTTGGCAAATGCCTACATGGAAAACTTGCGCGACCAATTCGCCGATTCGGTTGAACTGAGCGACGAATTCCGCTGGGAGTGGATTTCCATCCCGCACATTTACCATGCACCGTTTTACGTTTACGCCTACGCTTTTGGGCAGTTGTTGGTGCTCGCTCTTTACAAGCAGTACAAAGAGGAAGGGGAGACTTTCATCCCCCGCTATTTCAACCTGTTGGCGAGTGGAGGCTCTAAACCCCCGATGGAAATGCTCGCCGAAGCGGGTGTGGACGTCTCCAAGCCGGAATTTTGGCAAGGCGGCTTCAACATCATCCAAGGGTGGGTTGAGCGTTTGGAAAGCCTTGTTTGAGCATTGGCCCTACAGACCTTGTGGAGGGAAAGATGGACGATTTGCGTAAGCGCTACGAGGAACTGAAGCGGGAAATCAACTACCACAACTACCGCTACTACGTCCTCAACGATCCGGTCATCAGCGATGCGGAATACGACCGCCTGATGGCGGAACTGCGCCGCATTGAAGAAGCCCATCCTGACTGGGTGACGCCCGACAGCCCCACCCAGCGCGTCGGTGCGCCGCCCGCGGAGGGCTTTGCCAAGGTCAAGCACCCTGCGCCCATCCTTTCCCTCGCCAACGCCTTCAACCGCGCCGATCTGGACGCTTGGTATCAGCGCCTTCTCCGCTTGGACGAGCGGGTGCGTGAGGCCGCCTTTGTGGTAGAACCCAAACTGGACGGCCTCACTGTGGTGCTACACTACCGCAATGGCGTTTTCGTGCAGGGCGCGACCCGCGGCGACGGCGAGGTGGGCGAAGACATCACCGCCAACCTGCGCACCGTGCGCGCCCTGCCGCTGCGCATCCCCGTGGCTGCCGACGCCCCGCCTCCGCCGCCCTATGTGGTGGTGCGCGGCGAGGCCATCATGCTCAAGCGCGATTTTGAGGAACTGAACCGCCGTCTGGAAAAAGCCGGCGAAAAGACCTTCGCCAACCCCCGCAACGCCGCGGCCGGTTCCCTGCGCCAACTCAACCCCGCGGTGACCGCCTCCCGCCCCCTCACCCTGCAGACCTACGCCATTGTGGCCGCGGAAGGCGAAACGCCCGCCACCGAGCGCGAAACCTTGGAGCGCCTGCGCGCGTGGGGCTTCCCGGTAGTGGAATACCACTTCTGCCCCGATTTGGATTGCGTCTGGCAGGTGTATGAGGATTTTGCCGCCCGCCGCGATGACCTCCCTTACGAAATTGACGGCGTGGTGGTCAAAATTGACGACCTCGCGCTGCAAAAATCCCTCGGCGTGGTGGGCAAAGACCCGCGCGGCGCAATCGCCATCAAGTTCCCCGCGCAGGTGGTTTCCACTAAATTGCTGGACATCCGCGTGAACGTGGGGCGCACCGGTGTGCTCACGCCTTACGCCGTCTTAGAGCCGGTGGAAATCGGTGGCGTGGTGGTGGAACGGGCGACCTTGCACAACTTTGACTACATCCGCCAAAAAGACATCCGCATCGGCGACCGGGTATGGGTGAAGCGGGCGGGCGACGTAATTCCCTACATCATCGGCCCGGTGGTGGAAGCCCGCACCGGCGAAGAGAAGCCCTACGAGCCGCCGAAGGTGTGCCCATCGTGCGGCGAGCCGGTGGTGTGCCCCGAAGGCGAGGTGGCCTGCTACTGCGTGAACACTGCCTGCCCGGCGCAACGGGTGCGCAACATTGAGCATTTCGTCTCCCGCGGTGCGATGGATATTGAAGGCTTGGGCGAGAAAATCGTCCAGCAGTTGGTGGACGCGGGATTGGTTGAGGACGCGGCCGACCTGTATTACCTGAAGAAGGAAGACCTGTTGCAGTTGGAAGGCTTTGCCGAAAAGAAGGCCGAAAACCTGCTGCGGGCGATTGAAGCCTCCAAAAACCGCCCCTTAGAACGACTGATTACGGCCTTGGGCATCCGCGGCGTGGGGGAAGTGGTCGCCCAACTGCTGGCAGAGCACTACCCCGACCTGGACGCGCTCAGCCGCGCCACCGTGGAGGAACTGCAACAAATTGAAGGCATCGGCCCGGTGGTGGCCGAGAACATCGTGGCTTGGTTTCGTGCGCCGCACAACCGCAAAATGCTGGAAAAGTTGAAGCGCGCGGGCGTATGGCCGCGGCGCGAAGCAAAGGCCGAGCAGGCCGAGGCCAAGCCCCTCACGGGCAAGACCTTCGTCATCACGGGCACGCTTTCGCGGTCGCGGAACGAAGTCAAAGCCTTCATCCAAGCGCACGGCGGCAAAGTGACCAACAGCGTCAGCCGCAAGACCGACTACCTCGTAGTCGGCGAAAACCCGGGTAGCAAACTCGCCAAAGCCCAAGCCTTGGGTGTGCCCACAATTAGCGAAGAAGAACTTTACGCGATGGTGAAAGGCGGGTAGCAACCGCGGATTGCGCAAGGAAAACCCAAAGAGCGGGTCTTAAAAGGTGGATGGGCATGACCAAGGCCAATGATTGGGAAATAACCCAAGTTTGTTCAAGCCTTTGGAGAGGATGGCCGCTTGATGCGGCAAGTGGTGTTGTGGTTGAGGTTATGGATTCTTGTGGGTATGCTTTCACTGAGCGCGCTCGTGGGCTTTGCGTGGGCGTTGCTGTTCAGACGGTGCAGGATGCTCGGGAACACTTACCGAATTTGCCACGAGAAATTCTGATAACCGTGTTGGCGGATGATGAGGTTATTCCGGAAACTGGGGATTTGGGCGCGGCGGTTGCGCCGGGCTATGTTCGGTGGGCGGTAGCGCCTTCTTATCCAGAAGGGGTTGAAGGCGTAATCCTTCGCAGGTTTCGCCCTGCATTATTCCATGAACTGCATCATCTGGCACGCGGCTGGGTTATGTACGGTTACAGCCCGGCGCTTGGAGATGGTTTGCTGGATTCCGTGATAAGCGAAGGGTTGGCTACAGTGTTTGAACGGGAAATGACAGGGATTCGGCCGCCGTGGGGGCGCTACCCGGCCGAGGTGGAAGAGTGGGTAGAAGAAATGTTGAATTTGCCGCAGGCGGCTTCTTATGAGCATTGGATGTACAAGCACCCAGATGGCCGGCGGTGGGTGGGCTACAAAGTAGGCGCCTACATTGTTGAGAAGGCAGAGGCAAATTCGGGGTTGAGCGCTGCCGAGATGGTGACCTTTCCTACGGAACAGGTGTTGAAAATGGCCGGCATTCAGCGGTTTGTGTAACTTTTGGAGGGGCGCTTATGGGTAACGTGCCTTGGCTTTTGCTTTTTGTCAGGGCAATACCTTGCTCTTATGCTTGTAAACATTGCCTTTTCGCGCCGCAAAAGCGCTTCAAAGCGATGACGCATTTTGAGGTGACAGAAGCGATTCGGCGATTTTACAATCCGCTTGGGGGCGCCACAGAGCCTTTGCCTTACTACCGCAACTTGGCTGTCTACGTTGGAGATGCCGCCTTGAACTTTGATGATTTTCCCAAAGTCGTATCTTTTCTCAAAGAGCATGGGATTGAAGGCTGGCAAAGCGTAGCGGCTGATGGCTTCCGTAAAAGGTCTCATGAGGAATGGAAGCCTTACCTTCAAGCGCTGAGGGGTGCAGGGACGGAGGTGCTGGAATTTTCGCTCTATGGCTTGCCCAAAACCCATGATTGGTTCGCTGGCTATTCGGGGAGTTACGAGGATATTCGGACGGTAGCGGAGATTTGGTACGAAATGGGCGGGGAGGTGTTGTGGAGCATTTTTGTGCACAAACGTAATTTGAAAGAGATTGCGCCACTGCGTGAGGATCTGCGGGCAAAATATGGGGCTGATGCCGAAGTGGTGCTTTGGGATTATTTGGGGTGGGGGGCTTACAGCGAAGCCTTGCGGGTGGAGGAAGAGGATTTGCAGGCAATGGATGAGGCCAGCAAGAAATTTCTCAAAGGGGTGAAGACTGAAAGAGAGTGGATTGAGCAATTAGAGCACATGGAGGCGCGGCCGTTTAGTTTGTCTCCTCCGGTGATCCAACTGGCAGTGGAAAAATCAGGCGAAGTCGGGATGCCTTATACCACTGTGAGAGGCGGCCTTGAAGGGGAGGTGGTGGGTAATGTTTTTGTAGAACCTATTGCCGACGTGTTTGAGCGTTGGGGGCAACTTTATGCGGAATGGGTTGACTCTTACCCTTCCGTTGGCGAATTGTGCCGCAAATACGGAGATAAGAGCAACAGGCGGTTGTACAATAAGGCCAGCATCATCCGGAAGTGGTGCGCGGCGTTTGAAAATCGGGAGTGATGTTTGTCTTGGGGCTGGCATAAATTCGGGGAGGGAAATTTGCGCTCTCTATGGCGGTTTGTGGTAACATAAAAACGCTGATACTTTCGCGTTTTTGTGTTTTGCTTGTTTGTAGCCTGATCTGCAGGGTGTTTGAGGAGGAGTAAAATGACACAAATGGGCAATCTGCTTATGGTGATGAATGTTGTGATATTGGCGTTGTGGCCTTTGTTGGGCGTCGTTGCGCTGTTCCGGCTGAGGTCTGTGGAAATGTCCGATGTGGCCCGCGTTGGGTGGGCGGCTGTTATCCTCGTTATTCCGGTGTTGGGAGCGATTGCGTTTTTCTTGGTAGGCAAGCCTGCTAACGGCAAAGCCTAAGTTGAGGATATGGGTAGGCGCCGCCAAAGGTGCCAAGAGGTTAACGCCAAGGACGCCAAGGACACAAAGAACGCCAAGAAAAAAATCCACAGATTATACAGATTAGCACAGATTTTTTCTGTGTTCTCTGCAAATTTCTGTGTCCTCCTGCAAATTTCTGTGTCCTCTGTGATTTTCTTCCTTCAATCGGTGTAAATCTGTGTCAATCGGTGGATAACGACGCCAAGGACGCGAAGGACACGAAAGGCGCCAAGAAAAACAAGAAAAAATTTTTCTGTGTGCTCTGGAAATTTCTGTGTCCTCTGTGGTTATTTCTTCAATCGGTGTAAATCTGTGTCAATCGGTGGATGAGAACGCGGAGACGCAGAGGAAACAGAGGCGCAGAGTAGGGGCGAGGCATCGCCTCGCCCAGAGACGCAAAGAAAAAAACACAGATTACCGCAGATTTTTTCTGTCTTCTCTGTGGTGATTCTGTGTCTTCTGTGTTTTTCCCGCTCCACCTACGACGCAACGTCCCAACGACCTAACGACTCAACGACCTAACGACCTACGAACCCAATAAAAGGGGAGGGTAAATATGCTTCGCAAGATTGCCATTGCTTTGGTAGTGTTTGCAATCCTTTACTTGGGGATAGGATTGGCTTTTCACTTCAAATGGGAAAGCGCCGCTACTGCTTGCCGTGAGGCGCGCATGGCACAGGGAGAATTTGTAGAGCCGGAGGTTTTTGGAGGCCCTTTGGGGTTGTTTTTGGACATGACTAACTGGCCGATTTACCTCTGGGCAAATCTCTACAATTTTGGGGAAGTGTTTCCCACGCCATGCGGCCGTTCAATCAATACTTTTTCGCCGGAGGGGCAAGGAAAAATAACAGGGGAACCCTCCTCGCTCGTCTGAATCGTGGGGTGCTCATGCAAATCAAAAAATTTACCGCCTTGGTGTTGGTTTTGGTTTTATTGAGTTTGCTGGGGCTACTGGCAGGCTGCCGTTCAAACGTGGAGACAACTGTTAGCCCCACTGCTTCTGCCGCCGCTCTTGCCAGCCCGCAGGTTGTCGTCGGCACGCCCACGCTTTTCAGCGGAGCCTCGCCGACGCTTGTTCCCACCTCCACGCTCACCCGCAGAACCGTTACTCCTACTGCTTCTTCAGTGCGAACTGCGTCCCCCTCAGCCGGGCGGGCCAATTTTACGCCTACGGCTTTGCCCACTCCCGCGGTCACTGAAATCAAGTTCCCGCCGATGACTACCCGCTATGTTGCTGGCTGCAGCGAGACGGAGGAAATTCCGCCAAACGGCGTTCGCGTTTACCGTCTTTGGCTGCGGCGCGGGCAGTGGATTAGTGTGCTACTTGCTTATGAGGACTTGGAAGAAGAAGATGCTTTGCAGGCGAAAATTACCTCCCCGGCTGGGAAGCAATTTGTCCTGGGACCATCCTTAGAATGGAGTGGTAGGTTACCCCAAACAGGCCTTTACTCCATTTCCGTTTTTAGCCGCGCTCAAACTGTGAAGCATTATGCCCTTGCTGTGGACGCACCTGTGGAAATTCCGCCTGCATCACTTGAGCGTGGTTTTGTATCCCGTGGACGCATTGTCGGCGCTTGTGGTGAGGGGGAGTATCTGCTGAGCCTCAATTCTCCACTTCCTAAACTGGATATCAAAGTTCAAAAGATAGAAGGAAAAGGGCGGCTGGTGCTGGCTGTGGTGGGTTTGGATGATAACATCCCCTATTTGCGTGCCATGATGGGGATGTCGGAGTTTGAGTTGAGCGGCTTGCCGCCTCAAAAGTATTTGATTGAGGTGGTGCCTTGGGCAAGCGTCACAAATGCTCAAATATCCCCCGAGGAGACTTGGAGTTTTGAGTTGGTTGCTCATAGGTAGAAAAGCCGGCTCTTTTGTAACGACCTCCTTGCCCTATAAGTAGTGGTAAACATTTCGCCGCGCTGCGAACAGAAGTCCACGCAGGTGGACTTTGCAACTTGTAGCCGCGACTTCGGTCGCAGGACGTAGGCGTCGGCAGTTGAAACTGCACCTACTGTTTGCAAAGTTGCCCTACGGGTAACTACCTACCCGCGCCGAAAACGAATTAACAAGTAAGACTTCGGTAATGCTGCCATGCCATGAAGCAACATTACGCCTCTCTCGCCCTCACCACTCCCCCAGAGCCTTGCTTCGCGGCGGCTCAGCCCCCTCTCCTCTCCCACTTCAGGGGCGGACAGGGGTTTATCAAACCCCTGTCCTACCACCTCCAAAAGCGGAACAAGCGAAACGTTGCACTTTTAGCGCTGATAAGGTAATTTGGTAAAGTGAGGCAGATGCCTAAATTTCCCAATCTTATCGCTAATACTTGCTTTTTCGGAGGATGTTCTTTTGGAGTGCGGCGACAAGTCGCCGCTTTCCAAAGCGGTGCCGAGGCACCGCATTCCAAAAAATGGTGTTTTCAGGGGCAGGTGTCCGCCCCCTCTCCTCTCCCACTGGGAGAGGAGAGGGGGCGCGTAGCGGGGGTAAGGTGAGGGCGAAAAGCCACTGCTGCGCTTGTGGGTAGGTAATTACCCCTACGGCGACTTTCCGTGTTCCCCGTGTTCTTTACTTCTGGGGGCTGGTGGTGGGCTATTGTCGGCTTCGGGAGCTTTTCCCCTTTTACGCGCCACGGCGCAACCCCTTGCGGGCTCTAACCCCGCAAAAGGTTGCGCCGTGTTTGGTTGTTTTGAAGGCGCGGCTACTGCGTTGGAGTGGGCGTTGGTGTTGCCGTTGGTTGTGCGCCGCTTGTTGGGGCGGGGGTGATTGTGCCTGTGGGTGCTTTTGTCGGCGTTGGCCGGATGATCGGCGGGTTGCTGAGCAGTTCTTTCAGCCCTTCAATTGGGTAACTGTCTATCACCATTATTTTGTCGCCAATTTTTACATAGTAACCGCTCTTTATCGGCGTTTGAGCGCCCACTTCCATTGTCCATTTTGTGCCGTCTTTTAGGCGCACTGTAACCACGTGCATCGGCTTGTCCAGCCCTAACGCCTTTAGGTCATGCTCTGCAGGCGTGTTGATGACGGTCAGCATGGTGAGGTCATAAAGGGCGGCGTTGATGCGGCCTTGGTCGGCTTTCCCTTTTGGGGTGACCATTTGCCAAGGCGATTTGGGGTCTTTGCGCTTTACGTCAACCACGGAATGGCCGCTGGTGATTTTGATTTCTACCACGTCTTCGGTTTTGTAGTTGAAGGCGGTTGCCTCCGGGGTTGGGGTGGGTGTGCCGGTGGGGTGTTTTTTCTGGTATTGTTTCAGCCCGTAGGCCGCCCCAAGCAGAATGAAGAAAATTATCAGCGTTATCAGTGTGCTGCGGCGGATCATGGGCACCTCCTACGCGCGCCGCTTCCGGTTTGCCCACACTATCGCACCTGCAATCAGTACCAGCGCAGGCAGGCCGATCACATAAGCCAAGAACAGCAACGCTAAGGTGTCGCGGCGCGGCAGAATTATCATCCGTTGGGTGGTTTGGTGCGGGTTGAGGTGTATCAGTTTCTGTTGCTTCGCCGCCCAGTCTACTATGCTGAGGAAGAAGTTGCTGTTGCCGTAAGCGGCATAGTAGGCGTTGCTCGCGAAGTCGGAATCGCCCACCACCACGATGCGGGCTTTGGTTTTGGTGTTTAGCAGAGCCGCGGCCAACGGCACTGGCCCTTTGATGTCGTCTTTATCTTCCTTCAGTTGCTCTTTCTTTTGCAACGCCACGAGGTTGGTCTCAGCCCACGATTTCGGCTCGCTGCGCACCAAAGTGGAAATGTTGAAACCATCTGGCACTGGCAACTGTGTTTGCACGCTGCGAGCGGTCGGGAAAATTGTGGCTGTGCTTTCCAAACCTCTCGTTATTTCATGGTAGCCGTATTGGTAGGAAGCAATGAATGTAGCCGGATTGGCAAGTGGGTCAATGATGATGTCGGGCTTGAGAATTAGGTGCCATTCCTTTTGCAAATAATCAACCAGCGGGTATTTGCCGTTGGGGTTGCTCAGCGGCGGCTCCAACATCACAACCAGCGAACCGCCTTTGTCTACATATTTTTTTAGCAACTTGACTTCGGAGTCGGCTAGTGGTTTTTGAGGCCCTGCGATGATGATGACGTTCGCGTCTTCCGGCACTTCTTTTTTGCCTGCCAATGTGAGCACTTTGACCGTGTAGTTTTTGTTTTGGAGTTCGCGGCGGGCAAAGGTGTAGCCGCTATCGCCGTATTTGTCGGGTGTATGTTCGCCGTGCCCAACGAGGAAGTAGACCACCTGTTTTGTGGGATGAAGTAGTTTTACCAAACCGGCGGTGAGGTCTTCTTCGGTGGCGTCAGTCACTTTTACCGTTTGGTCGCCCATTTGGAGCACTATTGTGCCGTCGCGGGTTATCCCCATCTTTTTGGCGAGGGCGGGTTGCGCCTCAGGGTCTACAAATTCATACTTGAATTTGCCGTGGGAGGCAAATTGGTATTGATCCAGCAGATTCTTGGCGGTGTCGCGCGGTATCCGTTTTGAATAGAACGCTATCGCTTTCACCGGCTTGGGCAATTGCTTGAGGGTGTCAATGGTCACCTTGTCCAAAGTATGGGTTTTATCGGCCGTTAGGTCCCAGCGTTTGGGATATTGGTAGCCGATGTAGTTGATGACCGCCAAGATGCCGATGAAGGCCAGAGAAAGCACCAGAGCGTTGCTACCGTAACGGGCTTGCCTGCCGGTGAGGGCTGCGCGCACTTTTTCGGGCACCAAAAGCATGTAAACAGCAATTGCCAGCACTGCAACGCCCAGTGTGAGGAGAACGGTCGGCTTCCAGCCGCGCCAAATGTAGTATTCGGCGGCGGCGGCTACCAGCGCCACAACGCTCAGCGCCAGAAGCCATGGGGCGATTCGTTCTTTAGTGTCCATTAGCGCCACCTCCGAGTTTCTACGATGATGCTACCGGCAAAAATGCCAAACGCCGTTACGCTTAGGTAGTAGATGATGTCGCGCGTGTCAATAATCCCAACCGCGAGGGTGTTGTAGAAATGGTTGCTGAAGTCCAAATACTGCCAAATTTCGCTGCCGCCGAGGCCGTGTGCGGGGAAGCCGATAATCCACAAAAGCAAGAAAAACGCCAATGAGGCGACAAAAGCCGCTATTTGGTTGTTGAACATGGCCGAAATTGCCGTCCCGAGGGCGGTAAACGCCGCACCCATCAGGATCAGCCCGAGGTAGCCGCTGATAACCGGCCCCCAATCTATCCCCGGCTTCACCAAAAAATTGAGAGTTACCGGATACACCAGCGTTATCAGTGTGAGCGTGGTCACGAACAAGAAACTGCCCAACCATTTGCCGATGATGAGTTCCCAATCGCGGATTGGGGCGGTGAGGAGCAGTTCCAAAGTGCCATTGCGTTGTTCGGCGGCCAATAGGTGCATGGTGAGGGCTGGGGTGATGAACACCAGCAGGGTCGTTATCGGGTTGATGATGATGTCAATGCCGGGGGCATATGGCCGCATAAAGGCGTTCATGGCGCTGGCGGCTACGTTGGCGTAGAAGATGATGCCTAACACCAGCAGGTAGAGGAAAGCGACCAAGTACGCCGCGGGCGAGGTGAAGTAACGGGCGTATTCCCGTTTGGTGATGATCCAGATGTTGCGCATGGTTTAGCCCTCCTCGCTGGCTTTTTCATCTGCTTCATCTGCCGGGGTGTTGGATGGGGCTTCGCTCTCGGCAGGTGATTCTTCTTGCTCTTGCTCGGTTTCGCTTTCTTCGCCAACCAGTTGCAAGAAGATGTCTTCAAGGCTCATTTCGGCCAGCCGCATTTCAAGCAGGTCGTAGCCGTTTTCCAGCACGGTGCGGGCGATGAGGGGGCGCAGTTCTTCGTTTTCTTCTACGAGGATTTCCAAGCGCCCTTGCGATATTGTGCCGACGCCGCGCACGCCCGGAAGCCCGCTCAGCCGTTTTTCAAGGGCGTCAATTTTGTCGCCGCGCACTTCTACAATGATGCGCCTGCCGCCTTGCAGCCGCAACTGTAGCGCTTGCGGCGTATCTTCGGCTACGATTTTCCCTTGGTTGATGATGAGCACGCGGTCGCACAACTGTTGCGCTTCGGCAAGTATGTGTGTGGAAAGGATTACGGTGTGCTCTTTGCCGATTTCCTTGACCAGTTCGCGCACTTCCACCACTTGGGTTGGGTCAAGGCCGATTGTGGGCTCGTCTAAAATCAGCACTTCGGGTTTGTGGATGATTGCCTGTGCCAAGCCGACGCGCTGGCGCATACCTTTGGAAAGCGAGCCGATGAAACTGCCAGCGCGCTCAGCCATCCCTACGCGCTCAAGCACTTCCCATGCCCTGTCTTCCACATTTGGGGTGCGCCGCAATTTACCCATGAAAATTAGGTAATCTATCACCGTCATGTCGGGGTAAAGCGGCACAGTTTCGGGCAGGTAGCCGACGCGCTTGCGCACTTCCAGCGAATCGTCCACCACATCGTAACCGGCAATGCGCGCCGTCCCCGATGTGGGCGGCATGTAGCCTGTAAGTATGCGCATTGTGGTGGTCTTCCCTGCTCCGTTTGGGCCGAGGAAGCCGAGAATTTCGCCCTTGTTGGCGTGGAATGTAAGATTGTCTATCGCCAAACGGGGACCGTAGGTTTTGGTGAGGTTTTGGACATCTATCATGGTGACAACTCCCCTGAGTGGGCTTTAACGGCAAGAGCGCGTTGTCGCTTTGCGGCAACGGCAAAGGTAAAACAACGCGCTTACTTTTATCACTATAGGAGCGCCCCTTTGATGTGTCAAGAGGGATGTGGATTTTCTAATAGAACGCTAATCTGTGGTTTCCTATCCACAGATTGACACAGATTTGCACCGATTGAGTAAGGAAACCACAGAGGACACAGAAATTTACAGAGAACACAGAAAAATTTTTTCTTGGCGTCCTCTGTGTCCTTGGCGCCCTTGGCGTTAACCTCTGTGCTAATCTGTGTAATCTGTGGTTTTCTCTTTGCGTCCTCTGCGTTCTTGGCATCCTTGGCGTTAACTCCTTGGCGTTATCTCATCCAGTCGTTGTAATTTTTGATACACCTCACGCCATTGCACTTTAGAAATGCCGAGTTTTTGGCGAATGTTGTTTGGCGGCATGCCGGCGCGCAAGTCTATCAGCGCTGCAGTCCACCGGCAAATGGAAAACGAAAGCCGGTGCTGGATGTTTGCGGCTTCGCCGAGGTCTTCAAGCACGTACTCCAGCAGGCGCGCCGTCCATGGAAAGAGGCGGTCGGTAAGCCGATATTGCTGACGGTAGGCGTTGTAAATTTCTGCCCATTCTGCGGGCAGGGGGATTTTGCGCTCGCGATAGCGATGCTTTGGGCTGGGGTAGCGCACAAAGAGGTAAGGGGGGCTTTCTTCCAAGGCGAGGTGCTCTAAGTGGATGTTTACAGTTTCGCTTTTCTTGATTCCGGTGCTGAGTAGGAGCGAGGCCAGCGCGTACGGGCGGGTATCGTGCGGCGGCTGTTTCCAAATTTTCTGCGCCGTTTGAAGCACGGCTTCTACCTCTTGCGGAGAAAGCACTTCGGGAAGGGGGCTGGTCACCGAATGCTGTATTAGCCGCTCAGCAGGGTTGGTGAGTAGCACGCCGTTTTCAAAAAGCCACTTGAAGAACGATTTGAGGGAGGTGATGCGCCTCATGCAAGTTTTGGGTTTGCATGGCACGCCGCGCCCTTCCCGTACCCATTCCATGAAAGCGTTGAGGTGGTCGGTTGAAATGCGGTTGACGGGGTAGTCGGGCGGCAGGTATTTGGCGAGCAAGTTTAGGTCGCCGGTAAAGGCTTTGATGGTGTAGGGGGAATAGCCGCTGTCTTGCAGATAAACTTGCCATGCTTTGATAATCGGTGCGAGCGGCAAATTGCCGCTGATGTGCAAAGGAATTTGCTCTTTTTGGGATTGTGTGGTCTCGGGCATTTTACGCCTCCTGAGTTGCGCGTAGTGGTGCGTATAGTCACTGCGTATAGCCATTATAGCACAAACTTTGGTGGCGGGGGGGTATAATCTTTTCGGCAATTCAAGACCGCAGAGGAAACCGCGAAATCTGCGGTTTCAGCAACCAAATCGGTGTAAATCTGTGTCAATCGGTGGATGAGCACGCCAAGGCCGCCAAGGGCACGGAGGACGCCAAGGATAAAAACCACAGATTACACAGATTAGCACAGATTTTTTTGTGTTCTCTGTAAATTTCTGTGTCCTCTGTGTTTTTACTCCAATCGGTGTAAATCTGTGTCAATCGGTGGATGGTAATGCCGTGCTCACAAGGAGGCTTGAATGCCTGAGGTAACTCTCACTTTCCCTGCCGAGCATGTGGGCTTGATTGAAGTGGCGCGCCCGCAAGTTCTCAACGCCCTTTCCTGGGAGGCAATGGAGCAGTTTAGGGAACGGGTTGAAGAGGCGCTCGCCGCCGACCTGCGCGCATTGGTGGTTACGGGCGCGGGGCGGGCTTTCATCGCCGGCGGTGATTTGAAACAACTGGCCGATTACCCAACCGAAGCGGATGGCCGCAGGATGAGCGCGTTGATGACCCGCGCCCTCAACGCTTTGGAAGGGCTGCCTTTCCCGACCATCGCGGCGGTGAACGGGCCAGCGCGCGGCGGCGGCTCGGAGGTGGCGCTGGCTTGTGACCTGCGGGTGCTTTCCGCCGACGCTGACCTTGGCTTTGTGCAATCCCGCTGGTTTGTTACCCCGGGCTGGGGCATGGGACAGCGCCTGCTGAGGTTGGTGGGCTACGCGCGGGCATTGGATTGGCTTCTCATGGGCAAGGTGCTCAGCGCCGATGAGGCCTACGAGCATGGCCTTGCCAACCGCGTTGTGCCCTCGGGTGAGGCAAAGTCGGAGGCGTTGAAATTGGCGCGCCAAATTGCCGAACTGCCGCCTGCGCTCACGCGCGCCATCAAAAGTATTTTGCGCGCCGGCATCACCTTGCCGCCCGCCACCGCCGCTATGGTGGAACGGGAAGTCTTTCCCCCGCTATGGGCTTCGTCCGAACACATTGAAGCCGTGCTCCACTTTGCCCGCCGCCCTTAGCCCCAATCCCTCAATCCCCCTTTTAACAATCCTCATACCTTTCTTTATCATTTTTCTTACAAACACCTCCTATCCTATGCCATGAAAGGACATAAGACCACTGCCGTGAAGGAGGTGTGATATGACAATCTATCGGTGGGATCCTTTCCGCAATGTTGAGCGGTTGATGGATGCGATGGACCGGCTGGTGGAAAGCAGTGTTGTGCCCATTGCAGGCGATGGTCGTGCTCAGGGTGTGCGCATTCCGCTCAATGTCAAGGCCGAAGAGGATGCTTTTGTGATAACAGCATGGGTGCCGGGCCTTGAAGCCGACGATCTGCACATTGAGGTGTTGGAAGACACCGTTACGCTGGAAGGCGAATTCAAGGCGCCTGAGGGCGAAGGCTTGCTTTTGCAGGAAATTCCGGTTGGGCACTTCAAGCGTGTGCTGACCATGCCCACTCCGCTTGATCCCAGCAAGGCGCAGGCCGAACTGAAGAACGGTGTGCTCACCCTCACCTTGCCGAAGGCCGAGTCTGTCCGTCCGAAAGAAATCAAAGTGGTGGCTAAGAAATAGCGGCCGGATGGTCGCAAAGCCACAAGCCCGCCAAGCGGCGGGCTTGTTTTTTTGAGTAGGACTTACGGAGTTGCCCGTAGAAGTGCGCGTTTCCATGTCATGGCGAGCCGCCGTAGGCGGCGAAGCCATCCCCCAGACAGTTTCAGGGGCGGACAGGGGTTTATCAAACCCCTGTCCTACCACCTCCAAAGGCGGAACAAGCGAAAAGTTGCACTTTTAGCGCCGAAAAAGTAATTTGGCAAAGTGAGGCGGCCGCCCGAATTTTCCAATCTTATCGCTAATACTTGCTTTCTCGGAGGATGTTCTTATTGGAATGCGGCGACAAGTCACCGCTTTCCAAAGCGGTGCTGAGGCACCGCACTCCAAAAAATGGTGTTTTCAGGGGCTGGTGTCCGCCCCTGAACCCAGACAGTGAGGGAGACCGCTTTGGCGGTCTACGACTGCCTCGCGGCGACATAAAGGAGGAGAACTGCGTAACTCCTAACATGATGACTGCGAGCATTTTGGATGCTGAGTTATAATCACTCCATGGGCGAATGCGACCTTTTGCCGGAGCGCGTGGCCGCCTCTGCCGAGGAAATAGGCTTGCGGCGCGACGCCCTCATTTTGGTCGGGCTTTCTGGTGGGCCGGATAGCACTGCTTTGCTTGACGCTTTCCGCCGTTTGGGCTATTCTGTAGCGGCGGCGCACTACCATCACGGCTTGCGTGCGGAGGCGGACGCGGATGCCCGCGCCGCCGAGAACTTAGCCCGCAGGCTCGGCGTGCCCTTTGTACTGGGTAAAGCCGAGGACGAAGGCACGCCCATACCAAAAACTGGCACCGAAGAGGCCGCCCGCGAGCGCCGCTATCGCTTCCTCTTTTCCGCGGCGCGGCAACTAGGCGCTCGGGCTGTTGCCGTGGGGCACACCTACGACGACCGCGCTGAAACTGTGCTCATGCACATTATCCGCGGTACCGGCATCCACGGCTTGGCCGCGTTGCGTCCTCGCGCTATCCTCCCGGGATGGGATGAAAACATCCCGCTGGTGCGTCCGCTGCTCGGCGTGCGCCGTGCTGAAACGATTGCCTACTGCGCCTGCCGCGGCTTGCCCGTTCGCTGGGATTGGACAAATTGGCAACGGAAATACCTCCGCAACCGCGTGCGGCTTGATTTGCTACCGCGGCTCAGCAGTGAAAATCCGGCCATTGCCGAGGCACTCTGGCGCTTGGGCGAAGTTGCCGCGGCGGAAGACGAACTGCTGGAAAACTTAGCGCGGCGCGTGTTAGAAAAAACTGCCGTTCAGCAGGGCAAAGGCTACATCGGCTTGCGGCGGAGCGCTTTGCTCGCCGAGCCGCTTGCACTGCAACGGCGCACCCTCAAACTGGCGGCGAGGTTGCTTGGGGCAGAGGAGGTGCCTTTCAGCGCGATTGCCGACGCCCTGCGAGCCGCCCGTTCCACAAGCGGGCGCGCACGGCCGTGGTATGCTGGCGTTTTCCTGCTTGCGGAGGACGACGTGCTATGGCTAACGCGCTCGCCCGAAGCCTTGCCCGCTGAAGCCTTCCCGCAGATGCCCGCCGAGCGCCCCATCCCCCTACGCTTTGGCTCCAAAGTGGAATTGGCTAACGGTTGGGAATTTCGCCTTGGCGAGCCAGTGCCCCTTCCCCAGAATTGGCGCGAGCAAAGCGCCCCGCACAGCGTTTGGCTGGATGCAGATGCCTTCGTGCAACCGCTGATTTTGCGCCCGCCGCGCGTCGGCGACCGCATTGCCCCGCTTGGCATGGGAGGCAGGTCGCAAAAAATTGGGGATGTGTTCACAAATGCCAAAATCCCGCTTCGCGCCCGCGGCCGCTGGCCTTTGCTGTGCGCGGGCGGTGAGGTGGTGTGGCTTCCCATGCTTCGCATCAGCGAGACGGCGCGGATCCGCCCTGCGACACGCTTGGCAGTGAAAGTAAGTGTACTAAAACGGGAGTGAGTGGAGGTTTGTGAGGCGTTAGGTCGTTGGGGCGTTAGGTCGTTGAGTCGTTGGGTCGTTAGGTCGTTGGGTCGTTGAGTCGTTGGGTCGTTGGGTCGTGAGTCGTTGGGTTGTTGCGTCGTAGTGGAGCAAAATTGCAAACCACAGAGAGCACAGAAATTTACAGAAAACACAGAAATTTTTTTCTTTGCGTCCTTTGCGCTTCTCCGTGCCTCTGCGTTACTCTTGGCGTCCTTCCGCAAATCCTAAATCGCTAATCTTCTCATCTGTGCTAATCTGTGTAATCTGTGGTTTTTATCCTTGGCGCCCTCTGCGCCTCTGCTTCCTCTGCGTCTCTGAGTTATCATCCACCGATTGACACAGATTTACACCGATTGGATTGTAAAACCGCAGATTTCACAGATTCCGCAGAAAAAAATCTGTGCTAATCTGTGTAATCTGTGGTTTTTATCCTTGGCGTCCTCTGCGTTACCATGGCAAAAACTTTCCACAGGAGCATACAATGGGACTTTTTAAGCGTAAGCAGAAGCAAAACCGTTTTATCCTTTTGTTGTTGCAACAAGCCGAACTCACGCTTGAAGGCTTCAACATCCTGCAAGAATACATGAGCCAACCCGATGAAAAACTGGCACAGCGCATCCGTGAGGTGGAAAAAGAGGCGGATGAGGTGCGCCGCATTCTGATTGACGAGTTGAACCGCACTTTTGTGACACCGTTTGACCGCGAGGATATTTTTGCCCTTTCGCTCACCATTGACGACATGCTGGACTACGCCTACACCACCGTTGACGAAATGGAAATTTTCCAAGCCGAGCCGAACGAATACCTGCGGCGCATGGTGTCGCTTTTGCACGATGCGGCAATGGAAATTTACCGCGGGGTGCAACGGCTTGGCGAGCACCCCGGCGTCGCAAATGAGCACGCAGTGCGTGCCAAGGCGCTGGAAAACCGCGTGGAAAAGGTTTATCGCGAAGCCCTTGCCCACCTTTTCAACACCCCGAAAACGCTTGACGACATTGTGGTAATGCTCAAATTGCGTGAAATCTACCGCCACCTTTCAAACGCTGCCGACCGCGGTGACGAGGCCGCTAATGTGATAGGCGATATTGTGGTCAAGTGGTTGTGAGGAACCACAGATTACACAGATTTTACAGAAATAGGACTTACGCAGTTGCTCGTAGAAGCACTCGTTTTCATGTCATGGCGAGCCGCCGTAGGCGGCGAAGCCATCCCCCAGACGATGGGGGAGACCGCTTCGGCGGTCTACGACCGCCTCGCGGCGATATTGAGGAGAAGAACTGCGTAACTCCTAAGAAAATTTGCGCAATTTGTGGTTTCTTCTTTGCGGTTTCTTTTTGATTGGAGGCTTCGGAATGCGTTTTCTCATTGCCGGGCTTGGCTCAATCGGTCGCCGCCACCTGCGGAATTTGCTCGCTCTGGGCGAGCGCGACATTGTGCTCTACCGCACCCACCGCTCCACCTTGCCTGATGATGAACTGGCGGGCTTCCCGACCGAAACCGACCTCCAAACCGCCTTGCGGCGATACCGCCCTGACGCGGTCATAGTAGCCAACCCGACAGCGTTGCACCTCGCGGTGGCAATTCCAGCGGCGCGGGCAGGCGCGCACTTGCTGTTGGAAAAGCCGGTCGCCCATGACCTAAGCGGCGTGGATGAGTTGCGCCGCGCTGTCCGCCAAAGCGGCGTGCGCGTGCTGGTTGCCTTCCAATTCCGCTTCCACCCCACCTTGCGACAAGTGCGGCAATGGCTCGCCGAGGGTGCAATCGGGCGCCCCCTTTTCGCCCGGGCCCACTGGGGTGAATACCTGCCCGATTGGCATCCGTGGGAGGATTACCGCCAAAGTTATGCCGCTCGTGCCGACCTCGGCGGCGGCGTTGTCCGCACCCTTTCCCACCCGCTTGACTACTTGCGCTTCCTGCTCGGGGAGGCCGACCTCGCGTGGGCTTTCACCGCCAAACTCAGCGACCTGCAACTTCAAGGCGTGGAAGACACTGCCGAAATCGGCCTGCGATTCACAAACGGCGCGGTCGCCAGCGTCCACCTCAACTACCACCAGCGCCCGCCGGCGCACCACCTCACCGTGCTCGGCACTCAGGGCACAATACACTGGAATTACGCAAGCGGTGAGGCGCGCCTTTGGCGGGCAAATGCGGGTGAATGGGAAACCTCGCCGCTGCCGCCCAATTGGGAGCGCAACGCGATGTTTTTGGCCGAAATGCGGCACTTCCTGCAGGTGGTGCGAGGGGAGACCGAACCGATTTGCACCCTTGAAGATGGCATTGCTGTCCAGCGGCTTGTTTTATCTGCCCTCGGTGGCGAGCAGTAATGTAACCTTTTCGCCCCTGCCTGCGTCTAAAAACCAGAGCAGTAGAGGCGACCATCCTGCTCAAAAGCGGAGAGCAAACATGAGTGCCAGTTCATACCCGAATGAAGCCGAATTGATAAAAGCCTTGCGGGCAGGTGAGGCGGCGGCATACGAGCAGTTGATTGAGCAATATGCCGAAGTTGTGTACCGCACTGCCTACCGCTTGCTTCAAAACCCGCACGATGCCGAAGACGCTATGCAAGAGACTTTCCTCACGGTCTACTTGCGGATAAACGAGTTTGAGGGCAAGGCGCGGCTTTCGTCATGGCTTTATCGCATTGTGACCAACAAAGCGCTGGATATTCTCCGCAAGCGCAGCCGCAAAACCGACGCGGCGACCGATTCCATTGACGACTTAAGCGAAGACGCCGCTGAACTTTTGGCCGACCAAGCGGCTGTTTTGCCCGAAGATTGGGCAGAGCGCCGCGAGACGGCGGCTCTTATCCGCGAGGGGCTTGAAAGCCTTTCGCCAAGTCTGCGGGCGGCATTTGTGCTGTTTGAAATGGAGGGTTTGAGCATGGATGAGGTGGCCTCTGCGCTCAACATTTCCACCTCGGCGGCCAAAGTGCGCGTTCACCGCGCCCGTCGTGCTCTGCGAGATTACCTCCGCAAGCGCTTGGCCGCTTAACCCCTCTTGTTTTAGGAGATTGCGCCATGTTTAAGAAGGACCGCTCTTACGAAACCATGATTGCTGATTATTTGGATAACCTGCTGCCCGATGACCTCAAGGCGAAATTTGAAAAGCGCCTGAAAGAGTCGCCTGCCCTTCGCAAAGCGGTGGATGAAATGCGCGCTTTGCGTGAAAAAGCAAAAGAGGCAACCGAGGGTGTGCTTTCGCCCGAGGCTAAGTTGCGGCTTTACGAGCGTTTGAACGAGGAGCGGGCACGTCGGGGCGAGGCCTTGCTCAAAATTCCGCAGGAATTGCTGGCGCTGGCAAAGGCAAAGGCTGCCGCGGCGGGTGATGCCGCCGCAGAAGTGGCAGGCGCGGGCGCAGACGCTTTCCGCACGGCCGCCAAAGGTGGTGCGAAAACAGCCGAAACCGCCGCTCGCAGCGTCGCCGAAACGGCAAAGCGGCTTGGCGATGCCGGTAAGGCCGTGGTGGAAGGAGGCTCGGAGATGGCGCGCGCCGGTCTTGAGACCGCTGCGGACGTCGCCTCAACATTGTCGGAAAGCGCAGAAGTGGTGAAAGATGTGGCGGATAGCCCGGTGAAAGGTGCGGTGACTGCTCCACCCAAAATTGCGGGAAAAATGGCTAAGGCCGGTTTTCAGACAGCCAAGGGCATGGCTAAAACCGGCGCAAAGGCCGCCCAAACGGGGATCAAAGCCGCTGCTGAAACCGGTAAGGCTGCTGCTGAGGCCGCCAAAGGTACTTCTAAAACTACTGCCGAGGCCGTAAAAGCCGCTGCTGAAACGGCAAAGGCCAGCGCAGGCGTGCTGTCCGCGGCTGTAAAGGGCGCTAAAAAGGTGGCGAAAGCAAAGGATGAGGAGGAAGACTGACAATCGGTGGATGAGAACCACAGATTACACAGATTAGCGCAGATTTTTTCTGTGTTCTCTGCAAATTTCTGTGTTCTCTGTGGTTGTCTTTTTCAATCGGTGCAAATCTGTGCCAATCGGTGGATGATAACTCAGAGACGTAGAGGAAACAGAGGCGCAGAGCGCAAAGAGGTTGACGCCAAGGTCGCCAAGATGACGCCAAGGTCGCCAAGAAAAAAATTTCTGTGTTCTCTGTAAATTTCTGTGTCTTCTGTGGTTTTCTTTTTTCAATCGGTGTAAATCTGTGTCAATCGGTGGATGATAACTCAGAGACGTAGAGGAAACAGAGGCGCAGAGCGCAAAGAGGTTGACGCCAAGGTCGCCAAGATGATGCCAAGGTCGCCAAGAAAAAAATTTCTGTGTTCTCTGTAAATTTCTGTGTCTTCTGTGGTTTTCTTTTTTCAATCGGTGTAAATCTGTGTCAATCGGTGGATAATAACCTACCATGCCGGCGCGCTGATAAAAAATCCCCAACCCTGATGAAGGGTCGGGGATTTTCGCTTTTAGCGGCCTTTCGGCTCACGGCTTCTCAATCTCACCAGTTTCCATGCGGTAGTTGTAGATATCCTGCATTTCATAGAGATTTTGTTGCAGGATGAAGAAGCCGTGCCAGTGTGCCCAGTCGGGGCCGCCCATCAAAGCGCCTTGACGTGCGCGCCGGCCTTGATGGTGCCAGAGGTGGTAGTAGAGAATTTGGAACCGGTCAGCCCACGGGTTCTTCTTGAGCAAGCCTTTGGCTTTGAGTTCATCCAGCATTTGCTTAGCCGGTGCGTAGTAGGCCTTGTTGTATAGTTCCACGGCTTTGTCTGCACTGGCGAAGTAGGAGTCCACCATAGTGCTGGAGTGGCACTGCATACAAACTTGCTTCATCTCCGCGCGGCCCTTTTCTGCGTGGCCGGTCAGCATGGACATTGGGTCGTCCGAATTGCGTGGCTTAGAAACTTTTGCCCACGCGTTCCAGTACAGCCGTTCGGAGACGTTGTGGGTTGGCTTGAGATTGCCGATGCCGCTCATGTGGCAGGTGGCGCAGGTGGGGGCGCGGTAATCGCCGGGCTCCCAGTCGCCGGGAGGGCTATCCCATTTCCAAGTTTCGCCCTCGGTGGCGTAGATTTGTCCGTGCTTGGTGTCTTCGTAAATCTCAATGTCGGGGTGGTCGGGCCCCAAGTGGCACGAGGCGCACGCTTCGGGATGGCGGGCTTCAGCAATACTGAACTTGTGGCGGGTGTGGCAAACGGTGCAGTTGCCGACCTCGCCGTTGGGGTAAATGTTGCCGATGCCCGAAGTGGGGTAAGTGTCCGGCGTTGGGATGCCGTGCTCATCCACCTTGATGCGTTTGCCATGGCATTGCATACAGCCAGTTTGCTCTGTTGCGTCGTCCAAGCCTTCAAAGTCGCGGCCTTCATGGTGATGAATCAGGGCTTGCATCGCGGGTTTGTTTTCTATTTGCAGGGCAGCGCGATGGTGACCGCTGGCGTTGAATTCCTTCACTTCGTTGGGATGGCACTTAGCGCAGGTGGAAGGCGGCACCAGCATGGAGAGAGGCTCTTTGACGTTTTCGTGCCCTTTTATGCCTTTGAGGCGCATGGGCGAATCGGGCGTGGTTTCATGGCAATCCAGACAGGTTACGCCTTTTTGAGCATGAGCGCTGTGATCCCAGTCGTTTACCACGCCGGGGGTTTCTTTTGCATGGCATTCAATGCAGGCTTTTGCCTCGGGTGTGATGCCCTTGGCGTGTGGGGCGACGCTTAGAGTTGGCTGTGGGGCGGCTTTCTTGGGTACTCCCCCGCAGGCGCTTAAGACGCCCGCACCTACAACTAATAGCCCTGCTATCAAAAGTGTGATGATGAGGATTCGGCGTTTGTTGTGCATATATCCTCCTTCCGGGATGGTTTTTGGTTAGTGGTATTTATTCGCCATTAAGTATTTGTTGAGCCCCTCGTGCCCTACTCCTTGATGGCAGTCAACACATTTGGCATCTATGACACCGGCAAAGTATTTTTCATGCGCCCCGTGGCCGGCCGCTATTTGCTGAAGGTTTTTGTGGCACTGCAGGCAACCGGAGTCGTAAACGTATTCGTTGCGCCGCTCCAAGTTTGCTTGCCAATCTAAACCTTCGGGATTGCCCAAAGTGTTGACCCAAATGTCAATACTCCCCGATTTTGTTTTAGAGAGCAGGTAGGAGAAAGCATTTGTATGGGAGGTGTGGCAATCTGTGCATTTTGCCGCAACTCCGTACGGGTTGTTGCCGCCGTGCACGGATTGGTGGTAGGCCTCTACCATTGGTTTCATCACATGGCACGATCCACAAAATTCTGTTCCTGAGGTCATTTCTATCCCAGTTTCTACCCCAACCCATGCAAGTGGTATGAGAAGTGCTACCACTATGATGCCTACAATTATGTAAATACTCTTTTTGCTAACCCTCATTTCACCTCCTTTCGTGGGCGTGCTTGGGCTGGAAAGTTGACGTTAAGAGTAAACATTAACTGCAAATTAAAGCGATGCTCGCATTCTAATCCCGTTTACCAGAAAAGTCAATTTTATTTACTATGAGGAAGAAAATTTTAAGTTTTCGGTAGCCTTCATTAGCGCCAAGGGTAACGCAGAGGCGCAGAGGAAACGGAGATGCAGAGACGCTGAAGGAAACCACAGATTACACAGATTAGCACAGATTTTTCTGCGGAATCTGCGGTTTCAGCAGCCAAATCGCTGTAAATCTGTGTCAATCGGTGGATAAGGACGCCAAGGACGCCAAGGGACGCAAAGGACGCCAAGAAAGTAACGCAGAGGCGCAAAGAAGCGCAAAGGACGCAAAGAGAAGTTTTTCTGTGTTCTCTGCAAGTTTCTGTGTTTTCTGTGGCTTGTGGCGTCGCTCCACCTACGACGCAACGACCCAACGACCCAACGACCCAACGACCTAACGACTCAACGACTCAACGACTCAACGCCCCAATCCCTCAGTACCTCAATCCTTCTCTTTCTGTGTTCTCTATGGTTTTCTGCTATTTCTTGAGATGTCTGCTCGCATAAAACCTTGATAAATACGCGCTTGGTGAGTATAATGCACCTCGCAGTCGGGGCGTGGCGCAGTCCGGCTAGCGCGCTTCAATGGGGTTGAAGAGGTCCCGAGTTCAAATCTCGGCGCCCCGACTAATCCGGCCTTTTTAGGCCGGATTTTCGCGTTTGGGGGATGGCGCACTTTGCTCGCTTTATTTTATCGCTCGGATTTTGCTTTTTCTCTTGCCAAAAAACGATTTTTATCCTATACTGTGTGTACCTGTGGGTGAAAGTGTCGCGAAGTGGGACGCCGCGTGTCGGCGTCTTGGGCTTTAAAAGGCAAGGTAGAACGCATGTTCTTGGGAAACTACAGGCATTCCATTGACAAGAAGGGGCGGCTTACTGTGCCGGCGCGCTTCCGCGAGGCTCTGAGCGAGGGCGCTTACCTGCTGCGCGGCTTTGAGCGCAACCTTATGGTGCTCACTGCTGCTGACTTTGAGCGAGTCTACCGCCGTGTGAACGCTCTGAGCATGACCGATCCCCTCGCCCGCCAACTCAAGCGCTTGATTTTCGCCACTGCCAGCCCCGTGGAAGTTGATAGAGCCGGTCGTATTCTGATCCCCCCTTATTTGCGTGAGGCCGTCGGTTTGGAGGATGAGGCTTTTGTGGTCGGCGTGGGCGATTACTTTGAAATTTGGCCTCCTGAGGGTTGGGAGGAGCAACTTTCCATCTTGGACGATGCCGAGGCCAACGCTCGCCGTTTCGCTGCGTTAGATCTCTCTTTGGAGCATACCGGCGGTGAGCCCGATGAGCGAAGGTGAGATTTGGCCTCACAGGCCGGTACTTTACCATAAAGTAATAGAGGCGCTGAACCCCCGCGCCGGCGGCCGCTATGTGGATGGCACTTTGGGCGCGGGCGGCCATGCTTTCGGCATTTTGGAGGCTTCTTCCCCAAACGGGCAATTGCTGGGCTTGGATGTTGACCCGCAGGCGCTGGAAATTGCCCGCCGCCGCTTAGCGCCGTTTGGTCAACGGGCAATCATCCGCCAAGGCTCTTACGCCAACCTGCAAGCGCACCTGCGCGCCGTCGGCTGGCTTGACGGCGTGGACGGCATTCTCTTAGACCTCGGCGTTTCCTCAATGCAACTTGACACTGCTGAGCGCGGGTTTTCCTTCCGGCACGATGCGCCGCTGGATATGCGCTTTGACCCTTCCCAGCCGCTCACCGCTGCCGATTTGGTGAATTCCCTGCCCGAAGAAGAGTTGGCCGATATTCTTTGGCGCTATGGCGAAGAGAAACGGGCGCGGCAGGTGGCGCGGGCAATTGTGCGCAACCGCCCAATAACCACCACCGCAGAACTGGCCGACATTGTGGCTTCGGCTACTTCGTCGGGCAAGCGCGGTATGCACCCTGCAACCCGCACTTTTCAGGCCTTGCGCATTGCCGTGAACCGCGAATTGCAGAATCTGGAGGCCGCCCTTCCGCAGGCGCTTGATGCTCTAAAGCCGCACGGCAGGCTGGTGGTTATTGCTTTCCATTCGCTGGAAGACAGGATTGTGAAGCATTTTATGCGCTCCGCGGCTGGCTACTGCACTTGCCCGCCCGAACAGCCGTTGTGCGAATGTGAGCGCAAGGCCGTTGTCAGGCTGATTAAGCCTTTCCCGCTGATGCCCGGGGAAGAGGAGATTGCGCGAAACCCGCGTGCTCGCAGTGCTCGGCTGCGCGTGGCCGAAAAGTTGGCATTACACTTGCAAGGCAATTAGTGATATGGATACGGTGCGTGTTCTTAACCAAACTTACAAAGAGTTGCCGTGGCGCAAACGCATTCGCTACATCGCCACAGCGCTTGCCTTTGTGCTGGCCGTTGGGGCGTTTTTCTTCCTTGAGGTGCATTTTTCTAACCGCGCCATCTTGCTCGGTCGCCAAGCCCAGCGCCTTCAGGCCGAAATTCAAAACAACAGGCTTGAAATCATCATCCTGCAAGGGCAATTGGCAGAGCAAACTTCTCTCAAGCACCTGCGCAAGGTTGCCAAGCGCCTTGGATACCGGCCTCTAACCTTGCAAGATGTGCACTATGCACCTGTGCCGGCGTGGGCGCTTGCGGAAGACTCGCCAAGGCCAACTTTGCAAGCACCTGTTGTGCCCACTCCTCTCCCGCGCAAATACACCATTTCTCTGGCCGAATGGCTTAGCGAAGAAGTGCTCTACCCAAGGGCGACGCGATGACAAACATGGCCGCCGACTTCCGTGAAGATACCGTGCCTATCACCCAAGCCACATGGAGGTACATTGTGGTGGCGGGGGTGCTGTTTGCTTTGGCGGCTGTTGTAGTCGCTCGGATGGCGCTGTTGGCCTTTGGGCCTGAGGGCAAACTCATCCTTCAGAGCGAAAACGCCTATTACCTCAAACCCAGCCCCAAGCCGCGCGGGCTGATTTATGACCGTTCAGGCCATTTGCTCGCCGGAGACCGCGAGGTCTACGAACTTGACATCAACCTAAACGAAGTGGCGCCAACCGATATTCCCCGCATGGCGCAGGAAATTGCCGCCGTTTTGTCGCTTGACACGAAGGTACTCCGGAAACGCTTGCTGGAGGCGAAATCCGAAGGCGTGCCCAGCGTGATGCTGAGCAAGGAGGTCACAAAATCCCAAAAAGCGGCTTTGGAAAGGCGCGCCGACGAATGGGTCTACAAAGACAAAAACGGCAAAGAAGTGAAGCCGCTGAGCGCTCTCAATTTTGTTTTGACCACGGCGCGGCTTTACCCCGAGGGCGATTTGGCCTCTAATGTGCTGGGTTTTGTGCCCCCGCTGGCAGAGCGCGGTTACGGCGGGGTGGAGCAGTTTTATGATGCCCTTTTGCGCGGCGGCGTGGAAATGCAAAAGCATTCTTATGCGCCGTGGGTGGTTTTCCCTACCGAGGGCTCGCAGCCTGCCTCGCTCTACCTCACGATTGACCGCAATTTGCAGCGCGCCGCTGAGGAAGAAGCCGCCGCCGCAGTGCAAAAGACCAAGGCCGAGTTTGCTGTCATCATTGTGGCCGACCCATACACCGGCGCTATTTTGGCGATGGCGACCTCGCCGCACCCTCCGCTCGGCGATTACGACAAGTTGATGGCCTACATCAAAAAATGGAACGCCTTCAACTTGGCAATTGAAAAGCCTTACGAACCCGGCTCGGTTTTCAAAACCATCACGATGGCAATTGCCCTTGACATTGGCGCCGTCAAGCCCGATACGGAATTTGACGACACGGGCATTTACACCGTTTCGGGTGCCCGCATTTACAACTGGAACCGCGGCGCTTGGGGCAAGCAGACGATGGTTGGCTGCCTCGCCTATTCGCTAAACACATGCCTTGCTTGGGTTGCGCATGAGAAAATTCCGCAAAACACTTTTTACCGCTACCTGAACGCCTTTGGCTTTGGTGACTTGACGGGTATTGACCTTGGCGGCGAAGCGCCGGGAGGGGCAATGACGCCCACTACCCGCGATTCATACGGCCGTCCTTTATGGTCGCCTGCTGATCAGGCTTCGCAAGGCTTTGGGCAGGCCATCATGGTGACGCCTGTGCAGATGGTGGCCGCGATTTCGGCGATTGCCAATGGCGGCTACTTGGTCACCCCGCATGTTTTGGCCTACGAATCTATGGGTGGCAGGCGCTTTGCCTATCACCCGGAGGGGCGCGGGCAGGTGCTTTCTCCTTCAACTACGGCTACGCTCCGCAAAATGCTCACCGAATCGTTGCCGGTGGAGACCAAGACGGCGTTGGTGCCGGGCTACTCGGTTGCCGGTAAAACCGGCACTGCCGAAATTGCTCTCCCCGACGTGGGTTATTCCACCAACTTGACCAATGCCTCGTTTGCCGGTTGGTTCCCGGCCGATAAACCTCGCTATGTGATTTATGTTTGGCTTTCCAAGCCAAAAACCTCACCTTGGGCTTCTGTGGTGGCGGCTCCCGTTTTTGCGGAGATGGTCAAAAGGACGGCTTTGATTGAGAATGTGCCGCCCGACGATGTGCGCAAACGTTTTGAAGGCGTTTCGCAGGTTACAGGGAAGAAGTGATGGAGTGTTGACGTGCTCACCTTGGCCGACATCGTTGAGGCGCTCGTAGGCGTCCGCCCGCCGTATGAGGGTTTTCCGATTTCCGAAGCGGCGGTGGATTCGCGGCTTGCCATCCCTGCGAGCCTGTTTGTGGCGTTGCGCGGCAGCCGCCACGATGGGCACGACTTTGTCGGTGATGCTTTTGCTCGCGGCGCTTCGGCGGCTTTGGTTGCCCGCCCTGTAGGGGCTTGCGCCACAGTTTTGGATTTGCGCCATTCGGCCGTGGGCCGACCCTTCCCCCCTGTGACGCCGCCGGTTTGCTTGCTGGTTGAAGATCCGCTGAAGGCGCTTCAGCAAGCGGCGCGCTTTTGGCGGCGCAAATTGCCGCACCTGCGCGTTATCGGCATTACCGGCAGTGTCGGCAAATCCACCACCAAAGAATTGACGGCGCAGGTGCTTTCACGCCGTTACCGCACCTTGAAAAACCGCGGCAACTTCAACAACGAAATCGGCTTGCCGCTCACCCTGCTCAGCCTCACCACCGGCCACGAGCGCGCGGTTCTGGAAATGGGCTTTTACGTCCCCGGCGAGATCGCCTTCCTCTGCGATTTGGCACTTCCGCAGGTGGGCGTAGTGACCAACATCGGCACGGTGCACGCCGAGCGCGCCGGTTCTCAGGCCGAAATTGCCCGCGGCAAAGCGGAACTGGTTGAAGCCCTGCCGCCCGCGCCCGAAGGCGTTGCCATCCTCAACTATGATGACCCGCTGGTGCGGGCTATGGCTGAAAAGACCGCCGCGCGCGTCTTCTTTTACGGCTTGAGCCCGCAGGCAGACCTGTGGGCTGACCAAATTGAAGGCTTAGGGCTGGACGGCATCCGCTTGCGTTTGCACTACCGTGGCGAAAGCCTTGTGGTGAAAGTGCCGCTTTTGGGGCGGCATTCGGCGCACACGGTGCTGCGCGCGGCGGCGGTTGGTTTGGTTGAGGGCTTGGATTGGCAGGAAATTGTGGAAGGCCTCCGCCTTGGGCATACCCAACTTCGGCTTGTGGCGGTGCGAGCCGCCAACGGCGCTCTTTTGTTGGACGATACCTACAACGCCTCGCCGCAGTCCACCATGGCGGCGCTGAATTTGCTCGCCGATTTGGATGGGCGGCGGGTGGCGGTGCTGGGCGATATGCTGGAACTTGGGCAGTATGAGCGCATAGGCCACGAACGCGTTGGGCGGCGCGCCGCCGAGGTGGCTTCGCTGCTGGTTACCGTGGGCGAGCGCGGCAAAATCATCGCCGAGGCGGCGCTTTCTGCCGGAATGCCGCGCGAAGCCGTTTTTGTGGCCGATGATGCCGAGCAGGCAATTGCTTTTCTGCGCACCAACCTTCGCCCCGATGATGTGGTGCTGGTGAAGGGCTCGCGCGCCGTCCACATGGAAACCATCGTTGCCGCGTTGGAGAAAAACGAATGATTTCGTCCCCTGCCCCCACAACGCTTGCTTTGAGCCTCGCGGCGCTTAGTTTTGTGCTCACCGTGATTTGGGGCGACCCGCTTTTGCGGATTTTGCGCCACTTTCACGTTGGCAAAATCATCCGCGTTGACGGACCCCAACGGCACTTTTCCAAACTCGGCACGCCCACAATGGGCGGCGTGATGATCGTCATTCCGGTTTTCTTTATGACTTTGCTTATCAATGCCGGATGGGTTTTTGGGCATACGCACGCCGGGCGCTCGGTTTTGTTGCCGTTAGGCGTGATGGTGTCATTTGCGGCGCTGGGTGCGATTGACGATTGGGCTGGCTTGCGCGGCCGCAAGGGCGAAGGGCTGCGGGCGCGCACCAAGTTTGCCCTGCAACTGCTTTTGGCTTTGATCGCCGCCTACGGGCTCAAATACTACCTCGGCGTGCCCGAATTGATAATTCCCGGCATTCCGCAGCCGCTCAACCTTGGCGTGTGGTACTTGCTCATTGCGGTTTTCATCATTGTGGCCTCCAGCAACGCTGTTAACCTGACCGACGGCTTAGATGGGCTTGCTGGCCTCATCACCGCCACCTGCTTTGCCGCTTATGGCGGCATTGCACTGATGCAAGGGCAAATTTACCTTGCCCGCTTTGCTTTCATCGTGGTTGGCGGCATTTTCGGCTTTTTGTGGTTCAACGTGCATCCGGCGTTGCTTTTCATGGGCGATACCGGCTCGCTTTCGTTGGGAGCGACTTTGGGCGTGGTGGCGCTGATGAGCGGGCAATGGCTTTTGCTGCCGATAATTGCCGTTGTGCCGGTTGCGGAGGCGCTGAGCGTGATTCTGCAAGTTGCCTACTTCAAACTCAGCGGCGGGCGGCGGCTTTTCAAAATGTCGCCCCTGCACCACCACTTTGAACTTATCGGTTGGAGCGAAACGCAGGTTGTTCAGCGGTTTTGGCTTGTGAGCCTGCTTTTTGCGATGATAGGCGTTGCCGTGGCGGTGGGGTATGGCTGATAAATTCACTGGAAAGCGCGTTTTGATCATCGGCGCAGGGCGTCAGGGCACGGCGCTGGCGCGCTACCTTGCGCGGCACGGTGCGGATGTGGTGCTCAACGACCGCCGTCCGGCGCAGGCGCTGGAGGCCGCGCGCTCCCACCTCGCCGATTTGCCCATCCGCTGGGTTACGGGTGGGCACCCGCTTGAGGCGCTTGATGGTGTGGATTTGGTCTGCCTTTCGGGCGGCGTGCCGCCGGAGTTGCCGCTGGTGCAAGAGGCGGTGCGGCGCGGCATTCCGCTCAGCAATGAGGCTCAAATTTTCATGGAGGTTGCGCCTTGCCCTGTGGTGGGCATTACTGGCTCGGCGGGCAAAACCACCACGACCACGCTTGTGGGGCGCATGGCGGGCACAGCAGCCGAAGCCGTGCGCGGCGCTTCGTATAGCCAATTAGATGAGAGCCTGCGCCAAGCCGCCTCTGCCCTCCCCAAGCGCTGGCGAACCGTCTGGGTTGGCGGCAACATCGGCAACCCCCTCATTGCCGACGCCGATGAAATGACTGCCGACGACCTCGCCGTCATGGAACTTTCCAGTTTCCAACTTGAGCAGATGCACACCGCCCCGCAGGTTGCCGCGGTGCTCAACATCACCCCCAACCACCTTGACCGCCACGGCACGATGGAAGCCTACACCGCCGCCAAAGCCCGCATTGTGGCTTTCCAAACCCCCGATGATACGGCAATTTTGGGCTGGGAAGACGCGGGCGCGTGGGGCTTGCGCGAGCAAGTGCGCGGGCGGCTGATGGCCTTTGGCTTTGCTCCGCCGCCTGAGGACGTGGATGGCACTTTTTTGGACGGCGAAACGCTTGCCCTCCGCGAAGGCGGGGAGGTGCACCCGCTTTTTGCCCGCGACGTCATACGCCTGCGCGGCGAGCACAATGTCCTCAACGTGCTTGCGGCTTCAGCGGTGGCGGCGGCTTTGGGCCTGACCGCCGAGCACATGCGCCTTGGCGTGGAAAATTTTGGCGGCGTGCCCCATCGGCTGGAACTGGTGCGCGTGCTGGACGGCGTGGCGTGGTACAACGATTCTATCGCCACCGCGCCCGAGCGGGCAATTGCCGCCATTCGCTCGTTTGATGAGCCGATTGTGCTCCTCGCTGGCGGGCGCGACAAAAAACTCCCGTGGGATGAATGGGAGCAGTTGGTGCGGCAGCGGGTGCGGGTGCTGATCCTGTTCGGCGAGGCGGCGGATTTGATTTTGGACGCGCTTTCCAAGGCCACAGGCGACTTGCCCGAGACCGTCCTGCGTTGCGAGTCGCTGGAAGACGCCGTGCGCGCCGCTTACCATGCTTCCCAACCCGGCGATGTGGTGTTGCTTTCCCCGGGCGGCACCAGTTTTGACGAATTTCGCGACTTTGCCGAGCGCGGAGAGAGGTTTAGAGAATGGGTGAACGAACTGTGAGCAGACGCCGCACGCCCAGATGGCTTTTAGGCACCGACGGCTGGCTGGTGGTGGCGGTGGCAACCTTGCTCCTTTGGGGCTTACTGATGGTGTATTCCAGCGGCGCCGATTTCGCTTGGTGGCATCTCGGTGGTGATGCTTTTTACCTCTTCCGCCGTCAACTTTTCTTTGTGCTCATCACTTCGGTATGGGCTGTTTTGCTCGCGGCCGTTGACTACCGTTTTTGGCAGCGCTTTGCCGTGCCTGCTTTGTTTTTGATTTGGATTTTGCTGTTTTTGGCTCTGATTTTCGGCCATGCGCGCGCCGTAGGCCGCTTTTTGAGCGGGAGGTCGCTTCAGCCTTCGGAATGGGCGAAGGTGGTGCTGATTTTCTACCTTGCAGTGTGGCTGGCGCGCCGCAAAGGGCATTTGGATAACCCCTGGACTGGTTTATACCCCTTGGCGGCATTGGTTGGCATTACGGCAAGCCTTGTGCTTTTGGAGCCAGACCTCAGCGCGGCCATCACGATGGTGCTCCTTGGCATGATGATGTTCTTCCTTGCCGGTGGGAGATTGCGGCATTTGGCAGTGGCTTTTGTGGTCATGCTGGTTGTGGGCGCTTTGTTTGTGATGGTTTACCCACGAGGGCACGACCGGGTGGTGGCTTATTTAGCGGGTTTGAACGATCCCCAACACGCTCTTGCTCAGATTAGGCTTGCGTTTGCGGCGGTGGCGCGCGGCGGCATTTTTGGCGTTGGCCCTGGCCAGTCTCAGATAAAGGTGCGCGGCCTGCCGCTCGCGCCGACCGACAGCATTTTCGCCGTCGTTGCCGAGGAATTCGGTGTGCTTGGCGCAACTGTGATGGTGATTTTGTTCGGCTTGATCGTTTGGCGCGGCCTGAAAATTGCATTTGCCGCCCCTGATGAGTTTGGCAGGTTGCTGGCGGCGGGTTTGGCCTTTTGGATTGGGCTTGAAGCGTTTATGAACATGGCAATGATGCTCAACCTGCTCCCCCTTGCGGGGAACGCGCTGCCGTTCATCAGTTACGGCGGTTCAAACCTGCTGAGCGTGATGAGCGCGGTTGGCCTGATTTTGAGCGTCGGGCGGGCATCGGCGCGTGAACGCCTTTTGGAAAGGAGCGATACCGGTGCGGTTGTTAGTTTGCGCCGGAGGAACCGGCGGCGGCGTGTATCCAGCGCTGTCGGTGCTTCAGGCGTTAGGGAGTGAGGCAGAAGTGCTCTGGGTAGGCGGCGAAGGCGGCATGGAGGCCGAGTTAGTGCGCCGCGCCGGCATTCCCTTCCGCACAATTCCGGCGGCGGGGGTGCATGGCGTTGGCCTGCGGCGGCTGCCTGGCAACCTTTTGCGCCTCGCACGGGGCTACTTCGCCGCGCACCAAATCCTCCGCTCTTTCCGCCCGGATGTGCTCTTTTTCACCGGCGGTTATGTTGCGGTGCCGGTTGGGCTCGCCGGTCGGCGTATTCCGACTGCACTCTATGTGCCCGATATTGAGCCCGGCCTCGCGCTGAAAACTTTGGCGCGCTTTGCCGACCGCATTGCCGTCACGGCCGAGGATTCGCGGCAGTTTTTCCCGAACCGCGACAAGGTGGTGGTAACCGGCTACCCTGTGCGTGCTACCCTCGCCCGCTGGAAGCGCCATGAGGCGCGCGAGGCCTTGGGTTTGCCGCAAGAGGCTTTTGTGCTCTTGGTTTTTGGCGGCAGCAAAGGCGCCCGTTCTATCAATTTCGCCTTGCTGGAGTCGCTGGAATCGCTTTTGCCGCAAATGCACATTGTGCACATCAGCGGCAAGTTGGATTGGGAAAAAGTGCAGGCGGTGGCGCAAGCCTTTCCTGCGGGGATGCGCGAGCGCTACCATCCTTTCCCCTACCTGCACGAGCGGATGGGCGCGGCGCTGGCCTCGGCGGATTTGGTGGTGTCGCGCGCCGGAGCGTCGGTGCTGGGCGAGTTCCCGCTGTTTGGGTTGCCAGCAATTCTCGTTCCGTACCCTCACGCGTGGCGCTACCAGCGGGTCAACGCGGCGTATTTGGCCGACCGCGGGGCGGCCGAGGTTTTAGACGATGAGCGCCTTGCCGAATTGCCCGAGAGGGTGCTGGCATTGGTTCAAAATGCCGAGCGGCGCGAGAAAATGGCTCAAGCGATGCGCTCGCTGGCCGTTCCCGATGCCGCACGCCGCATTGCCGATTTGCTGGTTGAAATGGCCGCCTTGGAGGTAAAAAATGGTGACGTTTAGCGCGTTTCTCTTCCTTGGCATATTGCTGTTTATGATAAACGGGCTGGCGCGCGGCTGGTATCGGGAACTGCTGGGCACTTTTGGCATCATCCTTGGGCTGAACCTTCTCCAATTTATAGAACATCTCTATAGGTTGGACGTGGTTTTGTCGCCCAAGAACTTGTTTTTGTTCCGTTCTGTTGTGCTGGGCGTGAGTTTGTTTTTGGGCTACCAAGTGCCAAGCATCAGGGATTACCGCCGTGGCCCTAAAGGTTTTAGCGCATCACTGCTGGGCGGTTTTTGGGCGGCTGTGAATGGCTATTTGTTCATCGGCCTGTTGTGGTACTTCTTGGAGGCGGCTCATTATCCTTGGCCTACTTTTGTGAAACCGCCTATTGATCCGTTTTCTATCAAGATAGCACATCATTTGCCTTCTGTTTTGTTCCAAAATCCGCTGGCATTGCGCGGCAGTTTGTTATTGGCGTTTCTTATCGTGATTACGGTGATAATATGAGCCGAATTTGTGATGGGCGCGTACACCTGATAGGGATCGGCGGCACCGGTCTTTCGGCGATTGCGCGGGTGCTGGCCGAACGCGGCTGCGAGGTTAGCGGCTCGGACCGCACCGAATCGCCGCGCACCGAAGCCTTGCGCCGTTTGGGTGTGCGCGTTTCCATCGGCCACGACGCCGCCGCAGTTGAGGGCGCAAGCATGGTGGTGCGTTCTTCCGCTGTGCCGCTTTCCAATCCCGAAGTGCAGGCGGCGCTTGCCGCTGGCATACCCGTGCTGACGCGCCGCGAATTTCTGCCTCTCCTCACCGAGGGCTACCGCGTGATAGCCGTTGCCGGTTCGCACGGGAAGACCACCACGACCGCCATGCTCGCGTGGGCGCTGAGCGCGCTGGGCGCCGACCCGACTTACATTGTCGGCGCTGAGGTGCGTGCCCTTGGCGCAAATGCCCATTCCGGCAAAAGCCCTTGGTTTGTGATTGAGGCCGATGAATACGACCATATGTTTTGGGGCTTGAGCCCCTACGCCGCTGTGGTTACCAACATTGAGCACGACCACCCCGATATGTTCCCTACTGCCGAGGATTTCTTTGCCGCTTTTCGGGGCTTTGCCGAGCGGATAACGCCTGATGGGTTTTTGCTGGCCTGCGCCGACGATGCCGGTAGTTTGCGGCTGGCCGAGGAGCATTCTCGCTCCGGCGGGCGGGCGTTCACCTACGGTTTGCAAAGCGATGGGGCGCATTACCAAGCCGTTGCCTTGCGCACAAACGCCGCGGGCGGCTACGATTTCACCTTTGTTGCGCCGAGGGGCGCGGCGGCGGAAGTTTCGCTTGCCATCCCCGGCAAGCACAATGTGCAAAACGCCGTGGCCGCTTTGGGCGTGTTGCACCTTTTGGGGATGGACGTGCGCGGGGCCGCGGCGGCTTTGGCAAAATTCACCGGCGCGGGGCGGCGCTTTGAGGTGCGCGGCGAGGTGAAAGGAGTGCTTTTTGTGGACGATTACGGGCATCATCCCACCGAAATTCGCGCCACCCTTGCCGCCGCTCGCGACCGCTACCCAAAGCGCAAAATTTGGGCGGTTTGGCAGCCTCACACCTACAGCCGCACTCTTGCCTTGCTTGGCGAATTTGCCGAGGCTTTTCACGATGCCGATGCGGTGGTGGTAACGCCAGTCTTCGCGGCGCGCGAAACCCCGCCGGACGGCTTTGAAGCCCGCCGCGTCGCCGCTGCAATTCGTCACCCGCGGGTTCGGTTTGCACCTTCGCTGCGTGCCGCGGCCGATTTGCTTGTAAACGAGGTTGAGCCTCCGGCTGTGGTGCTGGTCTTTTCGGCGGGCGATGCCCCGCTTGTGAACCGGTTGGCAATGGAAGGATGGGAGCGAAAATGAACGCAGAACTGTTTGAGCGTTTGCAGGCGCTTTTTGGCGCAATGGTTGAGCGCGATGTGCCGCTTGCGCCGTTTACTTCGGCGCGGGTTGGCGGCCCTGCGGATGTGCTGATTACGGTGCGGCGCGCCCGCGAACTCGCGCTTGTTGCTCGCCGCCTTTGGGAGATGGACGTTCCGTTTTTGGTGCTCGGCGGCGGTTCAAACGTGCTCGTTGCCGATGCTGGCGTGCGCGGCGTGGTGGTGCTCAACCGCTCTAAACAGGTGGCCTTTGACAGGGAAAATGCCGAGGTTTGGGCTGAATCGGGTGTGAACTTGGGAAGCCTTGCCCGCCGCGCCGCTCAGCAGGGTTTGGCTGGCTTGGAATGGGCAGCGGGAATCCCCGGCACGGTTGGCGGCGCGGTGGTGGGCAACGCCGGCGCCCACGGCGGAGATATTTCCTCCGTCCTCAAAGTGGCAGAAATCTTGCAAAGGGACAAAGGCAAGGGCTTTTTTACGCCCGACGAGTTGGGCTACGACTACCGCACCAGCATTTTGAAGCAGAACTACGACCAAATGGTTGTGCTTAGCGCCACTTTCAAACTGCGCTTGGGCGACCCTGCCGAAATTCAAAGCGAAATGGATGAATACCGTGCCCAACGCGAAAAAACGCAGCCTCCCGGCGCGAGCATGGGCTCCATGTTCAAAAATCCCCCCGGCGATTACGCTGGAAGGCTGATTGAGGCCGCTGGGCTGAAGGGCGCTTCGGTCGGCGATGCCGAAATCAGCACACTGCACGCAAATTTTTTCATCAACAACGGCCACGCAACTGCTAACGAGATTTTGGCGTTGATGGATTTGGCGCGCTCCACAGTCGCGGCCAAGTTTGGCGTGTGGCTTGAGCCTGAGATTGTGCTCGTGGGCGAATGGCCTGCCAAGGTGCGCGCGGCATTTTTGAGCAAAGAACCACTCCCTGCCGATGATTTCCCTGCTCTCAGGAGGAGGCCAAATGGGTAGGAAAATGGATGTGGTTGTGCTCTTTGGCGGCAGATCGGGCGAGCACGAGGTTTCGCTGATGTCGGCGCGGTCGGTGCTCGGCGCGCTTGACCGCTCGCGCTACCGCATTCACCCCGTGGGCATTGCCAAAGACGGCACTTGGTGGGCCGGCGAGGAGGCGTTGGATGCCTTTCAGCGCGGCCGCGTTGCCGGCCTTACGCCGGTTACGCTTTTGCCCATCCCCGGCAAGCCTTACCTTTGGGAAGTGAAAGCCGGTGGAATCCGCCCTTATGCCCATGTGGATGTGGTTTTCCCAGTGCTTCATGGCACTTTTGGCGAAGACGGTACTTTGCAGGGCTTGCTGGAATTGGCCGATTTGGCGTATGTGGGCGCTGGTGTGGTTGGCTCGGCTGTGGGCATGGATAAGGGCATTTTCAAAGATGTGATGCGCGCGCATGGCATTCCGACCGCGGCATATGTGGTGCTTAGCCGCCGCGAAATTTTGGCCGATGCCGAGGCGGCGGCCGAAAAGTGCGAGCAGGTTGCACCTTACCCCTTGTTTGTAAAGCCCGCCAACCTCGGATCTTCGGTTGGTATAACCAAAGCGCACAATCGCGAGGAATTACTTGCCGGTTTGGAGTTGGCGGCGCGCTACGACCGCCGCGTGGTGGTTGAGCAAGGGCTTGACGCCCGTGAAATTGAGGTGAGCGTGCTCGGCAACGATGAGCCGCAGGCTTCGCTCCCGGGCGAAATTGTGCCGAGCGAGGAGTTTTATTCTTACAAGGCCAAATACGAGGATGAAAATTCGCGCTTGCTCATCCCCGCACCGCTGGATGAGGCGCAAACCGACCTCGTGCGTCGCTTGGCCGTGCAGGTTTACCGAGCGGTTGATTGCGCCGGTATGGCGCGGGTGGACTTTTTGCTTGACCGCGCCACCAACCAATTTTTTATCAACGAATTGAACACCTTGCCCGGCTTCACTTCAATCAGCATGTACCCCAAACTTTGGGAAGCAAGCGGCCTTCCTTACCCGCAGTTGTTGGATAGGTTGATTGAACTGGCTTTAGAAAGGCGCGATGAAAGGCGTCAATTGAGAAGGGAGAAGTGATGAGGAGCAAAAGTGCCACCAGGGCAGAGCGCTTGCGGACGCGCCGCCGGGAAGATGGGCGGCGGGTAGGTGCGCGCCGCGCGGCTTCGGCTCAGGCCGTACCGGTGGTGGTGAGCCGCCATGGCGTGGTCAGCGGCGGAATTGCGGCGCCGACGCGCACACCGCGCCGACGGGTTACTGTGGCGCGCGACCGCAACACCGAAGTCGTTGCTTCCATCCCCGTGGCGCTTTCGGGCTGGCGCTGGCTTTCATTGCTCATTGCGCTGGGCTCGCTTTTGGGTTTGGTGGTTTTGTGGTATGCTCCATTTTTACGCGTGCACACTGTTCGCGTAGCCAAAACGCAATACATCCCGCCTGCCAAAGTTGCGGTGGCGCTCGCCGTTGAAGGCCGACCTGTGGTTTCGCTTGACCCGCAGGTGCTCAGGTCTATGCTTTTGCGCCGCTTCCCTGCGCTTTCGGCGGCGCAGGTGAGCGTTGGGCTTTCTTCGGTGGTGAAGGTGAAAGTAACCGAGCGCAAGCCTGTGTTTGTTTGGCGGCTGGGCAAGCGCACCCTTTGGCTTGCCGAAGACGGCACCGCTTTCACCCCGCCGTTTTCCCACACTCCGAAAGGGCTTGTTATGCCCAAAGTGCAGGCTTCTACCCTGCCGGAGGGGGCGCGGGAAATCCGGCCGGGGTTGTGGCGGATGCTGAGGCCGGAGCAGGTTCGCCAGTTGCACATTTTGGCGCAGAGTTTGCCCAAGGGCACCACTTTGGTTTTCCACAAGCGCTATGGCTTGGGATGGCGAGCGCCGCAGGGCTGGCAGGTTTTTGTTGGAGAAAACATCACTCAGATGGATAAGAGGTTGGCCGTTTATCAAGCACTTTCCAGTTGGTTTGAGGCAAACGGCATAAAGCCGGCGATTGTGAGCCTGCAATCGCTGCAAGCCCCTTACTATCGCATGGAGCCGTGAATGGAAGCGCCCGTTGTTGTTGGAATTGATGTGGGCACCACCAAAGTTTGTACCTTGGTGGCCCGTTTAGAGCCGGAAGCGCCGCACGTGATCGGCGTGGGGATTGAGCCTGCCCGCGGCATGAATAAGGGCATGGTGGTGGATATGCGCGCGGCTTCGCATTCCATCGCCCGCTCGGTGGATAAGGCCGCACGCACCGCCGGTTTGGAGATTGCTTCGGCTTTGGTGAGCCTTGCGGGCTCGCATGTTAGCGGCGAAATCAGCCGCGGCGCCGTTGGTGTTTCGGGCGGCGTGGTGGACGTGCGCGATGTCCAGCGGGCGGTGGAAGCGGCGCGCGCCATCGCCGTCCCGCACGACCGCGAAATCGTCCACATCATCCAGCGCACTTTCAAATTGGACGACCAAGAGGATGTGCGCGAACCCGTGGGAATGCACGGCTACCGCCTTGAGGCGGAGGTGCATGTCATCACGGCTTCCAAATCTTCGGTTGCCAATTTGCGGGAATGCGTGCAGTCGGCCGGGGTGGAGGTTTCGCACTTTGTGCTCAACCCTTTGGCCTCGGCAGAGGCGGTTTTGACCGACACCGAGCGCGAAATGGGCGTTGCCGTGTGCGATGTTGGCGGCGGCACTACCGACATTGCGGTTTACATCGGCGGCGACGTGTGGCACACTGCTGTGATTCCGGTTGGCGGCAATCACGTTACCCGCGACCTCGGCTATGTTTTGCACTTGCCGTTAGACCGCGCCGAGGAACTCAAATTGCGCTACGGCCACACTTTGCCTGATGTAGTGCCGCAGGATGAAAAAGTGACGGTGAAAACCTTTGGCGAAGGCGAGACGGTGCAGGTTTCGCGCTATGAAGTGGCGCAAATCATTGAAGCGCGGGTGCGTGAACTCCTTCAAATGATCCGCCATGAACTGCGGCGCTCGGGCTATGAAGGCTTGTTGCCCGCGGGTGTGGTTTTTACCGGCGGCAGCAGTTTGCTCGCGGGCTTCCGCGATGTTGCCGCCGATGAATTGGAAATGCCTGTGCGCATTGCCAAGCCCGGCAAAGTTACGGGAATGGTTGACCGTTTGCGCACACCGGCATTTGCCACAAGCGTTGGTTTGTTGCATTGGGCGCGGCTGTTGCAAACTTCGGCGGTGGAAGAGCCCCCCAAGCACCGCCCCGATTTTGGAGAGCAACTGAAGCGCTTTTTGCGTTCGCTTTTACCGTAATTCCCCGCGAGGGAGGAGGAGGCTTGTTATGGAACAAATGTTTGCCAATCCACAAGGTGAATCGTTTGCCCGCATCAAAGTGGTTGGTGTGGGCGGCGGCGGCTGCAATGCAGTCAACCGCATGATTGAAGAAGAAGTGAAGGGAATTGAGTTCATCGCCATCAACACCGATGCTCAGGCTTTGCTCTTTTCCAAGGCCGAAACCCGCGTGCACATTGGCGAAAAGGTGACGCGCGGCCTCGGCGCGGGCGGCAATCCCGAAATTGGGCGCAAGGCCGCCGAGGAATCGCAAGAGGAATTGGAGCGCGTGCTTGCCGGCAGCGACATGGTTTTCATCACTGCAGGCATGGGGGGCGGCACGGGCACAGGGGCGGCTCCGGTTGTGGCCTCTATTGCCCGCAAACTCGGTGCGCTCACCATCGGTGTGGTTACCCGCCCGTTCACCTTTGAGGGGCGCCGCCGCACTGAAATTGCCCTCAAGGGCATTGAAGCCCTCAAAGAGCAGGTGGATACCCTCATTGTTATCCCCAACGACCGCCTTTTGCAGATTGTGGACAAAAAAGCCAGCCTGCAGGATGCCTTCAAGGTGGCCGATGATGTGTTGCGCCAGGGCGTTCAGGGCATTTCGGAACTCATCACGGTGCCCGGCTTGATTAACCTTGACTTTGCCGACGTGCGCACTATCATGTCCGAAGGCGGTGCGGCGCTGATGGCGGTTGGCGAGGCCGAGGGCGATGAACGCGCCCGCAAGGCCGCCGAAGAGGCCGTTGCCAGCAAGTTGCTGGACGTTACGATTCAGGGTGCGCGCGGCATCCTCTTCAACATCACGGGCGGGCCTAATTTGACCCTGCTTGAGGTGAATGAGGCCGCCGAGGTCATCCGCGACGCTGCCCGCTCCGACGCCAACCTCATCTTCGGTGCGGTAATTGACCCCGAAATGGGCGACCGCGTGCGCGTTACCGTCATTGCAACCGGCTTTGACTACAAGCCTTCGGAAGCGCACATTTTGCAGGGCGCGCAGAGCCGCCGGCCATCGGCTAAGGTTTCTGCCGAAAGTGAGCCTGCGCACCGTCCATCCAAGCCTTCAACCCCGCCGCCGTTGCCTATTGATGAGCCGGTGGATGTGGACATTCCCACATTCGTCCGCAAGCGCTTGAATCGGCGCTGATAAAAGCAAAACTTCCGAGGTCTTGCGACCTCGGAAGTTTTGTTTATGGGGCAGAAATCGGCTTGGACTCTATCCGAAAAATATCGTGATGGTGTCATTGCGAGCCCCGTAAGGGCGAAGCAATCCCCTTTTACCGATCAGGAGACTGCTTCGGCGGCTGTGCCGTCTCGCAGTGACAATCCGCGAAGGATTTTCGGATGGGCTCTTACTCGTTTTTGCCGCGTGCAATTGCCCAAATCGCTCCCAGCACTATGACGAGCGCCAAGAGAGCCACAGGCCAAATCCACGAAGAAGAGGTGGCCTTGGGCGCGGGGCTCGGCGTGGGCGAGGGAGCAATGGTGGCTGTGGGCTTCGGCTTGGGGGTGGCGGTGGGGGCAGTAGTGGGAGTTGCGGTTGGCACCGCGGTGGGCGTTGCAGTGGGTTGGACTTTGACTTTCTTGATGCGCCCTTCAAGTTTCACGCTGACCGGCGAGTGGGCTTTGATGTAGTCCACTACCACATCCGCCAGCAGGGGGCCGTAGTCGTAGGGGTTGATGGCGTGTTCTTTGAACATGGAATAGCCGTCGCCGCCGTGGCGGATGTAGTTGTTCGCGGCTACTTTGTAGGTGGCGTTGGGGTCAATGGGGCTGTAGGTGCCGTCGGCGTTGCGCACTTCGGCGCTAACAATGCGGTGCCCAACCGGCTGGCTGGGGTCCCACGAATAGCGCAAGCCCGCCACTTGGAGGAAGCGCCCCGTGCCTTCATTTTCGGGGTTGTCGGCTTTGCTTACGCCGTTCTCAAGCGCGGCCAAGAGATCGGAGCCTTTGATTTCAAAGGTGGCTACGGTGTTGCCGAAGGGGAGTACTTCCAGCACTTGCCCGACGGTCACATCGCCGGCGGGGATGCTGGCGCGGATGCCGCCGCCGTTTTGCAGGGCGATTTGTATGCCTTGATCCTTCATCTTCCATAGGATGGCGTCGGTCACGAGGTCGCCCATTGTGCACTCGGCAAAGCGGCAGTGCGAGCGCTCGCCGTCCAAATCAACGGCGGCTTTGCCGATAACGGTGTGGCGCAGTTTTTCCAGCGGTTTGGCGAGTTCTTTCACCACTGCGAGCACTTGCGGGTCTTCGGGGATGTTTTTGTCAAGCAAAATGGGCTCCCCTTCCCACGCGGTGGCAACGCCATCTTGGTTGAAGGTGGCCTGCAGGTAGCCGAGGTATTGCCCGTAAGCCTTGGCGGTTACGATGAGGACGGGCTCTTTGCGAGGTGATTCTACAACCGTTGGGTAAGGCCCGGCGGCTTTTTTGTTGTTGTTTGCCAAGAAGGTGTGCGAGTGCCCGCCGACGATGATGTCAATGCCGGCGACTTTCTTTGCCAACTCTTGGTCGCGGTTGTAGCCGAGGTGCGAGAGCAAGATGATGATGTTTACGCCTTTGCCTTCCAATTCTTTGGCGTATTTTTGGGCTGTTTCAATCGGGTCGGAGAATTTGACCTTATCGCCCGGGCTGGAAAGGATGCTGGTCATCTCGGTAGTGACGCCGATGATGCCCACTTTGTGCCCGTTGACGTTCAGGATCACATAAGGCTTGAGCAGGCCTTTGAGGTATGGGTCTTGCGAGGCGTCCACGTTTGCCCCAAGCACGGGGAATTTGGCGCCTTTGATGAACTCAGCGAGCACTTTGGGGCCAGAATCAAATTCGTGGTTGCCGACCACCATGGCGTTATAGCCGAGCATGTTCATGAATTTCTGGGCGGCTTTGCCTTGGTATTGGTTGAAGAAGAGGGTGCCCTGAAATTCATCGCCTGCGTCCAGCAAGAGGGCGTCGGGGTGCTCGGCGCGGATCTTTTTGATTTCGGTCGCGCGTCGCGCAACGCCGCCGAAGCATTTGCCAGCCGCGGCCGCATCCTGCGAGCACGTCCCGCCGTATTTGTTGATTTGCTCAAAGTGGGCGTGCACGTCGTTGGTGTGCATGATGTAGAGCGTGAAGGAGCCTTTTTCGCCCGTGGCGGCTCCTGCCTGAGCCGCATTGCCCTTGTGCAGCGCCAAAAGCGCTATTGCAAGGGCGAAAACGGCAAGTAGTATGGGAATCTTTTTCTTCATTTTTCACCTCGCTAATTTGAAGATTGGTAGAAAAGCGGTGAAACGATTTTACCAGATGCGGGATAATTTGGTGCAAGGATTTGGTCTGTTTATCTGCATTTGCCTTGTCTTTTCGTGCTTTTTCTACACGGTTGTGAAGGGGATAAGGGTATTTCATAAGCCTCGTGATACAATCTTCGGTATATAAGCACAGAGCAAAGAAGTAATGCTCGTGGAAATTAAAGCCGCTAAAAACGGCCTTATCAGTATGAATCTGTGGATGATACCAAGGACGCCAAGGACAAAAACCACAGATTACACAGATTAGCACAGAGGAGAAGATTAGCGATTTAGGATTTGCGGATCTTCCCTGAAATTGGTGAGAATCTGTGTCAATCGGCGGATGAAACAAACTACAGAGATTACGAAGATTAGCGCAGATTTTTTCTGTGTTCTCTGTAAATTTCTGTGTTCTCTGTGGTTTTCTCCTTCAATCGGTGCAAATCTGTGTCAATCGGTGGATAGGGACGCCAAGGTCGCCAAGGACACGAAGGGTGCCAAGGGTAACGCAAAGACGCAGAGGAAACAGAGGCGCAGAGGACACAAAGAAAAAGCCACAGATTACACAGATTGGCACAGATTTTTCTGCGGAATCTGCGAAATCTGCGGTTTCAATCATCCAATCGGTGTAAATCTGTGTCAATCGGTGGATAGGGACGCCAAGGTCGCCAAGGGTAACGCAAAGACGCAGAGGAAACAGAGGCGCAGAGGACGCAAAGAAAAGAACACGGATTACACAGATTGGCACAGATTTTTCTGCGGAATCTGCGAAATCTGCGGTTTCAATCATCCAATCGGTGTGAATCTGTGTCAATCGGTGGATAGGGACGCCAAGGTCGCCAAGGACACGAAGGGTGCCAAGGGTAACGCAAGGGCGCAGAGGAAACAGAGGCGCAGAGGACACAAAGAAAAGAACACGGATTACACAGATTGGCACAGATTTTTCTGCGGAATCTGCGAAATCTGCGGTTTCAATCATCCAATCGGTGTAAATCTGTGTCAATCGGTGGATGTTTTTCTGCGTAATCTGTGGTTTCTCCTCGCCGAGACTGAACAGTTGCACTTTTTCTTGTAATATTTGCTCTCAAAAGCGGCAAGGCTGATATAATTGGGTTTGCCAAGCGCAAAGATAATCCACCTAAGGAGTGACGAGATGAAATTACGAGATGTGCCCGGCCCTAAGGCCAAAGCAATTATTGAGCGCGACAAAAAAGTTGTATCGCCTTCATACCCTCGCTCGGGTCCGTTTGTGATGGACCACGGCAAAGGCGCCGAGATTTGGGATGTTGACGGCTACCGCTACATTGACTTTGTGGCGGGGATCGCGGTCAATTCTACAGGTCACAGCCATCCCAAAGTGGTGGAGGCCATCCAAAAGCAAGCCGAGAAATTCCTCCACATTTCCTCGGACTATTACAACCCCGTTTGGGTAGAACTTGCTGAGAAACTCGCTGAGATTGCACCGTTCAGCGAACCGGCGATGTCTTTTTTGGGCAATTCCGGCACCGAAGCAGTTGAGGCGGCGATTAAGTTGGCCCGCAGTTACACCAAGCGCAAGTTCTTCATTGGCTTCATCAGCGCTTTCCACGGGCGCACCCTTGGCTCGCTGGCTTTTACTGCGAGCAAGGCCGTTTACCGCCGCGATTTCTTCCCGTGGATGCCCGGCGTGATTCATGTGCCTTACCCCAATCCGTATCGCCCTGTGCTCCTTTCCAAGCCCGGCGAAGATTACGGCGAGACGGTTGTGCGCTACATTGAAGAGCAAATTTTCAACAAAGTTGTGCCTGCCGATGAGGTGGCCGGTATTCTGGTTGAGCCAATTCAGGGCGAAGGTGGGTACGTGGTGCCGCCCGATGGCTTCTTCCCGGCCTTGCGGAAATTGTGCGACAAGTACGGCATTTTGCTGATTGACGACGAAGTGCAGGCAGGCATGGGGCGCACCGGCAAATGGTGGGCAATTGAGCATTGGGGCGTTGAGCCCGATATTGTGTGCGCGGCAAAGGGCATTGCCTCTGGCGTGCCTTTAGGTGCTACTATTGCCCGCAAGAGCATCATGGAAAAATGGGCAACCGGTGCACACGGCAACACCTACGGCGGCAACCCCATCGCCGCGGTGGCCTCTATTGCCACCATTGAACTTATCGGCGAAAAATACATGAAAAACGCCGCCGAAATGGGCGAATATGCTATGGGCAAACTTAAAGAAATGGCCGAGCGCCATCCCAACCTCGGCGACGTGCGCGGCAAGGGGCTGATGATAGGCCTTGAGTTTGTGAAGGATAAGGAAAGCCGCGAATACTTCCCTGAGTTCCGCAACAAGGTAGAAAACTACGCTTTCCGCCTTGGGGTGCTTGCTATGGGCTGCGGCAAGAGTTCACTCCGCATTGCCCCGCCGCTGGTCATCACCAAGGATCTTATGGATGAAGGCCTCGCCATTTTGGAAGAGGCGATCACTTTGGCAGAAAAAGATTTTAGTTAGTATTGGTTTTGAACAGATGCGGCGGGGTTTTATACCCGCCGCATCTGCTACACTGCATGTGTGTTGCCTGTTGGGGCATAACGCAGAGCAGGGGAGGAATGGGTCGTGCCAAAGGCGCAGACGGTTTATGTTTGCCAGAACTGCGGCAAGCGCGTGCCTAAACCTTTGGGCAGGTGTCCGGTTTGTGGCGCGTGGAATTCGTTTGTGCCCGAGGTTGTTGTGCCCGAGGGAGGGGGCAAGAGAAAGGGGAGCCTGCCGCAAAGCCGACCGCGGCGCCTGAGCGAAATTGAAGGCGATGCCGAAGAGCGCATTCCGCTGCCGATAAGTGAGTTTGCACGTGTGCTGGGCGGCGGCATAGTCCCCGGCTCGGTGGTGCTTATTGGCGGTGACCCCGGCATTGGCAAATCCACCCTGATGCTCCAAACCGCTTTGGCAATGGCGCAGAGCGTGCCGGTGTTGTACGTTTCGGGCGAGGAATCGGAGCGGCAGATAAAAATGCGCGCCACTCGCCTTTGGAACACACCTGAAGGCGAAACGCGTCCTTTCCCTGAAAATTTGTTTTTGGTCACCGAAACTGATCTGCAAGCAATTTTGGAGCACGTCCAATCAGTTCAGCCGCAGTTACTGATTGTGGATTCAATCCAAACGGTGTACCTGCCCGAATTGCAATCTTCGGCGGGCTCGGTAACGCAGGTGCGCGAAACGGCCTCTCGCTTGCGTGAACTCGCCAAGACCAGCGGCCTGAGCGTGTTTCTGATAGGGCATGTAACCAAAGAAGGCGTGATCGCGGGGCCGCGGGTGCTGGAGCACATCGTTGACACGGTTCTTTACCTTGAGGGTGACCGTTTTCAAGCCTACCGACTTTTGCGGTCGGTGAAAAACCGGTTTGGCACGACCAGCGAGGTTGGCGTTTTTGAAATGCACGCCGAGGGTTTGAAAGAAGTGCCTAACCCTTCCGAGGCATTTTTAGCCGAGCGGATGGTGAACACCCCCGGCTCGGCAATTGCCGTTACAATGGAGGGCACGCGCCCGCTTCTGGTTGAAGTGCAAGGCCTGACCAACCCAACGCCGTTCGGCAACCCCCGCCGCACCGCCAATGGCATAGATTTCAACCGCTTGTTGTTGGTAACGGCGGTGCTGAGCCGCCATGCCGGCGTTAGGCTTGGCGAACAGGACGTGTTTGTAAACGTGGTGGGTGGTCTTAAGGTAGGCGAGCCGGCGGTAGATTTGGCGGTTGCGGCGGCGTTAGCTTCCTCGGCGCGGAACATACCTGTGCGCGCCGACGCTGTCCTTATCGGCGAAATTGGCCTTTCGGGTGAACTGCGCACCGTGAGTCAAATGGGCGCGCGCTTGCGCGAGGCCGCAAATCTTGGCTTTAAGTTCGCTATAATTCCCAAAAGGCTGAGCAGGAATGCTACCTCAGCCCCCGATGGGCTTCAAATTGTTGAAGCCCGCTCGCTAAGGCAAGCGCTGAAATTTGCTTTCTCGGGGTAGTGCTTGTCTGTGTGGCGGCGCTTTGCCGCTGAAATGGCACGCGCCGCTGGTAGGTATTTTTTGCCGACGTGATGACAATGAGGCGCAGAGAGAAATTTCAGGGGTAATCTTTTAGGGATAACAAAATGAAAAAGCGCAAAGAACGGCGGGAACGAATTTTAGTGGTTGAACCAGACCCTGAAATAGCAGATTTGGTGGCGCGCCAAAGCCTTGCCCCGTTGGGGTACAAAGTGAAGGTTGTAGGCGAGGCAGGAGCAGCGTTTGTGGAAAGCGCTCGCTTCGCGCCGCACCTAATAATTGCCGACTTGGCTCTTGATGGGCTGAGCGGCAAGGATTTGATAATGGCGTTCAGGTCGCGCGGCAGCGAAGTGCCCATAATAGCAATAGGCCAGCGGGGCAAAGAAACGGACATCATACAAGCATTCAGGCTGGGGGCGGCCGATTATCTGCTCTGGCCGATGCGCGAAGCCGAGGTTGTAGCCGCAGTGGAGCGGGTACTGGCGCAGGTAAGGGAACGGCAGACTAATAAACGCTTGACTTTAGAACTCCAACGGACAAACGAGGAGTTGCAAAAACGCGTCCGCGAGTTGACAACCCTCTTTGACCTCGCGAAAACTGTTGCTTCATCCACAAATCAGTCCCTTCTTTTACAGAGATTACTGGAAGGCTCAATTCAAGTTACTAATGCCGATAAAGGTTGGATGTTTTTAGTTGACGAAAACACCCGCAAACTGGTGCTCGGTGCTCAGAAAGGAATGCCCGCTTCGTTAGCCGCTCGTGTTGGCAAAGTGTGGGATGATGGCTTGAGCAGTTTGGTTATGCTTTCGGGCGAGCCGTTGAACATCTACGGCGATCCACTAAAGCGGTTCAAAATTTATCGCCTTGGTAGAGCGGCTTTGGTTGTGCCGGTAAAGGCTAAAAATCGGGTGATCGCCGTTATGGTTGTGACGCGAGATATTCCAAAGCCGTTTACTTCTAACGAACAGGCTTTGTTGGAAGCAATAGGGGATTACGCAGCGGTGGCTTTGGTCAACGCGCGTTTGTTCAAAGCCCTTGAAGATAGGGCAAAACAGATGCGGGAGGTGGCCGATAGCGCCGTGGCAAACGAAAGGGCTAAGGAACTCGCACTAAAGCGAGTTGCGAACGAGGTAGGAGTTTCCCTAAAGGTTGTGACGGAGCAAATTGAGGCCTTGCTGAAGGGAGAATTGGGTGACTTAACGCCTAAACAACGGCGTGCTTTGCAAAAGGCACGAAGTGAAATAACACGTTTGAGTAAAATTTTGGGAGAAGTGCGCTCTTAACTAATTTTTGTGACAGATGACCATCGGCGCTATAATCGCGGCGAACGGTAGGAACTGAGTATGACTTCAACATAGTCCACATTGAACCTGACGAGGTTAGAAAGGTCAACAAGGATGTCAAAAACCCGGGTACTACTGTTAACAAGTCGGCCGGAATCACGCCGCCTGTTGGAAAGTGCTCTGCTGGGCACCGATTTCGTGCCATGCAGCGTGGATTTCGGCGAGGGAGCCGAGAATATTGAATCGCAGGCCGATGTTCTGCTTGCTGATGCAGAAGCGTTAGATTCTCCCTCAATTCGTGAATTTGTAAGGCGCAATCCGCAAATGCCGCTTGTGTTGATGACGCCGGATTTGCGCGTTGAAACCCTTTTAGATGTGATGAGGCTTGGCGGGGTGGAGGTTGTGCGTGCGCCTTCTCGGCGTGAAGAAATTTTGGAGGCTTTGCAGCGCGCCCTCAAGCGTCGGCAGGAACTTACGCAATGGGCAGAGCAAGAGGCTAACCGACAGGCTCTTCACCTTCGCCGCGAGGTTGACGAACTGCGCTCTTTGCTCAAAGTAGGGCATGTTATTACGGCTAACCTTAACCTTGAGGAAGCACTCAAAGCAGTTGTGGACGCTGCGCGCGAACTTACCGGCGCTGAAGAAAGTGTGCTTATGTTGTTGGATGAAGAGGCCGGTGAATTGTATCTGCGGGCTGAAAGCAATCTGCAATCGGGGAATAAAACCTTGCGTCTCAAGATAGAAGATTCCCTTGCCGGCGAAGTGGTGCGCACCGGCAAACCGAGGGTAATTGACAAAGATACGCTTGAAAAAATAAAAACCGCTTACCTTGTGCAGGCCTTGATTTACGTTCCCCTTTACATGCAAGGTAGGGTTATAGGCGTGCTCGGTGTGGATAATCGCACCCGCCGCGGCTATTTTACTGAGCGCGACGTCAATCGCCTTCGCGCTCTCGCCGACTATGCGGCTGTGGCTTTGGAAAACGCCTCCCTCTATGGCAAAGTGGAAGAAGAACGCCGCAAACTTGAACAGGTAATACGGCAGGTAAAAGAGGGAATGGCAGTCGTTGACCATGATGGCGATTTGATTCTTGTAAACTCTACTGCCGCGAGCATACTTGGCCTTTCATTGGAGGATGCGTTAAACAAGGTTCGTTTTGCACAGTTTTGCTCAGATCCGGATGTTCTCTCGGCAGTTCAGGGCTCTATTTCGGAAAATAGAGAACACCACACAGAATTGCAGGCGCGCGACGGTCGTGTTTTTGACGTGCACATTATGCCTGTGGAAGGTATAGGGGTAATACTAACTTTTTACGACATAACCCATTTCAAAAAGTTGGATCAGTTGAAGAGTAACTTCGTCAACGCCGTTTCCCACGATTTGCGTTCGCCGTTGACTGCGGCGCTCGGCTATATTGAACTACTGAGTCGCGTTGGGCCGCTCAACCCTGCCCAGACAGAATTTCTCAGCCGTGCACGTGCCAGTTTAGACAACATTACTGACATAATAAACAACCTATTAGACCTTGGCAAAATTGAGGCCGGTTTGGATAAGCACAACGAGATCGTGAATGTGGCCGTTGCAATTCAATACGCGGTGGAAGGCAACCTCCCTCAGGCAGAGGCGAAAAAACAGAGCATAGAGGTTTCAATAGATAAAAACTTGCCGCCGGTTTTAGGTAATGCTGTGCGCCTCAGGCAAGTAGTGGACAATCTTTTGGCTAATGCTATAAAGTACACGCCCGAGGGCGGGAAAATAAAAGTCACCGCCAAGGCGCAAGGGGGGCAGGTTATAATTACGGTGGAAGATACCGGCGCGGGCATTCCACAAGCGGAGCAACGTTACATTTTCAATAAGTTTTACCGCGCCAGCAATGTGGCCGGCGTGCACCCCGGTACAGGGCTTGGGCTTTCAATTGTGAAATCAATAGTTGAAAACCACAAAGGGCGCATTTGGGTTGAGTCGGAAGTTGGCAAGGGCAGTAAATTCACTACTGTGTTGCCGGCTGCACCCCAAATAGATTCCGAGGAAGAAACTGAAAACCCTAATGATGAGTGATTTGAGCGCAGAGCAAATGCTCAGCGATGAGCAGATAAGCACCCAAATAGCCTATGCTGCCCGGCTGGTTGTAAGTGCGAGGAACGGCGTCGTTATCACCGGTGCGGGAATTTCTACCCCCTCAGGCATACCCGATTTTCGCTCGCGCGATAGCGGCCTGTGGGAAAAACACAACCCGATGGAGGTGGCTTCACTTTCCGCTTTTCGGCATCATCCTGAGCGCTTTTTTGCATGGGTGCGGCCTTTGCTCGCCAACATTTTGGCAGCAGAGCCTAACCCTGCTCATTACGCCATCGCTGAAATGCAAAAAGCGGGACACTTTAGCGCCATCGTTACTCAAAACATTGACGGCTTGCACCAGAAAGCCGGTTCGTCAAATGTGTTAGAAGTGCATGGTTCGCTGGAGACGGCGACCTGCACCATGTGTTACCGCACTTATCGCTCTGAGCAGTTTATCCCGAAATTTTTGGAAACCGGCGAAATACCCAGATGCCCGCATTGCGGCGGCATACTCAAGCCGAACGTGGTCTTGTTTGGTGAGGCGTTGCCTTGGGAGGTGTGGCAAAAGGCGCAGGAAGCGGTGCTTGCCGCTGATTTGGTGCTTGTGGCGGGTTCAAGCCTTGAGGTGATGCCGGTGGCGCGCTTGCCAGTTGAAGCGGCAATGCGGGGGGCGCCCGTCATCATCGTCAACAAAACCCCAACTTACATGGATGTGCGCGCCGACGTTGTGCTCCGCGGCGACGTGGCTGAAATCCTCCCCCGCATAGCAGAAGCCGCACGCCGCGCCTTGAGCGCCGAACACTGATTAACCTGACACTGTAGCACTTGACACTGTAACACTTGACACTGTAACACCTGACACCGCAACACCTGACACCCTAACCCTCCCTCCCATGCCTTCTCTTACCTTAACCCGCCGTGACGTGCTAAAACTTGCCCTTTTGGGGCTTGGGGCCGTTGCTTGGCGTCCGTTGGGTAAATTAGGGGAATTTGCGACGCCGTTTTACGGATTGGGCAGGATTACCATCGCTCAAGTGCCGGTGCACCGCGAACCCAGCCTCACAAGCCCTACCTTGGGCTACCTCAAACGCGACCAAGTTGTGCGCTTGCGCGGCCTCATAATTTCCCCGTATGGCCCCTCCTACAACCCCCGCTGGTATCGCCTTCCATATGGCTACCTCCACACCGCATACGTCCAGCGGGTGAAAGTGCTCATAAACAAGCCTGTGCCTTCAGTGCCCGAGAAGGGGCGCTTAGCGGAAGTGAGCGTGCCCTACACCCGCGCATGGCGGGAAGGCCGCAACGGCGAACGAATCCCCGTTTATCGGCTTTACTACGGCTCAGTGCATTGGGTGACCGGCGTGGCTGTTGGCAAATACGGCGAACCGCTTTACAAACTCACCGATGACTTGCTCGGCGTGTCCTATTTTGTCTACGCGCCGCACCTACGCTTGATACCCGATGAGGAACTTGCCCCAATTTCCCCCGACGTGCCCAAGAGCGAAAAGTGGATTGAGGTTGACCTCGGCGCTCAGGCGCTGATAGCCTATGAGGGCAAAAAAGAGGTCTATCGCACCAAAATTTCTTCCGGCATACCGAGCGACAAGCCCGGCGATAACGGCATTCCAACGCGCACGCCCTCAGGGCATTTTCACATTTTTGAAAAATGGCCTACCCGGCACATGGGGGAGGGCGCACTCACCGCCGCTCTGGACGCTTATGAACTCCCCGGTGTGCCTTGGGTGAGTTTTTTCGTCAAGACCGGCGTGGCCTTTCATGGTACGTATTGGCATGATAACTTCGGCCGCCCAATGAGCCACGGTTGCATTAACATGCGCAACAGCGATGCAAAATGGCTGTTCCGTTGGAGCACGCCGGTGAACTATCCCCCTCACAGCCATGAGGGCGGCTACGGCACGCGGGTTTGGGTGCACGAATAAGACCTTAGTTCGTTGCGGCAAGCATCGTGGGGAAATGGATTTGTGCGAGGAAGGGCGGGAATGTGTGCGGCATATCCTTTGCTATGGCTTTCCGATGTTTTCCTTTTGGGCATTGTGGCGGGGGAATTGCTCTTTCCGTTCCCCCGCGCGGTGTGGGGGCTGGGGGCGTTGGCATTAGCGGTCGCGGCGCTGATGAGCCGCCGACGCCGCGCCAGCAGTGTTCTGCTCTTACTGGCCGCTTTCGCCGCGGGCGGCGCCCGCCTCGCTTTTGAGCGGCCTCCGCTCGGCGCACCCGATTTCATCGCCTCTTACGCCAATTCCCCACGGAGCGCAACCATTGTCGGCAAGGTGATTGCTCCGCCCGACTACCGCTTTTCATACGCCAACCTGACCGTGGCGGCGGAATATCTGCGCTTTGGGCACGATGAGGCCATTCCGATAAAAGGTAAAGTTTTGGCGAAAATACCGCCCGAGCAGGCATCGCGCATCCATTACGGCGATAGGGTAGTGCTTACCGGCAGGCTCAAAACTCCACCCGCGGGTGGAGTTTTTTCGTATCGCGCTTATCTTGCGCGGAAAGGCATCTTTGTGGTCGTGAGGGCATCCAAAGTTGGGGTGCTTTCCCGCGGCGGCCCGCGGTTGTTGCGCGCCATTTACTCTTTGCGAGAACGGGCGCATGCAATTGCGCTCAAGATTTGGCCCGGGGCGGCGGGCGCTTTGCTCTCGGGCATACTGTTGGGTTTGGATAAAGGCATTCCGAAACCAATTTACGATGCCTTTCGGAGCACCGGTACTGCCCACATTATTGCCATTAGCGGGTTCAACATCACGATTTTGGCAGGGCTGTTTACCGGCTTGTTTGGCCGCCTGTGGGGCGAGATGAAAGGCGCGGCGCTGGCCGTGCTTGCGATAGCCGGCTACACAGTTTTCGTTGGCGCAGATGCCGCCGTGGTGCGAGCGGCGATTATGGGGTTTATCGGCATGCTTGCCCTGCAAACCGGCAGGAAGCAACACGCCTACACCAGCCTTGCCTTCGCCGCCGCCTTCATGGCGTTGCTCAACCCATATGTGCTGTGGGATCTCGGCTTTCAACTTTCATTTGCGGCTACGCTGGGTTTAGTGCGCTTTGGCGATGTCTTTGAAAGGGGAGCAAGGCGGGCATTGGAGCATTTTTTCAGACCGGAAGTGGCGCAAACCTTGTCGCGCCCCCTCAACGAATTTTTCTTCCTCACGCTCGCGGCGCAGTTAGCCACCTTCCCCATCAGCGCCTATCATTTCGGGCAGGTTTCGCTGATAGCCTTGCTTGCGAACCCTGCTATTTTGCCCGTGCAGGCTCCGCTTATGGTTGGGGGAGGGGCGGCTTTGTTGGCGGGTTTGCTTTGGCTGCCCGCAGGGCGCGCTTTGGGGTTGCTCGTCTGGCCGTTGGCGGAATACACCATCCGCGCGGTAAAACTGTTTGCTGGCATGCCGGTCACCTCTGCAAGCGTAGTCAACCTGAGTTTGCCGATAATTTTGGCCTACTATGCCCTCCTTTTCGGCCTGCCCTATTTTTGGGAAAAGCGCGCCACCTTGCCTTTGCCCTCTGTTGCTGTTTCCAAGTCGGCTGTTTTGCTGGGATTGGCCGCTCTTGTTGCTGTGGTTTGGAAGCCCGCGTTTGCGGTTTCTGAGCATCGGCTTAGCGTCAGCATCCTGCCGGTTGGGAACGGCGAGGCTGTGCTGATACGCACTCCCTCGGGGCAATGGGTGCTTTTAGACGGCGGCGAAAATGCCCGCGCTCTCCTTGCCGGGCTGGGAGAGCATTTTCTACCTTGGGCTGATAAGGTAGATTGGTTGGTGGTTGGCAGCACGGATGAAGAATCGGTTGAAGCGCTGCCAGATTTTCTGAGGATTTACCGGCCGCGCGCAGTGTGGTGGGCTGGCCGTGCCGCCAATTCGCCGGCGGCGCGGCTTGCATGGAGCAAAATCAAGGAAGAGAAAGTGCCCTTGCACGAAGTCCGGGCGGGGGCGGCGCTGGATTTTGGGGATGGGGCGCGCTTGGAGGCAGTAGCGGTTTCGGCGCGCGGGGCTGTTTTCCTGCTGCGGTGGCGGCGTTTCCGTTTCCTGCTGCCGTTGGGCGAAGGTGAAGGTACAGATGCCCGCCTGCGCCGCCTTGCCCCGAGTTTGCGCCCGCTCAGTGCCATGCTCCTTGCCGGAAGCGGCTATTACCCCTTGAACCCTCCCGAAACCGTTTGGGCGCTTGAGCCGTTAGTGCTGGTGGTTAGCGTGCGCCCGGCCGACCCGAGAGGCCGCCCCTCGCCGGAACTTTTGCAGGAATTGCGGCCTTTCACGCTCCTCCGCACCGACCTTTGCGGCGAAATAAACATTGTGACCGACGGGGTTAGAATGTGGGTGAGCACTGCCAAAAAGTGCTCTCCGTATGAGCAAAGATGAAGCCGTAGATGGTTAGGTTGGGCGCTTGCGAAAATGTTGACTTTGCTTGCCCCTGCGTGATAAAATTGCGCCTGCACGGGCGCGTAGCGCAACGGTAGAGCAGTGGCCTTTTAAGCCATTGGTTGCAGGTTCGAATCCTGTCGCGCCCACAAGATACGGCGGACTTTTACCGCCATGCTATGGAATCGCCCGCGTCAAAGCCACGCGGGCGGTTTTTTGTGTAGAGACGGAGTTGTGTACCTATGCCAACCCTCATTCTCAAGCCCGGCCGTGAAAAATCCCTCCTGCGGCGGCACCCGTGGGTGTTTTCGGGGGCGATTGCCAAAGTCAAGGGGAAGCCTGCCGCGGGTGACACAGTGGCAGTTGCCGATAGCAGCGGCCGCTTTCTCGCTTGGGCGGCGTATAGCCCCAAATCGCGCATTCGCGCCCGCGTCTGGTCGTGGCGAGAAAACGATGTTGTTACCCCTGCTTTCCTGCGCGAGCGCGTCCGTTCTGCCATAGCCCGTCGTTCGCCGTGGCTAAACGCCGACACTGACGCCTACCGCTTGGTTTTCGGCGAGGCTGATGGCTTGCCCGGCTTGATTGCCGACCGCTACGGTGATACGGTGGTGGCTCAGTTTCTCAGCGCGGGGGCAGAGGCTTGGCGCGAGGCCCTTGCCGATGCCCTGCTGGCCGAAACGGGGGCGCGGTGCTTGTATGAGCGCTCAGATGCTGAAGTGCGCCGTCTGGAGGGGTTGCCGCCGCGGGTTGGCGCCCTTCGCGGCGATGAGCCGCCTGAGCGCCTTCGTATAGCCGAGAATGGATTGGCGTTTTGGGTGGATGTGCGGCGCGGCCACAAAACCGGCTTTTACCTTGACCAGCGTGAAAACCGTGCTTGGGTGGGGGCGCACGCCGCAGGTAAGCGCATCCTCAACGCTTTTGCCTACACCGGTGGCTTTGCGGTCTATGCCCTCGCCGGTGGGGCGGCCGAGGTTGTGTCGGTAGACACCTCCGCCGAGGCGCTTGCGCTGGCGCAGGAAAACATTGCTCTCAACGGCTTGCCTGCTGAGAAAGCGGCGTTTGTGCAAGATGATGTTTTCCACCTTTTGCGGAAATATCATTCTGAAGGGCAAAAGTTTGATATGGTTATCCTTGACCCGCCGAAATTTGCTCCCACCGCGGCGCAGGTGCCGCGGGCGGCGCGCGGCTACAAGGACATCAACCGCCTTGCCTTTCACCTGCTTCCCTCAGGCGGGCTGCTGGTGACTTTTTCGTGCTCTGGTGGCTTGGATGCCGCGCTGTTTCAGAAAATTGTTGCCGATGCCGCGGTTGATGCCGGGGTTGAAGCAAGGATTGTTGCTCGCCTTGCGCAAGGCCCCGACCACCCCGTTGCGCTCAATTACCCCGAGAGCGCCTATCTCAAAGGTTTGGTGGTGCAGGTAGGGTGAGAGGGTTTGTGGATGCGCAGATAAAAACAACGGCCCGCGTTGCTCGCGGGCCGTTGTTTTTTGCGTTGCGGGACGTTTATTTGGTGCCGGGCTTGTAGCCGGTATCAATGCTGCCGTCCATCAAACCTTTCTGGATTTCCTTCAGCTTGTCTTTGACTTTCTGCGGGATCTTGCTGTCAAAGGCGTGGAATGGCGCCAAACCGGTCTTGCCGTAGTAGTTGCCGCTGGGGAACTTGCCCTGTTTGGCCAGTTGGATCAAGTCAAATACGCCGGGGGTGATCAACTTCATGGCGCTGCTGACCAAGCAGGCGTGCGCTTCGGGAACGGTCAGCCACTGGTCGGTGTCAACGCCAATGCAGTAAACCTGCTTGCCAGACTTGGCCGCGGAGGCGACCTCAATCAGTGCACCGTTGCCGGTCTTGCCGCCTGCGCCGAAAACTACGTCCGCGCCCTGGTCCATAGCCTGCTTGGCGGTCGCGGCGCCCCATTCGGGGTCGGTGAAGGCGTTTTCAAGGCCGCCGGGGTGGTAGGTCGCAATGACCTTGATGTCGGGGTTGATGTACTTGGCACCGTTTTCGTAACCTTCTTTGTAGGCAACTACCGGCGGCACCAGGTCCGTCCCCAGTACGGCAGCAATGGTGTTGGTTTTGGTGATCATCGCCGCCAGCGCGCCGGCCATGAAGCCAGCCCTGTCTTCATGGAAGATGAGGCCGGCAACATTGTCCACCTTCTTGCCTTGAAATTGGTCTACGCCGATGAACTTGATGTTCGGGTATTTCTTGGCCATGTTTTGGGTGGCCTGACCGAGTGCAAAGCCCACGGTCACGATCACGTCGTAGCCCTTCTTGGCAAACAGTTCAATGTTGGCCTCATAGTCTTTGGCGTCGGTGGTTTCAATGTAGTCAATCTTGTTGGCGACGCCCTTGGAAAGGGCCTCTTTCACGCCTTCCCAAGCGGATTGGTTGAAGGACTTGTCGTCAATTTTGCCAACGTCGGTGACCAAGCCGACACAAAAGACGTCGGGGCTCTTGCAGTCCACATTGGTGTTTTGCCCCTTGTTGTTGGCTGCGCTTTGACCGCCGCACGCGCTCAGAATCGCTGCGACTACCAGCACAAGCGCAACTAAGATAAACCACTTCTTGCTCATACATTCCTCCTGCTAAAAGTTTGGGGTGAGTGTTGAACGCTATAAGTATACCGCATAAAATCAAAACATGGTAAAAAAGTAGCCAAAATGTTGCAAAGCGGGCTTAAAAAATTTTTTTGAGCGGCGATGCTGTTGCGAAAGGCGTCTTACTTTGAAATCTTGCAACTTGTAACTCTCCATTCCCGAGCGGCAGTTTGTGCTAAAATAAAGTGGTTTTGCTTATTGTTGGGAAAATCAGCCTTGTATTTTGCAAACCACAGTTTGCGTTGGCATAGGTTTTGCACTGTTTAGTGTCATGAGATATTTGTGGACTTATTCCTTACCGATGCACTTGTTGCCCATAAGCCCGAGCGGGTGGGTGCTTTTCGCTTTATGGGCTTTTTTCATTGTTTGGCTTATCCATAAAACAAGAAAGAACCGCCCCAAATGGCAGCGGAGGCACTGGTTTCTATTCGCGGCTTTTTTGTTGAGTGAACCGTTGTTGGCGGGGATGAGTATTGAATTTGCGACCGCTGCTGCTCGTTTACAGTTAGTGGGGATGCGAGCCTTGATGATGCCTTTGCTGGCCGTACCGGTGGTGCTTGCAGCGGGCTATCTTGGCCCAGGAGCGGCGGCGGGCGTGGGGTTGGTAGCAGGCGCAATTGAAGGGCTTTTTGGCACTTCCCTCATCTTTCAACCGCTAATATGGGCTTCAATAGGATTGTTTTTGGGTTGGGGGTTTTGGCAGCCTTACAAAAATCGGTTGCGTGAGTGGCTGCGTCAACCTTTGGCGGGATGGATATTTGCCTCTCTGCTCTATGGCTTGCTCATTACTATCGCTTTCTTTGCGGCAGATGGTCATGTATTAGCCGGCAACTTTGGCATGATGCTGAGAAGGGTTCAACTGTTTGTGGCTTTACAAACGGTTACTTTGTTTATAGGGGCGGCAATAGGCTATGCACTAATACTGCTTCGTATTGGTGAATTCGGTTATCGGGGATATTTACAAATATGGGCAAACGGCCACTCGCTTGAGCGTAGGTTTTCGCGCTTGATGGCCGGTGTGGTGGCCATCCTTTTGGTGGGTGTCTTGGTTGGTAACTGGGCTTTAGCCCAACGTTCGGCAAAGAGACTGGTAATTGGGCGTTTGAAGGGAATGGCCGATATTGCCGCACAAAGCCTTCCATTCTTCACGGAGAATGGCCAAATCACCATTCAGCAATTAGCCAGTGACCCGGAGTTGTTGGATGAAAACACCCCCGTTTTGCAGAAGCGTTTATCCAAGGCCGTATCGCAGAGCGCTTTTTTCAACCGTTTGATGCTTGTGGACCCGGGTTGTACCCTGATAGCCTCTGCACCAGAGTCAAAGGAAGTAATGGGGGATACCGAGTGTAAACTGCTTGTCCTCACTTTGCTTCACGGTTCACCTGTGGTAAGACTACCTTATGCTGGAAGGGTGGACTTTGCCGCTCCGGTTAAGGACAAAACCGGAAAAGTGCGAAGGATTTTGGTAGGGTTTGCGAAGATTGAAGATAATCCTTACACCAAGCCGCTCACTGACACTTTGAGCAAGATAGAATCAAAATACGGGGGCGGGGCAGGAATACTAAGTGAGCGCGGCGGCCTCTTGTTCGTTACTGATTCTGCTTTTAAGTGGTTGGCGGAAGCAAAAGTGCCGCTTGGGGAGTCAAAACTAACTGATACAAAAGGGGCACATTATATTTCCTATGCAGAGCGTGCCGTCGGCTCATCTTGGAAAGTGGTGGTCCTTTACCCGGAAAGCAATTTGAACGCCATTGCCGCTAACAACGCCTTGCCTCTATCGCTCATTGTTGGTCTACTGGCATTGGTCGGTTGGGGGGTGGGGCGAGCAATGGTGAGTCGGATAACACGCTCATTGCTAAAGTTGGCGCGCGCTGCCGATGATTTGGCTGCCGGGGAGTTGGACAAATCGGTGGAGGTTGAAAGCAAGGATGAGGTTGGGCGCTTGGGGCGTGCTCTTGAGCGAATGCGCGTCAGGCTTCGCAAACGCATAGCCGAACTGAACCGCTTGCTTTCTACAAGTCAGCAGGTTGCCGCTTCTTTGAAGGTGGATCAGGCTGCCGACGCCGTCTTGCGAGCGGCGCTTGCGACCAACGCGTCCGCAGCGCGGATTGTCCTTTCCAAAGAGGCAATCCCTGATGAATTGGTGGATGAGTATCCGGCCACAATGGGGCTTGGTGCGCGCCATGAACGATATGCCTTTCTGGATGAACCGCTCCTTGAACTTGCCAGTAGGCAGGTTGTCTTCAAATCGTTCCCTCCCCACAGCGATTTGTACCGTGCTGTTGGCGAAAAGGCTCTACTTCTGGACCGGGTCTCTGCTATTTTGAGCGTCACAATGTATTACGAACAGCGCTTTTTGGGGGTGCTATACCTTGTCTACAAAAAGCCACACTCGTTAGAAGAGGAAGACATACGCTATGTAACCTCGTTGGCTTTGCAAATGGCGATGGCTACCTACACAGCGCGCCTCTATGCCACCGCCGAGGTGCGCCGCCAGCGCTTGCGCGCCATTTTGGATGCTTCGCCCGACCCTGTTTTGGTGACCGACAAGCAAAATCGGCTCATCCTTGCCAACGCGGCGGCTTTCGCAAATTTGCCTTTAGATCCTTCGCTCATAGACCAGCCAGTGGAAATTGCCCTCCGCGGCACCGAACTGCTTTCGCTGTTCAAGAGCGACAGAACCCCGCCTTACTCCGAAGAAGTCGCCGTGGGGGATAAAATTTACTTTGCCACTGTCGCAAGTGTGGACAACAAAGGGCGCGAAATCGGTAGAGTGTGCTTGCTCAGGGATATAACCCACTTCCGCGAACTTGATGCCCTAAAATCGGACTTTGTGGCTACCGTCAGCCACGACCTGCGCGCCCCCCTTACCCTCATGCGCGGCTACCTCACCATGCTTGAAATGGTGGGTGACCTGAACGAGCGCCAGCGCAAATACATAGCCCACATCCAGCGCAGTGTGGATAACATGGCAAGGCTGGTAAGCAGCCTGCTGGACTTGGGCAGAATTGAAGCCGGAGTTGGCTTGCAAGTACAAATGTTGCCGCTATTTGATTTGCTTGAAGAAGTCAAAAAGCGATGGGAACCTCAAGCCTCCCGCAAACAAATTGAACTGAGGTTGGAAATTGCACCGCGCACACCGCCTCTTATTGAAGCCGATCAAGCCCTCCTTGACCGCGCTATCAACAATCTGGTTGAAAACGCTATAAAATATACGCCGAAGGGCGGACGGGTTACCATTTTTACCCGGCCTAAAGGCTCAGACAGGGTGGTGATAGGGGTGAGCGACACCGGTATAGGTATTTCGCAAATTGATAAACCGCGCCTGTTTGAAAAATTCTATCGTGTGGCCAAAAGAGCCCAAACGGCCGAGCACGGAACTGGCCTTGGCTTGGCAATAGTGAAATCAGTGGTTGAACGCCATCACGGAAAGGTGTGGGTGAAGAGCAAAATTGGCGAGGGAAGCACTTTCTTCATTGAACTCCCTCTGCGCCAGCCCAAGGACGAAAGTTAGCCCAACAAATTTGACGCCGCAAATGTGATAAAATTTGGACCGGCTTTAGCGCTAAACACCCGATTTTGAGGAGCAAACCATGGCAAAACCCAGACGACGAACTACTCGGCGACGTGCGCCGCGCAGTCCTCAAGCCGCCGTCGCTTCGTTCAATCCCGACTATACCTACATCAAACAAGACTTGAAACGCATTGCTACATTAGCGACGGGCTTCATCGTTACCTTGGTGGTGCTCTCCTTCTTTATCAAGTGACCCCGTTGAGAGCAAACCGTTTCTGTGCACAAAAAGCGCCGTTCATCGGCGCTTTTGTGCTTTTGGGCTTTTTGGAGGTGGAAAAAACCACAGATTACACAGATTAGCACAGATTTTTTCTGTGCAATCTGCGAAATCTGCGGTTTCGGTCATTCAATCGGTGAAAATCTGTGTCAATCGGTGGATAGGGACGCCAAGGGCGCCAAGGACACGAAGGACGCCAAGAAAGCAACGCAGAGGCGCAGAGAGCGCAAAGGAAAAAATTTCTGTGTTTTCTGTGGTGTTTCTGTGTCCTCTGTGTTTTTTTCTTCAATCGGTGCAAATCTGTGTCAATCAGTGGATAAGCAACGCCCGACTTCACGACCCACCGACCCACGACGCAACGACTAACGACTCAACGACCTAACGCCCCACGACCTCCTGCATCTTCCATTTCCTCCTGCAAGTATGCAATTTCGGCCGCAATGCGGCGGTGGCGAAGCCAGAGGGAAAGCACATACAGCGCCATCCCCAAAAAAATCACAACATAACCGGCGATCATGTACGAAGTTGTATCGGGGGGCATGGAGACCTCCTAATCCAACATCTTTTGGCGTAGGGTTTCAAGGTGCGCGGCGAGTTGCCCCAACCGCGTCCTGTGCCAAAGCAGGTCGGCAAACAGAACGGTGTAGGTGAACAGGCTGAACATGAAAACGGTCTTCATCCGCGGCGAAAGTTGCGCTTTTGTGCTCGTGATCACCACCGGATGGATGCTCTGGAACAGCCGTATTGAGAAGAAAGTCAACGGCACGCTCAGAAAACCCACGATCGCGTAAACTGCGGCGTAGCGGGCGCGCCTGCCGGGGTCGTCAATACCCTGCCGCAGTAGAAAGTAAGCGATGTAAATCAAAACCATGATGGTCACGGTTACCAAGCGGGCGTCCCAAGTCCACCACGTGTTCCAAATCGGGCGCGCCCAAATTGAGCCCGTCACAATACCAATGAGCGAAAACACCAAGCCGATCTCCACCGCCGCGACCTCAAGCACATCCCAAAAGCGCGTGCCCTTCACCAAATAAACCGCGCCGGCAACCGCCGCGACCAAAAACCCCAGCATCCCAACCCAGTTTGAGGCGACATGGAAGTAAAAAACCTTCTGCACCGCGCCCATCGTCCGTTCAAGCGGCGCGTAGGCAAAGACCAGCACAGTAGCAACGGCAAGCAAAAGCACAGTCGCCAAGTCTAAAAGCAACAAAGTTTTGGGATATTTTTGCATCCTCACTCCTCCACTACGAAATCAAACACCATCAGCGGCACGGCTAAAAACAGCACGTCGTAAGCCAAGAGCAAATTCACCCACGAACTCACATCTGCCCAAGCAGAACCGGCAAGGAAGGCGGCGCTTCCTTTCACCGCGGCTATCAGCACCGGAATTATCACCGGAAACAGCAACAGCGGCAGGAGCATGTCGCGCGTGCGCGCCTGCGCCGCCATCGCCGCGAGCAAAGTACCGACTGCCACATAGCCCACCGAGCCCAAAACCACCATCAGCAACAAGCCGGGGCGAAAGAGGTTGACATTGTAAAGCGCGCTGTAAATCGGCAACACGACCGCTTCCACAATCAGCATGAAGACCAAATTTGCCAGCATTTTGCCGAAATAAATCGCGCTTCGGTCAACCGGCGCGAGCAAAAGCCCATCCAAACAGCCGCGGTCCTGCTCGGTTGCCATTGAACGGTTGAGCCCCAAAGTGCCCGCAAAGATGAAAGACACCCACAACACGCCGCTGGTGACGCTGGCGCGCGTCTTCGGGTCTAAATCCAGCGCAAAGTTGAACGCCAAAATCACCAGCAGGGCAAAAACCAGCATGGCGGAAAGGAGTTCCTTGCCGCGCAGTTCGGCGGCTAAATCCTTCCAAAGGATGGCGAGCACCGCGCGCCCAAAGCCCGTGCTTTCTTTCATCTCTCCGCCTCCGCCGAAGCAAGCGCCCCGCGGTAAAAATCTAGCAATTCGGCGTCGGAAATTTCGCCGCGCCCCGCCGAAGCCGCGATTTTCCCGCGCGCCAGCACATCAAACCGCGAAGCCAGCAGTGCGGCTTTGCTCAAATCGTGCGAAGTGAGCACCACCGTGCGCTTTTGGGTTGAAACGCGCGCCAAAATCTCATCCAGCATCGCTGCGGCATCTTGGTCAAGCCCCGTGTAAGGCTCATCCAAAAGCAACACATCGGGGTCGGGAAGCAGGGCGCGGGCGATTGCTAAGCGCTGTTGCATCCCGCGGGAATAGGTGCGCACCAAATCTCGGCGATGGCGGTACATGCCCACCATTTTCAACACCGCCGCAATGCGCTCATTGGCATCGGGCAGGGAATAGAGGCGGGCGTAAAAGCGCAAATTTTCTTCGCCGCTTAGGTCGCCGTAAAGCAAAGGCTGGTGCGAAACAAACCCTAAGCGCCTGCGCACTGCCGTCGCCTGCTGGGGCAAGCGATGCCCCTTCACGCGCACATCGCCGGCACTGGGGCGGCTCAGCGAAGCCAAAATGCGCAAAAAAGTGGTCTTGCCCGCGCCGTTTGGTCCGAGCAAGGCCACAAATTCGCCCTCCTCGGCCTGAAAATCCATGCCTTTGAGCACGGTTTTTATGCCAAAGCGCTTCACCAAGCCACGCACGGCAATAACCGGGGCGCTTGAAGGCGTTGTGGTCATTCCGCCTGCTCCTCTCCGACATCCAGCAGAGCCTTCAAGCGGGCTTTGAGTTCGGCGCGGCGCTTGTGGTATGCCTCTTCGTCTAATTTGCCCTGCTTGTAAAGGTCATCAAGTGCGAGGATGGCATCCATCAGCATTTCGGGGTTTTCGTATTCGGCGGAAGGGGCTTCCTCCGCCGCGGCGAGCCGGTTGCGGCGGGTGAGCACCACAGCCGCCACAATCAGCGCTATCCCAAGCGCAACCAATCCCAAAGCAAGGTTGCGGCGCGCCCCCGTGGGCATTTTCAACCCTTTCTTGGCGCGGCTGAGGCTAAATTGCAAACTCTCTCCTTGCTTGATGGGCGGTGTGATGTAGATGTGGTAATTGTTGCCCTGCTCATCCCTTTGCACGCCGTTATCCTGAAGCAAGTCGCCGCGGATGTTGACCTCGCCTTCCGGCGCCATCAGCACTGCTGAATCCACGGGCAAGGGGAATGAATGCGAAATTTTTACGGTTTTGCCCTCGGCAGGCAAAATGTAGCCAAACACCTCTTGCATTTGGGATTGGGCATAAATCGGCGCAGTGTCGCCGAAGCCGCTGTCGGTTTGGATGTAGCGATTTTTGAAATTCCCGCTCTGGAATTGGAGGTGGGTTGCGCCGGCGGGCAGTTCAAAGGAAAGGACCGGTTCGCCTTTCTTCTCGGCTACCACAGTTTTATCGCCGTTGTTGGCAATGAGGTACATCTCAATGATTTGGTAGGCGTTTTCGCCCGCGGGTTCAATGAAGAAATGCAAGCGCTCAATCTTCAGGGCGCTTTTATCGGTTGTGCTTTCGTAAATCACAAGCGGAAGGTCTAAAGTGGAGGTATCGTGCTGGCGCACAATGGCATGTGAGCCGTAAGTTACCCCTTCGTAGGTGGTGCTCACAAAAAATAGCCTACTGGGGGAATTGGGCACATTTTCAAACCTAAATTTGCCGTTTTCATCGGCTTTTGTTTTCAAGTCCACCACTTTGTTGGGGTTGCTGGCGGCATCATCATAGCCCTGTAATTCCACCTCTATGCCGGGGGGCACTTTGGCGTTTGCCGTGCCGTTGGTGACGGTGCCGGTTATGGTTATCGTAGCGCCCGCGGGTGTGCCCGAAGGTGTTTGCCCGGGGGCGGGTTGTGTGCCTGATGCCGTTGGGGTTGCGTTTTGGGACTGTTCGGCTTCTGCACCAAGTGCCTCTTGGCGGGCAAATGAGAGCATTCGGATGTAGGAAGCCAGCGCGAGCCGGTCTTCTTTGCTCAAGCCGCTGTAAACGTCGGTAGGATGCTGTTTGCCAGTAATGGCGTTGGCAATTTCCTCATCCGAAAGGTTTGCCATGCGCTTTTGGTCGGTGAGGTTTTTGCCCTTGCCATCTTTGCCGTGGCAGGCAACGCAACGCTGGGCGTAGAGGCTTTTGCCTTTTTCCAGTTTCTGAGGCGAAACGCTGAAGGTGTAAACATAAGCAAGCACATCCCAGCGCTGGCGCTCGGTTAGTTTGCCCGCGAAGGGAGGCATCCCATCCTCTTCCTTACCGTGGGTGAGCACCAAAAAGCGCTTGATGGGAGCGTCCTCTTGCACTTCTTCGGCGGAAGCCAGCGCTGCGGGTGTAATGCCTAACTCCGCCGCTTTAGGTCCATCGCCCATCGCCCGCGGCCCGTGGCACTGCTCGCATTCCTGCTGGTAAATTTGCTCACCGATTACGGGGTCGGGTGGAATTGCAGGGTAAAGGTTGGCGGTGTTGGGCGTAGGCGGCGCGGCGGTCGGATGCCAGCCGGGCGGCGGCGTAATATCTGCCGCGAGGTTAAATCCGCACGCAGTGGTGGTTAGAGCAAGCAAAATGAGCACGAGAATGATGACAAAACTTCTACGCATAATAACCTCGGCGAGGAAAGTGATTCAGTGTTTCAGTGTTTCGGTGTTCCAGTGTTCCAGTGTTCCGGTGTTCCAGTGATACAGCGTACTCGGCAATCTCCAGAGTTCCAATTCCTTAATCCCTTAATCCCTGATTCCTAATTCCTGATTCCTCATTGCCCTCATTCCCTCAACCTCGCACCGCAGCGGGGGCAGTAGCGGTCGGTTTTGAGGACTGGTGCGCCGCAATGAGGGCAAAATCCGCCTGCTTCGGCTTCGCGCTGGCGCTTGCGCTCGGCGAGCAGGGCTTCAATTTCGTCATCGGCAACCACCGGGCGACGCACGGCGCGCTCAGCACGTCGCTTGCGGATAAGTTCTTCTAAATTGTCGGATTTAGCCGCTTTGCCGCGCAAAGCGTCAAGTTCTCGCAAAATCTCAGCGCCGCGCCGCAAAAGTTCCGCGCGGCGCGCTTGGTAAGCGGCTTCGTCCATTTTTCCCATTTCATAGTCAAAATCTAACTCGGCGATGGCGTCCAAGACCTCCTCGCGCTCGGCCAAAAGCGCCGAAACGCGGCGGTCGCCTGCCGTGGTCAAAGCGTATTTTTCCGGCTCCAGCAAAGGCCAAGCGACAAACAAGCCGCTCAACAGCGCTAAAGCGAGCACAAACAAAACAGAACCCCAATCCATTTCACTTCTCCAATGCGAGGGAAAGGGCGCTTAGGATTTCTTGGAGGCTTTGGAAGGGACCGATTTTCTTGTAAGCCAGCCGCCCGTTCCGATCAACAATGTAAGTTTCGGGCACACCGCGCAGGTGAAAGGTCTGCGCCCAGCGGGTTGCCTTATCCGGCCCGTTTGGGTAAGTGATGCCGTATTTTTTGATGTAAGCGAGCGCGTCGGGGTCGGTATCCACGTAATCCAAGCCCAAAAAGACCACATCGCCGCGGTCTTTGTACTGCTCCCAAGCCTGCTCCAGCATCACCGCTTCGTCCTTGCAGGTGTTGCACCACGAAGCCCAGAAGTTTATCAGCACCACTTTGCCGCGCAGGTCGCCCAAGCGGTAGGTGTGCCCTGAAAAATCGGTCATGGTGAGGTCGGGAGGCACTTTGCCGCCGATGGCAATGCCGCCGCGTTGGGTTTTCACCAATGCAATGCCAATGATCGCGAGCAGGACTAAAAAGCCCCCCCAGACCAAAATTTTGCCCCAAGGCACGCGCTTGGCGGCTTCGGGCTGTTGGGGTTCCGATTGCGGCAAATCTGACATGGGTTACCTCCGAGTTCGGCGTCTACGCGAGTGTGGGAGCAATATGCCATCTTGGGCTTGTCTTTCCCAAAAGTCGCCGTAGGGCGACTTTGCAGAGAGAGTAGGTGCAGTTTCAACTGCCGCCGCTTGCGCCCGGGAGCACTGAAGAGGTGTTGAAACAGGTACTCACAAGTGTAGAAGCCTCATCCAGCCCTCACCCCACTTTGGCTCGCTGCGCTCGCCGTTTCTCCCCTCTCCCAGCGGGAGAGGGGAGAAGGCTGCCGTTAGGCGGTTTGAGGGGTGAGAGCGGAGCAAGGCGTTTCTCAACAACCTTTTAGTGCTCCCTTGCGCCCTGCGACTGAAGTCACGGGCTACAAGTTGCGAAGTCCGCCTGCGTGGATTTTTGCTCGCACCGCGCCGAAGTGTTTACTCTCGCCTACAGGACAGGTAGGCAGTTACCCAAATTCGGCGTAAAGCGCCGGCTGGGGTTGCAAAAATCCTACCGCCGCGAGCGGAGTTCCTCTTCTAACTTTCGCAGGTACTCATCCTCTTCGGGCTGAGGCGGGGAAGGCGTTGCGCCCGCGGTGCTTTCGCCTGCGTGGGCTTTGCGCGGCTTGTACCACGCCTTGAGCGAGCGGTAAAGCAAATATAGCCCTGCCAAAATCGCCAGCGGCGGCACAACGTAGGCCAGCCACCAAAAGCCCTTGCGCGGCGGAGCGGCTAAGACGCGCGCACCGTAGCGCTCAACAAAATACTGCTGAATTTGCTCCTTTGTCCAGCCCTGTTGCAGTTGCTGGCGGATGAGTTCGCGCCATTGCGCGCAGGCTTTAGTGCCGCACACATCCAACGGCGTGTTTTCGCACACGGGACAATAGAGCGTGTGGGCGATTGCGTTGACCTGATCATCGGTGATAACCGGCGTGGCGGTAGGCGCAGGCGAACCGGCAACCGCCGAGAACGACGGCAACGCCGCCGCGGCTAACGCCACCACTACGGCGGCAAATAAAACCCAAAATTGCCAGCGTTTGAAGGAGTGCATTGTTTTCTCCTACGGTAGGGCAAGTTCGCGTATACTCACACGGAGAACACGGAGGGCACAGAGAGAAAACCACAGATTACACAGATTGCACAGATTTTTTCTGCAGAGTCTGCGAAATCTGCGGTTTAAACCATCCAATCGGTGAAAATCTGTGTCAATCGGTGGATAGTAACGCAGAGACGCAGAGGGAACAGAGGCGCAGAGAGCGCAAAGAAGGGACGCCAAGGGCGCCAAGGATAAAAACCACAGATTACACAGATTAGCACAGATTTTCCGCGGAATCTGCGAAATCTGCGGTTTCAACCTTTCAATCGGTGAAAATCTGTGTCAATCGGTGGACAAAAACCACAGATTACACAGATTTTTTCTGTGGAATCTGCGAAATCTGTGGTCTTGGCAACCAAATCGGTGAAAATCTGTGTCAATCTGTGGATAACAACTTCTGTAGTTACGCCCGCGCTACCGCTCGGCGGGTGCGGCGGACGCGTTTCTTCCGCTTTTCGGGCGCGGCTTCAGGCCACGCGGCAATCAGTGTGCCTAAAATCAGCACTAAACCGCCCGTCCAAATCCAACTCACAAGCGGCTTGTGGAAGACTTTGAAGGTCGCGCCTTCTTCCGAAATCTTCTGCCAATCAACCAAAATCACATAAAAATCGTCTTCCCACGTGCTCCGCACGCCGGGGATGGTCATCGGCTGTTGTGAATCAAAGTAAAAATCGCGGCGCGGGTGCAGGACTGCCACCTTCTTGCCGTCTTTGTAAACGCTGATGATGGCACGCGCCACATCCCGCCCGTCGTTGGTGCGCCATTCCTGCAAGCCGTCGTAAGTCATGGTGTAGCCGTCAAGTGAAATGCTTTGCCCTTTGGCGATTGTGGCTTGGGTTTCGGTGGCGAAGAAGTGCGTGCCGACAATGCCAATTGCCATCAACACAATGCCGAGGTGGACAATGTAGCCGCCGTAACGGCGGCGGTCGCGCTCCAGCAACCGCATAAAGGCGACCGGCAGAGATTCGCCGCGGCGCATACGCGCCCGCACGCCGCGCACAAATTCATCCAAAATCACCGCCGCCACAAACGCGCTCAGCCAAAAGCCCAGCAAAGCGCCCCACTTGTGAATGCCGATGGCATACACGCCAACGGCTACCAGCACCGAAATTCCAAAAGGGACTGCCAGAAGCCGCCCAAGCCGTTTGGCGCTGGCATAGCCCCAAGCCGAGAGCGGCGCAATTCCCATGAGCAACAGCATCAACGCGAAGAGTGGGCCGGTCGCTTTTTCAAAAAACGGCGGCCCAACCGTGACCTTTTGCCCCGTTACCAACTCGGAAATCACCGGAAAAATCACGCCCCAAAAGCAAATCACCAAAATTCCCATGAAAATCATGTTGTTGAAGGCAAAAAGGGCTTCGCGCGAAAGCAAAGATTCAATCCGCAAATCGCTTTTGAGGTCGTTCCAGCGGTACATCAGCACCGCCAGCGAAATGGTGAAGGTGATGCCGATGAAGGTGAAGAAAAGCGGGCCAATGGCGCTTTGGGCAAACGCATGAACCGAAGAAAGCACGCCGGAGCGGGTGAGGAAAGTGCCGAAAATCACCAAGGCGTAGGTGGTGATTATCAAAATCATGTTCCAGTGCTTCAGCAAGCCCTCTTTTTCTTGAATCATCACCGAGTGCAGAAAAGCCGTGCCGCTGAGCCAAGGCATCAACGCCGAGACTTCCACCGGATCCCAGCCCCAATAGCCGCCCCAGCCGAGCACGTCGTAAGACCAGCGCATCCCCAAAAGCAAGCCCAGCGAGAGGAAAAGCCAAGCCGCAAGCGCCCAGCGGCGGGTCAGGGTGATCCAGCGGGCATCGGTGCGCCCAGTCACCAGCGCCGCCATAGCGAAGGCGTAAGGGATGACAAAAGCCACAAAGCCAAGGTAAAGCATCGGCGGATGCGCAATCATGCCGGGATGGCGCAAAAGCGGGTTCAGCCCCTGCCCATCCGGCGGCACATAAGGTATTGCCCCGTGCGGGCGGAACATGGCTTTGATAATGTGCCCATCCGCCAAAGCCCACAGCCGCGCAAACGGGTTTTCCACAAACACATTCAAGCCCACAAAAAACGCAAGCGTGACCATCGTGACGATGAGCACCCAAGGGAGGAATTCGCGGTCGCGCTTCCACGGGCGGCCAAGGAGCACAAACGCAAAGCCCGACATCAGCCACGACCAGAAGACCAATGACCCCGCTTGCCCACCCCAAAGCGCCGTGATTTTGAGGTAAAGCGGCATTTCGCGGCTGGTTACCGACGAAACGTATTCAATTCCGAATTGGTTGGAAAGCAGAAGGGCGACTATGCTGACCACCGCGAGGGTCAACATGGGGAAGGTGAGCACCGCGGCGTTGCGGGCGCTCTCAACCCACGCGGCGTTTTTGCGATAAAGCCCGTAAGAAGCGGCAATTACGGCATAAAGCGTCAACAGGAAAGTGAGCACTAACGCGCCGTAGCCTATGTTGGCAAGCATAAAACCTCCTTGACGCCCGCGGCGTCGTCCACAATGCAAGGGCTACTTTTTGCCGCCTTCAACTTGGTCGGGCACGGCGTCTTCGTAGTGCGAAGGGCATTTGAGCAGGAGTTCATCGGCGTAAAACACCCCATCCTCGCCAAGGTGGCCGGTGATGATGGCCTGCGCCTCGTTTTTGAGCATATCGGGGCGCGGTCCGTGGTACACAACCTTCAAATGCTTGCGATTTGGGTCAATCACTGCCTCGTGCAAAACCTTTTCCAATCCGCCCTCGGCTTCAATTTCTTTATTGCTACCGGGGACGTTGGCAATTGTGAAACTAAGCACAAGTTTTTGCGGGTCGTATTTGATGGTATCGCCTATCACCGCGCCAGAAATGCGCACATTTTTCCCCACAAGTTCGCTTTTGCGCGCGAGCAACTCGTTCACGGTCAAAAAATACTGGGCGCTGGCTTTGGTGGCGGTGAAAATGAGATACACCACCGCTCCGGCAATCAACACCCCGCCGATGATAAAACGAAGCCGACCGCTCATGGTTGTTCCTCCTGAGGGAAAAGGGGACTACTGCTTCCTTGATTTTGGCACAAAGTGCTTAAACTAAGATGAGATAAGCCCCCTGATTCAATCTCTCAACTTTGCCCCGCAAACGCGGCAAAATCTATCGCCGGGCTGAACGCGCGCGCCGCAGACGGGGCAGTAGTTGACCACGCCTTGCTCGGCATCGGCGGAGCGCGCTTCTGGTGGGAGCGGTTGTTTGCGCCCGCGGCGGCGAGGGGGGGCAGGCGCGGCCGGAGCGCGCCGCAAATTCCAGTACACCACTGCGCCTCCTACAACAAACAGTAGCCCCAAAATTATCGCCAGCCACGGCAAAATGCGCCGGAAGGTCGTTTCCCCTTTTATGGGTTTCGCAAGCGCTTGGGTGGGAGGCGCGGCTGAGGCAATGCTGAGCGAGTCGGTTTCTTTGTCGTATTCTATCTTCACCGTAAACTTATCTCCCGGCTTCAACGCTCCCATATCGGCATGGTAATAAATAAATCCATCGTCAGCGGGCGTTCCTTCGCCAATTTTTGGAGAAATGCTCATGTTTTCCGCCCCTTTGGGCTGTTGCACAATGACTTTGAACGAATCCACGCTAAACCCGCCGGGCCATTCGTAAACGAATGAGCGGTGTTTGCCGTTTTTGGCAAGGGCGGGGTCGTAATACTCAATATGCACGGCTGGGTGCAAAGCGTTCAATTCAATGGTTTCCCACTGTTGACTGGCGCTGTAAGTGTATTCGGCGTTGGTGAAGTTGCCGTTTGGGTTTATGTAAGCCACGGCATTAGGGGCGCCGGCGCGCGCCGGTATTGGTATCCGTAGTTGCGCGGGCAGCGAAGTCCCCTTGGGTAGGTAAATGTTGTACATCACCAACACTGAGGGCTTGTCATATTCAGGCCAAATGGATACTTGAACTTCGGTGAAATGCACCACCGTGTTTGCGGCAGACACTCTTACAGAAAGCACTGTCATTACAGCAGTAAGCGCGGCTAACACGAAGGCTAAGAAAGCGGCTTTCTTCATAGGTGCGCTCCGTTATTTGTGTTTTGACCAATACTTGGGAAAGATAAGTTGTCTAATGGGCGTAATGCCGTCATGCAGATGAGCAATTTATACCACAGAGAGAATGAGATGGACAAAGCGCGGCAATAATCCCTTGCAAATGGTAGCGCCCTCACTTCCCCCGCGGGTGCTTCGGCAAAGCCTCAGAACCGCGGCGGGAGAGGTCGCTTCGGCGGCCTACGACCGCCTCGTGGTGATATAAAAAGGGGGAACTGGGTAAGTTTTATTCATTACTTGGCTTTTGTTACCTTTGGAGTTACAATTAGAGCAGTGAATCAGTCAAACTTTATCATTAAGGAGGACAGGATGAGTACTAATCCCGCCGATGAATACGACAAGATTTTTGAAGAAGACCGCAGGCGCATTCGCGAGCAACAGGCTGAACGGGCGCGCGCCGAGGCTGAGGAGCGCGCCGAACGCCAGCGCAAGGCTCAAGAGGCCTTGGAAATGCTGAACGCTCAGGCCAAAAAAGCGGAAGAAAAGGTTGCAAAAGTGGAGGCCGCGCCCAAAGACGCAAAGAAAGCCGAGCGCCCCTCTTTGCCTACCGTGCATGTGGTACAGCCTGGCGACACCCTCAGCGCTATAGCGCAAAAGTATTATGGCAACGCCGCCCTCTGGACTGAAATTTTCAAGAAAAACAAGCACATCATAGGCGACGACCCGGGCAAAATTTTCCCCGGCCAAGAACTTCAAATCCCCGCCCTTGACTGAGAATCTATCCCCAAAAATATCGTGGCGGTGTCATTGCGAGCCTCATGGGGGCGAAGCAATCCCCCTTTTACTGGTCGGGAGACTGCTTCGGCGGCTCCGCCGCCTCGCAGTGACACACCTACAGAGAATTTTTGGATAGACTTTAAGCCGAGCAAAGCAGGTGGAGTGAAATGAGCAACCAGTTAGACATCAGCCAACTTTTCGAACTTGTGACCCAAACTTTGGGGCAAAAGCGTGAGGAATTGAACGCAGCGGACAAGTACAATCACGACCACGGCGACCACGTTCTTGAGGTGTTTGAACTCATCACCCAAGTAGCGAAAGAAAATCCTCACCTTGAGGCCGCCGAAATTTTGGAGCGCGCCAGCGAATTGCTACGCCAAAAGCAGACTGGCACCGCTCAAGCCTATGCCCAAACAATGGCAGAAGGCGCAAAAAATCTGCGCGGCAAACCTCTCACCCAACAGACAATCCCTTTGCTTATGCAGGCTTTGCTGGGCTCGGCTCAGGGTGCAGCGCCTGCACAACAAGCGCCCGCCCAAAGCCAGCCCGCTGGCGGTTTGGGAGGATTGCTTGGGGCATTGATGGGCGGCGGGCAATCTTCTGCCCAGCCCGCTTCGTCCGGCAACCCCGGTGGCGGTGATCTGTTAGGCGGGCTGTTGGGCGCCTTAGCCGGCGGCGGCTCTTCGCAGGGTAATTCCAGCAATGGAATAGGGTTAGACGACCTTATGCGCGCCGGCAGCGCTTTCTTACAAGCCTCACAAGGCGGTAAAAGTTCTACCGAGGCCGCACTCAGCGCTCTTGCCGCGGCCACCGGCGTGGGGCAAACGCCGCATCGCGCTGAATCTGCCAAAGTGGTTATGCAGGCCCTCATGCAGGCCGCCCAGATGATGGGCAACAAGTAGCCCACAAAAACATAGACTTCAAAACGCCGCTTTGCCCGCCGCATAACAGGAGTTACGCAGTTTCCCTGATTTGTGTCAGCGCTGGGCGGTCGTAGACCGCCGAAGCGCTTTCCCCCACCATCTGGGAGATGGCTTCGCCGCCTACGGCGGCTCGCCATGGCATGAAAACGAACGCTTCTACAAGCGACTGCGTAAGTCCTGCGCATAAATGTTGTTGGGAAAAGCGGCGTTTGCCTTTGCCTAAATCGGTGTAGCCTGTGGGTTTGGCCTGCTGGCGCGCTAACCGGATGGCAAAACGGCAAACCCGGATTCCTTGTCTTTTGAAAGCGTTAAAGGTATAATACCGCCAACATGCGAGGTACTGAGCGGAGCAAAGACGCTTTAGCGAGCGCTTGAGAGTGGAATTCTCAACGCGCTTGCTTTTTCGTGTCTCATAAGACCGTCACCGTTTTCATGGGGGCGAATTGCGAGTCTTTGCCTACCGCACCTACCACGAGGAGGCTGTTAGTGGAAACTAAAGACCTGCTTGCCCTGCGAATTCGTTTGGCATCGCCCGAGACCATTCTCAGTTGGTCTTACGGCGAGGTGCGCAAGCCGGAAACTATCAACTACCGCCGCCTGCGTCCGGAGAAGGACGGGCTGTTCTGTGAGGTCATCTTTGGCCCCACCCGCGACTGGCAGTGCGCGTGCGGCAAATATCGCAACAAGCGCTACGCCGGAATAAAATGCGAAAAGTGCGGCGTTGAGGTTACCAAGTCCTCGGTGCGCCGTGAACGAATGGGGCACATTGCTTTAGCCGCCCCTGTGGCGCACATTTGGTACACCCGCCGCGTCCCTTCTTACATGGGCACATTGCTTGATATTTCGCGCCGCAACCTTGAGCGCGTGCTCTACTTTGCCCAATATGTAGTCACTTATGTGGATGAAGAAGCCCGCCAGCGTGCCCTCAAGCGCCTTGAAGAAGAGGCCGACGCCGATGAGCGCGCGCTCGCCAACCGCATCAACGCCCGCATTGCCGAGGTCAAAGCCCAAAGCGACCGCCTAATCAAGGAACTCACCGAGCGCAAGCGGGAACTGGAAGCCGGCCTTACCGAGACCGTTGCTTCTCGGCTTGAGCCTATAGTCAAAGAAGGCCAGCGCTTGGAATCCCAGTTGCAAGGGCTTATCGGCAAACCTGCTCCGAACGCTATACAGTTTGGCGCGGCCGGAGAAGTTATCGCTCAGGCCGGTGAAATCGTCACCACTGATCACATCACCAAAGTTCAGCAAATCGTATCCGCCAGTCTTGAAAAAATTGAAAAAGAAAAACGCGAAGAGGCAGAAGCCGAACTCGCCGCTCTGGAAGAAAAGATCCAACAAACTCGCGCTGAAACTGAAGAGAAAATAAAAGCCCTTCAGCAAGAACTTGATGAGCAAAAGGACTCAGCGGGGAGCGAGGCGCTGGCCCTCCGCGAGGAACTCCTTAGCCTTCGCCCGCTCACTTTCATGAGCGAAGCCCGCTACCGCCAACTCAAATCGCGCTGGGGCAACGTTTTCCAAGCCGATATGGGTGCTGAGGCGTTCTTGGACATCCTCCAGCGGCTGGATTTAGACCAACTTTCCAAAGAACTTTGGGAAGAAATCCGCACCACCAAGAGCAAGCAAAAGCGCAAGAAGGCCATCAAGCGCCTCAAACTGGTGGAAGCCTTCCGCCGCTCGGGCAATAAGCCCGAATGGATGATCCTCACAATCCTGCCGGTAATCCCGCCCGACTTGCGCCCGATGGTGCAGTTGGACGGTGGGCGCTTTGCCACCTCAGACCTCAACGACCTTTACCGCCGCGTCATCAACCGCAACAATCGCCTCAAGCGCTTGCTTGAACTCGGCGCACCCGACGTCATCATCCGCAACGAAAAGCGGATGCTCCAAGAGGCGGTGGATTCGCTGATTGACAACTCGCAGCGCGGCAAAGCGCTTTCGCGCCGCGGCCGCCGCGAACTCAAATCCCTCAGCGATATGCTGAAGGGCAAAAAAGGCCGCTTCCGCCGTAATTTGCTCGGCAAGCGCGTGGACTACTCTGGCCGCTCGGTCATCGTGGTTGGGCCTCACCTCAAACTGCACCAGTGTGGCCTGCCCAAGACGATGGCGCTGGAACTTTACCGCCCGTTTGTCATCGCGCGCTTGGTGCAACGCAACTACGCCAACAACATCAAAGGCGCTAAGCGGCTGATTGAGCGCGGCCGCCCTGAGGTTTGGGAAGTGCTGGAAGAGGTCATCAAAGAACGCCCCGTGCTCCTCAACCGCGCTCCTACCCTTCACCGCCTCAGTATTCAGGCGTTTGAGCCGATTTTGATTGAAGGGCAAGCCATCCAACTGCACCCGCTCGTCTGCACCGCGTTCAACGCCGACTTTGACGGCGACCAAATGGCGGTGCATGTGCCCCTTTCCGAAAAGGCGGTGCGTGAGGCGCGCGAACTTATGCTTTCCTCCGTCAACTTGCTCAAACCCGCCGATGGCGAACCCATTATCAGCCCATCCAAAGACATGGTGCTCGGCGTGTATTACCTCACCATGTGGGAGGAAGCGCCGCGCAAGGGCGATGGCATGGTCTTCGCCGATATGGACGAGGTGGAACTGGCCTACCAACTCAAGAAAGTGGACATCCACGCCAAAATCCGCCTGCGCACGACCACATGGTACGACGAAGAAGGCAACCGCCTTGATGAGCCCGAAACCCGCGTCATCCACACCACCGTCGGGCGCGTGCTCTTCAACCGCATCATGCCCGAATCGCTCCGCTTCATCAACAAAGTGTTGGACAAGGGCGGCATCAAGAAGGTGATCGCCTTGCTGTACGAAATCGGCGGCGAGAAAGTCACCGGTGAAGTTGCCGACAAGGTGAAAGACATCGGCTTTGCCTATGCCACCCGCTCCGGCGTGAGCCTTGCAATTGGCGACATCACCGTGCCGCCCGATAAGGAAAAAATAATTGCCAAAGCCCACGAAGAGGTGGACGCGATTGAGCGCGCTTACAATCGCGGTTTGCTCACCGAGCAGGAAAAAGAAGAGCAAATCATCGCCGTGTGGCAAAGGGCTACCGAAGAGGTGCGCGAACTCGTCAAACAGTACATGGACCCAACTGGCGACCTCGCTGTGATGGCGATTTCGGGCGCTACCAAAGGCGGCTTTGGCACAGTTTCGCAATTGGCGGGCATGCGCGGCATGATGGCCGACCCGTCGGGGCGCATCATCCCCTTGCCGGTGCGCTCTAACTTCCGCGAAGGGTTGACTACGCTGGAATACTTCATTTCCACCCACGGCTCGCGCAAGGGCTTGGCCGACACCGCCCTCCGCACCGCCGACGCAGGCTACCTCACCCGCCGCTTGGTGGATGTGGTGCAAGACGTCATCGTTGTCGCCGAAGATTGCGGTACCGATGATTACATCACCGTGCGCCGCGACGACAACGTGGGCGGCGAAAGCATGGGCGAGCGCATTTGGGGACGCGTTGCCGCCGATGACGTCATTGACCCCGATACCGGCGAAATCATCGTTGAAAAGGGCGAAATGATTGAGCGCCGCCATGTGCGCCGCATTGAGGCTTCTTCAATCCAAGAGGTGAAAGTGCGCTCGCCGCTGACTTGCTCACTGCCGCACGGCGTCTGCGCCAAGTGCTACGGCATGGATTTGGGGCGCGGCAAAATGGTGGAATTGGGCACCGCGGTCGGCATCATTGCCGCCCAGTCCATCGGTGAGCCCGGCACTCAGTTGACCCTCCGCACCTTCCACACCGGCGGCGTGGCATCCGAAAGCGACATTACCACCGGTTTGCCCCGCGTGGAGGAGTTGTTTGAAGCCCGCAAGACCCCCAAGGGCGAGGCGGTTATCGCCGAAATCAGCGGTGTGGTTCACATTGTGGAATCCGAGCGCTACGCCGACCAGCGGCTGGCGCGCATTGAGCACAGTGAACTTGTCCAAGAGCCCTACCTCATCCCCGAAGGCTTCCAGATCCTTGTGGAAGACGGCGGCGAGGTGAAGAAAGGCGAGCCTATCGCCCGCAGTGAGGACGGCGAGGAAATCGTCGCCCAGCACGACGGCAGGGTGCGCATTGAGGGCAACAAGGTGATTGTGGCCTATGAAGAGCGCGAGGTCGCTGAGGTGGAAATTCCCAGCGCGGCGCGCCTGATCGTGAAAGAGGGCGACCATGTGGAAGCGGGGCAGCCGCTGACCGAAGGCTCGCTCAACCCGCACAAGATTTTACGCATCCAAGGGCGCAAGGCTGTGCAACACTACCTGCTTTCCGAAGTGCAACAGGTTTACCGCTCGCAAGGGCAAAACATCCACGACAAGCACTTTGAAATTGTGATACGGCAGATGATGGCGCGGGTGCAGGTCATCAACCCGGGCGACACCGATTACCTCCCCGGCGACATTGTGAACCGCATCCGCCTTTTGTACAAAAACGAAAAACTGCGCGCGCAAGGCAAGCGTCCGGCGAAATTCCGCGAAATCTTGCTTGGCATCACCAAAGCGGCGCTCAACACCGATTCCTTCCTCTCCGCGGCGTCGTTCCAGCACACAATCCGCGTGCTCGCAGGCGCGGCAATTGAGGGCAAGGAAGACCCGCTCGTCGGGTTGAAGGAAAACGTCATCATCGGCAAACTGATACCGGCGGGCACGGGCTTTTCGCCCGAACGCTTTGCCAAAGTGTTGCGCTTGGATGATGAGGAAGAGCCGCCGGCTGCTCCCGCGGCGGCCGAGCAACCGGAGCCCGAGAGCGGCGCGCCCGTAGCCGAAAGCGGTGAAGAGAGCGCCGCCGAAGAAGTGATCGCTACCGCGGCCGATTAGACAAAGGCCGCTTGACTGCTGTCCGTTTGCGCCGAGGGAATTTCCCTCGGCGCTTTTTTTGTCGGTGCGTCTTTGTTGCGCTAATCTGCGCAATAGTAGCCGGGCAAATGGCGGCAGTTGAAACCGCACCTACTGCTTGCGAAGTCGCCCTACGGCGACTTGGGGCATGGGGCGACCAACCCTTTGCCCTGCAAAAGCGCCCATGCCAAAAACACCATGTAGGGGCGCAGCGGCGCTACGCCCTTACTTTGGTGCAGTGCAAGCAGAAGTCCACGCAGGTGGACTTCGCGGTCTGTAGTCTGCGACTTCAGTCGCCGGGCAAATGGCGGCAGTTGAAACTGCACCTACTGATTGCGAAGTCGCCCTACGGCGACTTGGGGCGTGGGGCGACCAACCGTTTGCCCTGCAAAAGCGCCCTTACGGAGCCCCTGTGAATTTTGGGAGCGGTGTGCGGGAGAGCACAAAAGGCGTGGAAAGCGGCATGGTAGGGGTGAGGCACGTCTTGCCCTATTTTTGCTCTACGTTTTGCCTACGATTGCCCTACACTTTGGCGCTTTTTAGCCGCTTTTGGGGGTTTTTATGGTAATCTGGCGAATAAGAATAGGAGTTACGCAGTTCTCCTCCTTATATGTCGCCGCTTCGGCGGTCGTAGACCGCCGAAGCGGTCTCCCCCATCATCTGGGGGGATGGCTTCGCCGTCTACGGCGGCTCGCCATGACATGAAAACGCGCGCTTCTACGGCAACTGCGTAAGTCCTAAATTGTTTTCGCCCCGTCTGATTTTGCGTGAAAGGAGGCAAATATGAAGACAATTCGTCTTTGGATTGCATGGTTGTTGGTTGTGGGAGCACTGCTTTTGGTCGGTTGTGGCGCCGCCACTCCGGCGGCTTCTCCTACCGCCGCGACCACGGCGTCGCCTCCCCCCCCATCTCCCACTGCCGCTTCTCATGCCACCGCCGCGTTTACCCCATCGTTGCCCACACCCGCCGCCACACCTTCCGCAGCGGCTACCCGCCCTTGGACTCAGGGCAGTGCTTGGCCTACTCCTACCACTTCTCTTGAATTGACCGTCAGCGCCCCAAAAGCCCCCAGTCCTGATTTGTGGCGCTCAGCCTTGGCTGAGGCCAGTTACGGGGATGAATTTTGGCTTGGAAAAGAAGCCCCTTCCACTTGGAATGGCGTGAAATTTCCCTCTGCAATGCACATCCTTGTGACCGACAAGCGTTTCACACCCTCCGCCGTAGTTGAAGATGTGCTTTTCACAATTGCGCCTAAGGATTTGCCGTTGCTCCAGCAGGCTTTTTCGCAAGCGGGCTGGAAGCCTTTGCACAACATCAACCCCGATTTGGCACAATTTGCTACCGGCGCGGTGTTGTTGGATCTTTACAGAAATGGGAATTCCCAAGACGAAAATCAGGTTTCCATCTTTCTGGTGCGTGTAGCCGGCGAAAAGGAATTGTGGGGGCGGATTTCCGTGCCTTCCGCGGTTGTGATGGCGCCTGTTTCCGCTCCACCCCCGCCTTCGCCTTGGGGGATTGCATTGCCAAAGGGATGGCAATCTAACGGTATGGTTGCGCAATGGAAGGCCAGAGGCGGTGGGGTAGAGGTTTCGGTTTGGCGGCTCGTGCCCGGAAAGACAAGTGCCGAGGATGCTTTTGCCGCTTGGAACGCTTACATGGGGCGACAAGGCTGGCAAAAGACGGCGGACGGTTTGCAAGGAATGGTGAAATGGATGGCTTGGAAGCAAGGAGATGACCGGCGCTCTTTGGCCTTAGCGCCGTCCCCGCTTGGGAACGAATCGTTGCTGGTGGCCTATGCCTTCCCCGCTGGAGCGGAGAAGCCCCATGCCAAGCCGGTTTGGCATGGCACGCTCACCGATGAGCAAGGCCGCAAGGCAGCGCTTTTGGCTTTGCTTTTCGTGGATCCACAGTTTACCTCGCCGCTTAGTTTGAGTTTGGGGTCTCTGCCCGAAGGTGATTGGCCACTGGCAGACAGCGCCACGATGGTTTTTGGGCGCAAAAGCAGTGAACTCAGCATAGCGTGGCTGGGAACGGGCGATTCTCCCGGAGAGGTAGTCAAAGCCTTGGAGGAAGGAGGGTGGAATTGGGGTGCGGATAGGAACGCCGCATTGGCGGCCTTGGGCGCACCTTGGCCTGAAATGGCCGTGCCGGGGAATACCCCCACGCTGATAGGAGCCGTTTGCAAAGGCGATAAGGGCTATCTGGCGCGCATTTCGCCTTCCGGCATGGTGAATTTTGTGGGCATCCCCACCGTGTGCGGCAAATCTCCTCTTGATGCCCCGCCCGAATTTAGAAGGATTTTGCCCAAGCCTGATGGTTACCCGCTCAAAGCCTACGCGATGTTCAGCGTTGGATATTCGGCTAATAACCCAATCCGCAACGGAGATATGGCGCTTTTTTGGATGCCGAGGTCTTCCAATGATGCCGCTGGTTGGTTGCAACAAGTTGCCGAGTCGTTGCAAAAGCGCGGCTGGCACATTGCCGACACTTCCCCCGAAGCCGTTGTGGCAAACCTTGACAAAGGCACGGCCATCACCGTTTTCGTCCTGCCCGTGTTTGACGATATGAGCCTTTACGGTGTGCTGGTGGAGCGATAAGAGCAATACGCCCTCACTTATCCCCCACCGCCTCGCGCATGCTCGGCGGCTGCCCCCTTCTCTCTCCCATTGGGAGAGAGAAGGGGGCGCGGTGAGGTCAATAAAAAGTCGCCGTAGGGCGACTTCACAGCGGTAGGTGCAGTTTCAACTGCCGCCCCTTGCCCTGCGACTGAAGTTACGGGCTACGAATTGCGAAGTCCGCCTGCGCGGACTAAAGTCGCCGTAGGCCGACTTCACAGCGGTAGGTGCAGTTTCAACTGCTGCCCCTTGCCCGGCGACTGAAGTCGCAGGCTACAGGCCGCGAAGTCCGCCTGTGCGGACTAAAGTCGCCGCAGGGCGACTTCGCAGGGGGTAGGTGCAGTTTCAACTGCCGCCCCTTGCCCTGCGACTGAAGTCACGGGCTACGAATTGCGAAGTCCGCCTGCGCGGACTAAAGTCGCCGCAGGGCGACTTCGCAGGGGGTAGGTGCAGTTTCAACTGCCGCCGTATGGTGTCATTGCGAGCCGCCGAAGGCGGCGAAGCAACCTCCCTTTTTCGGCCGCGGGAGAACGCTTTGGTGGTTATGCCGCCGCGCGGTGACACATCCATGAAGGCATTATGGTGCAATCAGCCCTTCCTCTAAAGCCTTTTGGGTCTCTTGCACCCATTTGAGGCGGCCGGGGGAAATGCTGTTGGGCTTTAGCACTTTGATCTGCATAGCGGCGTTTGCGCTGGGTTCTTGCGGGTGTTCCCACAGCCGCTCCAGCGCCGCCGCTATGTTTGCTTCTACCGAGATGGCAATGTTTTTACCGCTTGCGCTTTCGCCGGTTGGGGGAAGGGCTATTAGGTTTGCGTTCAGGGTGGGGAAGGAGTGCATCTGTTTGAGGGCAAGTGGGCTTAGGGCGAGCGTGCGCACTTTGCCCGCGCCGACGAGTTCGCGCGCGCTTTCAGCCCATTCTTCGTTTTGGGCTCCAGCGGGCACAATGGCGAATTGTGGGTAAACGAAAAACGGCGGGTGTACCGGCCTGCATAGGCCGCAGTAGTAAATTCCCCCGTCTTTGAACGCTTTTACCGCCTTTTCCTCGGAGGCGTCGGCAAGGATGCCGATGCGCCAGTCTTCGGTGATGACCGCGGCGAGATAGCCTGCGAGGAAGGCGCGGTGGATGAGGTCGGCTTTGGCGGTGGAAAGGGTCTGTGCGCCGTCGGGGTTGGCGTTTGGCGGCGGGTTTACCGCTATGCGCCGCGCCTTCCCCGCCTTGGGCGGAACCCCGCCGACAGCGACGGCCAAGACGGTGTTTGGGGGCAGTGTTTTGGCATTCGTTTGCAGGAAGGTGTAGCCTTGCTTTTCGGCCAAGGCTTGTAGCCATTGCTCAACAGCATTTTTCACGCTGGGGCGGGCGTTGGGAGCGGCAATCAGCGCCACAGCAGGTGGCGCAGGGGTGGCGCTTGGCGGGATGAGCGTGGGGGTGTTGCTGGGAGCGGCGGTAGGCTGGGGCGGCGCGCTGGTCGCCGAAGGTGTTGCGCGGCCGCACGCCACCAATATCGCCGCGCCGAGCGCCACGAGCAAAATTGCTGAGAGCGTTTTTCGCATAGCCAGAACCAAGAGCGGTTTTGCAAGGAAGGGTTTTGCAAGGTGGAGCCTTGCTTATGGCGACGCCGTGCGGTTTACGGCACAGCGTATATCACCACTTCCCCTTCTTTGAAAATGGGTAGCAGGTGGTAGCGGAACTTTGCCTCGCGCAGGGCGTAGGTTTTGCGTTCCAGTTGGCCGATTGCAACATAGCGTATTTGGTAGCGGGCGATGATTTGCTCGGCCGTAGCCCAGTCTTGGGCTTCGTAGAGTTTTTTGATGTCGGCTTGGCGGTTTATGAAAAGGGCGGCGCCGCCGCGCCACTGGCTTTCGTGGCCGGGCCAACCGAGTACCGCCGGTTGGCCGCTGTAGGTGCTGAAGCGGGCATATTGGGTATAACTTCCGCCCACGGCTTCGGCAAGCGCGCCGAGCGGCAATTGCCACAAGGTTTGCATCGCGTCCCATTCCTCCGGCGACTGCTTGGCAACTGGCACACCGGCGTCTAACGTCCAGCCCCACGGTGGGGAGCGGAAATTGTCGCAGCGGTTGGGCAGGGCGAAGGCCGGATACACAAGCCCGGCCAGTAAGGCGAGCACCCACGCGGCCTGAAATGCCCACCGCGTTTTGCCGCGCCATCGGCTTAGCGCCGCCGCCGAATACGCCGCCGCCAGCGCCCACATCAGCCAGCCCTGATAGTAAAACTTGAACACCGTGTTCATCCTTGTGCCGAATTGGTCGCGCAGGTAAAAGAAATTTGGCACAAGCACCAGCGCCGCTCCGAACACTATCAATAGCGCCACAAAGGGCTTGTTGCCTGCTGGCCGGGCTTTGGCGGCCTTTTTCTTGTTGTGCAGGGTAGTGATGAGCGCTGCGCCGAGGGCGAGCAAGGCTGCCAATGTGAGCGTCCCCCAAGGGTGGCCGAATTGGCGTTTGAACGCCGCGGCCAGCAGCGTGTGCCACGAATTTGCTCCGTTTGCGGCAAGGAACGCGTTGCCAGCCGCGAGCATTTTGCTTGAATGCGAGACGCCGCCGAGTACGGCCAAACCGTCCACTATCACCCAGCCGAGGGCTATGGCGAGCAGGAACAGCCCTACCGACAATGCCACCGCCCAGCCAAATGCCCGGCCGGCTGTTTTCCATGCCCCGCGGGCGGAAATTTCGGCCATCAGCCAGATGAAAAGCGGCACCAGCAAGACGCCGAACATCACCCATAGTTGGACGCCGCGGGTGGGGTTTATCAGGTTGGGCAAAACGCCGCCCGCTTGGGATGAAAAGCCAATGTAGAAGGGCAAATACAAAATTGCGCCTACGATGCCCAGTGCAATGCCCAAGCCAAAGAACGGTGCGATTTGCGTTTTCCAGCCGTCGTGGTGTGCTTGTCTGAGCACGTACGCCGCGGCGAAAAGCCCAACATAAATCGGAAAGTCCCAAGTGTTGAGGAATGCCATCCCGCCCAGGGCAACTGCGGCAAGGGCGAATGCACTTGGCGAGAGGTGGAAGCGCGCGATGCCGAAGAAGTTTAGTTTGCCGCGCCCGCCGCCGCGGTACAAATTCAGCGCCAGTCCGACTGCCAAAATGGCAAATGGGTAGGCGAGCACGTGTGGGTGCAGGTCGCCGAGCAGGTAGGAAAAGAAGGGAAATTCGTCAATTACTTCTTGGGGGGCTTTTTGCAGGTTGAAATCGGAGACCACTCGCGACGCCCTCCACCACCACCAGAAGCGGTGCGGCGTCCATGTAAAGGGTTGGGCGGGTG
>JALVVL010000013.1 GCA_027023425.1 Anaerolineales bacterium
CCTGAAACCCCCGGCCACCCCACCAAATACCCCGATTGGCATTTTGAGCCCGGCAGGTGCGCCGAAACCCTCAAAGCCCATTTCGGCGTGGCTTCGCTGGACGGCTTTGGCTTGAAGGGCAAGCCGCTCGCGGTGCGCGCCGCCGGCGCGCTCATCCAATACCTGCGCGACACCCAGCCCGAAGCCCTGAAACTACTCACCGATTTCAGCACCTACGCCCTCCAAGAATTTATGGTGCTGGACGCCGCAACCCGCCGCAACCTTGAACTCACCGAGACCATCCGCGACGGCTCCGTCTCCGGCTCGCTGCTGGGCGTGTTAGACCGCACCGTAACCCCGATGGGCAAGCGCCTCATCCGCCAGTGGGTGAGCAAGCCCTTGCTTGACGTTGATGCCATCCGCAAGCGGCAGGATGGCGTGGAAGCGTTTTTCAAAAATGGGCTTCTGCGCGCCGAAACCTTTGCCGCCCTCAAACCGCTCGGCGACCTTGAGCGCCTCACCAACCGCGTCCTCGGCGGGCACGCCCAGCCGCGCGACCTCGTCGCCATCCGCGCCACGCTCCAAGCCCTCCCAAAACTCATCCAAGCGCTCCAAACCTCCGATTCCCCCGCACTGGCGGAACTGCAAGAGCGCCTCAACCCCTGCACCGAAGTCCGCGACCTGCTGGAACGCGCCCTCGCCGACGACCCGCCCGCTACACTCCAGCACATCGGCGTAATCCGCCCCGGCTTTTCGCCCGAATTGGACGAAGTGATGGAAAAATCGCGCCACGCCCGCGAGTGGATTGCCTCGTTGGAAAGCGTTGAGCGCAAGCGCACCGGTATCAAAAACCTCAAAGTGGGCTACAACAAAGTTTTCGGCTACTACATTGAAGTTACCAAAGCCAACGCCCACCTTGTCCCGCCGCATTACATCCGCAAGCAAACTTTGGTGAACGCCGAGCGCTACATCACGCCGGAGATGAAGGAATACGAGGCTTTGGTGCTCAACGCCGAAGAACAAATCCGCACGCTGGAAGCCAAAGCCTTCAAGCAAATTTGCAACGGCATAGCGGCGCACGCCCGCGAATTGCTGGAAACAGCCCGCACAATCGCCGTGATTGACGCGCTGGTGGGGCTTGCTGAAGCCGCGGTGGAAAACGACTACACCCGCCCCGACGTGGTGGAAGACGACGTGCTGGAAATTTACGAAGGCCGCCATCCGGTTGTGGAACTCACCCTGCGCGGCGAGCGGTTCGTTCCCAACGATGTAGTGTTTGAGGAAGGTGAGCGCATCCGCATCCTGACCGGCCCCAACATGAGCGGCAAGAGCACATTCCTGCGGCAGGCGGCGCTGATTGTGCTGATGGCGCAAATGGGCAGTTTTGTGCCCGCGCGCAAGGCAAAAATCGGGCTGGTTGACCGCATTTTCACCCGCATCGGCGCGCAAGACGAAATCCATGCCGGCCAGTCAACCTTCATGGTGGAAATGATTGAAACCGCGAACATCCTCCACCACGCCACGCCGCGCAGCCTGCTGATTTTGGACGAAATCGGCCGCGGCACAAGCACCTACGACGGATTGGCGATCGCTTGGGCGGTGGTGGAATACATCCACAACCACCCGCGCCTGCGTTCAAAAACGCTGTTTGCCACCCACTACCACGAACTCACCCAACTTGCCGACCTGCTCCCCGGCGTGCGGAACTACAACGTGGCGGTGAGCGAAGCCGACGGGAAGGTTGTGTTTCTGCACAAAATTGTCCCGGGCGGGGCAGACCGCTCATACGGCATCCACGTGGCGCAATTGGCGGGATTGCCCAAGCCGGTCATCCAGCGCGCCGCCGAAATTTTGCAACAGTTGGAGCAGAGCAGTGGGCGCGCTGTCCAAATTGAACCCACCGCGCCCCAGCAACTTGCTCTTTTCCCCGAAACCAACCCCCTGCTGGAAGAACTGCGCTCGCTGGACATCAACAACATGACGCCCATAGAAGCCCTGAACAAACTCTACGAGTGGCAAAGGAAATTCGGGAATGAATGAGATCCCCCCCGACACGCGCTCGGAAACCGCCGAGGCAGTGCGCAACCTGCTGTTGGTGCTCACGCTGCTGTTAGTGTTCGCGATGGCGGCGCGCTACGCCGCCACTCCCGACACATGGTGGCATTTGCGCGCCGGCGAATGGATTTGGCAACACAAAGCCCTCCCCGGCGTTGACCACTTTTCGTTCACTCGCGCCGGCGCGCCGTGGCACTACCCCGGCTGGCCTATGGAGGTGCTGTTTTACTTGCTTTTCACCTTAGGCGGGCTTGGGGCGCTCAACATTTTCCAAGCCGTGGTGGTGACGACGGTTTTCGGGCTGGTGTGGGCGACGGGGCGCGGCAATTCCCTGCTCAAAGCCGCACTGGTCTCGCTCGGCGCAATGACCGCGGCTGTGCATTGGTCGGCGCGGCCCTACCTCATCACCTTGCTGTTTTCGGCGCTCTATCTCTGGATTTTGACCCGCTGGCAGGCAAAAGGCGGCAAGGCGATTTGGTGGCTTCCGGTGCTGATGGTGCTTTGGGTGAACGGACACGGCGGCTTCACGCTGGGATTTGTGTGGTTGGGGGTGTTTTTCGTGGGCGCAGTCTCCCGCTGGCTTTGGAGCGTGTTCCAAAAGGAAAGTGAGCAGGCGCGCAAACTCCGCCGCCGCGCCGCCACGCTCGGCTGGGTAGGCATCTTCACCTTAGCCGCTTCACTGCTCAATCCCTACGGCGCGGAAATGCTCACCTACACCTCAAAAACGCTCCACATGGAAGCAACCAAACTTTTCATCGCCGAGTGGCAATCGCCGGATTTCCACAGCGTGCAACTCTGGCCGCTGATGGGGATGCTTTTGCTCATGGTGCTCGGTTTTGGGCTTTCGCCCAAGCGCCTCACGGTGGAGGAAAGCCTGCTGGCATTGGGGCTGACCTACATGGTGCTGACGTGGGTACGGAATGTTGATGTGTTTGCGGTCGCGGTTACGCCCATTCTCATAAAGCACTGGGAGGAAATCCGCCGCGCGCTCGCCGAGCAGTGGCCTTGGAAGCGCAAAAAGCCGCCCGCACCGGTGCGCCCCGCGGTCAACCTTGGGATTGTGGCGCTCGCGGCGTTAGTCGCCTTCGGCAAAGGCGGCGTAGCCTCGCTGCCAAAGGTTACCGCCGCGGCGACGGCGCGCAATTACCCCACCCGCGCCGTGGAATTTATCAAACAGCACCACCCGCAGGGCAATATGTTCAACGAATACGGCTGGGGCGGTTTTTTGACTTGGGATTTGCGCGAATACCCCGTTTTCATTGACGGGCGCGCTGACCTCTACGGCGACAAGTTCATCAAAAAATGGCTCGCCACCCGAAACGCCGATAATGGCTGGGAGGCAACGCTGGATTATTGGGACATCCACTTCGTTTTGCTCAAGCCCGATGCGCCGTTGGTGCGCATTTTGCCCTACCACGGCTGGCGACTGCTCTACCGCGATTCGCAAAGTGTGATTTATGGACGCTGAAACCCTCACCCCGCCCGAAGAAATGCCGCCTGAACTGCGGCGCGCGCTGCTGGAATTTATGGCGCAGTTCATCACCGAAAACAAGCGCCGCCGCATTGATGAGGTGCTCCGCTGGCGCACCCGCTACGTCACCATCCTGCTGGAGGACATCTACCAGTCGCAAAACGCCAGCGCCACCTTGCGCACTTGCGACGCTCTGGGCGTGCAGGATGTTTACATTGCCGAAAACTGGAATTTGTACAAGGTCAACCCCGACGTGGCGTTAGGCGCGCAAAAGTGGATTGACCTGCACCGTTTCCGCGCGCCGTTGCCGGAGGAGGAGATTGAGGCGCGCCACGAACTGCCCGCCGAGCATCCGGCGACCGCGGCGGCAATGCGCCGCCTGCGCGAGAAGGGCTACCTGCTGGTCGCAACCTCGCCCCACGGCGAGGCTTGGGGCTTGCGCGACCTACCGCTTGACCGCCCAATGGCGTTTCTTTTCGGGAACGAGCGCGAGGGGCTGAGCGAATACGCGCTCACACACGCCGATGCCGCACTCAAATTGCCGATGTACGGCTTTGTGGAAAGTTACAACATTTCGGTCAGCGTGGCAATCACGCTTTCGCACGTGGTGGAGCGCCTGCATGAAGCCCCCGTGCCGTGGCAGATGAGCGAAGATGAGCGCGAAGCCCTTCGCCTGCGGTGGTACCGGCGTATTGTAGGCAACGCCGCCGCGCTTGAGCGCGAATTCCTGCGCAGGCGGGGAAAATAGAGTGGGGGCTGAAAGAACAATAAGTTGGTCTGTTGAGTTATCAACTCATGTTTAGCATCAACAGCGCCCTCACCTTACCCCCGCTGCGCGCCCCCTTTCCTCTCCCAGTGGGAGAGGAAAGGGGGCTGAGCCGCCGCGAAGCAAGGCTCTGGGGGATAGGTGAGGGTGAAAAAGCCAAATGTGTACCAGTTTCATAGGGCGAAATTGTTGCCTGTTAACCATCCATGCGTAATGTAAGTTATCAAAACGCAATCTCTCACACGGAGGACACAGGGGACACGGCGTTTTCCTCCGTGTCCCCTGTGTCCTCCATGCGAAAAGGGCCAATAAACCCAAGCAGGCGGCTGTTTTCAAGCCGCCTGCTTCGCATAAAGGAGGTGGAGTAAGGAGGAAGTTCTGGCTACGCCTTTTCTTTCTTCTCGCCGAGGCTCATCAAGTATTTGTGAATGCCCTTTGCCGCCTTTTGGCCTGCGTCCTCGGCGGTGACAACGAGGTCGGGGCCGGTAACGGCGTCGCCGCCCGCGAAAACGCCGGGGCGGGTGGTCTCGCCGGTTTCTGGATCAGCCACAATCAAGCCCCACTTGTGGGTTTTCAGGCCCGGTGTGGTTTTGCCGATGGTTTCATCGGGCCAGTAGCCGATGGCAAGCACCGCTACGTCGGCTTCAAGGATGAAGTTAGAGCCTTCAATTGGGATCGGGCGACGGCGGCCGCTTTCATCGGGTTCGCCCAAGCGCATTTTCACGCATTCAATCGCGGTCAATTCGCCCTTTTCGTTGCCGATGAACTTCACCGGTTGGGTGAGGAACATGTACTTCGCGCCTTCCTCGCGCGCCCACGTTCGGTCTTTCTCACCGCCGGGCATTTCAGCCTCGGTGCGGCGGTAAATGCACGTGACCTCTGCCGCACCCAACCGCACCGATGTGCGCAAGCAGTCCGAAGCCGTGTCGCCGCCGCCAACAACCACGACCTTCTTGCCTTTCACGTCAATCGGCTCGCGCATTTCGGGCGGCAAAATCTTCGGATCAACATTGGCACGAATAAGATACTCGGTGGCTTTATAAACGCCTTTCAGGTCAACCCCTTCAACCTTCATCGGCGCATCCACATTTGCACCTACGCCGATGAAAATCGCATCAAACCCTTCGTTGAAAAGGTCATCAATCGTTTTGTCAACGCCAATTTTAGTGTTGGTAACAAATTTAACGCCCGCACGTTCCAAATCTCCGATGCGGGCGAAAACAACATCTTTGGGCAACTTGAAATTAGGAATGCCGTACACAAGCAAGCCGCCCGGCGCAGGCTTAGCGTCAAAAACAGTTACGTCGTGCCCATACTGGCGCAAGCGCTCCGCGCAAGCCAAACCTGCCGGCCCAGCACCCACAATTGCCACACTATAACCCGTCGGCTCGCCAACGGGCACTTCTACATGCCCACCTTTGACGCGCCGCTCGTAATCTACCACAAAGGTTTCCAAGCGGCCGGTCAGCACTGGTCCATCGTGTGCCGAGCGCACACATCCACCTTGGCAGAGTGCCTCATGCGGGCAAACGCGGCTGCAAATTTCGGGCAGCGCGCTGGTTTCACGATAAAGCGCCGCGGCTTCAAGAAAACGCCCCTGTTCAATCAGCCACATCGCCGAGGGGATGTCGTTGTGAACCGGGCAAGCCTGCATACACGGCGCAGGGTCGGGGCAATGGATACAACGAGACGCTTCCCGCTGTGCCTCTTCCGGGGTGAACGGGATGACAATGTCGTCAAAATCGCAAATCCGCTCTTTGGGATCCCTCAGTTTCAAACCCAAATAAGGGATTTTCATGCGGGCCTTGCGGTCTATGGGCAGAGTCTCGCTGGGCACTTTTTGCATTTATCGCTCCTCTCCAGCCTGCGCTTAGGGGTGGTTTTAATCCATACCAGAAAACGGTCAGTAGTGCATGTGACTAACGTCACAAAATTTTTCTAAAGGGATGCCAAGAAACGCAAAGACGCAGAGGGGACAGAGGCGCAGAGGAACGCAGAGACGCCAAGGGCGCCAAGGGCACAAAGGACGCCAAGAAAAAATTTTTCTGTGTTCTCTGTAAATTTCTGTGTTTTCTGTGGTTTTTCTGTGTCCTCTGTGGTCCTCTTTCTCCAATCGGTATAAATCTGTGTCAATCTGCGGATAAGGAACCACACATTCCACAGATTAGCACAGATTTTTTCTGTGTCCTCCGTAAATTTCTGTGTCCTCTGTGGTTCTCTTTCTCCAATCGGTGTAAATCTGTGTCAATCTGTGGATAGGTATTCACGGGCAAATTATACCGCAACTCAACGCTTGATTGTGTTGGACTTGGCACGACATTCGCACGCTTCAAGTGTGCGGCCATCGCGGCGCAGGAAGCCATCGTAGGCCTTCCCCGCTCCGGCCGAAACCCAGCCATCCAGCACAAACGGGATGGGGCCATCGGCGGAAACCCATTCGCCGTTGTATTTGCGGGCAATGTGGAGATGGGTTGCATTTGCCACGCCGCCTTCGCATGATGGATGACCGATGCGCTCGCCTGCGTGCAGGTATGTACCTGCCGCGACGCGCCCTTTTGCCGCTATGTGCAGGTAGAGCACATCCCAGCCGGTTTGCTCGTAGCCGTCGCCGTCCAAATCCTGCATCACCACGCCGTGATCGGAGCGCACCACCAGCCCATCGGCAACCGCCACCACCCAAGCCTTGCTCACGGCGCAGCCGTGTGTGTCGTAGGGCGCAAAATCCAGCGCCGCCCAAGCCGAGCCATCCCCCCAAGCAGGATGATGCCCACCGGTGAAAAGCCAAGGCACATCCTTTTCAAACGGCAATTGCATCGGCGGCTGGTGCAAATCGGGCGGCAAAAGCGGCTCAACAGAATAGGCGAAAGGCCAGCCAAACAAGCGCTTGTAGGTCGCGAAGAAGCCCTTTTCCCCAACAGCGCGCTGCCAGTGGTCGTAATCAAGTAAGAGCGAAAGGAAGTATTGCACTGCTGCGGTGCCCGCGTTCACAGTTGGGTTGGCGCGCACCAGTTTGCCATCGGCGGTTACAAACACGCCCAGAGCGTTCACCTGCCAGAGGTAATAGCCGCGGTTGAGTTCGTTTGCCGCCCAGTTGAGTTGCATCCAAAGGCCACGCCGGTAAGGGTTCGGCCACCCAAGCGGGTAGGCAAGGGCTTCGCCCTTCACTTTGGAGCGGCTGAGCCAGTGCCCGCGGTATTCCAGCATGGCAAGCAGCGTGCGCGGGCTTACGGAATAATTTTGCGCCACGCGCTCCACAATTTCTGCACCGGTGAGCACCTCGCCGTGCACCTCTTCGCGGTAAGAGCGCAGAAAGCCGCCGCGGCGCTCCACAAAATCCTGCACCGAAAACAGCCCCGCATAAGGCCCGTTTACCAATTCCGAATCGGGCAAAATTTTGAAAGGAGGGGCGTCGCCCACCGGGCGCGGCGCAGGGATTGTCAGCCTCTGCCCCACGGTGAGCAAGTTGGGGTTTTTGATGTGGTTCGTGGAAATGATGTCTTGAATCCCCACACGGTACTTGCGGGCAAGCGTTCCGAGGGTGTCGCCGGCGCGGATGGTGTAGCGTTCGCGCTGGGCGCGGGGCGTAGGCAAAACGCGCGGCGCATCGGGGGTTGGGGTGAGTTGCGGGGCGTGCGGGTTAGGCGTTGGGAATGGGAAGCCAACAGCCGTGCTCGTAGGCTCGGCCAAGCCGGAAACCGGCGGCGGCTCCCACGGAGTAGGCTCTGCTTTGCTCCCGCTTCCGCCAAAAGCCAGCCATGCCGCCCCCGCCAGCATTGCCAAAATGAACAAGCCCGCTAAAAACAACAACTTTTTCATGGGAAAATTTTACCCCAAGAGTTTGGGAAGGCGCAGATTCGTGGGGCGTTGGGTCGTGAGTCGTAGAGTCGTGAAGTCGTGAAGTCGTTACGTCGTTGGGCGGGGGAACTGCTGAACAGCCGAGTCGCCAATCCATTTGCGCGGCGAGCAATGAGCACGCAACCAGCAACAAAGCAAACCTGAAGCCAAAAAATGTGCTAAACTAAGTGAAAGCCAAAGCAGGCTCGGATGCACCAACTGAGGAGGAATGTATGATAACTGGCAAAGGAATGTTCATCTGGAAAATTCCCCGCTGCGAGGGTGGAGACCCCCAAAAGATAGCCAACGTAGCCGCCGCGGCGGGGTTATCGCACATAGTGGTGAAAATTGCCGACGGCACGAACAAATACAACTACGATTGGGCAAACCATCGCGACCTTGTGCCTCCACTGGTAGAAGCGTTGCAGGCCAAGGGGATCACCGCTTGGGGTTGGCACTACATCTACGGCCGCGACCCCGTGGGCGAGGCCAAAATAGCGGCTCAACGCACTCAACAACTCGGTCTAACCGGCTACGTTATTGACGCAGAAATGGAATTTGACAGGTCGGGCATGGCCGATAAAGCCAAAACTTTCATGAACACCCTCCGCGCCAACATGCCAAGCGGTGTGCTCATTGGCCTCAGTTCGTTCCGTTACCCGAGTTACCACCCCGGCTTCCCGTGGGATGAATTCCTCAGCAAATGTGATTTCAACATGCCGCAGGTGTATTGGGTTACCGCGCACAACCCGGGGGCGCAATTGCAACGCTCGGTGCGAGAGTTTAGGGCGATGTACCCCAATATGCCAATGCTTGCGGTGGGGTCAGCATACCGCTACGGCACATGGGAGCCCACGGTGCATGACATGAACGAATTTATGCAGACGGCCATGAATTTGGGTGTGCTCGCGGTCAATTTCTGGGAATGGCATTGGACGCGCGACACGCTTCCTCCCCAAATTTGGCAAGCAATTGCAAACTTCCAATGGAATGTTAGCCCGCCGCCGCCCGACATTACCGAGACCTACATCAATGCCCTCAACAGCCACGACCCAGACCAAGTAGTGAGCCTCTACACCGACCGCGCGGTGCATGTGACGGCGGCGCGCACGATCACCGGCAAAGCCGCCATCCGCTCATGGTATGTTACGCTCTTCCAGCAACTGCTCCCCAATGCCTCATTTACGCTAACGGGCTACTCCGGGCGCGGCAATTCACGCCATTTCACATGGGAAGCAACCTCCTCGGCGGGCACCGTCCGCAACGGGAACGACGTTTTCGGCCTGCTGGACGGCAAAATCGCCTATCACTACACCTTTTTTACCATAGAAAGATAAAAAACTCGCTTTCAAACCAGGTAGAAATTACGCGCTTCCTCTGCTCTGTGCCGCCGCGAGGCGGTCGTAGACTGCCGAAGCGGTCTCCCCCGCCGTGTGGGGAATGGCTTCGCCGCCTATGGCGGCTCGCCATGACATGAAAATGAATGCTTCTACGAGCAACTGCGTAAGTCCTACCGAAAAAGGCTACCCACAAGGGTAGCCTTTTTCGGTTCAGCAAGCCAAGGGCGGTATTATTTGCTTATCGCTATATCAACATTAGCAGGGTTATCGGGTGCGGGCCCGACCATAACCATGTAGGTCTCGTTCTTGCCGGTTACACTGAACTGCCAGCCTCCGGAGCCGCCCATCTTGTTGGAAATCTTGTAACCGGCCTTGGGCAATGCCTCGGCAAAAAAGGAGATCACATCGTCAACTGTGGTGTTTTGCACCTCAAACACCTGTGTCTGCCCAGCCGCCAGTTTGAGTTTTGCGTTGGGCGGGAGCGGGAAAGGCGCTTTCACAGAAGTGGTAACACCCTTCGGTGGCTCGACTTTGAGGTTTGGGTCGTTGATATGCGTAACATCGTACTGATACACAATTTTCACGGTTTCTTCTTTGCCATCGTCGGTCTTTCCAACGCCGGTGAGAATGTACGAGCCCTTGACCAGCAAGCCATCTTTGGCAATATAAACATCGCCAGTAGCCGAAGTGGCCTTGAGGTCATGCACATTCAGGTTTGGCACCAAAGTGGAGTAAAGCATGTTGAACTGGTCGGCTGAGAATGCTTGAACAACGTTCTCTTTGAGTGCAAAGTGCATAGTCTCAACACCGTTGACCTTAGCGGTCCCCACGTATTTCCAGTCCTCACTGGAACGCTTGAGTTCGGAAACGTCCTTGCCAAACAAATCACTGAAGAACATGTCCGATGAACTTGAGAAATGGGTTAGGGACGTTAGCTGGTCCTCGGTGCCAACAACCCAATTTTTGCCATCCGAAATCCAAACCTTGTCGCCAACCCTGATGCCCTCAAACGAAGTGTTTTGGATGGGCATTTTGACCAAAGCGTGGTAGTCCACCTGCCCCTTATTATTCCGGACTTCGGTATCGTTGATGTCAAAAATGACGAATTTTTGGTTTCGTTTGGGAAATTCCACCGTCAAAACATAGTGGATTTGGAAGGATTTGAGATCTTTGACCTTGTCGGGGGTTTTCACAGTAACCAGCGCAGAATGCGGCGCCTCAGTAGGAGACTGTTGGGCTTGGGTAGGTTCACTACTTTGCTGGGACTGGGCATTGGCTGCGGAAGTTGCCGCTGCCGCCACGGTAGGCACGAGCGTTTGTGCCTCTTCTACAGCCTTTTTTGCGCCCGAGATCGCCGAAAATAGCCCACACCCCATCAAAGCAAGGGCTATCAGCGCAAGTGCGGCAAGCAACAAAAACTTCTTGGACTTCATCTTAACCTCCTGCACAACTCAACTTTCTGTGAAAAGAGAAAAGCCTACATTTTATGCTACCACAAACTTGTGAAAGCGGCGCCTTAGGCCGCGGCTTTTAACAAAATTGACTGAAAAGTGATTTCCCTGTGCTATCCCCAGCGTTTCCACAATTCCCCCTTAGTTATCCCGAACTCTCCACGGGTTTTTCACAGGGTTATCCACAAACCCAACGTTTTCCACAGGAAAGGCCACTTTTTCCACAGGGAAGGCCAGAGTTTTCCACAGATTTCCGAGAGTTTTCCACAGGTTTTTATAGTAGGCAAGCAATGATGTTGTAAAACACCAACCAAATCCAAAGCAGGCCAATCACCAAGCCAATAAGGAACGCCAAAATACCAGCAGTGCGGATGAGAAGCAAGGTGCGTTTATGCCCCTCTGGGCGCTCGGCGGCGTCTTTCAACCATTCGGAGTATTTCCCGCCGAGGAAACGCTGAATCAGCGAGCCGCGCGTCCAATAATTTATCTCCTCCTCAGTCCATCCACGGGAACGATACACCTCCATCCGCGTATTGGCAAAGAAACGGAGGTAGCGATGTGGCTTAAAGGCGAGCCATCCCCCAAACGCTATCAAAAAAACAGCAAGCGCCGCCACAAGCAAAGCAAGCACAACCGTAAACCAATCGCACATTGCTATGAACCGTTGCTTTCGCGGAACAAGCGCGAAAGTTCGGCCATTGCCGCCTGACCGTTCGGGAAAAAGCGAAGCAGTTTTTTGGCTTCCTCGTGCACGTACCGCCCTTGTGATTCAAACATGGCGCTGAAAGTGGCCTGCCATCCACTGCCCACAAGCAAAAGCGGAATTGGACGGATCGCGCGAATGGCCACCAAATTCCACACAATTGCTATTTCTGCCAAGGTGCCGAGGCCACCGGGCAAGGCAACTGCGGCGTCAGCATTTTGCGCGAGTTTGTCTATGCGCTCAAGCAAAGTTTTGGTGCGCACTTCTTTTTGTACCCACGCGTTAGGGCCAAGTGGCCTAAAGGCTTCTATTTGCTCACAGGTGACACCAATCGTCCTGCCGCCACCCTCAAGGACGCCGCGTGACACCGCTTCCATAGTACCGGCATAACCGCCGGTAAGCACTGTATGCCCAGCCTGGCCGAGCAAAATGCCAAATCTGTAGGCCGCTTCGTAATCCGCATCACCTTGTTTGGGCAAGGCACTGCCGAACACTGCTATTATCGCCATGAAAACCTCCAACGAATTTGTGCAAAGACGGCAAATAGGTTATCATAAAATCGGGCAACTATCCAGCCACGAGGAAATAGGCCATTGAGAATGCAAGAAGTTACGAGTGTGAGACGCCAGAGGTTAACGCCAAGGACGCCAAGAAAGTAACGCCAAGGGCGCCAAAGGCACGAAGGACGCCAAGGGTAACGCAAAGACGCAGAGGAAACAGAGGCACAGAGGAACGCAGAGGCGCAGAGGAAGCAAAGAACGCAAAGGAAAATTTCTGTGTTCTCTGTGGTTTTACCTCAATCGGTGTAAATCTGTGTCAATCGGTGGATGAAAATCACAGATTAGCACAGATTTTTCTGCGGAATTTGTGGTTTTTCTTTGTCGTGCCCGAACAGTTACGCCATTTCGTGGAAAAAGACCGGCCATGCCACCTAAAAGGAGTTTGAAAATGAGCAACCGTGTTGCATCTCTTAGCATGTTAGCCCTAATCGTAGCCATTCTCATCCTGAGCGCCTGCTCGCTGCCGCAAATTCAGATGTCGCTCCAGCCGACCGGAACACCGTCCCCAGCCATCAGCCCCACCCCAAGCCCAACCCCTACCCTGCTGCCGTGTGGCACGAACATCCAGTGCCTGATTGAGGCCGCGCGCGAGTGCAAACCCCAAACCGGCACGGTAACCATTTCGGTAGACCTTGGGGTGAAAGTGAAAATTACTTACCTGTTCACTATAAAAGGGAAAGTGGAAAACGATTGTGTGTTTGGGGTGCATGCGCAAAACATCTCGGTGGAATACAGCAAACAGTCCAAACAAACGAGTTCAAACAGCCTCAATTCCACCGGTATGGCGCAGCCCAAGACAGAGCAACAGCGCAAGCAGATTTTATCGCAAGTGAAGAACAGGTTGCCCAACGGCACCTGCAGGGGCTCAGGGGAACTGCTGGCAGAAATTCTAACCCGTTGGCAAGAGGGGCATTTCAGTTTGGATGACCTGAACGTGTTTGGATGCACAAAGTGATGCAATGATTTCGCGTGTAAGTTTTGGGGCAGCCAAGGATGAACGCAGAGGTGCAGAGGAAAACGCAAAGACGCAAAGGGGAAACCACAGATTACGCAGATTAGCACAGATTTTTTTTCTGTGTTCTCTGTGTTTCTTTCCTCAATCGGTGTAAATCTGTGTCAATCGGTGGATGGTAACGCAGAGAGCGCAAAGAAAAAATTCTGTTTTCTCTGTGGTTTCCTCCCTCAATTCTTCTCTCAGTTCTCAATTTATGCATCTTTGTGGATACACATTCAAGAATCGGTGCCGAGATGGGTAAGCCAATTCCAAAAGGCGGCCTCATCCCATTCAGAAACCCGATGCAGGCCAGCAAGTTTGAGGGCATCGGCCACTTCGCTTTCCACCACGGTGGTGACTAAAGCGGCGGCAAGGGCGCGCTCATCGTCTGCTGGGGCTAAAAACGCGGCTTTGCCCACCAGCGCCGCAGTTGTGGGCTCTTCTAAGCCTACAACTGGAATACCCCACGCCATCGCCAAGCGCATAGGCGACCCCCAAGGCTCGCCGGGGGCGGGGTGAAAGAGCGCGGCAGCGCGATGATACACCAGCGGCAACAGCGTAGCAGGCACGGCGGGGTAAGGGATAAGGGTTTCTTCCCAATCATCGGGCAGATTGGGAGGCAAACGGTCAACGCCGAGCAAAAGCAAGGGAAAGTTACCGCCGATACCGCGCGCCGCCCACCCAAACCATGCGTTGAGAGCGCGCACCAGCGGCTCGCCGCGTGGTGGCGCGTGGTAGAGCACATACTCCGGCGGCAAAGGCTCAGGTAGTAGACTTTCGGAAAGCGGAATGGGAGGCGGTGGGGGGGCGTCCAACCCAGCGGGCGGGGAAACGGCGCGCGTTGCGCCGCCTGCGCCGAGCGAGACCTGCAGGCGAGAGTAAAAACCGCGCGGGCCTTCGCCCCATTCCGGGGCTGGGGTGTGCACGCGACGCAAATTGCCCAAAAGCGGCAAGCCGCCGGTGCCATAAAGCACGTCAGCACGCCACGAGCGCGCCATCATGGGCAGGGCGCGTTGCTCCCAATGCAATCGGGCAGCCGCCCTTGCCGCATACGGAACGGCGTGATGGGGCAAGTCGCTCAGCGACGCGGGCGGCTCTTCCGGACAGGCAATCAGCACCTCAGCCTGATCAGAAAGTGCCAAAACTGCCCCCCAAGAATGTATTGCCGCAGGCGAAGACGGAGCGCGGCAAAGCGCCCATCCGTCAATCAATATCCGCATGTAGTTACCATCCACCGGTTGACACAGATTTACACTGGTTGAAAGAAAAAACCACAGAGGACACAGAAATTTACAGAGAACACAGAAAAATTCTTCTTGGCGTCCTTTGTGTCCTTGGCGCCCTTGGCGTCCTTTCGCAAATCCTAAATCGCTAATCTTCTCATCTGTGCTAATCTGTGTAATCTGTGGTTTTCCCTTTGCGTCTCTGTCTTCTCTGCGCCTCTGCGTTTTCATTTTACGAGCCGCTGATAAAGCCACCAAGGATACTACCGCCGACTCCAGCAATGCCCTTTTCTTCGCCCACTTCCGAATGAGCGGCATGGATAATCCTATCGGCAAGGCGCGAAAGCGGCAGACTTTGCAAGTAGACCTTTCCCGGCCCGGTCAGCGTTGCCAAGAAAAGCCCTTCACCGCCAAAAAGCATGTTCTTAAAGCCCTTGATGCGGCGGATGCTGTAATCCACACTGGCAGAAAAACCCACAATGCAGCCGGTATCTACCATCAAGGTTTCACCAACCGCAAGTTTTTTCTCAATCACAGTGCCGCCCGCGTGGATGAAGGCCAGCCCATCGCCGACAAGTTTTTCCAAAATAAAGCCCTCGCCGCCGAAAAGCCCCGCCCCAAGCCGCTTGCTAAAGGTAATGGTGACATCTATGCCCTTGGCCGAGCAGAGGTAAGCGTCGCGCTGGCAGATAAACTCGCCGTTCTCGGCGCTCAAATCCAGCGGGATCACCTTGCCCGGGTAAGGGGCGGCGAAGGCCACGCTGGCAGGCTTGCTACCAGAGTTGTAAAAAATTGTGGTGAAAAACTTTTCTCCGGCCAGCGCCCGCTTCAGGCCCTTCAAAAAACCACCACCGGTGGTCGTTTCCATTTCAATTCCTTCTTCCATGAAGGTCATGGTACCGGTTTCGGCGCGTACACCTTCTCCCGGGTCAAGGATGATTTCCACCATTTGCAAATCGTTGCCATGAATACGATAATCTATTTTATCCGACACAGCCGCTCCTCCTTCCGAAAGTAGGCGAACTTCAAACATGCTCGGTCAACAGGTGTAATTTATCGTCAGCCACGCGCGAAGCGCCGATGATACTCCCATGCTATCACAAAGAAAAGTAAAGCGCCAGCCAAAGCACTCACTACAGTGATGGCCGATACCAGTTGTCCTCGGAGGCCAATCCCCCAACTTGCCACCCCAAGCAAGCCAAACCCAACAAAAACGTCCACCGTCCCCCAACTTAGCGCGCTGAACGGAACTTTCACACGATGATAACCTTGATAAACCATCACAGCAAGCACTACCCCGGCCAAATCAATACCCCACGCCGTAAACACGGTAAGCACAAAGACCACAGGGGGCATAAAGAGGCCGGAACGGCTCAAATAATCCAGCAGCAGCAAAGTAAAAATGGCATAAACTGCCACCAACGGGCTGATAAAAAACACTAACGGAGCAAAAATGGGGCGCGGCAGGCCAGTGCTGAGCGCGCGGCGCAAAAGGAAAATCAAAGTGAGTGAACCGAGCATCCCCCCAACGCCAAAAGCACCCAATGAGAGAATCAAAACGCCGCCCTGCAGCCACTTGGGCAAGTTATAGGCTAAGGCAATGCCGGGTACCGCCACCACCCCCAGCGAAAGCGCTATCAAAAAATGCCCAAAATGTATGCGCTCCAAGACGCCCGGCTGTAAAAAATTGAGGGCTAAAAAACGCAGATGAAAAAACCACACGGGCGTAGCCACGACCAACCAAGTGAGCGCAAGCCAAGTTGCGGGCGCTCCAAAAACGGCCGCGAGGCCTACCCCCGTGGTCAACACCGCCGCCAACGCCGCCGGAAACGCCATTAATTCCATGTCGTTTGGGAATTCCAAGCGAGGTATTTGAAAACGAAACGGCAAACCCGCAGGGGTAGATTTGTGCTGGGAAGAGCGGCCGCGGTCGTTCATAAGGACAAGTTGGTAAGCCCGTGATAGCGCCCACCACTCGGGCAAGTAGCGGAGCAAAATCAAAACAGCAATAGCCCACCACGCCACAGCCGCCCAAAGCAAAACCGGCGCTGAAACCACATAAGCCGCGCCCCCAAAAACCCCGGCCAGCATTGCACTTTCAAGCGAAGCCATGTGGAGCAAAGTTGGCTTTTTGCGCTCTTTGGAGGCCTCTTTCACTGCCGAGGCGATTTTGCCCTTAGCAGGCGGCGTTTGCCGGGCGGCAGACAAAGCGCCCGCCTCTGCTGGCTCTGCCTGAACAGCAGGCTCCACCACCGTGCCCGCCAAAGAGCCGGCCGCTGCTTCCACTACAGTGCGCTTCAAAGAAGCACCTTCCGCTGGCGGCTTGTCGCCATCCCCCAGGGCCTTTTCCAAAGCCTCTTTGAACTCGGCCGCGCTTTGAAACCTATCCTCGGGCTTTTTAGCCATAGCCCGCCGCACCACCTCGGTGAAAGCAGGGGGCAAACTCGGCACAATCTCGCGAGGGTCAGGAACCGGGGAATGAAGGTGATGTTGCATCACTTCGGTCAGAGATTCACCCTCAAACGGCAAGCGCCCCGTCAACATTTCAAACAAAATCACCCCCAATGCGTAAATGTCGGCGCGGTGGTCAACATGCTCGCCCAGCACCTGCTCGGGCGCCATGTAAAACACCGTGCCCAGCACCATGCCGGTGCGCGTGCGGCGGGTGCTCCCCATCAAACGCGCCAACCCGAAATCGGTGAGCACCGGCTCGCCGGTGGGGCGCAAAATGATGTTGGCGGGCTTCAAATCGCGGTGTACCATGCCGCGCTTGTGGGCGTAATCAACAGCGTCTGAAACCTGCGAGAGCAAATCCACGGCCTCGGCCGGGGGAATGCGCTCGCCCTTTTCTTCTAAGCGGTCAAGCACCGCCCGTAAAGTCTCCCCCGGCACGTACTCCAACACCATGTAGTAAAGTTCGCCCTCGGCGGCAAAGTCATACACCTGCACAATGTTGGGGTGGTTGAGTTGGGCAACGGCGCGCGCTTCGGTTTCAAAACGCTGAATAAAGTCTTCATCCTCTACCAAATACGGGTGGATGATTTTTACGGCCACAGTGCGCTTGAGATTGTGGTCAAATGCCTTGTAAACTGCCGACATTCCACCTTCGCCGAGCAGTTCTTGAATTTCATAGCGACCACCCAAGCGGTAGCCTTCCCAAACAAGGGGCATGGGGTACCTCGGAAGGAATTAGGAATTAGGGGATTGAGGGATTGGGACAAGAGCACCGGGCACTGGGCATCCGGGCATCCGGGCATCTGGTCATCTGGTCATCCGGGCACCTGGACACCGGCCATCACCCTCCCTCATCCAACACCCAAAGCCAACTATCGTGGAAATTGCAAGTGGCGTAGGATGATTCGGCCGCGGCCACAAAGGAAAGGAAGCCCGCGCCAAAGTTGAGATCTGCATCAGGGTGCTGAACATAGAACTGAATGGCAGAGGCGGATTTATTCAACAAACTACGTTCTTGCAAAATGGTAGCGCGGTAGCCTTCAAGCGCCGCCCGTTTGGATGGGTTGTTTTCGCTCTTGATCATAGCATTCAGCCGACGCACGTAATTGTTTAGCAACGTAGCAACTTGGGAGCGATAGGCTTCTACCGCCGCGAGATACGAGGCCAACCCCTCGCGCGAAGCCGGCGGCTGCGGGGGCGGGGGCAAAGACGGGGGCGTCACTTCCCCCGCCACAGAAGGCGGTGGCGCGGCAACCGGCACATACAAAGAAGGCATTTCGTTGGGGTCAAACACCTTGTGCAAAACTCGGTTGGTGTAAACCGCTATGCGGTCGTTTCTCATCACTACCGTCAGTTCGTTGGTTGCGTCGTTGTGCCAATCATACTTGCTATCTTTATCCCGAATGGCTATCGGCCTGAGGTTGGCTATTTGCCCATCCTTGAAAATTAGAAAGAAAAGCCAACCGCCGCGCGTCATCAGCACCACATACTGGCTGGGCTTTTGCTCATCGCCGTTGGCGCGCAGCACAAACCCGCAGCCGCCGGTGCCGTAGCGCGTGTTCCAAGTTATCTTTGAAGACAAAACGCCATCACGCACCACGGTTCGGGGATAATCGGTGCCGTAAGTGTAAGAATGATAACCCTTGGCCGTAAGCGTTAGCGGGGGGTGAAGCCAGCCCGGGCGTCCCTCGGTGTTGGGGTCAACCCCAAAGAAGGGCAACTCAGCAATAACGGGGGCAAAAGCCTGCGCGGTAGCGTCCGCTTGTTGCACTTGAAAGCGGCTGACGGCCGTCATAGTAGCCTGTACACCGGCGGCGACTGCAGTTGCCTGAGCCTGCGCAGTCCGCAACTGCTCGTAGGGGTTGGGTATGAGCGTGGCGCGCTGCGTCGCCGTCATCGGTATTGTGGTTTGAAGGGCGCGTGCGGTTGCTTCTACTGCCGCATCATGCACTTCATCGCTGCAGGCGGCTGCCAACACAGCGATGGAAAGCAAAATGGCAAAAAGAAGGGAGCGTTTGAACATGGTAATTGCGATTTACGAATTATGAATTGCGAATTATGAATGTGGTTACAGCCTGTCGCGAAGCCAGAGCACGCCCCAAACCGCCAAGAAGAGAATGGCGATTATAATGCCCTGCCCTTCCCAAGTGCCGAGCACCTTGCGATAATACAAGGCAGGACGGCGTTTGTCAACAAAAGTCCAGCCGTAATCTTGCAAAGCGCGCTCTATGAGGCCTTTGGCGGGGCCAAGCGCCAAGGCGCGGGTCATCTGCCAACGCACCAATGCCTGCTGATAGGCGTACATCTGCGCGCTGTAGATATTGACGCGCGCCTGATATTCGGCCATTTCGGCTTTGTAGGCCTCTTGGGTTGCCTTGACCTTGGCCTGATAGGCCTGTAGGGCGTTGAAATACTGCGCCATTGCCACAGAATCGGCGGGCTGGGCTGGCTTGGGCGGCGGCGGGGGGAGTTCCGGCTCAGGCGGCGGGGGACCGGGCTTCACCGGCGCAACCGGCGGCGGCTGACTGGCCTGAGGCAGGGCATACTGCCCCAAGCCGGGGAAATTGCATGATTTGGGATTGAGCAAGTTTAGCCCCATGCACCGGCAGAGGGCAGTTTCATCGTCCACCGTCATAGAAGCGCGCATTTCCAGCGGCAACCGCCAGCAGGCATCGGAAATCGGGTCGCTACCCACGCCGGTGATTGCCATCAAGCCTTCAAAGCCCCAGCGGGTGCTGGAAACCGCGCTCACTGCGTTCGGCAGCGGAATTTGCACGCCGCTGAGCACAATTTGCGGAACCATGAACAAAATCACAATCAACGGCGCGGCGCTTGCCGTGGGCGCTAAGGCTGAAGAAAATAGCCCCAACATCATCCCGCCCAAGGTGGTGAGGGTGAGGGTGAGGTAAATCAAAGCGGCCTCATGCCAGCCGCCGGGCATTTTGAAAGCAAGGTAATGCAACGCAACATACCACGCGGCCTGATAAAACGCCATCAGCACCGCCACGCCAAATTTGGAGGTCACATAGGGCCACAAGCGCAAATTCACCAGCCGTTCGCGGCGGTAAATGTCCCTTTCTTTGATGATTTCGCGCATCTGCGAAAGGCTGCCGACCATCACGGCGTAAACCGTGAGCGAGAAAAGCGTAACCATCACGGTTGAAAAACTGCCGCGCTGGAAGTCAAAGGGGGCGCGCCCCAACAACGCCGCGAGCAAAAAGTCCAGCGAAGCGACCAGCGGCGCTACGGCGAGCATGAGCACCAAGCCAAAGCGATCGCGCATCAAAACGCGGATGTTGCGCGAAAAGAGCACAAACATCTGACGCGAAGGCGGCGCACCGCCCGAAGCAAGTGGCTTTTTGGTGTGACGGCGCGCGGGCAAACTCGTCCCCAATTCTGCCGAAAGCATCAGCGATCGGCGAGCATCCTCATCTAACGAAGGCAGGCTTTGCTTGGCGCGCAGGGGCAAGGTAATGTACCGCTTGTAGGCTTCGTGGTGGCGAAAACGCTCAGCCCAATCCTTGGGAGAACCGTTTTTAGGGTCGTCCAGCAAGGTGTAAATATCATCAAAAGTCATGGGGGAACGCGCCCGTTCCTCATCAGAGCGGAACTGGTCAAAATAGGCCAGCGCTTCCTGAGGAGGGCCGTACCATGCCAAATAGCCGCCGCGCGCCATAAAGACCACTTTGTCGGCAAGCGCCACATTCTTGGTGGTGTGGGTAACAAGCACAATCGTGCAACCTTGGTCAGCAAGGCGGCGTAAAAGGTGCATGAAAGCGGTTTCGGTGCCGGGGTCAAGGCCGGAAGTCGGCTCATCCAAAAAGAAAAGGCCGGGGCGTGTGAGCAGTTCCACGCCGATGGAAACGCGCTTTTGCTGCCCGCCGCTCAGTTTGCCGATGGGCACATCGCGGCGGTGGGCTAAGTCCAAATCTTCCAGCACTTCGTTGATGCGCGCGCGTCGCTCTTCGGCTGTGGTATCGGGCGGCATCCGTAAACGCGCGGCGTATTCCAAGGCCTCCCAAACCGTGAGTTCCTTGTGGATAATATCCTGTTGGGGGACATAGCCGATATGGTGGCGCACGGCGTCAAAATTGCGGTAAATGTTCACGCCGTTGACCACCACTTCGCCCTGCGAGGCAGGGGCAAAGCCCGAAAGGGCGTTGAGCAGGGTGGTTTTACCGCTGCCGCTCTGCCCCACAATCACCACCAGTTCCCGCGGCTCAATGACCAGCGAGATGTTCTGCAAAATGTTGAGGTCGCGCCGCACAAACTGGTTCAAACCAACCGCGGCAAGCCACACACCCCCGCCCTTGGCATAGCGCTCCAAGCCATGCCCACCGACCACAAAGCGGTAAGGGCCAATTTGCACCTTGTCGCCGGCTTTGAGGATGGCGCTTTTCACCCGCCGGCCGTTGACAAAAACGCCGTTTGGAGTGCCCAAATCGCGCAGGCGGAATACGCCTTCCTTGATCCGCTCCACAACCGCATGATGGCGGGACACGGTTGGCGAATCCAGCACCACGTCGTTGTCGGGTGAACGGCCTATTGTTATCCTCTCGCGGTCGCCGAAAAGAATTTCGCCTTCGCGCTCCTCCAAAACATCACCGTGCGGCCGGTGATAGAGCAAATGCAACGCTTTGCCTTCACCAACCTGCACGGTTACTTCATCCCCCGGGTGCAGGTCAAAGGAAGAAGCGGCAAACTTGCCCTTTACCAACGGCAAGGACTCACTCACCAAAGTTTCCCAACGGTAATTGCCTTCGGGCAAACGCCGCAGACGCGCATAATGGGCAGGCAAACCGGCGGGCAAAACCACCGAATTATCTGGCGCGCTTCCCAAGGTGACCTCGGGCTGGGAAAGCAAATAACTCCTTGGCGTTTGACCGGGGAAGGAGACCACCAACCAAGGCGGAGGGGATTGCAAAGGCTCGGTCGGCTCGCTGGCGGCTGCGGCAAAAACGGTAGCCAAGTGGCGTTTTTCCGCGGCCTTTGGGCGAGAAGGGGGCGCTTCTTTTTTGAGTAGCAGTGTTACATGCCGCCCCAAGCCAATTTCGCTGCCGACCGTCAAGCGTCGGCGCCCGCTAATACGCTCGCCGTTCAAATAAGTGCCGTTGGTGCTGCCGAGGTCTTCCAGCCACAGGGAGTCATCCTCCCACCAGATGCGGGCATGGCGCGCCGAAACGGTGAGCACCGGCAAGACCACATCCGCTTTGGACGGATCGCGGCCGAGTATTATTTCCCCTTCTTCCGGCACGGGGAAGCGTGCACTTGTGCCTGTCCAAACAAGAACGTATCGCCGCATGTTCACATTATATCCCTACCACAAGTAGCCGAACGCCAATCGGGGTGGGAAGGCCAAGGCGCAACCGCGCCCCGAGGCTTGAGGATATGTTTCATTGCCGTGGACGAAGGATGAACAAAACCTATTGCCCGCCAAGTATGTTACCAAGTTCGTTATTCCAAGTGCGCATGTATTCGGTAGTGATTGTTGCGGCTTCAAGGGTGCGGCGGATGGACTTGGCTTTGGCATCGCCTGCGGGCAAATTTTGCGCAGCGGCCTGCGCTTGCGAAAGGGCGTCTACCAATGCCTGAATGGCCGAATCAATTTGGGCTTTGGCCTGCCGTCCCTGTTGGGCCAACTGCGGCGTCAATTCATCCGCAACCTTGGCGCGGGCATTCAGATCGCTCGCTGCGAGTGAAATTTGAGCCGCGGCGGCCTGCGCCTGCATCAGCACGTCGGCAAGCCCATCTTGGCCGAGCGCCAAGGCATTTTCTTTGGCCGATTTCAGGCTCTTCTGCAGAGAATCGGCATTCAAAGCAATTGTACCGCTAAGTACTTCAATTCGCCGCACCGAGGCTTTGGAGGGCTGAGCGGTTGCCGCGCCGCCAGCCGCGCCGGCGCTGACGGTTGGGTTACCACCCGCGCCGGTGTTGCCGCCCGCGGTGTTGCCGCCGGAGGAATTTTCGGTTTGGCTACCGCTGCTTTCGGCTGTGGCCGTGTTCCCAGCACTGCCAGCCGCGGGTGTAGCGTTAGACTGCTGGCCGCCGGATTGCGAAGTCTGTGTTTCGCGCTTGATGGCCGCAGCCTGTGCCGCCATTTCGTTAGTCCAATCGGTAATCTGCTTCAAGGTCTCTTGAATTTGGTCAATCGTTTGCTGAGTGCCATCGTTTATCAGATGCTCACTGTGAACAATGCGGTCGGCCATCACACCGATTTGCCCCTCAGTCCAGAGGATGCGGTCGGCCATTTCGCCGATACGGTCGGCCATCTTGCCAATGTCATCCGAAAGCCGCAAAGTGGTGGCCTCGGAATGGTCAATGCGGTAGTTGATGTCGCTGGCAGTCACGGCAATTTGCGCCGCGTCCTGCTCGGCTTGAGCGGCAAGGTCGGCAATTTGGGAGGCCAAGGAGCGCACGTTGGGGTCAGTTTCGTTCTGCTTAATTTGCGCCGCGGCGTCCGCTATTTTCTGGAAAGCCGGTTGGACCTCAGTGGCCTTTTGCTGAATGGCAGAGGCCTGAGATTTGACGCTTTGCCAATCCGGCGTAGCCGGAGAGGAAGGGGTTGCAACCGCCGTAGAGCCGGGCGTAGCACCAACCGAAGGCAGAGGCGGCGCAGTAGCGGGCAGTTCAAACCCGGTAGCCGCCGTGGGCATAGGCAGCGAGCCACCCCCAACCGGTGGTTTGGGCAAATCCCCACCCTGAGTACAAGCGCTAAGCGCCAACAGCAAAAGCGCCAGCACGCTCAGCATGAGAATAGTTTTACGAATTTTCATACTTCTCTCCTTCTGCAGGCCACTATTTCCATGAGCCAATTCCACGGCTGCCAAGTGTCAAAATGATACTCTCCATTGCGCTTAGACGCAAGCGGAGGGAAAATGGTTACGGGGGTTGGCGTCCCTATCCACCGATTGAGCAGGAAAACCACAGAGGACACAGAAACACCACAGAAAACACAGAAATTTTTTCTTTGCGTCCTTTGCGCTTCTCTGCGCCTCTGCGTTACCCTTGGCGTCCTTGGCGTCAACCTCTTTGCGCCCTCTGCGCCTCTGCTTTCTCTGCATCTCTGCGTTACTATCCACCGATTATCACAGATTTACACCGATTTCAGGGAACATCCGCAAATCCTAAATTGCCAATCTTCTCCTCTGTGCTAATCTGTGTAATCTGTGGTTTTCTCTTTGTGTCTTTTGCGTCTTTGCTTTCTCTCTGCGTCTCTGCGTTACTATCCACCGATTGGCCGTGTCGTGCGAAAAAAGCCGGTGGGGCGAGCCACCGGCTTTTAGCAAAATTGAAGCCGAGACGGCGCTACTTCTTCCCCAATTTCTTCTTGAACGCCTCATTGAGCGCGGGCACGATTTCCCACAGGTCGCCAACCACGCCGTAGCGCGCCAGTTTGAAAATCGGCGCTTCGGGGTCGGTGTTGATGGCAACGATGATTTTGCTGTTGCGCATTCCGGCTTGGTGCTGAATGGCGCCGGAAATGCCGCAGGCGATGTACAGGTCGGGGGAAACCACCTTGCCGGTCTGGCCGACTTGGTGTTCGTAGGGGATGTAGCCCGCGTCCACCGCGGCGCGGCTTGCGCCAACCGCCGCGCCCAAGGTTTCGGCCAGTTCGCCAATGAGTTTGAAGCCCTGCTTGCCGCGCCAGACCTCAATTTCGTTTTCATCGGTGATGTCGGGCGGCGGTTGCAAGCGCGGGTTGTTGGAAACGCCGCGACCGCCCGAAACGATGATCGCCGCTTCGGTCAGGCTCACGCCGCCTTCGGTAGTGGCGTATTCCACCACTTTGGTGGCGATGGCGTCTTCGCTCAGCGCGGCGGGCACGCTGATCACCTCGCCGCTGCGGCTTTCATCCGGCTCGGGCTTGGCAAAGGCGCGCACGCGCAGGGTGATGATTTGCGGCTCACCCTCGGCCACGGCCTTGGCCAACAGTTTGCCCGCGTAAACGGGGCGCGTGGTCACGATTTTGCCGTCTTCCACGTCCATGTCAATGATGTCGGCAATCACGCCCGCGTCCAACGCCGCGCCGGTCATCGCGGCAAGTTCGCGGCCGCGGGTGGTGGTGGGGAAGAGGATGACCGCGGGGTTGTGCTCCTGCGCGGCTTTGGCTAAAGTTTCGGTGTAGGGTTCGGGGCGATAATCGGCAAGGGTGGCGTCGTCGGCCACGATGACCTTGGCCGCGCCGTAGTGGAAGGCGCGCTGCACCGCGTCGTCCATACCGCTGCCCAAAATCACCGCCACCACCTCGCCGCCCAATTTCTCGGCCAACATCTGCGCCGCGCCGATGCCCTCCCACGAAGGCATCAGCGGTTCGCCTTTGAAATGGTCAATGTAAGCCCAAATCTGCTTGCTCATAGCACCTTCTCCGCAAGGATTTTGTCGGCAAGTTTCTCGGCAATTTCTTCCGGCGTGTCGCCCTCAATGAACTCGCACTGCACCTCGCGCTTGGGCGGGTTCATCAATTCGGGCAAGCGCACCTTGACCGCGGGGGCTTCGATGCCCAAATCGGCAAGGCTCCACACGGGCACTTTGGCGCGCGCGGCCTTGCGGATGCCCATGAACGAGGGGTAGCGCGGCTCGCCGAAATCCTTAGCCACGCTGACCACCGCGGGCAATTGGGTGGAAAGCACCTGCCTGCCTTCCTCAATTGTGCGCTCTGCGGTGAGTTTCTTGCCGTCGGGGTCAATCTCCCGGAAGGCGGAAACCAAGCCGATGTAAGGCCAGCCGAGCAAGCGGGCGGTTTGGGGCGGGGTGAGGCCGGTGTCGCCGTCAATGGCCTGCCGACCGAAGAAGACCATATCCACATCGCCGATTTTGTTCACCGCGGCAGCCAGCACTTTGGCAGTGCTGAGGCTGTCGTCTTCGGCGAGGGCCGGGTCTTCAATGCGGATAGCGTCGTTGCAGCCCATGGCCAAGGCGCGGCGGATGGCCTCCAGCGCGCTTTCATCGCCCATGCTGACAACGGTCACCGAGCCGCCGTGCGCCTCTTTGGTCTGCAAAGCGGCTTCTACGGCGTACTCATCCCAAGGGTTGAGCACCAGCGGGGCATCGCCCCAAGTCACTTTCCCCGACTCGTCCACCTTGACGGTGGCCGCGGTGTCGGGCGTGACCTTGACGAAAACCACGATTTTCAAAGTACACCTCCTCCATCCATTTTGGGATTGAGGGATTAGGGAATTGAGGGATTAAGGGATTGGGAAGGCTTCCCGCCTAACACCCAATCCCTGAATACCTAATCCCTATTTCCTAAGCCCTTAAATTACTCCTCCTGCCACTCCTCCGGGTCGTAGGGCGGCAGTTCAAGGCGCAAAGGTTTGTCGCGGCGGTAACCGAGAGCGTAATCGGCTTGGATGAGGGTGTGGATTTCGTTGCTTCCCTCGTAAATCATCGCGCCGCGGGCGTTGCGCAGGTAGCGCTCCACATCGTATTCGTCGCTGTAGCCGTAAGCGCCGTGGATCTGCACGGCTTCGCTGGCCGCGCGGAACGACGCTTCGGTGGCAAACCATTTCGCCATAGAAGCCATGCGCGTAGCGCGGCTGCCCTGATTCATCTGCCAGCCGGCTTGCAGGTAGAGGGCGCGCGCCATTTCGTAATCGCGCGCCATGTGCGCGATTTTTTGCTTGATGAGTTGGTGCTGGGCAATGGGCACACCAAAGGTTTCGCGCTCGCGGGCATAGCGCACGCTGGCCTCCAACGAAGCGCGGATGAGGCCGGTCGCGCCCGCAGCCACGGTGTAGCGGCCGCGGTCAAACGCGCTCATCGTGATTTTGAAACCTTCACCCTCCTCGCCGAGGCGGTTTTCCACCGGCACCTTCACATCCTGAAAAGCAATCCAGCCGGTGGAACCGGCGCGCACGCCGAGTTTGCCTTTGATGTCCCCGCGCTTGATGCCCGGCGAGTGCAGGTCAACGATGAAAGTGGAAAGGCCGCGGTGCGGCTTTTCGGCTTCGGGGTTGGTGCGGACGGTGACGATGGCGTAATCGGCCAGCGACGCCAGCGAAATCCACATTTTTTCGCCGTTGAGGATGTAATAATCGCCCTCGCGGCGCCCCGTCATCTGAATGTGGGCAAAATCCGAGCCGTGCCCGGGCTCGGTGAACGCACCGCAGCCGATTTTTTCACCCTTGGCGAGGGGCACGAGGTATTTCTGCTTTTGCTCTTCGGTGCCCCAGTGGAAAATGGTCTGCGCGCACAGCCCCATGTGCACCGACATCACCACCCGCAGGGTAGAATCGGCCGCTTCCAGTTCCTCGCACACCAAGCCAAGCGAGATGTAATCCAGCCCCTGACCGCCGTATTTAACAGGAATGCCCACGCCTAAAATCCCCAATTCGGCCATGCGGGGGATGAGCGGCGCGGGCTCGTGTTTGCGGTCGTATTCCCGAATCACCGGAACGGCTTCGGCGCCAAACCTGCGCACCATGTCCACGACCATCTGGTGCTCTTTAGAAAGTGCAAAATCCATCTTGGCCTCCATGAAAAGCGTAAGCGGGCATGCCGCAGTTGCAAAGGAAAGCCGCCGCTACGCCCAGAAATAATCGCTCGGTAAAAAATTATACCATTCACCGCCCCGCTGCGTAACGAACAAGCGTCACATGCAAGCGCGCCGAAGCCTCACCTGCCGCGCTTGCTTCTGTAGCAGTTGCCCAGCGCTGAATTATGTGCTATCCTATGTTCAGAAAAGCGTCAAAACACAGGCTCTATCAAAACCAAGGAGAGGCAATCATGCAACATCCAGATTTCAACGCCAGAATCCAACAAGCGGAAAACGCGCTGGAAAAACTCGCTGAGAAAATTCCGGGCTTTCGCGGCTACAGGGAAAAGGAACACCGCCGCGACGCCGACAAATTACTGCGGCTCACCATTGCCTCCAGAGTTGACGAGCAATGGCGTCGGCTAACCGAAATACAGCGCCGCCTCGTGGCTTCAGGGGAATTTGGCTACTTGGACGACTTGGAAGGAGTTGCCATACGCTTACGCACCTTCTCCGACCAACTGCGCACGGCTTCCTACGGTTATGCAGGGCTCTTTGACGCCATCAAAGTTGAAGATGAAGAACTCGCCCGCTTGTACGCCTACGATTCATCCCTGCTTGACCTCACGGACGAAATAAAAGCGGGCGTTGACCGCTTAGAAGCCGCCGTGGGCACAGAGGATTTCCCCAAAGCCATGAACGACCTGTTGGCAATCGCCCGCAAAGCCATAGAAGCGTTCAACAGGCGCGAGGAAGTCATACTTTCCACCGACTAACCCTCCCCCCTCAAAAGGCACCCAATGCCTTGACACCCTTAGCAAGGAGAGAAAGATGGCGAGAGTGTTTGATGTAATTGAATGGCCTGACGAAATGCCCAACGAAATAGTGCACCGCTTTCCGGAAGTGGGGCCGGGGGATTTCCGGATCGGTTCTCAAGTGATTGTGCGCGAATCCCAAGCGGCAGTATTTTTTCGCGACGGCAAAGCCCTTGACGTGTTCGGCCCGGGACGGCACACCATCACCACAGCCAACATCCCGTTGCTCATCAACGTGCTCGGAAAAGCGTTCAACGACCGCTCGCCGTTCACGGCGGAGGTCTATTTTGTATCCATGCGCGAATTCCGCGACCGCAAGTGGGGCACGCCGCAGCCAATCCCCGTGCAAACCCCCGGCGTGGGCTTAGGCTGGCTGCTGCTCAAAGGGTTCGGCACCTACTCGTATCAGGTGAAAGACCCACAACAATTCGTAACCCAAATTGTGGGCACGCGCGGCATTTACCTCATGTCGGATATTGAAAACGACCTCCGCAGCCGCTTGCTCCGCAGTCTCACCGATATGTTCGGCGAAATGAAGGGCAAATACAGCACCGTGCAAGACATCCTCGGCTGGCTTGACGAAATAAGCGCGGGGGTAAGGGCAAAAGCCGCGGCCGAATTTGAGGCCATTGGCCTTGAACTCAAGTCGTTTGTGATTGCAAGCCTGACGCCGTCCGAGAACACGGCCGAGGAACTGCGGGCGCGCGGCCTGCTTGACCCGCAAATTTACGCCCAACTCCAAGCGGCGGACGCTATGCGCGAGGCGGCTCAAAATCCGAGCGGAGGCGCAGGCCTCACAGCCGGCATCGGCGCCGGAATGGGGATCGGGAACATGATTTCGCAAACCATGAGCGGCATGACACAGCAGGCACAGCCAAAAGCGCCGCAAAGCACTTCCAGCGAAATTCCGCCGGTGCTCACCCCCGCCGAGGCGGCGCAGATTTTGCGTGTTTCGGAGGAAGATGTGATAGCCGCCATTGAAGCGGGCGATTTGCCGGCGCGCAAAATCGGCAAAGCCTACCGCATCAGCAGAGAAGCGTTGGAAAAATTCCTCGGCGGGTAAACCCAAACCCGCCGCAAGCGCCGCCGATACCCCCGGCGGCGCTTTTTTATTTCTCGCCTTTCATGCCAAGCGAAAGCAAGGCCAAAATTTCGGGCGGTATTTCGGCCTGAGGGTGAGCGGCGCGGTAAGGTTGAGAAGCGCGCTCGCGCAGCGCCTGCCAGAGCAAACGACGCTCCTGCCCATCCACCACAAGGTCGTGCAAAGTTTGGGCACCCAGCAGGCGTTCGCCAGTGGTGTAAAGGAAGGTGAGGCGCTTCCAGCGCTTGGCGAGGATGGGGCGGGGGAGGCGTTGAAGCGCGCCAAGTTGGATTTTGTAGTAGGTTTCGTGCGCGCGGGGGTGATCGGGCTCATCGCGAAAGAGGGCGGCGCGGGTAGTGAGTTCGTGCCCTTCTACCGGCGCCACCCACTCTATTCGCCACTTACGCTCGCCAAACGAAGCCGGTTGGTAAAACGCAAGCCAGTCTACCGCGACCACCTTGGGTGCAGTGGCAAGCGGAATGCGATACCAGCCCAGCACGCGGGCAATTTCAAAATCGCTCGGCTTTGGCAAAATGGCAACAAGCACCAGATCTTCAGGAGCAGGTAAAATTTCTTTCATTTTTACCCCACATGCAGAGCAATAACAAACCCGCCCCCACAACTGCAGGGGCGGGTTTGTAGCAGAAACCTATCCTTCCAACACCATGCGGTTGAACTCTTTGATGAGTTCGTCAATCTTGGGCACAAGTTCCTGCACGCGCTTCCAGTATTCGCGGTCGTACCACTGGGCGCGCAGTTCGTCGGAGCTTTTGCCTTGTTGTTCAACCCATGTAAAGTATTTGAGGTTGTGCACGCGGCGGCGGTCGGTGTAGCGCAGTTCCAGCAGGTGGCCGAGGTCTGCGCCTTGCAGGTAGTGGGCAAAGTCCACCGCGGCGTCTTGCTCGGTGTATTCGCCGTGCTCTTCGTGCATTTCGCGCAGGCGGCTCTGGTAGAGTTCCATGGAGTCGGTGAGCACGGTGAGCACGATGTCGTGTTCGCCCAGTTCGTAGTATTTGGCGAATTTGATGCTCATCAGCAGGTTGGCAATGCCCGAAAAGCCGAGCAGGTCAAGTTGCGAAACCAGTTCCTCCGGCACGCCCTGCTTGACCAGGTAAGCCCGCCCGGCGGGTTCGTTGAACAGCCGCGCCAAACTGACCACTGCGTTGTCGTCAATGTCAATCACCATGTCGGTGTTCTTGACGTTGTGAATCCACGGCACGTGCTTATCGCCGATGCCCTCAATGCGGTGCGCGCCAAAGCCGTTTTCCAGCAGGGTGGGGCACTGCAACGCCTCGCCCGCGGCGATTTTGCTGCTGGGGAAGATTTGCTTCATGTAGTCGCCGCAGGCAATAGTGCCCGCGGAGCCGGTGGTCAGCGCCACGCCGCGATATTCGTCCTTTGGCCCCATCACCCGCTCCAGCACCTCTTCCATTGCGTGACCGGTCACGTCGTAGTGCCAGAGGTAGTTGCCGAATTCTTCAAACTGGTTGAAGACGAAGATGTTTTCGCGGGTGCGGCGCAGTTCCCAAACCTTGTCAAAAATTTCTTTGACGTTGCTCTCGCTGCCGGGGGTCTTGATTACCTCGCCGGCCACTTTGGAAAGCCACTCAAAGCGCTCTTTGCTCATGCCCTCGGGCAAAATGGCGATGGATTCGCAGGCCAGCAGGTTGGCATCGTAGGCGCCGCCGCGGCAATAATTGCCCGTAGAAGGCCAAACGGCTTTGTGGATGGTGGGGTCGAACTGCCCGGTGACCAGCCGCGGCACTAAGCAGCCGAACGTCGCGCCCACTTTGTGCGCGCCCGTGGGGAACCATTTGCCCACCAAGGCGATGATGCGCGCCGGCGTGCCGGTCAGGCTCTCGGGGAACTCCAAAATGTTGACCGGCCCAAAATCGCCGCCAAAAGGCTTGGGCTCATTGTGCCAAGTGATGCGGAACAGGTTGCGGGGGTGCAGATCCCACAAACCAATATGATGCAGTTCTTCGCGGATTTCGGCAGGGATTTTGCTGGGGTCTTTCATCTGCTCAAAGGTGGGGATGATAATATCCCGCTCGCGCGCACGCTCTACTGCGTGCTTCAGCCCTTCTTCATTGATGGAGAGGTCTATTTCGGGGTAGGTCATGGTGCACTCCTGTGTCTTAGGTTTTTCATCATCGCTTTGAAGCGATGTTGAGGATAAGCCAAATTTACAATACCAAACCAACGGGCAAAGATGGCGTTAGCGCGCGAAAAAATCCATTCTCGCGCTGACGAATACCTGAGGCCCAAAGTTGTGCGCGGAAGTTACTGGTCTCACAAGCCCCAGATCCTGCTCGCGCAATTGGTACATCACCTCAGTTGGGCCATCGTGGAGAGAATCAACAATTGGGAAAGGCCGGAAATGTTTGAAGGCTTGCGAGCCTCATTTTACCATTGGCCCGCGAGCAACTACGGCAAAGAGGGTTACAGAGTCAATAGACTCATCACCGGTCAGAAATTCGGGGCGGATGTGAGGACGGGTCCGTTGGAAATTGTCCAGATCACGTTCTAAAACATGAATATCTACTTCGTCAAAATACTGTGCAAACGTTTTGCGAAAATCCCCCAACCGCTGACGGTTAAGGTTGCTGGGTGGGTTAAACCAACGCCGCCAGGTGGACTCCGAAAAAGTCAGCATCTGGAATGGATACTTAAAAAAGTGATCCCGCAGGTCAATGAAATGCAGATGAATACCTGTTGGGGCAGTTATACTCGCCAGAGCGCGAGTGATGGGTTCAATTTCCTCCCTGGCAATGTGTTCATAGACCCAGGAACTTAACACAACATTCACTGTCGGCAAATTGCCCTCTGCTACAGCGGTCTGAAGATTCTGCCGTAGCAGGGTAATATACTGTGGATTCGGGAGGACTCGCTTACCCTCGCGGATGAGATAAGAATCATACAGCGAAGGCAAAGTCGCATTGCGCCAGTTATCCAATTTCGCATAGGGGTCATACAAAATTACATGAGAGGCACCTCGGCGCAATAGTTCCACAGCCACACCAAGGAAACCGCCATACCCCAAAATGAACACCATGGCCTGCTTCCACCCCACGCCATACAACGACAACATTTCCTCATAATGATTCACAGCAGTGGAAGGGGTGGAAGTTTCCCAGCCGGGGCAAACAAACCGTTGCTTCCTCTTCAGGTACTGCATCAAAGCGTTAGGTATCCATCGTCGCGCCAGACGAAGAACCACATACTCCACAGGGGGCATATCAAGTCTCTCCAAAACCAATCGCTCGCGTAGATCAATTTTGCTGCGGGTTGTATTTTATCACCCCTAAGCCCCAGCGTTCGGGGACGGACAGATGCCCTTGAGAACCCACTTTTCAGGGCACTGTGCCGCGCAGCATCTTGAAAAGCGGCGATTTGCCCACGTTTCAAAAGAAAATTGTCCAAGAACGGGTAAATTGGTCAAGCACAGGTGCTCCCATCTCCTCCCATAAAAACCTAACGCCAGTATCCCAACAGGATAAGCCACCGCCGCGCAGGGAATTTACGCAGCAAATACCCTGCGCGGCTTGAATAGATTCTCGCCTGAGTTAAGGTGAAATTAGCAGGTCACCAAACATCTCTCCCAAGCAGATATGGGGTTTCTCCCTACTGCGCTTCCTACTGGTCTTCCGGCGCTTCGGCAACCACGTAGAGCGGCCTGCCTTTGGCCTCGTCGTACAATCTGCCTACATACTCGCCTAAAATTCCCAATGAAATGAGTTGCACGCCGCCCAAGAAAAGCACGGCAATCAGCGTGGTGGCCTGACCGTAAAAGGCTTGTGAGCCGGTCAGCCTCAGTATCACAACCACCGGAATGGCAATGATGGCAAGCCCGGCCGAGGCAAAGCCAAGGTAAGTCGCCAACTGAAGCGGAAAATACGAAAAGCCCGTGATGGCGTCAAGGGCAAACTTTATCATCTTGCGGAGAGGGTACTTGGTCTCACCGGCAAAGCGCGGGGCGCGCTTGTAAGGCACGCCAATTTGCCGAAAGCCCACCCACGACACCAAACCGCGGATAAACCGGTGATGCTCCGGCATTTTCTTGAGCACTTCCACCACGCGGCGGTCCATCAACCGAAAATCGCCCGTGTCCAGCGGGATTTTGACATCGGTTATGCGGTAAATTAGGCGGTAGAAAAGCGCGGCGGTGGCTTTTTTGAACCAAGTTTCCCCTTCGCGCTCGGCGCGCACGGCATACACCACCTGATAGCCCTCGCGCCACTTCTCCACCAGTTTGGGAATGACTTCCGGCGGGTCTTGCAAGTCGGCGTCCATCAAAATAACGGCATCGCCGCGCGCAAAATCCATCCCTGCGGTAACGGCTATCTGATGCCCAAAGTTGCGCGCGAAAATCACCGGCCTCACATGCTCCGGATCTTGCTCGCGCAATTGGCGCATCACCTCGGTTGAGCCGTCGGTTGAGCCATCGTCCACCAAAACCAGTTCCCAAGGCTCACCAAGGCTTTCCATCACTGCCTTCACACGCCGATAAAGTTCCGGCAGGCTTTCCCGCTCGTTATAAACCGGCGCGACAACCGAAAATGTGGGGTGATTTTTTGCATTCATGTGAGCAATTTTATCACCATTGTTCATTCAAGCGAATATTCACATGAGTTTTGGGCAAAGTGCCCATCGCGGCTAAAGGCTCCCCGCAGTTTTTACTTGACGCCAGCGCCCTGACGTGCTAACCTCTCAACACAAACACTCCCTTCCCCGCGGAGAAAACGGCTACGATGCTCTTGGACATCCTGATAATCACAATTCTGATAGCCCTGAACGGCTTTTTCGTCTCGGTGGAGTTTGCGGCGGTGGCGGCGCGGCGGCACCGCATCGCCGTAGAGGCCAAAAAAGGCAACAAAGCCGCCCAAATTGTCAAGCGCTGGCTTGACAGTCCCGCCGAGCGCGATCGCCTGCTGGCCGCCACCCAGTTGGGAATCACCATCGTGAGCCTTGCCCTCGGCGCAGTGGGCGAAAAAGCCTTTGAACACGCCTTCGCACCCTGGTTCGCCTCGCTCCAAATCCCCCCGGCGCTCAAATTCCTGCAGGCGATCATGCCCAGCCTGCCCCTGCTGGCATCGCTCACCATAGTCACTTCCTTCCATGTGGTGCTCGGCGAGCAAGTGCCCAAAGTCGCCACCTTGCACGCCCCCGAAAAGTTTGCCCTGCGCGCCGCCTACCCAATGTGGCTGTTTGAAACCGTTTTCGCGTGGTTTGTGGACATTTTAGACTGGGCAACTCGCCTCACACTGCGCTTGCTTGGCCTGCACCCAGTTACAGAACACGGGCACATCGGCCTTGAAGAACTCAAGCAAATTGTCTCCGAAAGCGAAAAAAGCGGCGAATTGCCCGAAAGCGGCCGTATGCTCTCGGCGGTGCTTGACTTTGGCGAACTGCTGGTGCGGCAGGTGATGGTGCCGCGCACCGAAATCGTGGCTGTAGAAGCCGACACGCCGCTTTCAGAGGTGATTGACCTGTTTTCGGAGCACGCTTTTACCAAGTTCCCGGTTTACGAGGGCGAACTGGATAACATCATCGGCATAATGCACATCAAAGAAGTTGTGCGCTACTGGAAAACGCCCGAATTTGAGCAGATGAAAGCGCGCAACCTCGCCCGCGAAGCCCTTTTTGTGCCCGAAACCCTGCCCGTAGCCGTGCTGTTGCACCGCTTCCGCGAATCGCGCCAGCATATCGCCATCGTGGTTGACGAATACGGCGGCACCGCGGGCTTGGTCACGCTTGAAGACCTGCTGGAAGAAATCGTCGGCGAGGTCGGCGACCAGTTTGACCAAGAGCCGCCCGAAATCCAGCCCCAGCCCGACGGCAGTTTTTTGGTGGATGGGCGCACCTTGCTTGAAGACGTGAACGAGCAACTTTCAACCGACCTTTCCACCCCATACTACGACACCATCGCCGGCTTTGTTTTAGACCGTTTGGGCAGAATCCCCAAAGTGGGCGACACGGTGGAAGAGGACGGGGTGCGGCTCACAGTGGTTGAAATGGACGGCTTGCGTATTTCCCGCCTGCGGATTGAACGAACCGAGCCCGATGACCAGCCGGAAGAACCCGATGAATGAGCCGCGCCGCTATGCCGAAGTGGCGGTTTATGAGCCCAAAGTGCAGGGCGTTTTTCACTACCACATCCCGCCGAAATTGCAGGGAGCGGTGCAAAAGGGCGCGGTGGTGGAAGTGGAATTTGGGGCGCGGCGGCTTTACGGCGTGGTGACGCGCTTGCTTGCCGAGCCGGAGGTCGCCGAGACCAAACCAATTTTGAGCATTCCAGAGCCGGAACTGCGGCTCACCGAAGCCCAACTCGCACTGGCGGAATGGCTTGCCGCCGCGACCTTGGCGCCGCTTTCGGCGGCAATTGGCTTGATGCTCCCGCGCGGGGCGCTCCAAACTGCCGACACGCTCTACCGCCTGACGGATGAAGCCCCCGCCGAGCCCCCAGCCGATTTAGATCAAACGGCGCGCCTTTTGTTTGAACACCTGCGCGAGCGCCCGATGCGCGGGCGGCAAATTGCCCGCGCCCTGCCGCGGCGCAATTGGCGCCGCGCCGCCGAAGCCCTCCGCCGCCGCGGCTGGCTCACTTCCCAACCCGTCCTCCCACGCCTCAAAACTTCCCGCTCTTACGAAAAAACGGTTTCACTGCTCCGCCCCTACCAAAACGCGCAAGCCGAAGAGGTGGGCAAATCGGAAGCAACGCAAGCGCGCCGCCTGCGCCTGCTGAAGGAGTTAGCCGAAGCGGGGGGCAAAGCAGAGGCGCGCCGCCTGCTTGCCCTGAGCGGCGCGAAATCCGCCGACCTCAAAGCGCTGGAGAAGGCGGGCTTTGTGCGGGTAGAACTGACGGCGCGCTACCGCGACCCGTTGGCAAGGCTGACCGAGCCATCCCCCGAAACGCCGCCCCCGCTAACTGCGGCGCAGGCAAAAGCATGGGAGCGAATTGCCGCCGCGCTGAGCGCCGCCTCTGCGGGCGCGCCGCCGCCCCCGTTTTTGCTCCACGGCGTTACCGGAAGCGGCAAAACCGAAATTTACCTGCGCGCGGTCGGCAAAACATTGGCGTTGGGCAGGCAGGCGGTGGTACTTGTGCCCGAAATCGCCCTCACGCCCCAAACCGTGCGGCGGTTTTTGGCGCGCTTCCCCGGCAAGGTAGGCTTGCTCCATTCCCAACTCAGTGCAGGCGAGCGCTACGATACTTGGATGCGCGTGCGCCGCGGCGAAATTGGTGTGCTAATCGGGCCCCGGAGCGCCCTGTTTGCGCCCTTCCCCAACCTCGGCTTGATTGTGGTTGACGAATGCCATTCCGAATCGTACTACGAAGCCGAGCGCACCCCGCACTACCACGCCCGCACCACCGCGCTGGAATACGGCAAAATCGCCTCCGCTGTGGTGATTTTGGGCACTGCCACGCCCGATACAACCACCTACTTCCAAGCCAAGCAGGGCAAAATCCAACTGCTCACCCTGCCCGACCGCATTTTGGCGCACCGCCGGACGGTAGAGGCACAGGCAAAGCGCGCCGGGATGCCGCGCAAGCCCCCTGCGCCGCGCTTCCGCCCCATCGGCGAAGAGGCGTTAGCCGCCGAACTGCCGCCGGTACAAGTAGTTGACATGCGCGCCGAACTCAAAGCCGGGCATACCGGCATTTTCAGCCGTGCCCTGCTCGGCGCGCTGAGTGAAACGCTTGCCCGCGGCGAGCAAGCCATCCTTTTCCTCAACCGCCGCGGCAGCGCCACCTACGTTTTTTGCCGTGACTGCGGCTATGTGATGAAATGCCCCAAGTGCGGCACTCCGCTCACCTACCACAAAGCCGAAAACGCCCTGATTTGCCACCACTGCGGCTATCGGCGGAAGATGCCCACCCGTTGCCCCGCCTGCGGGAGCACACGCATACGCCCCTACGGCGCGGGCACCGAGCGCGTGGAAGAGGAAGTCCACCGCCATTTTCCGCGAGCGCGCACCCTCCGTTGGGATGCTGATACGGCGCGCGCCCGCGGTAGCCACGCCGCCATCCTTGACCATTTCGTCTCTCGCCGTGCCGACGTGCTCATCGGCACGCAAATGCTCGCCAAAGGGCTTGACCTGCCGTTTGTGACACTGGTGGGCATAGTGCTGGCGGATGTGGGGCTAACCCTGCCCGACTACCGCGCCGCGGAGCGCGGCTTTCAATTGCTCACGCAGGTTGCCGGGCGCGCGGGGCGCAGTCCGCTCGGCGGGAAGGTGATTTTGCAAACCTACATGCCCGACCATTATGCCATCCAAGCCGCAGCGCGCCACGATTTTGCCGCGTTTTACCGCCGTGAACTGGAAAACCGCCGCAAACTCGGCTACCCGCCATACGCGAAACTGGTGCGCCTGCTTTACCGCTCGTTGCGCGCCGAGCAGGCAGAAGATGAAGCCGAGATGCTGGCAGAGCGGCTGAGGGCACTCATTTCCCGCCAAAACCGCACCGCCACGCAGATAATAGGCCCTGCGCCGTGCTTTTTTGAGCGGCTGAACGGATGGTATCGCTGGCAAATTGTGGTGCGCGGCCCCGACCCCGCCTCGCTCATCCGCCCGTTGCGCCTGCCCGAAGGATGGCAGGTGGAAGTTTGCCCACCGTCGTTGTTATAATAAAACCAAAGCGCCAAAAGCGCGCCAACAACTCCCTTTCAGGATTTAGCCATGCGCAGAGAAGTGCTAACTTGGGCAGATGTGGACGCCCTCGTAGACCACCTCATCCCGCAATTTGAAACCGAGTTTGACGCGATGGTGATGATAAGCCGCGGCGGGCTGGTTCCCGGCGGCTTGCTTGCCGAAGCGTTGGACATCACCCACATTTTGCTCGCGGCGGTAGATTTCCCGGCAGAGGTGGCGCTCAAGCGCGCGAAACTGATAGCGTGGCCTAAATTCATCCAATTCCCCGCGCCGGAAAAGTTGGAAGGCCGCCGCACGCTGATTGTGGACGACGTGTGGGGCTCGGGACGCACGATGACAGCAGTGCGGGCGCGCGTTGAAGGCGCGGGCGGCATCCCCTACACCTGCGTGCTCCACTTCAACCCCCACCGCAGTTTGTTCGGGCCGCTCCGCCCCGACTATTACGCCGCCATCACCGACGCCTACATCGTCTACCCGTGGGAAATCAGCCGCGGGCACGACCGCGTACTCCTGCCGGATTTGCCCGGCCAAGGATGAGAAGCCCCCATGCCGCCCCAAAACCGCCTCACCGTAGACGAAATCCGCCGCTGGGTTGGCGAATTGCCCCTACGGCGAGGGCGGATTTACCACAAACAGGGGCGGCTGGTTTATCTTTTCCGCGATGGCGACACCCTGCGCGCCGCGGTGCGGGGCAACGCCGCCGAGCCTTACCGCGTGTGGGTGCGTTTGGTGGATGGGCAGATTGCCGCGGCGCAATGCACATGCCCGGTCGGCGCGGGCGGACATTGCAAGCACACCGCCGCCGTCCTCTTGGCATGGCTTCATTCCCCCGAAAACTTCCGCCCTATGCCCAAAGCCGCAGAAGCGCTGAAAGACGCCTCAGCCGAAGAACTGCTCGCCCTGATTGAACGCATGCTCGCCCGCCACCCCGATTTGGTAGAACTCCTGCCGAACACCGGGCATCATGGCACCGGGCATCAGGGAACTGGGCATCCGGGCACCGGGCATCATGGCACCGGGCATCTGGGCATCACGTAACCAAGGAGCCCCCATGACCAAATTCACCATAGCACTGGCGCAGATAAACACCCGCCTCGGCGTGCCCGAAGCAAACCTTGAGAAGCATCTGGATTACATCCGCGAAGCCAAAAGCGGCGGGGCGGATTTGGTCGTGTTCCCCGAACTTTCGCTCACGGGCTACGTGGTGCAAGACCTTGCGCCCGCGGTCGCCCATCGCGCCGCCGCCGACGACCCGATTTTCGCCCCATTGCTGGAAGCCAGCACTTCCATTGACATAACGGTTGGATTTGTGGAGGAAGGGCCGCGGCACAGGTTTTACATCGCCGCGGCTTACCTCTCGCAGCGCCGCGTCGTCCACGTTCACCGCAAGGTTTACCTGCCCACCTACGGCTTGTTTGACGAAGGGCGCTTTTTCGCATGGGGCGATGAGGTGCGCGCCTTCAACACCCGCTTCGGGCGGATGGGAATGCTGATTTGCGAGGATTTTTGGCACGCCTCGCCGCCGTACCTGCTATGGCTTGACGGCGCGGACATGCTGCTGCTCACCTCCGCCTCGCCCGGCAGAGGGCTGAGCACCGCCCCGCAATTGGAATCGGCTCAGTGGGTGGAGCACATCAATCGCGCCTACGCAAGCCTGTTCACGGTGTTTGTCGCCCATTCCAACCGCGTGGGCTACGAAGATGGGCTAAACTTTTGGGGCGGGAGCACGCTGTTTGCCCCCGACGGCAGGCTGGTTGCCCAAGCGCCCTACCACGAAGAAGCCATTCGTTTCGCCGAAGTGGACATGCGCGAACTGCACCGCATCCGCGCCCGTCTGCCGCTGTTGCGCGATGAGCGCACCGCCCTCGTGCGCCGTGAAATGGAACGTATCCTCTCCCAACCCCACCGCCTCCGCTGACCACCGGCTCACTGGGAGCACTAAAGATGTGTTGAAACAGGTGCTCACAAGTTTAGAAACCTTATCCAGCCCTCACCCCACTTTGGCTCGCTGCGCTCGCCGTTTCTCCCCTCTCCCAGTGGGAGAGGGGAGAAAGCCGCCGTTAGGCGGCTTGAGGGGTGAGGGCAAATCAAGGGCGTTTCTCAACAACCTTTTAGTGCTCCCGACTCACTTGACACCGGAACACTTGACACCGGAACACTTGACACTCTCTCCTTTCCCCTCGGAGCCACCATGACCTCATACCCCGCAAACCTTGAAATAAACACCGACTTAGCGCGCCGCATTCTCACCGGCTTTATCCGCAGCGAGATAACACGCGTGGGCTTGAAACGCGCCGTGGTGGGCGTTTCAGGCGGCGTGGATTCTTCGTTAGTGTGCTTTTTGGCGGCAGAGGCGCTCGGCGCGGAAAACGTGCTCGCCGTGCGGATGCCCTACCGCACCTCCTCGCCCGAATCGCTTGAACACGCCCAAATGGTGATTGACGCAACTGGCGTGCAAAGCCTCACGGTGGAAATTACGCCAATGGTGGAACCGTATTTTGAGCGCTTCCCCGATATGGATAAGCGCCGCAAGGGGAACTTGATGGCGCGGGCGCGCATGGCAGTGCTGTACGACCAGTCGGCGGTGTTCGGCGGTTTGGTGGTGGGCACAAGCAACAAAACCGAAATCCTGCTCGGCTATTCCACGCTTTACGGCGATTCGGCATACGCCATCAATCCCATCGGCGACCTGTACAAAACGCAAGTGTGGCAGTTGGCAGAAGCAGTCGGCGTGCCCGATGTGATTGTACGCAAGCCCCCCACAGCCGACCTCTGGGCAGGGCAAACCGATGAGCAGGAATTGGGCTTCACCTACCGCGAAGCCGACCGCTTGCTTTACCTGCTCGTTGACCTGCGCTACACCCCCGAAGAATGCGTAGAAGCCGGTTTCTCGGAAGAGTTGGTGCGTGCCGTGATGGAGCGCGTCCGCCGCTACCATTACAAGCGCATCATGCCGCCCATTGCCAAAGTCTCCAACCGCACCATCGGCTATGATTTCCTTTACCTACGCGATTGGGGGACTTAGCAAATATCAAAATGAGCAAACCCAAACCATCGCTCCCGCGCAGGCCGCTTGCGGCTTTGCGGCGGGTAAACCCAATAAAAGCATGGCGCGAACGGCGCTACTGCAAATTCAAAGCGGCGCTTGATGCGCCGTTTTTGCGCGCCCGTCGGCGCACGGTCGGCGCGGGCGTGCTCCAAGGCGTGCAAATCCAGCCCGACGGCGCGGATTTAGCCTTTGCCGAAGTCGCCCTGCAAATTCGCTTTCTCGCGCCGGAAGTTTTGCGCCTGCGGTGGGAGCCGAGCGGCGAAACGCCCCCCTATGCCTTCGCAAGCGAAACCCTGCCTTGGGAAACGCCCGACGTTGCCGCTATAGAAGCGCAAGGCGTGTGGAAACTCCGCACGCACGCCCTCATTGTGGAAATTTCGCCCGAAGGCATTGCCTACCGCTCGCCCGATGGCAAAGTTGTGCGGCGTGAGGGCTGGGCTTTGCGGCAGGGCGATGGCTGGCGGCACACAGTTTGGCTGCCGCCGAGCGCGACGGTGCAAGGCTTGGGCGCACAAGCCACGGCGGCAAACCTGCGCGGTGGGCGCTACCTGCTCTGGAACCGCTTCCCTCGCGATTTTCTGCCCACCGGCGAGGCATCGCCGCTTGCCCTCCCCGTGATTTGGGCAATCGGCGCGGCGGGCGCACACCTCACTTTCTACAACAACCCCGCCCGCGGCGAAATCACAATCGGCGATGAAATGAGCATTGCCTTCAGCGAAGGCGCGTTGGAATACTTTTTGATTTTCGGCGAACCCGAAGAAATCGCCCGCCGCTTTGCCGAACTCACCGGCTTCCCGCCAATGCCGCCGCGGTGGACGTTCGCGGGCGAAGGGCGGCAGATCCTGCGCGTTACGCCTGCCGTGCGTGTGGGGACGCAAAAACATCGGGAAGGGCGCGCCGCGGGCGCGTTCTGCCGCCTGCCCAACGGCGATGAGGTGGTCGCACCCACAAGCCGCGGGCTCGCGGCTTTTCCCGATTTCACCTCGCCGAGCGCGCGGGCGTGGTGGGGAGCGCTTTTGGGCAAGGAAATCGGCGACGCCGCGGGCCTCTCGCTGGATGAAAACGAACCGACCCTGCCGGTGAACTGCCCCGACCCAACCCTGCCCTTGCCGACCGCGCATGACCTTGAAGGCTTGACCGGCGACCACCGCTTGGCGCACAACCTCTACGGGCAACAGATGGCGCGCGCCGCCCACGAAGCGCTACAACGCCTGCGCCCCCAAAACCGACCTTTCGTGCTCAGCCGCGCTGGTTGGGTTGGGCTTCAGCGGTACGCTTGGGCGCAATTTCCCCTGCCGGCGCGTCGGCAGGCAATCAAAGCCGCGGTCGGTGCGGCTTTGGGGCTCGGGCTTGCCGGAGTACCGTTTTTTGGGGCGCGCCTCCATGCCGCCGAGCGCCCATCGCCCGAACTTTATGCCCGCTTGCTCAGCCTCGCCGCGCTCCTGCCGTTCTTTTCCGGCGCGGAAGCGGCATTGGAAAACGAATTTGCCGCCGCGGTGGAACAACACCTCACCCTACGCCGCCGCCTGCTCCCCTACTTTTACACTTTGGCTTGGGAAGCGCACACGACCGGCGTTCCGCCAATCCGCCCGCTGTGGTGGGAAGCCCCCCGCGACGCCGACCTCCGCCGCGTGGACGACGCCTTCATGTTGGGCAACGCGCTGTTGGTCGCCCCCGTGCCGGAAGATGGAGCGCGCGAGCGTTTTCTTCACCTGCCTTGGGGCGCGTGGTATGATTTTTGGAGCGGCGCGCCAATTCAAGCCGAACATGAGGCGGTCTTGGACGCTCCGCTTGACCGCACGCCCATCCTCGCGCGCGGCGGCGCGCTCATCCCGCTGGAAGACGGCGACGCGCTCACGCTTTGGCTCGGCTACCCGACCGAGCGCCGCACCACCTCGCGCTTTTATTTTGACTCCGGCGATGGGCAAGGCGACTACCGCCTTGAAAACTGGCTCGTCCGCCGTGAACCGCCTTGGCTTGTGCTCACCCGCACGGTGGAAGGGAACTACCCATTCCCCTACAAACTGCTCAGGCTGGAACTACACGGCGCGCAAGCCGCTGAAGTTTACGCCGACGGCGCTCGCATAGCGCCCGAAGACGGCGCATTCCCCCTCCCGCTCACAGCCGCCACCATCCGCATCCTGCCCAAACCCTAATTCCTCATTCCTTGACCTCATTCCTAATTCCTAATTCCTAATTCCCACCCCCCATGCCCCCCGAACTCCTCCTCCACCGCCGCTGGTTAGACGGCTTGCCGAAAGCCGAAACCACCCCCGAAGGCGCGACCGCGACCGATTTTGCCGCGGCGCGTGCGCTTGCCGCGCGCCTCGGCGACGCGGCGTTGGCGCCCGAAATCCACGCGCTGGCATTGCTGGAAGGCGCGTTTCGCACGCTCCTGCGGCGGTACGAAGCCGCGCACCCCGAAGTTTTCCCCGAATTTGCCGAGAGCGTGCGCCAAAAAATGGGCGACCGCGCGGATGAGTTGACCGCGCGCCTCCGCTCCGCCCTGCCGCAGACGCCCGCCTCCGAAGAAAACCTGCTCTTGCTCGCCGCAATTGCCGAAAACCCTGCCGCGCGTCCCCTGCTTCCGCTTTTGCCGATTGCCGACCTCAGCGATGAGTTGAAGGAATTTTCCGCGGTTGCGGACGAATTTTTTGCCAACAAGCCCCCCCTTCCACCGGAAAATTTGCCCGTGCCCGAAGCCCTGCGCGCACCCGCCCGCCGCGCGCCGCACAGCCTGCGCGCGCAGTTGGAATACATCCTCCGCGCTTGGGGCGAATTTTTGGGCGACTGGCTCGCGCCGCTTTTGCGCGGCATGGACTTTTTCCGCGAAACCGAAATCCGCGCCGCCGCGCCCCCTCCCCCTTCGGAGCACGACTTCGCCGCCGTGCCCTACGAAGCCGAAGCCCCCGAAGCCTATTCCCCCGACCGCGATTGGATGCCCCAACTCGTGCTCATTGCCAAGCACACCTACGTTTGGCTGAGCCAACTTTCGGCGCGGTTCGGTTGCCCCATCCACCGGCTTGACCAAATTCCCGATGAAGCGCTTGCCGAACTCGCCGAACTGGGCATAACCGGCTTGTGGCTGATTGGGGTTTGGGAGCGGAGTCGCGCTTCGCAACGCATAAAGCAGATGATGGGCGACCCCGACGCGCTGGCTTCGGCTTATTCGGTTTACGAATACCGCGTTGCCGATGACCTCGGCGGCGAGGAGGCGCTTGAAAGCCTCCGCGCTCGCGCTGCCCGCTTCGGCATCCGCCTCGGAGCCGACATGGTGCCCAACCACATGGGCATTGATTCACCTTGGGTGATTTACCACCCCGATTGGTTCATCCAAGTCCCCCGCCCGCCGTTCCCTTACCGCTACACCGGCCCTAACCTTTCGTGGCATCCCGCCGTGGAAATCCGCATTGAAGACGGCTACTACGACCACAGCGACGCGGCGGTTGTGTTTGAAATGCGCGACCACCGCGACGGGCGCACGCGCTACATCTACCACGGCAACGATGGCACTTCAATCCCGTGGAACGACACGGCGCAACTCAACCACCTGCTGCCCGAGGTGCGCGAGGCGCTCATCCGCACAATTTTGGATGTGGCGCGCCGTTTCCCCATCATCCGCTTTGACGCGGCGATGACGCTGACGCAAAAGCACTACCAGCGGCTTTGGTTCCCCGCCCCGGGCGAAGGCGGCGCAATCCCCTCACGCACCGAGCACGGAATGAGCCGCGCCGAGTTCTTGCGGCACATGCCGCGCGAATTTTGGCGCGAGGTCGTGGAACGGGTCGCCGCCGAAGCCCCCGACACCCTCCTGCTCGCCGAGGCTTTTTGGCTGTTGGAGGGCTACTTCGTCCGCACTTTGGGGATGCACCGCGTCTACAACAGCGCCTTTATGCACATGCTCCGCGACGAGAAAAACGCCGCTTACCACAAACTGCTTGAAGAAACGCTGACCTTTGACCCGCGCATCCTCCAGCGGTATGTGAATTTCATGAGCACGCCCGACGAAAAACCCGCGGTTGTCCAATTTGGAAAGGGCGACAAGTATTTCGGCGTTGCAACGCTGATGGCTACGCTCCCCGGCCTGCCGATGTTTGGGCATGGGCAAATTGAGGGGCTGGCGGAGCGCTACGGGCACGAATTCCGTGCGCCGCGCACCGATGAGCGCCGCGACGAAGGCTTTTTTGCCGAGCACCGCCGTCGCCTCGCCCCCCTTTTGCGCCGCCGCGCCCTCTTCGCTGAAGTGCACAATTTCCGCCTTTACCCTTTCCAAACCGCCACGGGCGAGAACCCCGATGTATTCGCCTTCAGCAACCGCCGCGGCGAGGAGCGCGCCCTCATCGTTTACCACAACCGCTATGCCGAAACCGAGGGACAAATTCGGCTCAGCGCGCCTTTCATCGTGCCGGAAGAGGAAGGTCGCCCTGCCCACCGTGAGGCATTGGCGGACGCTTTTGGAATCCCAAATTCGCCCGACCTTTTTGTGCGCTTTCGGGAGTTGAACAGCGGGCTTTGGCATTTGAAGGCGGCGCGCGAACTGCACGAAAACGGCTTGAGCCTGCGCCTGCACGCTTACCAGACGCTGGTTTTTGTGGATTGGGCAATTTTGCCCGACCCCGAAGGCATCTGGCGCAAGGTGTATGAGCACCTGCGCGGCGCGCCCACTCCCGATTTGGACGGGTTGTCCCGTCGGCTTTCGCCCGATGTGGAAACGGCGGCGCTTCAGTTCGCAGAGGCGGTTGAGCGCGCCTTTGGCTTGTGTACCCCGCTGGCAGAGCACCCCGACGTCGCGGCGGTGGAAGAAGCCTTGCGCCTTGCCGAGCCGTTGCTCGCCCTCGCCGAGGATACGGAGGAGGCGCGCCGCAATCTCGCCGCCGCGCTGGCAGAGTTGAGCGAGTTCGCGGCATGGCTTTGGGAAGCGCCGCAGGGCAAATCCAAAGCCAAAAAGGCCGAGCAGGCAGAGCGCAGAGCGGCAAGGCAGCGGCTGTGCGCCAAAACCAAGGGCGAAAATGCCCGCGTGCGCGAAAGGGAAACCTTAGCGTGCGCGATCTTCCCGCATTTACCGGCAGAAGCCCGCGCCGCCATCGCCTCCGCGTGGGGCATTGAAGCCGAGCCACAGTGCGAGGCGCAGAGAGACAAAAAGGGAACCACAGATTACACAGATTAGCACAGAGGTTGACGCCAAGGACGCCAAGAAAGTAACGCAGAGACGCAGAGGGCGCAGAGAAAAAACCACAGATTACACAGATTAGCACAGATTTTTTTTTCTGCGCAATCTGCGAAATCTGCGGTTTCAAAAAATCAATCGGTGTAAATCTGTGCCAATCGGTGGATGGTAACGCCAAGGACGCCAAGAACACAAAGGACGCCAAGGTTAACGCAGAGGCGCAGAGAAAGCAAAGAACGCAAAGAGAAGTTTTTTTCCGTGTTTTCCCGCTCCACCTACGACGCAACAACCCAACGACTCAACGCCTCAATCCCTCAGTACCTCAATCCCTCAATCCCTCTCTCTGTGTTCTCTGTAAATTTCTGTGTCCTCTGTGGTTTCCTTCCTCAATCGGTGTGAATCTGTGCCAATCGGTGGATGGTAACGCCAAGGACGCCAAGAACACAAAGGACGCCAAGGGTAACGCAGAGGCGCAGAGAAAGCAAAGAACGCAAAGAGAAGTTTTTCTGTGTTCTCTGTAATTTTCTGTGTCCTCTGTGGTTTTCTCCTTTCAATCGGTGTGAATCTGTGTCAATCGGTGGATGAGAACCACAGATTACGCCCCAACGACCTAACGACCCTACGACCTAACAACCTAACGACCTAACGATCCAACGACCTAACGCCTTCACAATCAAACCATGCCAAACTCCCTAACAATTTACCCCGCCTCACGCCCTCTTAGGGGCGAAATAGCCCTACAGGGCGATAAATCACTTTCGCACCGCGCCGCGCTGTTCGCCACACTTGCCGAAGGCGAAAGCAGGATCGCAAATTTTTTGATCGCCGGCGTTACCGAGCCAATGCTGAACGCCTGCCAAACGCTGGGAATTGACTGCTCCCTTGAGGGCCACACCCTGCGCGTGCTCGGGCGCGGCCTGCCTCAAAGCGGCGGCTGGGCCCAGCCCGGCGAACCCATCCGCCTCCACTGCGGCCATTCGGCGACCACAATGCGCCTGCTGGCAGGCTTTTTGGCCGCACTCGGCATCCCCGCGGTGCTGGACGGCTCGGAGGGGTTGCGTCGCCGACCGATGCGGCGCATCACCGAGCCGCTTAAACGCATGGGCGCACCGATTGAAGACACAAACGGCCGCGCCCCTCTCACACTTCACCGCCGAACAGCCCCCCTCCACGGCATTTTCTGGAAAATGCCCGTCGCCTCCGCGCAAGTCAAAACCGCCATCCTGCTCGCCGCGCTGGCCGCCGATTCGCCCACCACTATCACCGAGCCCGCCCCTTCCCGCGACCACACCGAGCGCCTCTTCGCCGCTTGGGGATTGCCGATTTCACGCCCTCGCCCCCTCACCGTCCGCCTTCAGCCGCCCATTCCGCCCAAATTGCCGCCGCTGCGCCTCACCTTGCCGGGAGATATTTCCGCCGCGGCGTTCCTGCTCACCGCCGCGATGATAGTGCCCGGCTCCAAAGTCACCTTGCGGAATGTGCTACTCAACCCATCCCGCACCGGATTTTTGGACGCAGCGCGCTTCATGGGCGCAAACCTCACCATCACCCCACGCGGCACAGCCTACGGCGAACCCTATGGCGACATAACGGCGCACTATTCCCCAGCGCTGCAGGCGATGAGCATAAGCGGCGAAATGGTGGTGCGGATGGTGGATGAATTTCCGGCTTTTGCGGTGTTGGCCGCAGCGGCGCATGGCGAAACCGTGGTGCGCGACGCCGCCGAACTGCGCCACAAAGAATCCGACCGCATCACTTCCATCGTGAAATCGCTCAATGCGCTGGAAATTGACGCGGCCGAAACGTCGGACGGCTTCCGCATCCGCGGCGGCGCTGGCTGGCGAGGCGCGGTCATCCCCGCGCATGGCGACCATCGGATTGCGATGGCGTTTGCCGTAGCAGGCTTGGCGGCGCAATCGCCCGTGCGGATTGAGGGCGCGGAGATAATCGCCCAGTCGTTCCCGAATTTTGCCGACGCCCTCCGCAGGCTCGGCGCAGAGGTTTGGGAAGGATGATCTATCGGCTTGGGCTGGTGGGCTACCCGCTGGAGCACAGCCGCTCACCGGAACTGCACCACGGCTTTTTGCGCGCCTGCGGGTTGGATGGCGAATATCGGCTTTACCCTGTGCCGCCGAATGACGAAAACGGCCTGCGCCGCCTGCTCAATTCTCTCCGCGGGGGCGAAATTCACGGATTGAATGTGACCATTCCCCACAAAGAACGCGCTGCCAAACTTGCCGACCGCCTTACCCCTGCGGCAAAGGCCATCGGCGCGGTCAACACGCTTTGGGCTGAAAACGGCGTGCTTTGGGGCGATAACACCGACGCCCCGGGCTTTTGGGAAGACCTGAGCGAGAAATGGCCCGCGGCCGTGCGCGGCGGCTTGGCGTTAGTTCTGGGCGCTGGCGGGGCGGCGCGGGCAGTGGTGTATGCCCTTGCCGCGCACGGATGGCGGGTGTGGGTGGCGGCGCGGCGGCGTGAGCAGGCAGAGGGGCTGTGTGCGCGCCGCGGGTGCGCGGTGGTGGAATGGGGTGAGCGCGCGGCCGCCGCGGCTTCCGCCAACTTAGTGGTGAACGCCACGCCCGTGGGGATGCACCCCAAGGTTGAAGAATCACCCTTGCCCGCCGAAACGCGCTGGAACGCGGCAACCGCCGTGTACGATTTGGTTTACAACCCGCCGGTCACAGCGCTTGTGGCCGCGGCTCGGGAGGCCGGCGCGCCCGCATTCACCGGCTTTGGAATGCTGGTGCGGCAGGCGCGGCTTGCCTTTACCCGTTGGACGGGGTGCAAAATGCTTGAGGCGGCTTTGCCGGCCGAAATCTCTGGTTCAGAATGAGCAATTTCCGTAAAAACCCTTGACAAAACAACACGCAAGCGTTATATTGCGTATGCGTGATATAACCGAGAGGTGATGTATGCCGCCGCACAATTGGAGCGAAGAAGAAGCCAAGATGGCGCTAATAGCGCAAGCCTTGGGGCATCCGATGAGGATACAAATCCTGAGAGCCTTGGGCGAAGAAGGGGCGTTTGTATCGGACCTTGTAGAGGCGCTAAACCGCCCGCAGCCGCATGTATCGGGGCACTTAGCGGTGCTGCGCGAGAGCGGGCTGGTAGTTACCGAAAGGAAAGGGACATACATTCGCTACCGCTTAGCGCCGCGGGTTTCAGAAATGCTGAAGATTCTGGCCGAAATAGCGGCCGTGGCCGCTCCAAGCCTGCCCAACGGCAAACGCCGATGGCGAGGTGGTTGGAAACGCAGGCGGTGAACATCACCTCACCATTCCACATAAAAGGAGGTGCAAAATGTTCGGTTACGGAAAAGGTAGAGGATGGGGGCGCGGCGGCCGCCGGCGCGGCTTTGGCCGCATGGCCGGAGGCTGGAACGCATGGGAAGCCCCCGCCGAGCCCACTGCGCCTTTCGGATACGGGTTTGGACTTGGCTTCCGCTGGCAAGCAGAGGCACAGGCCCTGCCGCCGGAAGAGCGCAAATCCTACCTTGAGGCTTTCAAAGCCCACCTTGAAGCCCGCCTTGAGGAAGTGAACAAAGCGCTGGAAGCGCTGTCTTCCGAAAAGGAGTAAGGGCGTCTTACCGAATGGCAAGCCTTCCCAAATGGGAAGGCTTGTTTTTTTGCTGCGAGGCGGCGTAGCCGCCGAAGCACTCTCCCGCAGCCGAAAAGGGGATTGCTTCGCCGCCTGCGGCGGCTCGCAATGACACGTGATGGTCGCCTCGGCGGCAGTTGAAACTGCACCTACCGCTTGCGAAGTTGCCCTGCGGCGACTTACCCCCGCTTTCCAGAGCAACGCCGTGATGTCACTGCGCGGCGGCGTAGCCGCCGAAGCAGTCTCCCGCAGCCGTGAGGGGGATTGCTTCGCCGCCTGCGGCGGCTCGCAATGACAGGCGATGGACATGATGGCTTTGTAGGGGCGCAGCGGCGCTGCGCACAGAGAATAGGGCACACGCCGTGCGCCCCTACGCGGGGTTTTTGGCATGGGGGGGATGATTCAGAAATAAGTGCACATTTTGCTCTGCTGCCCACGGGGCGCCCTCACCTTACCCCCGCTGCGCGCCCCCTTTCCTCTCCCACTGGGAGAGGAAAGGGGGCTGAGCCGACGCGAAGCAAGGCTCTGGGGGATAGGTGAGGGCGGTAACGGTTACTGACAGGCCGTTGACGCGGGCAAAATGTGTTCAGGTAATTTCCCGGAAAAATGAACCGCCCCGGTGTTTTTGCGGGCGAACGGCCGTTCGCCCGCAAAACAGGGCAAGGCACTGCCTTGCCCCTACCCCGCAACCTTCTGTGTCTTCTGTGGTTTTCCGGCGGCTTTTGTGTCTTCTGTGGTTTCCTTGCGCCGCGCCCAAAGCCTACCATGCCCCCCACCGACCCCACGACCACACGACCACGCGACCACACGACCGACGACCGCGCGACCGCACGACCCAACGACTCACGCCCCAACGCCCCAACCTTTCCCCTTGTCTTTCTCACAATTTTGTTGCATAATAAAAATGCTCGGTGGAATTTGATAATTTGTCGTTTTCAGGAGGGAGCAATGCGTTTGCAAGACCTTTTGTCGTTCGTCAA
>JALVVL010000014.1:0-36898 GCA_027023425.1 Anaerolineales bacterium
GGTGTAGGCGTGAACGTCGGCGTCGGGGTTGGTGTATCGGTTGGCGTTGGCGTGAACGTCGCCGTCGGGGTCGGGGTGTCTGTCGGCGTGGGTGTGAACGTTGCCGTCGGTGTCGGCGTGTCCGTTGGCGTGGGCGTGAACGTCGGCGTCGGGGTTGGGGTTGGGGTGTCGGTCGGTGTTGGCGTGAACGTCGGCGTCGGAGTCGGCGTGTCGGTTGGCGTAGGTGTGAACGTCGGCGTCGGGGTTGGTGTAGGATGCAGGTACATACCGGCATCCCAAGTGTTATCAACATCGCCAGAAGCAAGTGTTATGGCGTCAGTACATCCAGTATCCCTATCGGGATCACTGTCAATGGTGTCATCACCAGCGGCATCTTTGGGGCTAAAGTCATACCCCTCCGGCTTGATGAACTTCAGCGAGTAAGTACCCGGAACCAACCCAACGAAGGCATACTTTCCATCACTGTCTGTAACCGCCGAGGCTATCTTCGTGCCCGTGCACCCAGCACCGCTATACAGTTCCACCGTAATGTTGGATATGCCGCTCTCAGCCGGATCCTGCACGCCATCCATATTTGCGTCATACCAGACATAATCACCAAGCTGGGCTTTCCGGTAAATACCGGCATCCCAAGTCTGGTCGTCCTGCCCCTCAGCAAGGGTTATGCCGCCGGTACAGCCAGTGCTCGGCGCGGCGTCACTGTCAAGCGAATCATCAGAGGTCGCGTTAGCGGGGCTGAAAACGTAGCCGGAAGGAAGCACAAACTTCACAGAATAGGTGCCCGGCGCGAGGTTGAGGAATTGGTAATTGCCGTTATTATCGGTAGTTGTGCTTGCTATAGCAGAACCACTGCAGGCATTGCCTGAGTAAAGTTCAACAGTCACATTAGGCACGCCATTCTCACTCGCTCCTTGAACACCATCAGCGTTACTATCTTCCCAAACATAATCCCCCAAACTGGCAGGCCGATAAATGCCCGCGTCCCAAGTGGGGTCGTTCTCACCAGAGGATAACGAGATCGCACCAGTACACCCCGTACTCTCATCAGCATCGCTATCAACTGTATCATCATTGCCCACATCTTTGGGGCTGAAAGCATAGTTAGATGGCTTGACAAACTGTACGGAATAGGTACCCGGTGCAAGGTCGGTAAAGGAGTAATTGCCATACGCATCGGTGCGCGTAGAGGCCATGGGGGTGCCGGAGCAATCACCGTTCGGGTAGAGACGCACGGTAGCACCCGAGATACCGCCTTCGTTATCGTCCTGGATACCGTTGGCGTTAGAATCGCCCCACATCCTGTCTCCAAGGCTGGCTGGGCGATAAATACCAGCGTCTACCGTTAGGTCAGATTCACCGGAATGCAGGATAACGCCGCCTGAACATCCTGTGTTGGTATCTGCATCGCTATCAACAGCGTCATCGTTGCCCGCATTGCTAAGGGTAAAGCGATACCCGCTCGGCAAGATAAACTTGACCGAATAGGTCCCCGGAGTTAAGCCAACAAACGAGTAGTTTCCGTTATCATCCGTAATCGCACTTGAAATCTTGGTTCCGGAGCAAGAATCGCCCGCATACAGTTCCACTGTAGCGCCCGATACTCCTTGTTCATCGGAATCCTGAATTCCATTGCCGTTCAGGTCTTCCCACACATAATCCCCTAAAGCGGCTTTCTGGTACAAACCAGCATCCCATGTCAGGTCCTGCTGTCCTTCAGAGAGGGATATTGCTTCAGTGCATCCAGTGGCGGTATCGGCGTCACTATCCAAAGCATCATCGTTGCCAACATCTTTGGGGCTGAAGGTGTAGCCAGATGGCTTCACAAATTTTACAGAGTAAGTGCCGGGAGCAAGGTTATCAAACAGGTAATTGCCCTCGCTGTCGGTGGTAGTAGTAGCAACAGCGGAACCACTGCAGCCGCTTCCGGAATACAATTCAACCGTTACGCCGTCAAGACCTTCCTCGCCAGAATCCTGCAAACCATTAGCGTTCACGTCCAGCCAAACACGGTCGCCGAGTATGGCAGGCTGGTAGAGGCCCGCGTCCACAGCCAGGTTTTCTTCACCAGAAGAAAGAGCAATGGAAGTCACACAGCCAGTAGCGGGGTCAGGATCGCTATCAACTTCATCATCGTTGCCCTGATTCGCTGGGCTTAGCGCATAACCGTTTGGACGGATAAATTTGACCGAGTAGGTACCAGGGGTAAGGTTATCAAACAAGTACTCACCATCAGCATTTGTGGTCACGGTAGCGAGCGGAGAGCCAGAGCAAGAAGCGTTATCGTAGAGCTGCACCTGCACACCCTGAATTCCATCCTCAGTATCATCCTGAATACCATTGGCATTCGCGTCTTCCCAAACATAGTCGCCCAGCGCCGCAGGTTCGTACATGCCCGCGTCTACATCGTTGTTCACGTCGCCTTCGCCCAGCGTCACCGTATCGGTGCGGCCCGTGCTCGGGTTGGCGTCGCTGTCTTTCGTGTCGTCCCCACCCTGATCCTGCAGCGTGATTTCCATCCCGCTCGGCGGCGTGAAGCCTACGCTGTAGTCGCCCGGCTCCAAGTCTGTGAATTCGTAGTTGCCGTTCGCGTCCGTAGTCGTGGTCTGGATCGCGTTGCCTTGGCCGTCGTACAGGGTCACCGTCACATTGGGGATGCCCGGTTCCCCGTTGTCCTGTACCCCGTTGCCGTTGATGTCTTCCCATACCCGGTCGCCGATGCTGGCTAATTTGTACAAGCCCGCGTCTATTGTGTCGTTTGTCTCGCCGGAGGTGAGGGTGATGGTCGTGGTCTCACCGCTGGCAGTGTCCGCGTCGCTGTCCGTTGCATCGTCGCCCTGGTCCTTGGCCGTGAACGCGTACCCGTCCGGCTTCACGAATTTCACCACATAGTCGCCCGGCGCCAAATCCGTGAAGTGATACGCGCCGTTCGCGTCGGTGGTGGTTTCCGCAACTTTGGCCCCGTCTTTGTACAACTCAACGGTGACATCCGCAACGCCCTCTTCCCCGCTGTCCTGCTGGCCGTTCATGTTCGCATCGTGCCACACGAAGTCGCCCAGCGCCGCAGGTTCGTACATGCCCGCGTCTACATCGTTGTTCACGTCGCCTGAAGCCAGCGTCACGCCACCACTGCACCCGCTATTCGGGTCTGCATCGCTATCCTTACTCTCATCGCCCTGATTTTGCGGACTGAACACCTTGCCGTTCGGCAAAATGAACTTCACCGAGTAGGTGCCGGGATCCAAATCGGTAAAGGCGTAATTGCCGTTGGCATCGGTGGTCGTCTGCGTCACCAGCGTGCCACACGAATCACCGGAGTACAACTCAACCGTGACCTGCGGAATACCGGTTTCGCCGCTATCTTGGATGCCGTTGGCATTGGTGTCATCCCAAACGAAATCGCCAAGGCTGGCCTTGCGGAAGACGCCAGCATCCCAAGTAAGATCGCTTTGCCCCTCAGCGAGGTCAATTTCACCGGTACAGCCGCTGGAACGGTCTACGTCGCTATCCAGAGCGTCATCGCCTTGATTCTGCAGGCTGAACACATAACCGGCAGGCAACGAAAAACGCACCGAATAAACGCCTGCCCCAAGCCCCGTAAAGATGTAATTGCCGTTACTATCCGTTGTGGTGGTAGCAAGCACTTGACCGGTGCAGTCGGCGCTACCGTAAAGTTCCACAGTTACCCCTGCTACCCCCTCTTCCCCCGAATCTTGAATGCCGTTGGCGTTCTCGTCTTCCCACGTCAAATCGCCCAGCGACGCAGACTGATACATGCCCGCGTCTATGGTCATATCGCTATCGCCAGATTCAAGGGTAATCCCGCCTGTACAACCAGTGCTCTGGTCGGCGTTGCTATCCTTAGCCTGATCACCGCCCTGTTCCGCCGGGCTAAAAGTGTAACCGCCCGGCAAAACGAATTTGATAGAGTAAGTGCCGGGGTCTAAATCGGTGAAAATGTAGTTCCCGTTGGAATCGGTGGTCGCCTGCGTGACCAAGTTAGAACAAGAATCATCGGAGAAAATCTGAACCGTCACGCCGGAAATGCCGGTTTCCCCATCATCTTGAATACCGTTGGCGTTGGCATCATCCCACACATAATCGCCAACGCTCACTTTTTGGTAAAGCCCTGCGTCCCACGAATCGTCGTTTTCTCCCGGAGAAAGGCTAATTTCGCCGGTGCATCCACTGGAGCGGTCTGCATCGCTGTCAGAGCCGTCATCGTCGCCCGCTTCCTGCTGAGTAAACACATAACCGCCGGGGAGCACAAACCGGATGGAATAAGTACCGGCCGGGAGGTTATCAAACGAATAATAGCCATTGGCATCTGTGGTTGTGGTAGCGAGCACCTGACCGGTGCAGGTATCTCCCCCAAACAGTTCAACTTCTACGCCGCTCAAACCGGGCTCTCCGGGGTCTTGGATGCCGTCACCGTCCAAGTCGTGCCACACAAAATCGCCCACGCTGGCCGGGGTGTACATACCAGCGTCCACATCGTTGTTCACTTCGCCTTCAGAAAGGGTGATGGTCGCCGTCTTGCCAGTGCTCGGGTCGGGGTCGCTGTCTTTGGTGTCGTCTCCGCCTTGATCCTGCGGCGAAATCACCATACCCGCGGGCGGCGTGAAGCCTACGGTGTAATCGCCCGGCGGCAGATTTGTGAATTCATAGTTGCCATTATCGTCAGTAGTGGTTGTAGCCACCACATCGCCGTTGCTGTCGTAGAGGGTGACGGTGACGCCTGACAAGCCATCTTCGTCGGCATCCTGCACGCCGTCGCCGTCCTCATCTTCCCACACATGGTCGCCGATGCTGGCCGGGCGGAAAAGGCCAGCGTCCACATCGTTGTTGGTTTCGCCTTGAGCAAGGGTGACCGCATCAGAGCAGCCGTCAGCGGCGGCGTCGCTATCGGCGGCCTCATCATTGCCTTGATTCTGCGGGCTGAAAATGTAGCCGCTCGGCGAGTAGAACTTGACCGCGTATGTGCCCGGGGCGAGGTTGGTGAAATGGTACAAGCCGTTGCCGTCGGTCACCGCCGTCGCCGCGGGGGTGCCGGTACAAGCCGTGCCTTCGTACAACTCTACGGTGAGGTTGGCAAAAGCCGGTTCGCCGCTATCCTGAATGCCGTTGCCGTTGACGTCATGCCACAGGCGATCGCCCAGCGCGGCAGGGCGATACAGACCAGCGTCAATATCGTCTTTGGTTTGGCCTTCTCCCAAAGTGAAGGTGGGGGTAGTGCCCGAAGCGTCCGCATCGCTGTCTTTCGTGCTATCGCCGCCCTGACCTTGAGGGCTAAAATCATAGCCCGCCGGTGGCGTGAAGGTGACGTAGTAATCCCCCGGCGGCAAATTGGCGAACTGGTAAGCGCCGTTGCTATCGGTGGTCGTGGTGGCTACCTGATTGCCACTGCTATCGTAAAGGGTAACGGTCACCCCCGAAATGCCCGGCTCGCCGCTATCTTGAACGCCATCGCCGTCGGTATCGTTCCACACAAAATCGCCGATTGTGCCCGGCTGGTACAAACCGGCGTCCACGGTAGTGACGTTATCGCCCGGGTTGAGGGTGATCGTGCCAGTCTCACCCGTATTGGTGTCGGCATCACTGTCCTTGGTGTCGTCGCCCCCTGCGTCCTTAGGCGAGAAAAGGTAACCGCCGGGCGCGATGAACTTGACCGTATAATCGCCGGCCGCGAGGTCGTTAAAAGCATACAGCCCATCGCTATCCGTGGTCGTAGTGGCCACTTTCACGCCACCCTGATACAACTCCACGGTCACATCCGCGAGCCCGGGCTCGCCGCTATCTTGTATGCCGTTACCGTTCAGGTCATGCCACACAAAATCGCCTAAAGAGGCGGGCAAAGGTGTAGGGGTGGATGTAGGCGTTGGGGTTGGGGTAGGCGTGAAAGTTGCCGTTGGAGTAGGGGTAGATGTCGGTGTAAAAGTGGGTGTAGGGGCCAAAATGTTGACACTGCCCGAAGCAGTATCGTAGCACAGTGTTCCATCACTGGAATCCACATAGGAATCGCCAACACGGAAATTCACCACCTGCACCGTTGCCGAGCCCGGGCTGATGGCATGAAACTTAATGTGAACGTACGTCCCACCCCAATCGTAAGTATTGCGGGCGCAATGGACGTGGTCGCTATACTGGTCGCAATACCAGGGATAACCGTCATCCACGTCGTAAAAACTTAAGCGACTTGTATCCCAATACCAATCAAAGGAAATATAATTGCTGCCGCAATCGCCGCCATAATTATCAATTTCTACTTGAAAGTCTACGATGTCACCAACGTTAGCAGTGCTGGGGGAGACCACCAGCGAATCAACTACATCAAAATCGCTACAACTACAACTGCCCCCGCCGCCACCACCGCAAGTGGGGGTAGGGGTAGGAGTATAACAATAAGGCCCACCTTGAGGACCCTCAGGTACAGGGGTTTGAGCAACCCTTGCGCTTTGAAGCGGAATCTGATGGCCTAAATCACTTTTCCCCCCAATAGCCATAACAATTTGAAAACTCGCCGCCAGCAAAGTTATGGCGGCGAGCACCGCCAACGCCTTTGCAACTTTGCGATTCACAGGGGACCTCCAACAGGACGATTTCACATTTCCATGGCTCTCATCGCCGTTAGGATAGTTGTACTGGTACTTTTGTGCCATATTACCTACTTTTACCACTACCACCGTAGCAAGTCAAGAGATAAGCAAAAATTTTTACCCATAAAATAAACCAAACCACACCACACCAATAGTAAGTGGAAGCCCCTCTCCCCACCCCAAACGCCATCCACTAAAAGCGGTATAATTTCGCGAGCATGAACAGGCCACAACCTCACTTCTCGCCGCCACGCGGGCGCGGCATCGCCTTCCAAGCCCTCGCAGCGCTGGCTTTTTCTGCCGCCGCGGGCTTTTTCTATTACCGCGCCTCGCAAACTCCGATCGGCATCGCCTTTCTCTCTTACCTGCTCGCAGCGCTGGCTTTCACCCTGCCCGTGCCGTTCCTCATTTACGGCATCTACGCCTTGCACAACGCGCACTACGCCGTGGACCGCGACGGCGTTTACATCGCTTGGGGCTGGCTGAGCGAGGCAATCCCCATGAACGAAATAGTGTGGGTGGGCGAAGAAGCAGATTTGGAAAAGCCACTACCGCGCCCTTGGCCTCGCTGGGAGGGGATGGTGGTGGGCGTCAGAAAAGCGGAGGGCAAACGAGTGATGTTTTACGCCGCAAACACGCGCCCGCTGGTAGTGGTGATCACCGAAGAACGCGCCTACGCCATTTCGCCGCAAGACGTCGCTGGCTTCCTTGAGGCTTTCCACTTAGCCGCCGAAGAGGGCACCCTTGAGCCAATTCCGCATCACACCCAGCGCATCGGCGGGCGGCTGAGCGAACTTTGGGGCGACCGCTGGGCGCGCCTGCTCCTCGTGCTCGGCTGGGTAACGACGCTCGCCGCTCTGGCAGTGGGCAATCTTGCCGCGTCGGGCATAATCTTCCAAAGCACCCCACCATTTTTAGTGAACCGCGCCGTGCTCCTCGGCGTAGCCGCGCTCCTCTTTCAAGGGCTGAACCTCGGGCTGGGGCTTTTCGCCTACCAATCCCCCATCCGCAAGCCGATGGCGTATCTGATTTGGCTGACGGGCGCGCTCTCGGCGGGTGGCTTCCTGCTCAGCGGAATTTTCGCGCTTCAAGGGATGGTGAAATGAGCCTAAGCCTCCAAGTGGCAATCGGCGCGGCGCTGGCGCTTGCGGTGGCTTGGGCGGCTTGGAAAACGGGCGCACTGACCGGCGGCGGCGCAGTCGCCGCCTTTTTCGTCGGCTGGGCGACGTTTGGCTTTGGGGGCGTTTGGTGGGCTGTGGCTCTGCTGGCGTTTTTCTTCTCATCCAGCGGGCTTTCGTTCCTCTTCAAAAGGCGCAAACAAGCGTTAAGCGAAAAATTCAGCAAAGGCAAGCGGCGCGACGCCGCGCAAGTGCTCGCCAACGGGGGATTGGCGGCACTGCTGGCGGTCGTTCATCGCTGGACTCCGAGCACTCCGTGGGTTTGGGCGGCGTTTTGCGGCTCGTTGGCGGCGGTGAACGCCGACACGTGGGGCACGGAAATCGGCGTGCTTTCCAAATCGCCGCCGCGGTCAATTTTGAACGGGCGCGCCGTGCCGCGGGGCACTTCAGGAGCAGTTTCGGTTTTGGGGCTTAGCGCTTCGCTCGGTGGGGCTTTGCTTTTGGGATTGGTAGCCGCGGCGGCCTCGCCCCATCCCCTTGCCGCAGGGCTTGCGGCAACGGTGGGCGGCTTTCTCGGCGCATTTTTTGATTCAATCCTTGGCGAGCGCTGGCAGGCAACCTACTTTTGCCCTGCCTGCCGCACCGAAACCGAACACCACCCTTTCCACACCTGCGGCGCGCCGACCAAATTCATCCGCGGCTGGCGCTGGCTTGATAACGACATGGTGAATTTTGCCGCCGCCTTGGCAGGCGCTCTGCTCGCCGCGGCGCTTTACCTGCTCGGGGGCGCAGCATGAACGCTTGGGTCCTGCTCCTACTCACCCTTGCAGTGCTCGCGGTGCTCTGGGCTTATCGCGCGCAGTATTGGCGCCGCAGGCAAAATGAAACGCTGGAAGACGCCTTGAAACTGCTCCTTGAAGCCGAAACCGAAGGTCACCCTTCCACGCCCGAGTTTCTCGCCAAAAGGCTACACCTCAACCCACGCCGCGCCCGCCGCCTTGTCGCCGATTTAGTGGAACAGGAGTTAGCACGCACCGAAAACGGCTCGCTCATCCTCACCCCCGCGGGCAGAAAAATAGCCGAGCACATTCTAAAGGCGCACCGCCTTCTGGAGCGCTATTTTGTGGATGAGGCACACCTTCCTCCGCAAGAAGTGCATGCCCTCGCCCACCGCTTGGAGCATTCCACCCGCCCCGAAGACCTGCGGCGCTTGGAGGCGCACCTCGGCTTCCCCGCGGTTGACCCGCACGGCGACCCAATCCCCCACGCGGGGGAAGGCTGGGCGCCTGCCGGAAAGCCGCTCGCCGAGGCCGACGCCGGCGAGGAGGGCGTGGTGGCGCATCTTGAGGATGAGCCACAGAAAGCGTATGAGCGCTTGCTGAAGGAAGGGTTGCGGGTTGGGCAAAGGGTGCGTGTGCTCGGAAAAGACCACGGCGCAGTGCGGATAAGCGCCGAGGGGCGCGAACTCGTCCTTTCCCCCGAACTGGCGGCAAATGTCACGCTAACGAGCGGCAAAGCAACCGAAATCCCCGCCGGGGCTGTGCCGCTGAGCGAACTGCCCGACGGGGTTTCCGCTGAAGTGGTGGACATCGCGCCGTGGGTGCAAGGCTTCACCCGCCGCCGCTTGATGGATTTGGGCATTACCCCCGGAGCGCTCATCACCCCCGAACTGCGCCCGTTCTTCCGTGACCCGCGCGCCTACCGCGTCCGCGGCACTCTCATCGCCCTGCGCGAAGACCAAGCCCACAACATTTGGGTAAAGCCGATACATGAGCGGTAAAACTGTGAATCCGCCGATTGAGAGAAAAAACCACAGAAGGCACAGAAATTTGCAGAGAACACAGAAAAAATCTGTGCTAATCTGTGGTTTTTATCCACCGATTACACAGATTTACACCGATTGAAGAAAAACCACAGAGAACACAGAAATTTTCTCTTTGCGCCTCTGGGCGAAGCAATGCCTCGCCTCTACTCTGCGCCTCTGCGTTAACTTCTTGGCGTCCTCTGCGTCCCTTGGCGCCCTTGGCGTTAACTTCTTTGCGCTCTCTGCGCCTCTGTTTCCTCTGCGTCTTTGCATTACCATCCACCGATTGGCACAGATTTTCACCGATTGAGGAAAAACCACAGAGGACACAGAAATTTACAGGGAACACAGAAAAAATCTGTGCTAATCTGTGTAATCTGTAGTTTTTATCCTCTGTGTTATCTGTGGTTTTTGTCCACGCATTAGAACCGAACACTGACCGATTCCCATGACAAACCTCCTCCCATCCAAATGCAACAGATGCCCACTACGCGCCGAACTTGAGCAGATGGGCGTCGGCGCGGCAGATGCCGACTTTGTGATCGCCCTTGCGGGCAACCCCAACACGGGCAAGAGCACGCTTTTCAACGCCCTCACCGGCTTGCGCCAGCATACCGGCAACTGGCCCGGCAAAACAGTGACACTCGCCGAAGGCGCTTACGAATTCAACGGGCGGCGTTACAAAGTGGTTGACCTGCCCGGCACGTATTCCCTGCTCACCGCCTCGGAGGACGAGGAGGTGGCGCGCGATTTCATCCTTTTCGGCAAGCCCGATGCCGTAGTGGTGCTTGCCGATGCCACCGCTTTGGAGCGCAACCTCAACCTGCTCTTTCAGGTGATGGAAATCACCGACAAGGTGGTGCTGACGCTCAACATGATGGACGAAGCACGCCGCAAGGGCATTCAGGTTGATGCACGTGCCCTAAGCCGCGGCCTCGGCATTCCGGTTGTGCCGATGGTGGCGCGGAGCGGCGAAGGCATTACGGCTTTGCTCCGCACGGTTGAGGAAGTGGTTACGGGCAAATTGAAACCCACTCCCCGCCGCGTGCCCACGCCGCCGGAGGTGAAAGGCGCTGTTGACCAGTTAGTGCCGTTGATAAAAAAAGCCGTGCCCGGCATTCCAAATGCGCGCTGGGTGGCAATGCGGCTTTTGGACGGCGACGCGCGGGTTGAAGAAGCCCTGCTGAGCGGGGAAATGGCGCACTTGGTGCTCGGCGACAATGAGCAAGCGGTGGAAGAATCGCGCCGCAAAGCCGAGCAGGTGCTTGCCGCTACCGAAAGCCTGCGGCGCGGCCTGAGCACTAATTTCCGCGACGAAATGGTGAAAGCGCTGTACGCCGAAGCCGAGAAGGTGGTGCGCCGCGCCGTCCGTATGCCCGGCGACCGCCGCCCTTGGGATTGGGATCAACGCATAGACCGCATTGTCACCTCGCCCGTGTTCGGCTTCCCAATAATGGCGGTTTTGCTGGCGGTGGTGTTTTGGATAACCATTGTGGGCGCAAACTACCCCTCGGACTTACTCGCCGAAGCGCTTTTCTGGGTGGAATCGCAGGGCGCGGCGCTCTTTTCCGCCATCGGCGCGCCTTGGTGGCTAACCGGCTTTGTGTGGCACGGCGTTTGGCGCGGCATGGCTTGGGTGGTGAGCGTGATGCTCCCGCCAATGGCGATTTTCTTCCCGCTTTTCACATTTTTGGAGGATCTAGGCTACCTGCCGCGCGTGGCTTTCAACATGGACTACCTCTTCCGCAAAGTGGGGGCGCACGGCAAGCAAGCGCTTACCATGATGATGGGCTTTGGGTGCAATGCCGCGGGAGTGGTCGGCACGCGCATCATTGATTCTCCCCGCGAGCGGCTGATTGCCATCCTGACCAACAACTTTGTGCCGTGCAACGGGCGCTTTCCTACGCTGATTTTGTTGGCATCGTTGTTCGTTGCGCGCCAATTTTCGTCTGGAGTGGCTTCGTTGGTCGCTGCGGCGGTTGTGCTCGGCGTGGTCACGCTCGGTGTGGGGTTCACGCTTTTGGTATCGGCATTGCTGTCGCGCACAATCCTGAAGGGCACGCCTTCGGCTTTTACGCTGGAATTGCCGCCCTACCGCAAGCCGCGCCTTTGGCCTATCATCTATACCTCGTTGATAGACCGCACAATTTTCGTGCTGTGGCGGGCGGTGATGGTCGCCGCGCCTGCCGGTGCAGTGATTTGGTTGCTCGCCAACATCCACCTGCACGGCGCAAGCCTCGCCCAGCACATCGCCCAAGCCCTCAACCCAATCGGGCACGTGATGGGGCTGGACGGCGTGATTTTGCTGGCTTACATCATCGCCATCCCTGCAAACGAAATTGTGGTGCCCACGATGGTGATGGTTTACAGCGGTGCGGGCATGATGGTGGATGTGGGGTCTTTGGACGCCTTTTATCGCTTGCTCACCACCCACGGCTGGACAATGCTGACCGCGGTCAGTATGATGCTTTTTGTGCTCCTGCACAACCCTTGCGCCACCACCCTGCTCACGATTTACAAAGAAACCGGCAGTAAAAAGTGGATGGCGCTCGCCGCAGCAATTCCGTTGGGCATTGGGTTTGTGGTAACCACAACCGTAGCCACAGTGGTGAGAATGCTACACTAACCACCCGCGCAAGCCGCTGAAACGGCATTGCGCACAAAACACAGTAACAGCCCCTTGGAAATTCCAAGGGGCTGTTGTCGCAAACCACGAACAGGGGCATTACGGCTCAGGCTCAACCTTCACCAGCACCGCTTGCACCACCAAGCGCCAGCGGTAAGCGTCGGTTTTCTCGTCAAAGCCTTCGCAGGTTATCAAGGTCACCCAGTCGCGCTCCTTATGCCCGAGCACCGATATGTCGTTGGGTTTCACCCGCTTCACGGCACGCACTTCATAGATGTAGCGCTCGCCGTTGGCGTGGATGATCACCTTGTCACCCCATTCCAGAGTGTACAGGTTCACAAACGGGCCGGGCTCGCCGTTGGGCAGGTACACATGCGCTGTTAGCGCCGTGTTGCCCGGCCAGGTCGGGAAGGCCGTGCCTTCAAGCCAACCAGCGTTGTTCCACAGCCATGTCAAGTCCCAGCCGTCCTTGTTGCGAGGCACACCAACGATCGGCAGTTTCAAGCCCAGTTTCGGAATTTCAAGCACCAAGCCACTCAACTGATCGTAGGCCACCTTTTGCACCGGAATGGTGGTCACCCGGCCGGGGGCAAAGCCGGTCTTGGGCAAGCGCGCACTCACATCCACTGAGGCAATAACGCCGTAATTGTTCACCGGGTCGTTGGGATCGTAGTAACGCTCTGTGGAGAACTCATTGTATTGCGATTGCGGGTCGCTCACATCGCCGGGCAAACTGCTCCATTCTCCAAGAGCAGTATTGGTAACAACCTCACCCGGAGGTGAAGTCAACTTGGCTTTGAAACTGATCTGAGCCTTTTGCCCCAACGGGATCACATCCCACAGCACGGTGATGGTGCGCGTGGCCGGGTCGTAGGTCATGCTTGTGGGCACCACGCCGTCAACGCTTTGGAGCGAAGCATCAACGTACTCCAGTTGCGGCGGCAAAGTGTCCACCAATTGGACGTCGTAAGCGTTTGTGCGGCTTTCGGGGGTGTGTTCCAGCGTAAGGGTAAAGGTGATAGGCTCATCAGGCAGCGCAACTCTCGGGTCGGCATCTTTGGTAAGGGTGAGCCTGGGCTCCACAACGATAACCGGCGGGGCAGAAGCATCGGCGCTGCCGGAATCCCACGACCAAGTAGCCTGATTGTCCAAATCGGTGCCGGTAACGTTTCCGGCCACATCAAGCACAACCACTTGATAGCGCACGGTAATGGTGGCGTCGGTTGTGCCGCTGTTGGTCACCGTGCCAAAGTTCCAGACAATCTGGCGGCCCTGATCCACCGGGTCGGTGCTTCCGGCCGGGTATTCGCTTACCGTAGGCGAATTGCAAATTTCATCCCACGAACCGGCGTCGGCCGTTATACTGCCGGTAGTGGTTATGCTTTCACACTGCTGGAAGGCCAAGCCGCGGGTGAGTATGTCGGTCATCTTGAGGTTTGTAATAGTGCCCGGGCTCATCGTAAAGGTGGATTCATAGGTGATTATTTCACCTATTGCTACATCGTTTCCATCGGTGAAGGACTGGTTGGTGCCCTCTATGGACTTATCCGCGGAGCCCAAAACCTTCCTCAAGCCTATATCAAGCGACAAGTTGGTGCGGCCATCCGGATAGTTGTGCGTCAACGCCGGGTCAGACTGGGTGGAAGCATCCTCAGCGCCGCTTTCGCCCGTCAGCCAAGAACTGGCGGCGAGGTCTTGCAAACTGGGCACGGTAACAGGCGGAAGGATGACTGCCGCGCCAAGTCCATCGGGTTGAGTAGCGTCACTGTCCACCATGTCTGAGCCTTGGTCGGCGGTCACAACCTGATTGAGGCCATCGGGCAAGGTCGGCACTTTGATTTGCACAGTGGTGTCGGGAGTCAGGCCGCAGAAGGTGTAGCGCCCTTGGGAATCGGTGGTAACGGTGGTGACAACGTCATCACCAGTGCCAAAGGTGCCGTCAGCGCCGGGCCAGGTCATTCCAACCATGAGGCCTGCAACGGGCTTGTCATCGTCATCCTGCTGATTGGCAGTTTGGCCTTCGGTGTCATCCCACACGTAGTCGCCCACACAAGCCAACGGAGTCCAGTAATCCTCAACTTCGCCGTCTGGTGCCGAGCCGTTCCAATCCCGAGCGGTCAAATCGGCGGTAGTCAGGCGGAAGCGCATGTGCACTTCGCCGCCGTCAAAAGTCGCGCCGACAGGGACGGTGAAGCAATATTGCTTTGCGCTCACGCCACCGTCAGGCACGATGGCCACGCCACCGCTGAAATCACCCGTATTCACCTGCTCAGCCGCAGTAAACTGCCCGTCACCGTTCCAGTCAAACCATGCGTAAAGGTTGGCGTCGTTGCCGGTAGTGTTGTGGGCATCCACCTGCACGCAGGCCTGCTGTCCCGGGATGAGCGGAGTCACGAGGGTGACGCCGTCCTCATCATCCCCCGGAGAAGCGCAGGTGCCGATTTGCACATCGGTGGTATCGGCGGCATCGGCGTGGTCGTCGCCGCCGCTGAGCACGCCCGATTGAGCGTCGGGGAATGGGCCATCATCACTATCCACACACGCACCGAGGTACAAATGCACATTGAGTTGGTGATTTGCGGGCTGAAGCGGCGCATGGGCCGGCGAAAGCCCGGCGGGTTCAAACGAATCCGGCAGGTCGCCGTAATCGTAAGAGAGTTTGGCACCCACGATGTAATCTTCAACTTCGCCACTGCCGACCAAGCCATTTGGAGACGGTATGCTTTCGTTTGCTATCCTGAAGCGCACGCCCACAGCCCGCGCAACATTCAGCGGCACGGTCACATCCACCGTGTAGGTGCCGTCCGTCGTCTGCGATACATTGTCCAAAATCTGCTCGCCTGCATCGGCAAAGTCGCCGTCTCCGTTCCAGTCTATCCACGCACTCACAACCGTGTCTGCCGATGCGTTGCCTACCGTGTAACTTATCTCGTAACTCTTGCCTGCCACAAATTCGGCCGGAAGCACCACGCCGTCTTCATCATCCACGCCGTTGTTATCGTCACCCAAGGCATTTGCCTCTGGCTGGCCGTCCGTCTCCGCATCCGGCCCCACAGTGCCCAAAATTGGGTTGGATACCGCCGCTATTTCGTGCTCGGCGCCTCCATCGGCTATAGTCGTCTTGTACGGGCTCGGCAGGTCGCCAAAGTCGTAGCCAACCAAACCGAAGTCTATCGCCAAATTGGTCTGTGCATCGGGGTAGGCGTTCGGGTCTGTATCGTTCGCGGCGTCGTCGGTATCAGTGGCAGGCGGCACAGTAAAGACGGGCCCCTTGCCGGTGGAGTCGCCATCGCTGTCCAAGCCGGGATCGTTACCCTGCCCGGCGGGCACCAACACCATACCGTCCGGCGGGGTGACGTCCACCCGGTAATTATCCGCCTGTCCGTCTCCCGTAGCATCGCTCAACAAGCCGCAGAAGGCGTAAATGCCGTCTGCGTCGGTTGTGGCCGTGTAGGTGCGGTCTTCGGCGTCGTCAAAGTTGCCGTTGTCGTTCCCGTCCCAGTGCAAGGTGAGCGTTACGCCGGAAATGCCGGGCTCTGTGCCGTCTTGCACGCCTTCCGTGGCGCTGCCGCCATCGTTCCAAACGAAGTTGCCTACACAGTACAAGGGAGCATAGTAATCTTCAACTTCGCCGTCCGGCGCGCTCTCTTTCCAATCCTCGGCGGTCAAATCAGCGGTGGTCAAGCGGAAGCGGGAATATGCTTTGCCGCCTTCAAAAGTGGCCGTATTCGGCACGGTGAAGCAATACTTGGCGTCAGTAACGTCGTTTTCTATGAGAACCGAGCCGTTGGCAAAGTCACCAGTGTTTAGCGCTTCCTCGGCGCTGAACTGCCCATCTCCGTTCCAGTCAAACCAGCCGTACAGGTGCGCCACATTGCCGGTAGCATTGTGCGCCGTGACCTGCACGCAGGCCTCTGCGCCGGGGATCAATGGCGTTATCAAGCGGACACCGTCTTCGTCGTCGCCTGCGGTGGCGCAGGTACCGGCGGTGTAATAACCAACATTGGCATCGTCGCCGTTAGCGGTGGCATCAGGCTGTCCATCATATTCGCCATCAACGCAAGCGCCCAAGTACAAAGTGGGGGAAACAAGATGCTTAGCCCCATTGTCGGCATCGGTGGTAGCGTAACCATCTGGCAAATCGCCGTAGTCGTAAGTTTCTTTGGCCTTGACGAGGTAATCCTCCACCTCGCCGCTTACAACTAAGCCATCAGGCGACGGTATGCTTTCGTTTGCTATCCTGAAGCGCACGCCCACAGCCCGCGCAACATTCAGCGGCACGGTCACATCCACCGTGTAGGTGCCGTCCGTCGTCTGCGATACATTGTCCAAAATCTGCTCGCCTGCATCGGCAAAGTCGCCGTCTCCGTTCCAGTCTATCCACGCACTCACAACCGTGTCTGCCGATGCGTTGCCTACCGTGTAACTTATCTCGTAACTCTTGCCTGCCACAAATTCGGCCGGAAGCACCACGCCGTCTTCATCATCCACGCCGTTGTTATCGTCACCCAAGGCATTTGCCTCTGGCTGGCCGTCCGTCTCCGCATCCGGCCCCACAGTGCCCAAAATTGGGTTGGATACCGCCGCTATTTCGTGCTCGGCGCCTCCATCGGCTATAGTCGTCTTGTACGGGCTCGGCAGGTCGCCAAAGTCGTAGCCAACCAAACCGAAGTCTATCGCCAAATTGGTCTGTGCATCGGGGTAGGCGTTCGGGTCTGTATCGTTCGCGGCGTCGTCGGTATCAGTGGCAGGCGGCACAGTAAAGACGGGCCCCTTGCCGGTGGAGTCGCCATCGCTGTCCAAGCCGGGATCGTTACCCTGCCCGGCGGGCACCAACACCATACCGTCCGGCGGGGTGACGTCCACCCGGTAATTATCCGCCTGTCCGTCTCCCGTAGCATCGCTCAACAAGCCGCAGAAGGCGTAAATGCCGTCTGCGTCGGTTGTGGCCGTGTAGGTGCGGTCTTCGGCGTCGTCAAAGTTGCCGTTGTCGTTCCCGTCCCAGTGCAAGGTGAGCGTTACGCCGGAAATGCCGGGCTCTGTGCCGTCTTGCACGCCTTCCGTGGCGCTGCCGCCATCGTTCCAAACGAAGTTGCCCACGCAGTACAACGGCTCGTAGTAATCCTCCACCTCGCCATCTGGAGCGGCACCTTTCCAATCATCTGCTGTCAGCGCCGCCGTAGTCAGACGGAAGCGGTAATACACTTTGCCGCCTTCAAAAGTGGCCGTATCCGGCACAGTGAAGCAATACTCCCCGTTGTTGACGTCGCCGTTCAGCGCCACCGAGCCACCGGCAAAATCGCCGGTATTCAGTGCCTCGTCTGCGCTGAACTGCCCATCTCCGTTCCAGTCAAACCAGCCGTACAGGTGCGCCACATTCCCAGTGGCATTGTGCGCCGTGACCTGCACGCACGCTTCGCCACCCGGCACCAGCGGCGTTATCAGGCGGATCCCGTCTTCGTCATCATTCTCCTTGGCGCACGTGCCTTCAGTCATAGAACCCATAGCCGCGTCATCACCATCCACACCCATCACACCAGCATCGTCCACCGGATGGCCGTCGGAATCGGAATCCACACAGCCGCCGAGATACAAATCCGGCGAAATAGTATGACGAGCGCCATCGGATGCTTGGGTAGTGCCATAGGTATCGGGCAAATCCCCGTAATCCAAAGTAGAAACAAAAGCAAGGTCTAACGTGAAGTTGGTCATATCATCCCGCACCATGGGATTGCCCAAATGCTTCACGTTGTCACCCGTGGGCTCATCACCAATTATGTCTTCATCGACATTAACCGTTGCCGAAAGGGTCATCAAGCCCGCACTTCGCACCACGCCATTGCTCTCTATAGCATGATGGTCAGCATCTTCATTCTTATCGGTATCGGGGTCCATCTCCGGCGAAGGTGCAGGCGCCCAGCCTTCCGGCAAATTGGTCACGGTCACGTAGTACTTTCCGGCAACATACTTACCGCTTCCGTCGTAATTGCCATCGGTCAATCCTTCAAAGAACCAGCGCCCATTCTCATCCGTAGTGGTGGTGCCGATCAAATTATCGTTTTCGTCGTAAAGGTGGACTTCCACGCCAGCCGGGGCAGTAATATCAATTCCATCATCATATTTGCTGTTGCCGTTCATATCCAGCCACAACAGGTCACCGATGCTAAAGCCCACAACCTGCACGTAGGGCTCGTTAGAGCGAACCGGGTCGTTGAAAGTGGCAGAATAAGCGGCAAAGCGGTCTACGTAGAGGTCATTGGGCTCATTATCGTTAGCCTGAAGCGTAAAGGAAACTTCAGCGGTTTCCTGCTTTGCAAGTTGATGGTCAGACACCCAACGGATAGCGGTAACATCCGCCAAAGTATGGGCCGAGCAAGGCCGCCCCTGAGTATCGGTAGGTGGAGGCGGTGCGGTGCTATCCGAGGGCACCTCGCACCAATGGGTGCTGCCCGAGTTGAGGTCATTGCGCGCTGTATCGGTCGGGTCATAACTGACCGTATCGGGTGAATCGCCGGTAACGTACCAGTGGCCGGTATCGGTGCGGGTGCCATCAGGCCCGCTGACCGTTGGGTCGGGGGGAGTTTTAGTCAGGGTTAAGGTGCCGTGGTAATCCGAGAAATAAGTCTCACGCTCAGAGAGCGAGCCTTGCCCATCACCGTTATAGGGGAACACCTCTATCACATCGGGGGCCGCAAACGGTAAAGTGTCTGAGGTGTTCGCCCAAACCATTGTCCAAACTTGCTCATCGTTCTGGAAGTCAAGAGAATGATCTACTGATTTTTCAACCGCGAACCGCCCTTTTTGCAACAAACGCACGGTGCGATTGTCTTCTTGCAGTTTGGCATTGTAGGGAACGTTATCCGCCTCAATTTTGACCGTGTTGACCACGTCGGTGAGCGCAGGCGCAAATGGGTCAGTGTTGGTACACACGACTATGGGATCTAACTGCTGATTGGCCGGCACCGGATTGTCGTAGGTGTAAATGAGGGTGGTCTCGCCCTCGTTAGGCGTATTTGGAATGATAGTAGGCCCACTCACACCTGCAGGCGGCGGCGGAGAACAAGAAGCCGAGTAGGAGGTGTATTTGGGCAACACGTCGGTGATGGTTAGATTCTCGGCAAGATCCTGCCCACCCGGGTTTGTCGCAGCAGGCAGCAATGACCACCTTATTTGGTCGCCGGCAAACACTTCGTCCAAATCGTCATCGTAGGGTGTGGAGCCTTCTTTGAAAGCATGCTTCTCTATGGAAAGCAACAGTCGGCGGTAAATCAAGCGATCCCCATAATTGACGGAAGTGGTTCCATCAGTGCCTTGGTGATGAGTAGCATCATAGCCATATGGATCCCAATCGCCAACGCCATCGTTATCCTTGTCGTAGGCAAAATTGCTAACGTTGGGGAGCAACGTGCCGGTGGGAATGGGTTTGCCGTCTTCGGCGGGGTAATCGGGGGAGTAGAAAGTGGAGCGCGCCACAAAATACGGCCAGAGCAGCAGCCGGTCACCCCCGCCCAACTTCCGCTGCGGGTTTTGGTTGGGGTCAGGCCGCAAGCGGATCATCACTATATCGCCCGGATCCCAACCGGCAGCGTCCGGGTCGGTAGTCCACTCCAACTTTCCATCGGCGGTTAGAGAAGCGCCGCAGTCTTTAGCCGCTTGCTGCTGTTGGGGATTGTCAACCGGTATCACATGGGTCGTAGGATCAGGCGCCTCACCCAAATGGTGGTTAACTTGCCAAGTTTTACGTCCACTTGAAGGAGTAAAACGGGCAAATTCTATGATGTACCCCCAATCGGTGGCAAAACGCCGCCCCAAAGTAGCCGTGCCGCCGTCCAGTGCAGGTTGGCCGGAGTCATCGTAAGTAGCCCAAGCATATTTGCCGACCACTTCCTGGGCGGCATCAGCAGGGATATGCGCCAATCTATATGTAGAGTTGTCTATCGTTTCACAAATTTCCGCATCCGTCAACGGCGCGTCGTGGGCAGTTATCAATACCTCAGAGGTAAATTCCTGCCCCGAGGTAACAAGGCCATCGCCGGAATCACATCCGCTTTGCCCGGGAAGGTAAGAATTGTAGTCTCCGGGCTGGCAAACCCACTGATATTCAGGAGCAATGCTGTATTTATGTTGGCCGTTCTTGAAATGGCTATTGGCAAACCGCTTTTCCACACTGCCATCAGTGGTAACAGTGTAATAAGCAGTACGGCAGTTGTTGCCACTTGCCTGCTCATTGTCGCCATCCCAGCCGGGCTCATAACCGTCCAAATAGTTGCTAATGGGGTTTCCATTGGCGTCTTGTCCGTTAGGGTCAAAGTAACCAACGCAGTTTGTAATCTTGTAAGTACCCGGAATCATCGGGTCGCCGTCTTGCCAGTTCGGGTCTACCGAACGGAAGAAAGCCGAATAAGGAATCCACGTGCCTACCTGCCCGGCGACCACAACCTTGAAAGGAGCCAGTGGCTCGCCAAAGTAATCCACCGTGGGGAAATGCCGTCCAGAAGTATCAGCGCCCTCAACCGTAATTATGCTCGTATCCGGATCGCCGTTCCAGATGCCGCTATCGGCCGTCATGTTATCCTGATACGGCAATTGCCCGTGGCCGTTGTGGGGCATTATCCACGGGTCAGACATTGCCCACACAACTTTAGCCCCATACGGAGCATAGGCTGGGTCTATTATGTCTTTGAAAGTGAAGGGGTCTTCTACTATTTGGGTAATACCTTTACCATCAGAACTCATATCGGCGATAATTGAAGTGTCGTAAAAGGCATAAACCCCCATTTCGTCAGTATCGCCGGTTGGGTCTTGGATCAGACCATACAACGCTGAGCCATTTTGAGGGGATTCGTCGCTGCGGCCCTCCTTAGTAAGGTCAAAGCGCGGCGCAGCGGAAATGTTTATATCCGGCGTGGGCAATTCAGGAGAGGGCAAAGCATCGTTAGCCGCCGCGTAAGCCCTAATTTCGGTTGTAAAGCGCGAAGCATGGGGGCTTAAACCTGTCGCTTTTATACCTATAGAAGCAAAAACCTGCGCGTTTTTGAGGTTGCCCACATTACATATCAGGATAATTCCGCCCGTATTCTGATCCTTTATCACCTGGGATTGTGGGTTGTAATCCGAGCCCGTTCCACACGCGGTTGGAATTCCTGTGGAAGAAGATGAAATTATCTCCAAGTCCGCCCCATCCACAGGCGTGAATTGCATTTCTATTATCACATTGTCTATACCATTGTCGGGTGCATTATCAAGTGTCACCGATGGGACAAAAGTGACAATGTCATTACTGCGAACAGTCAAGTCAAAATGATGGCAATCATCGCCGGGAGGAGTGTCTGAAAAGGGAGGCGCAGTATTAGGATCTTCGTAATCGGTATTGGGACAACCGCCATACACATTGAAAGGCGGGGTTCCCGTTTCAAAACCTTGAACGCCATCATCGGAATTGCCGTTTATGTCAATATAACTAATCTGAATTTCCGGCAACGGGCGTAGGCCAGCGTTTGTTTTCCCTTGTTGAATGCTATCCCAACTTATCTGCGCTGTCCAAGGAGCAGGCGGGACAGGAGGTACATCCTGCTGGTCAGTGTCGTTGTCGCCAGCAGGATCATCTGAGGAAAATTTGTATCCATCCGGAGCGGTGACCGTCAAAGAGCCAAAATCCGGCACTTCTATGGTGTATTTGCCGTCAGAGTCGGTGGTAACACAAGTGTTGGTGCCGGTAACACAAACCTGTACACCCGGAAAGCCGGTTTCCAAGCCAGCACCGGGGACGTTAGGGTCGCCGTAGGTATCAGGAGGGTTGTTGCCGGTTTTGGCCTGTGTGAGGATGTTAACCCCCAGCCCATGCGGGCCGACTGAGGGGTCAAAGCCCATGTAAGTATCGGCATTGAGGTCGCGCCATACTGTACCTGTAACTGTCACACTTCTGGCTGGTGCCGCCGAGCCAACTGATAAAGGTAAAAGCACAGCCATAGCGACCAACAAAACCAGAGAGGCTAAAAGGGCTTTCTTTGGGTTCATAATCTCATCCTCCGGATGGATGAAATTGAGCACAAAGCGCTCAGTATTTGCCGCCATCTCGCGGGGAATGTCTCATACGGCGAAACACACTCCCCTAAAGAAAAAAGCACATGGGTCATAAAAACGGCCCATGTGGCCGGTTGCGCCACCGGCTCCCTCCGGCAGCGTGGCGCCCAGTTCGCCGCCGAAGTTCACAGCCTCCACACACTCTTTAGGGGATAGCAATACAGGGGTAGTACTATTATACTAACTCAGCCGCTCAAGTGTCAAGCAAAATTATAGAAAGTAGCCCCTCATAAATCCAAAATCAAACAGCCCCCTGGAATTCCCAAGGGGCTGTTTTTTTGCAGTTTGCAAACAGGGGCGTTACGGCTCAGGCTCAACCTTCACCAGCACCGCTTGCACCACCAAGCGCCAGCGGTAAGCGTCGGTTTTCTCGTCAAAGCCTTCGCAGGTTATCAAGGTCACCCAGTCGCGCTCCTTATGCCCGAGCACCGATATGTCGTTGGGTTTCACCCGCTTCACGGCACGCACTTCATAGATGTAGCGCTCGCCGTTGGCGTGGATGATCACCTTGTCACCCCATTCCAGAGTGTACAGGTTCACAAACGGGCCGGGCTCGCCGTTGGGCAGGTACACATGCGCTGTTAGCGCCGTGTTGCCCGGCCAGGTCGGGAAGGCCGTGCCTTCAAGCCAACCAGCGTTGTTCCACAGCCATGTCAAGTCCCAGCCGTCCTTGTTGCGAGGCACACCAACGATCGGCAGTTTCAAGCCCAGTTTCGGAATTTCAAGCACCAAGCCACTCAACTGATCGTAGGCCACCTTTTGCACCGGTATGGTGGTCACGCGGCCGGGGGCAAAGCCGGTCTTGGGTAGCCCCATTCGCACAGCGGCCTCAGCCTGAGCGCCATACACGTCCACATTGCTTGCGGGGTCGTAGCCGCGCTCGGTAGAGAGTTCATTGTACTGCGATTGCGGCTGGCTCACGTCGCCGGGCAGGCTTGTCCACGCCACGTTAGCGGAATTATTGATGACTACGCCCGAAGGCGCGCCCATCGTCGCCTTGAACTGTATCTTTGCCTCTTCTCCAAGCGGCATCACATCCCACACAACCGTAATCGTGCGGGTTGCGGCATCGTAGGACATCGTAGCCGGTGTAGGCCCAGCCACTGCTTCAAGCGAAGCATCCACATACTGGAACGCCGGCGGCAACTTGTCGGTGACTACCACATCGTAAGCGTTGGTCTGGCTCTTGGGCGTATGTTTCACAAGAATTGTGAATGTAATGGGCTCATCGGGCAAAACTATGGTCGGAGAAGCCGACTTGCTTATGCTCAAATCCGGCTCCACCACCGTCACCGGCGGGGCAGAGGCCTCGTCGCTTCCAGCGTCCCACGACCAGACGGCTTTGTTATCCAAGTCTGCGCCCGAGGTGTTGCCCGCGCTGTCCAACACCACCACCGTGTAGGTGACGGTAAGGGTGGCGTCGTCGGTGCCGCTGTTGGTCACGGAACCGAAGTTCCACACCACCTGCCGGCCTTGGTCAACGGGGTCGGCGCTTCCGGCGGGGTAGGCGCTCACGGTGGGGTGCTGACAGATGCTATCCAGCGTGCCCGCGCTGGCGGTGATATTCCCCGTAGCCGTGATGCTCTCACACTGCTGGAAGGCTAAGCCCTTCGCCAGCACGTCGGTGAGTTTCAAGTTGTTCACCGTGCCCGGGCTCAGGCTCAGCGTTGCTTTGTAGGTGATAATTTCGCCCACGGCCACATCAGAGCCAGCGGTGAAGTCCTGATTGGTGGAGGAAACCTCCTTGTCGGAAAGGCTCTTCACCTTCCGCAGGCCAACATCAAAGGTCAGGTCGGTGCGGCCATCGGGGTAGTTGTGGGTGAGGGCAGGGTCGGCTTGGGTGCTGGCGTCTTGAGTAGCGTTTTCACCCGTCACCCAATTGCCCGCCGCCAGGTCGCTCAGGCCGGGCACGGTGATTGGCGGCAGGACGACCGCCGAGCCCAGTCCGCCAGACTGCGAGGCGTCGCTGTCGGTCAGGTCGGTGCCCTGGTCGGGCGTGACAGGCTGGTTCAGCCCATCGGGCAAGTTCGGGATGCTAATTTGCACCTGACTGGCGGGCGTCAGACCGCAGAAGGTGTAGCGGCCTTGGGCGTCGGTAGTGGTGCTGGTGGTGACGTCGTCGGCCGTGCCGAAGTTGCCGTCTTGCCCGGCCCAGGTCAAGTTCAGGGTCAGGCCGCTGATCGGCGCGTCGGCGGAATCTTGCTCGTTGGCCACCGAGCCATCGGTGTCGTCCCAGACGAAGTTGCCTACGCAAGCCAGCGGCGACCAGTAGTCTTCCACCTCGCCGTCGGGGGCGGTGCCCTTCCAGTCCGCCGCGGCCAGCGAAGCCGTGGTCAGGCGGAAGCGCATGTGCACCTCGCCGCCGTTGAAGGTGGCATTGGCAGGCACGGTGAAGCAGTATTGCCGACCGCTGACGCCGCCATCCGGCACGGTGGCCGCGCCGCCGTTGAAGTCGCCGGTCGCCACCTGCTCATCGGCGCTGAACTGGCCGTCGCCGTTCCAGTCAAACCAAGCGTAGAGTTTGGCGTCGTTGCCGGTGGCATTGTGGGCATCCACCTGCACGCAAGCCTGCTGGCCGGGTAGCAACGGCGTCACCAAGGTCACGCCGTCTTCGTCGTCGCCAGCGGTAACGCAAGTGCCCTCGGTGAAGTAGCCGGTGTTGGTGTCGTCGCCGTCGGCTTGGGCGCTGGCCTGCCCGTCCAGTTCGCCATCCACGCAGGCGCCCAAGTACAGCGTCGGGCTGATGACATGGCTGGCGCCCTGCGCCGCGGCGGTGGTGCCGTAGGTATCGGGGTTGTCGCCCCAATCCAGCGGCTGCGGGCGGAAGCCGAAGTCGTGGGTTTCATCCACCTGCGCGTCGGGGAAGTTGTTAGGCCCGCCAGCCGCGCCGAGGTCGCCGTTGCCGTCTTCGGCCGTGGGCAGCGCGGTCACATCGGAAATTGTGAAGTCGTCCGTGCTCGGCGCGCCACTGGAAGCCTGCACGCCGTTGGAGTCTTTAGCCGGGTCGGCGCCCTGATTGGGGGCAACCGCCTGCGGCAAGCCGCTCGGCGGCGCCGCTTCTAAGCGGTAACTGCCAGCCGTCAGGCCGCAGAAGTAGTACTTGCCGCCGTTGGCCGTGGTGGCCGAAACCGCAATGTCGCTGGGGTCGGTAAACGAACCGTTGCCGTCGCCGTCCCAGCGCAGGGTGACGGCCGCGTTGTCCACGCCAGTGTCGTTGGCGTCCTGCTGATCCTGCGCGGTGCCGGTGCTGTCGTTCCACACCAAACTGCCCACGCAAGCCAGCGGTGCGACGTAGTCTTCCACTTCGCCGTCGGCCGCTTCGCCCGTGGGCGAAGCCAAGTCGTCTTGCGTCGTCAGCCGGAAGCGGTAGTAAACCTTCCCACCGTCAAACGTCGCCGTATCCGGCACGCTGAAGCAGTACTTCTGAGCCGTCACATCCCCTGCAATGGCAACCTTGCCGCCGCTGAAGTCGCCGCTATCCAACTGCTCACCGCTGTCAAACTGTCCGTTCCCGTTCCAGTCAAACCACCCGTACAGGTAAGCATTGCCGCCGGTGGCGTTGTGCGCGGTGACCTCAACGCAGGCCTCAGCGCCCGGCAGCAGCGGCGTCACCAAGGTCACGCCGTCTTCGTCATCGTTGGCGGTCGCGCACGTGCCCACCGTGTAGTCGCCTGCGCCAGTGTCGTCGCCGTCCGCTGTCGCACCGGGCTGGTTGGCACTCTCCGCATCCACACACCCGCCAAGGTACAAGTCCGGCCGCAGCGGGTGCGCCGCCGGCGTCGTCCCGTCAAACGTGCTCGGCAGGTCGCCGTAGTCTTCGTATTTCTTGAAGCCAAGGTCTTGCGTCCAGTCCGTGCGCGCATCCGGGAAGTTGTTGCTGTTGCCCGCGCTCACCGCGTCTTCGTTGCCGCTTTCGTTCAGCGGCATGTCGTTCCCGTCTTCCTTGATGTACCCCGGTGCCGCCGTGTAGTCCACCAGCAGGCTGAACTCATCCGCCGCCCAGCCGCTCGCCAAACTGTGCTCCGGCGTCGCGTTGGAGTCGTGGTCGGCCGCACCTACATTCTTCGTCACCGAGTAGTAGCCTGCCTTGGGCAAGACTTGAACCTGATATTTCAGCGCAGTGCTCACACCCGCTGGCAAGCCGCAGAACTGGTAGATGCCGTTGGCGTCCGTGGTTACCGTGCCCAAGATCACATCGTCGCTTTGGGCTGCCGTATCAGAGGGAGCAGTGTCTATAGTCCCGTTCGGGCCTGCCCACAGCAACCGCACCGCCATGCCGCTGAGCGGCAGGTCGTCGCTATCTTGCGTGTTCTCCGTGGCGCCGCTGTCTTCCCAGAGGTAGTTGCCGATGCAGGCTGCGGGCGACCAGTAGTCTTCCACTTCGCCATCGCTGGCCGGGCCAGCCCAAAGCGGGTCGCTGCCGCCGCGGGCGCTCAGGTCTTGCGTGGTCAAGCGCAAGCGGGCGTGGGTTTCGCCGCCCTCCAGCGTCAATTGGCTCAGCGGCGGCATGGTGAAGCACAGGGTTTGCGGCGCAGTGGGCGTTGTGCCGTCGGGAATCACCGCGTAGCCCTGCGTGCCAAAATCTTCGCCGGTCAACTGTTCGTTGTCTTGGAATTGGCCGTCGCCGTTCCAGTCCACCCACGCATACAGCCGAGCATCGTTGCCGGTGCTGTTCTTCGCCGCTACGGTGAAGCACGCCTTGCCGCCCGGCGGGCCGGGGGTGATCGCGCTCAGCAGACCGTCTTCGTCGTCATCCTGCAAGCATGTGCCCACGGTGTAGTAGCCGTTGTTGTGGTCATCGCCACCGCCGCCCAAGCCAGCGTGCGCTGAGGGCTGGCCGTCCAAGTCGGCGTCCACACAGCCGCCGAGGTAGAGGGAAGACGAAATCACATGGCTCGCGCCGTGAGAAGCCGCGGTGGTGGCAAACGTGTCGGGCGCGTCGCCCCAATCCAGCGGCTGCGGGCGGAAGCCGAAGTCGTGGGTTTCATCCACCTGCGCGTCGGGGAAGTTGTTAGGCCCGCCGGCCGCACCGAGGTCGCCGTTGCCGTCTTCTGCCGTGGGCAGCGCGGTGACGTTGGAGATGGTGAAGTCATCCGTGCTCGGCGCGCCACTGGAAGCCTGCACGCCGTTGGAGTCTTTAGCCGGGTCGGCGCCCTGATTGGGGGCAACCGCCTGCGGCAGGCCGCTCGGCGGCATGGCCTCTAAGCGGTAACTGCCCGGCGTCAGGCCGCAGAAGTAGTACTTGCCGCCGTTGGCCGTGGTGGCCGAAACCGAAATGTCGTTAGGGTCGGTAAACGAACCGTTGCCGTCGCCATCCCAGCGCAGGGTGACGGCCGCGTTGTCCACGCCGGTGTCGTTGGCATCCTGCCGATCCTGCGCGGTGCCGGTGCTGTCGTTCCACACCAAACTGCCCACGCAAGCCAGCGGTGCGACGTAATCTTCCACCTCGCCGTCGGGGGCATCGCCGGCCCAATCCGAAGCGGTCAGCGAAGCCGTGGTCAGGCGGAAGCGGAAGTAAACCTTGCCGCCGCTGAAGGTGGCGTCGGCAGGCACGTTGAAGCAGTAAGTCTGGTCAGCAACACCGCCGCTGGGGATGGTGGCCGAGCCGCCGCTGAAGTCCACGCTGTTCAACGCCTCAGCGTCGCTGAACTGGCCGTCGCCGTTCCAGTCAAACCAGCCGTAGAGGTGGGCGTCTTGCGCCGGAACGAGCGCGTTGTGCGCGGTCACCTTCACGCAGGCTTTGGCGCCGGGCAACAGCGGGGTGGCAAGGGTAACGCCGTCCTCGTCGTCGCCCGCGGTAGCGCAAGTTCCGGCGGTGTAGTAGCCGGTGTCGCCGTCGTCGCCGGAAGCATCCAGCGGGGTCGCGGCGTCCAGTTCGGCATCCACGCACGAGCCAAGGTAAAGGTCAGGGTCAATGATGTGATTCGGGCCGCCCGAGGCTTTGGCGGTTTTGTAGGTGTCCGGCGCGTCGCCGTAATCTTTCATCTCGGGGCGGAAACCGAAATCTATGCTTTCGTTGACCTGATTATCGGGGAAGTTGTTGGCAAAGCCCGCGCTGCCGGTATCCTGATTGCCGTTTTCGCCGGTCGGCAGGGCTGTGGCGTCGGTGATGGTGAACGGCGAGGCCACAAAGCCGTTGGTCACCGGCAAGCCGTTGGAATCGTGGAAACTGTCGCCCTGATTGGGCTCAACAGCCTCGGGCAAGCCAGTGGGGGCATTAGCAAGTTGTACCTGATAGGTATTGCCCGCAGTCAGGCCACAGAAGGAATACACGCCATTGCTGTCGGTGGTAATGGTGTAAACCTTGTCGTCGTTTTGGGCGGCCTGATTGGGAGCAGTGTCTATGCTGCCATCGGGGCCAGCCCAAACCAAGCGCACCTGCACGCCGCTCACGCCGGTGTCGTTGGCGTCCTGCTGGTCTTGGGTAGTGCCAGTGCTGTCATTCCAAACCAAGTTGCCCACGCAGGCCAGCGGGGTCATGTAATCCTCAACCTCACCGTCGGGAGCGCTGCCGCCCCAATCGGCGGCCGAGAGCGAAGCCGTGGTCAAGCGGAAGCGGAAGTAAGCCTTGCCGCCGCTGAAGGTCGCCGTGCTGGGCACGGTGAAGCAGAGCGTCTGGTTGTTCGTATCGCCGGTGGCGATGGTCGCCGAACCGCCGCTGAAATCGCCGGTGTTGACCTGCTCGGTGGCGTCAAAATGCCCATCGCCATTCCAGTCAAACCAGCCGTAGAGATGGGCTGTGTTGCCGGTTTCGTTGTGCGCCGACACTTGCACGCAAGCCTCAGCACCCGGAATGAGCGGCGTGGCAAGGGTTATGCCGTCTTCGTCGTCGCCGTTGCCAGTGCCCGTGCCTACGGGTTGGTCGTCGTCTAAGGCTTGCTGGGTGTCGTCCACACCGTCCACGAAGCCATCGTTGTCGGCGTCCACCTTGGCACCCAAGAACAGGTCTACAGTTCCGTTGAAATCCCCATCCATCAGGACGTGGGAAGCGCCGCCGCTGGCCTTCAAAGTGCCGTAGGAATCAGGCAGGTCACCGTAATCGCGGGAAATCAGACATCCAGCACCATCGTTGACAATGGCCGGCTCACTCCCCACGCCCCGCAGTTCAAGGGCGGGAGTAGGATCCGCAACGGTAACCCGATAAACCCGGTAAGGGCCGTTCCCGGAAGAATCGGAATTCACCAAAGCATACAGGTGGCCGCTCTGGTCAAAGACCGCTCCGCCCTGCTGGTTGGGGATGGCCGCCTGCAGGTCCTTCACGGTGATCACGCCCGTGGCAGGGTCAATTCGGATGAGTTTATTGCTGTTTACCCGAATGGCGTAAAGTTTGCCGTCTTGCGGATTGAAAGCAAAGTCCGCGGTTGACAAATGCGCCGGCGAACCGCCCTCTGTCAGAGGCACCACGCTAAAGGTCATATTTTTCAGGTCAATGACCGCGATGTCGGTATTCTGCGAGGCGGGGCTGGCACTGCCTACATAGTATTTCCCACTCCGATCAACATCACCAACGTTCAAGACATTTTGCGCTTTGAGAGGCTCGCCCTGATGAATGACATTGCCTTGGAAGGTGACGTCGCTGGCAGCAAGCACCTCACCCAACACTTGAAAACCGCCGGTATTGGGATTGATACGCGCCAGTTTGCTGAGGAAGGGACGCGGGGAGTTGGGATCCCACGTCATGGCATAGATGTAGCCGTCTTGAATGTTAAAGCCTATGGCGTTCAGGTTAGTTTGTCCTGAGGTCAGGTCTTGCACCTTGGGCGAAGGGCCGCTATCGTGCGGAATTTCGCCGATGGGGTTGGTGCTGAAATCCAACTGGTCAAAGCGGAAGCGGTAATTGTTGGCGGGGTTGGCCCGCGTCTGGTAAAAGGCATCATTACACTGAGGCACGCCGGGGAGGAAGTCGCGAATGGTGATTTTGTAATCTTCCACTTCACCATCGGGCGCCGCGCCCGTGGGGCCCAAGTTGGCCGCGGTGCTCAAGCGGAAACGGGCGTAAGTGTCGCCTGCTGTGACGTCGGTGGGGATGGTCCACTCAAGCAAAGCGGTGGTGTCGCCGCCGTGCAAAGTGGCTACGGCCAGTTCGTCGGCGTCAAAGGTGCCGTTGCGGTCAAAGTCAATCCAGCCGTAGAGGTAGGCGGTGGTGACGGCGGGGTCAACATGCACGCTGGCTTTCCAGCGGCGGACGAAACCGCCATCAGCGTTGGAAATTTCGGGCTGGGCGGCAATGTCAATGCCGTCTTCGTCATCGCCGGCGGTGGCGCAACTTCCCTCGGTGTGGTAGCCCGTATTGGTGTCGTCGCCATCGGCATCAGCAGAAGGCTGCCCGTCCACATCGGCGTCCACGCAGTCGCCCATGTAGAGATTAGATGTAACGATGTGGCGCGCCCCATCCTGCGCAAACGTAGTGGCATTGTAGGAATTGGGGGCATCGCCGTAATCGGTGTATTGGTGGATTCCGGCATCCCAAGTGGGGTCATCCTGCCCAGAGGCCAAAGTGATGCCGCCGGTGCAGCCGGTGGCAGGATCGGCATCGCTGTCCTTGGTGTCATCGCCCTGATTAGCCGCGGTGAAGACAAAGCCGGTAGGCAAATCAAACTTCACCGAATACGTGCCGGGGGCGAGGTTGTTGAAGTGATAATTGCCGTTGGCGTCGGTGGTAGTAGTCGCCGCCGCCGTGCCGCTGCAGTCGTCCGTGGTGTAAAGGCTCACACTCACGCCCTGCACACCGCTTTCGCCGGGGTCTTGCAGGCCGTTAACTTGCTCGTCGTTCCACACCAAATCGCCAAGGCTGGCGGGTTGGTACAAGCCGGCGTCCACAGTGGTGTCGTTTTGCCCCTCGGCCAAGGTCACGCCACCGCTGCATCCGGTGCCGGGATCGGCGTCGCTGTCTTTTGTATCATCGCCTTGATTGGGCGGGCTGAACTCATAGCCGGTAGGCTTGACGAATTTCACCGAATAGGTGCCGGGCACCAAATTGTTGAACGCGTAATTGCCGTTGGCGTCGGTGGTGGCGGTGGCCACAGCGGTGCCGGAGCAGGCATCGCCGCTGTAAAGTTCCACCGTCACGCCCTCAATACCGCTCTCGCCAGTGTCTTGAAGGCCATCGCCGTTTGTGTCTTCCCACACAAGGTCGCCAAGGCTGGCGGGCTGGTAAATGCCTGCATCCCACTGGGTGGCGTTATCGCCGGCGTTCAAGGTGATTGCGCCGGTGCAGCCGGTGGTGGTGTCGGCGTCGCTGTCTTTGGTATCGTCGCCTTGATTGGCCGGGCTGAATACGTAGCCGCTGGGGAGCACGAACTTGACCGAATAAGTGCCCGGCGCGAGGTCGGTAAAAGCGTAATTACCGCTGGCGTCGGTCGTTGCCGTTTGAGCAGGCGAGCCGCTACACGAGTCGTTTTCGTAAAGTTGCACGGTTACGTTGGGAACGCCGCTCTCCCCCGCATCCTGCAAGCCGTTGTAATTGGTGTCGTGCCACACGAAATCGCCGAGAGAGGCCGTCGGCGGGACGAGAACGGTCTCGTACATACAGAAGGCATCAACTTTGGTGTAATCAGAACTGCCTGCATCGGCGCTCACTCGCAAATAAGCCGCGCCGCTCGGCGCCAGCCCGGCAGAGAGCAAACGCATAGGGCTGAGATGATTGTCATCGTCAACATCGTGTTGCACCACCCAAGTAACAGGCTGACCAAGCGGTTGGTGGTTGCTATCCAGATACTGAACTTTGACAGTTTTATCGCCCGCCTGAGGCTGGTGCGAAGCAGCGAAAAAGGTAATCCTATATTCATTTCCGGCGGTAATGCTCACATCTTGGTAAAGGGGGCCGTGGCCACCAACAGTATAGGCATAATACGTGCCGTCTGGCGAAGGGTAAGAAGAACTCACATAACCCGTGCCGCTCCAACCGGCGGTAGAGCCACCGCCATCCTCAAAACTGCCATTTTGCAATTGGGCATAAAAGCCCGTCTCGCACCAACTACCCGGAGCGCAGCGCGTCGTGCCGTCGTAGTTTTTGCCCGCGTTTTCGTTGTTGTAGATGTTCTGGATGTCGGAATCCGTCGCGGCCGCGTCAAAAATTTTTACCTCATCAATCTTGCCTTTGAAGTTGTAACCGCCGCACACAACCTGACAAGACCCGATTTCCAGAGGCCGGTTAGTTGCCTCAACAGGCTTGTCGTAGGTTAGCGTATCCTGCAGTTGGCCATCCACATAAAACTTCAGAGTGAAATTCGGCGAAGTGCCGGTGCGCACCAAAGCCACATGATGCCAACCGTTAGCAGGCACGACCGCCGAAGAGGCAATTGTGCTTTCGCCGTGATGGGCATAAACCAAACGCCCCGAAGAGCTCATCCCAAACCAAAACTCACCGTTGTGTGAACGGCTAAGTATCACCTCGTTTTTATAGCCGTCGGGATATACCCAAACGCTTAGCGTCAAGTCACCAACGATATCCACTTCCGGCGAACTCAGCGTGTCGTCGGTGCGGTCGTCAGGCGTGCCGCCATCATTGTCGGCCACCCAAATATCGCTACCGTTAGAGCCATCGCTGACCATGCCTTTATCAATTTTCCCGGCCCCTATTGAAGTGTTCCCCATCAGTTTCCCTTCGGGGAGGTTGCCGGTATGGTCAGTAAGGGTGTAATAATCCGGATTGGTCGCACAGGTGCCAAAACGATACTCGGCCACCAAATGCTGACTTAAGTCATCAGCACCGATGGCCGAGTGAGCGTAGAAGAGCGCACCCACTAACACTGCTAACACACCGAATAGTTGCAAAAAGCGCCGGAGTTTTCTAAACATGACGTCCTCCCAACCACCTAAGTTGCTTGTTTATATGAAGAATCAACCCTAAGAAGTTTAGGCTCTATTCAATAAAGTAGGGTAGCGATATCGTTACGAGCCCACTTCGCTGTGCTCGGCGCAGGCTCCAATGCGAAGCAATCCCCTTTCAGCCATGGGAAATCGCTTTGGCGGCTATCCCGCACCGCAGTGACACATCAATGAAGAATTTTCGGATGAGTCTTACTCTTTCTGAGTTACCAAAATTTTGCTTAAAATGCCTTAGCAACGACTTACAGCAAGCATGATCATGGACGAATAAACGGATTCTAAAATCTTCCGTACTCACACTCCCAAGATAAGCCCCACACTAAGAACATTCACAGAATCAAGACCCACTTACACCCCGATTGAGAGGTTCTTCAAATTTTATCATCCCATTTTCACAACTGCAATACTCACCCGGATAAAATAGTACCAATTTACTATCCCCCGTTTACCATAACCTATTTACCCCCAACACAAAGCCCCGCGACACCAAATTACCGCGGGGCTTCTCTCCTCACGAACAGCGCGCTCAGTCGGATAAATCTTCGGCGTCGCCAACGCCGCCTTCGGATGCAAGATAATCGGCCAAACGTGGAAGCACCACTACCGGTTCAACCGTGCGTTCCACCACCTCACGCGTCCCTTCCAACTTCAATTGATGGAATAGACGCTTGAACTGCGCTTGCCAGTCGGCAAAAATGGTCTCTTTTGCCTCTTCAGGCATTCCCCAAATTTCCTTCTTAAAGGGGCCCAGCGCACGCTTGCGGGTTTTGTAATAAAACTGCTCATCCGTCCAGCCCGGCTTGCGCTCGTGGGCGTGGTGCTCGCGCAAATAAGCGTATATCCGCTCCTTCAAATCCGCAGGCATGTGGTTGTAAGCGATATTCATAAAATTGGTAGCGAGGTGAATTTCGCAAGCCTCGGCTTCAGGGAATTTGCCGAACATATCTTCGGGCAAAGTAGAAGCGCCATGTTGCACCGCGCCGGCCAAACCATATTCCTCGCGGGCAATACGGCTGAGCGTTTTCAGGGTGTTGAAATCCACTTTCACTTTGGCAATTGAACCGTCGGGCAAAACAACCCCACCGTGCGAAGTGCCGGTCTGAATGCTAATTTTGCTCAGCCCGGCCGCAGAAGGCGCTATTTGCTCAAGGTGGCGGTTGTAGCCATCCATGTAAGCACGCAATTCCTCGGGTGTGGAATTGTGGCCGCCCACTTCCCCAATCTCTCCGCCGACCGAAACGGTGATTCCTTCCGGCTGGATTGAGCGTATGTAAGCCGTAAGTTCAGCAGAAAGGGTGAAATTGAGGGCTTGCTGCTCCGGTACGGTGGGCTTGCTCAAATCTACCAAGGTTGAAGTATCCACATCAATGTTGTAGAAACCGGCGGCTATAGCCTCGGCCGCCAAATCGCGCACAGCCTGCACCTCAGCCTCGGCATTTTCTTTATAGCGCTTGGGGGAAATTTGGAAATGGTCGCCCTGAATGAAAACCGGCCCGCGAAAGCCCTCAATGATAGCCGCGGCCAGCACCTCAGCCACATATTCAGCAGGCCGCTGGTCGGTGTAGCCGATCTCGGAGCGGGCAATTTCAAGGATAAGCGCTCCAGCATCTATGGCAATGGCATTGCGGAAGACAGCGCGTGCCGCCAAAAACGGCAAAACCCGTAAATTCATCGCCGGCACGGTAAACGCGTCGGGGGCAATTTCGCCGCGGCCGCGCGCCATGTAAAGGGAATGGATTGAAGAAGGCACAATCCCCAAATCCAAAGCCGCACCGCGAATCAAAAAGTGCACCACCGATTTCACAGGCTCATCTGCCAAAGCCGCCATTTCAGCCAGTTGGGGAATGTGCTTCTTCAGTTCCCCTTCATCTTTCACTTTGACCACGCCATCTTCCACCGCTATGGAATGTCCTATTTTGTCCAAAATCTCGTTCAATACTTGCATGATTCATCTCCTCAAAATCTATGTTTGTGGAATCGGCGCCTGTTAGCGGCCCCAATTCCAACAAGAAACTCACCTCTCCATCAAAAAGAGGGAACAACTTGTATTTTACAACAAAAAAGCCCCCGCAGGGGCTGAGCCACCGACGGGATTTGAACCCGTGACCTACCGCTTACGAGGCGGTTGCTCTGCCAGCTGAGCTACGGTGGCTTGAAAGCGGCGGTATTATACCATGAGCGGGGGTATCTTCAAATCCACGGAGAAACCACGCTTATGAAGTTTTAAGCGATTTGTGGTAACCTTTATTGTACTTTTTTACCTCCCACGGCCTCATCGCAGAGAGCCGCGAGAAAAAACGAGCGCCGCGGCATCACCCCCACAACCGGTCAGAGAGGCAAAACGGCTTTTGGAGGCCAGCAATGAACAAACTATGGCAATACTTACTCGCCGCGATACTCATATTAGCCATTGTCGGGGGAGCATTTGCAGGCGGGTTTGCGCTTGGCTATGTTGCCCACCGCGCAGGCACAGCCGCCGTTGCCCCTACATCCGCTCCGCCCACCGTCGGCCCCGGCACGCCCACCCCAACCGAATCCCCCCAAGACCTTTGGCACCCCTTCTGGCAGGCTTGGGAACTGCTACACAAATACTACGTCCGTCCACTGGACGACAAAAAACTGGTGCAAGGCGCCATTCGCGGCATGTACGCCGCCACCGGCGACCCGCACACCTCCTACATGTCCCCCGAGGAATACGAGCAAGCCAACATCGCCCTTGAAGGTGAATACGAGGGAATAGGCGCTTGGGTGGACACTTCGGGCGATTATGTGACCATCGTAAGCCCAATGAAAGGCTCACCCGCCGAAAAAGCCGGCCTACAACCCGGCGATAAAATCATTGCGGTGGATGGGCAGGACGTTACCGGTATAAACCCCGATTTGGTAGTAAAGAAAGTGCTCGGGCCCGCGGGCACCAAAGTCCGCCTCACTATCAAGCGCGATGATCAAAAGCCCTTTGATGTGGTGATAACGCGCGCCAAAATCAAAATCCCCAGCGTGGAAGGCAAAATGCGCGATGACGGCGTGGCCTACGTCCAACTTTCAACCTTCGGAGAACGCACCAGCGAAGAACTGCGCTCCACGCTAAAGAAACTCATGGCAAAGCATCCCAAAGGACTGATTTTAGACTTGCGCAACAACGGCGGCGGCTACCTCTCAACCGCAATTGATGTGGCTTCCGAGTTTCTGCCAAAAGGCAAAGTAGTGCTATACGAGGAATACAAAGACGGAACCCGCCGCGCCTACAAATCTGAAGGCAATGGACTGGCAACCAACATTCCGATGGTAATTTTGGTCAACGAAGGCACTGCCTCTGCCTCAGAAATCGTCTCCGGCGCAATGCAAGACTACGGCCGGGCGCTGCTCGTCGGCGTTACCACCTACGGCAAAGGCTCGGTGCAGAACTGGATACCGCTGGACGACAACGCAGGAGCGGTGCGCATTACCATTGCCCTGTGGCTCACCCCCAAAGGGCGACAAATCAGTGGCAAGGGCTTGAAGCCCGATGTTGAAGTCAAACTCACCAAAGAAGACATCAAAGCCAAGCGCGACCCACAACTTGACAAAGCCGTTGAGTTGATTTTGCAGGGCAAAGCGCCTTCCGGGGTGAAGTGAGGAGCAACTACAAACCACAGAGGAGGAAAACCACAGATTACACAGATTAGCACAGAGGTTAACGCCAAGGGCGCCAAGGACACAGAGGACGCCAAGAAAAAATTTTTCTGTGTTCTCTGTAAATTTCTGTGTCCTCTGTGGTTTTTTCTCAATCGGTGTAAATCTGTGTCAATCGGTGGATGAGAACGCGGAGACGCAGAGGAAACAAAGGCGCAGAGTAGGGGCGAGG
>JALVVL010000014.1:36998-50644 GCA_027023425.1 Anaerolineales bacterium
TCTGTGGTTTTTTCTCAATCGGTGTAAATCTGTGTCAATCGGTGGATGAGAACGCGGAGACGCAGAGGAAACAAAGGCGCAGAGTAGGGGCGAGGTATCGCCTCGCCCAGAGACGCAGAGAGAAAATTTCTGTGTTCTCTGTGGTTTTATCCAATTGGTGGATAAAAATATCTAAACCCCGTAACGACCATACGACCCAACGACTTTACGACCCAACGACCATACGACCTAACCGACCTAACGACCCAACCACAAACACAAGTTGGAGGCAACCATGCTGTTTTGGTTTGACCCGCTCTACCTAATCATCATAGCGCCAGCGTTCATCCTCATGCTGGCGGCGCAGTGGTATGTAAGTTCCTCATTCCGCAAATGGTCGGCCGTGCCCCTGCGGAGCATGCTCAGCGGCGCCGAGGCAGCAGAGCGGCTCATCCGCTACGCAGGCCTGCACGGCGTGCGCATTGAACAAGTGGGCGGTATGCTCACCGACCATTACGACCCGCGCAGCAAAGTGCTCCGCCTTTCGCCCAAAGTATATTCCGGGCGCTCGGTGGCATCAGTAGCGGTTGCCGCGCACGAGTTGGGACACGCCCTGCAAGACCAAGAGGGCTACGCGCCGCTCAAACTCCGCAGCGCAATGGTGCCCGCTGTCAACATCGGCTCGTACCTGGGCTGGATTTTGATTTTGCTGGGGCTATTGCTCAACATGCTGAATCTGGCAGTGCTTGGGCTAATCGTGTTCTCGTTAGGCGCACTGTTTGCACTTGTAACCCTGCCGGTGGAATTCAACGCCTCGGCGCGCGCCAAGGTGTTGCTCCGCCAAGCGGGCATCGTGCAGACCGAAGAAGAAGTGCGCGGCGTGAACCAAGTGCTCAACGCCGCGGCTCTCACCTATGTCGCCGCGCTGATAACCGCGGCGCTGCAAGTGCTTTACTACGCCCTCATCATCTTTGGCGGCCGCAGACGCCGATAGCAGGGCAAGCCCCATGAAAAAACTGCTAATCTTCCTGCTGTGGATAAGCGCCACAGTCGTATTGGCGTTAGGTGGCGGCTTGGTTGGCGGCTGGTTGGCGGCAGAACACTTCCACGCCTCCGCCACCACCATTGCCGCTTCAAGCGCTCCACAGACCACCGCCGAGCAATTCACCGAAAAGCAAACGCCCGCCACAAAGGGCATGCTGAAAGTTGAAACCACCGAAATTGAAACCGCGGTCACAAAAGCCGTGGCAAAAGTTTCGCCGGCGGTAGTGACCGTGGTAGGCATCGTCCCGGGCGAAATCACCTTCTTCGGCCCGACCCCCGACCAAGAGGTGAGCGGCTCGGGGGTAATTGTTTCGGAAAAGGGCTACATCATCACCAACAACCATGTGGTGGAAGGCACTAAAACGCTCCATGTGATTTTCGCTGGTGGGCAAAAAGTGCCCGCCCGCATTGTGGGAACAGACCGATTTGCCGACATTGCCGTGCTCAAAGTGGAGACAAAAGTGCCCACAGTGGCAGTGCTGGGCAACTCCGACGTGCTCAAGCCCGGCGAAACGGTAATCGCCATTGGCTCGCCGCTCGGCGCGTTCCGCAACACCGTGACCGTGGGCGTGGTGAGCGCTACCGGCAGGAGCATAGATACCGGCAAAGGCTACCGCCTGGAAGGGCTAATCCAAACCGACGCGGCCATCAACCACGGCAATTCTGGCGGGCCGTTGGTCAACCTCGCGGGAGAAGTGGTGGGAATCAACACGCTGATAGTGCGCGGAAGCGGGCCTGATGTGGCAGAAGGCTTGGGCTTTGCCATCCCGTCCAACACTGTGCGGGCTATAGCCGAGCAGATAATCAAGCAAGGATATGTGGCGCGCCCCTACCTTGGCATCAGTTGGCAGGGGATAACGCCCGCCATCGCCGCGGAATACGGCCTGCCGGTGCAATGGGGCGTTTTTGTGGTTGATGTTGAACCCGGAAGCCCAGCGGACAAAGCCGGAATTGAGCGCGGCGACATCATCACCAAAATCGGCAGCGTGCCGCTGGACGAAAAGCACCCGTTCATCAACCTGCTGTTTTCGCACAAGCCCGGCGAGCGCGTAACAGTGACGATTGTGCACCGCGGGCACGAGAAAACGCTCACCGTGGTACTCGGCGAACTGCGCCTGCACTGACTCACCCATCCGCCCAAATTTGCACCGCTTAGGCAAAAAACAGAAAAGCCACAGAAAACACAGAATTTCTGTGGCAATCTGCGCAATCTGTGGTTTTCACTTTCCATCACTCTACTTCAAATCAAACACCATGTTCACCGTGGCGGAAATGGTCATTTCGCCGCCGCTAACGGGCACGGAATCGGCGCTTTTGGGCATGGCGGCAGAGAGCATGACGCGCGGCACCGGCGCTACAGTTTGGAACGAAATGCTCCGCACATCACCCAATTCGGCGCCAGCGGCCTCGGCAATTGCTTTCGCGCGCTCACGCGCCTGTTCCACCGCCGCCAGTTGCGCCTGCTTCAGCAGTTCATCACGGTTGCTCAAATCAAAGCGAATGCCCTGAATGCTGTTCGCACCATCCTGCACAACCGCGTCCAACACCTCACCAACCTTCGCAAGGTCGCGCACAGTCACCTGCACAGTGTTGGTAGCAACATAGTAGCGCTTCACCACTTTGCCCTTGTTATCGCGCTCCTCGCGCCGGTAAAGGTTGAGGTTGACCGTGCGAATATCCTTCTTCTCAATGCCGTACTGGGCAAGGGTTTGGTAAATCCGGTGCATTTGAGCGTTATTGGCAGAAAGGGCTTTTGCAGCAGAATCGTTTTGAGTTTTCACGCCAACCGTCACGATGGCAATATCGGGCTGCGCGGTGATGGTGGCGGTGGCATTGAGGGTAAGCGTGCGCAGGCTGCTACATTCATGCCCATCATCCTGACCCGTAAAGGCATGAGAGCGCAACTGCGGCAAAGCCACAGCCGCCGCAAACACCATAGCGGCAAGCAAAAGTATTCCGGCAATTTTCCAAGCGGTTTTCATGGCAGTACCTCCTGAGCGTAAAATTGGTCTATCACGATTATAGACGCCGAGCGCGCTAAAATTGTTCCCCACGGGCAAAGGCTTTGCAACCACCCAGAAAAAACGCACATTACGACACGCAACAAAAGGCGCGCTTCCTTGCCTTTAGCCCACAAAGATGCTAAACTACCCCCGAGAAGGAAAAAGCCGCGGCGGGGAAGGTTTCGCCGCGCCAATCTCATTTTTCAGGCAAAAGCATGGCAAACATCATCACACTCTCCCGTTTTCCGCTATTGTTTGTGTATGTGGCGCTGTTATACTACGGCGGCTACACCATCAAAGCATGGGCCGCGCCCTTCATTTTGCTGATAATAGCATTGGACAGCGTGGATGGCATAGTAGCACGCGCCCGCGGCGAAGCAAGCCTGTTGGGCAGCGCTCTGGATATTGCCACCGACCGCACTTTGGAAATAATTTTGTGGGTAGTTTTTGCCCACCTGCGGTTGATTTCCATTGTTGTGCCGATAATCGTGATCACGCGCGGCACCACAGTTGACGCTGTGCGCGCGGTGGGGATGAAAGAAGGATTACCGCCATTTGAACAGGTAAAATCCCCCATCAGCAGGTTTTTGGTAGCCTCACGCTTCATGCGAAGCACCTACGCGCTCCTAAAAGCCGCCGCTTTCTTCACCCTAACACTTGACTTGGCGCTGAGAAGTGCCGGAGCGCCTCCCCACTTCGCCGCCACCCTGCCCACAGTACACGCCATAGCATTAGTGCTAACTTGGTTGGCCGTGCTGTGGTGCTTGCTGCGCGGAATTCCGGTACTGGTAGAAGGGTATTCACTTCTAAAAACCGGATAAGCGCTCCGGCAAGCAAATTCACGCCTTCGCCGCCCCAAACCAACACAGGGTACTTTGCACAACGAGAAAAAGCGTTAGGGACTATGGAACTACAAACGCTCGCTACCAGCCGCTATGGTGTAGGATTCGCCCTAACATTGGCGCGCACACTGCCGCCCCCGTTGGGCTATCGGGTGGCATACGCACTGGCAGATTTTTTAGCCCTTTTCCGCAGGTCAATAATTGTGCGGTCGGCAAGGCTGAACCAATGGGTAGTGCACAACATGGCACTTACGGCCGAAGAAATTGACGAAGCAATGAAGGCCGTCCTTCGCCACGCAGGCCAGTGCGCCTACGACCTCTATCGGCACATAAACGACAGCCAAGCGCTGTTGAGCATGATTGAATTTGACGAGGAACTGAAACAACTGATCAAAGAGAGCGCAACCAACAATGCGGGCTACGTGGTGGTGGGGCCACATTTGAGCAACTTTGACTTGGGAATAAAGGCCGCCGGCATAGCCGGAGTTCATGCCCAAATTTTAGCAATTACCTCCCCAACAAGCGGCTACCTTTGGCAAAACCGCATGCGCTCGGCGCCTCATGTGGAAGTAACCCCCATTTCACCCAAAGCGCTGTTCAAGGCCTACCGCCGCCTTCAGGCAGGGGGAATAGTGGTAACCGGCGTTGATAGGCCTGTTCCCGGCAAAGCGGAAATGCTTTCGTTTTTTGGGCATCCGGCTCCGCTGCCGACCGGGCATGTGCGGCTGGCGATGAACGCAGGCGTGCCGGTAAGGGTGGTCGCCGCCAGCATGGACGAAACGGGGAAATACCACTTGACGGTTTCGGAGCGAATCCCAATGCGGCGCACACGGGATAAGAAAGCCGACATCCGCGAAAACGCCCAACGAGTGCTTGAGGTGGTTGAATGGTACATACGCCGCGCACCGTTACAATGGACGATGTTCCACCCGGTTTGGCCTCACCTGCTGGATAAGGTGCCTACGCGATGAGCAAAATTTTCGCTTTGGGCTTCGTGCTGTTCCTCGCGGGCTGGGCGCACCGCCACCCAAAAGCCGCTCGGCTTGACGAAGCGCTTTTTCTTCAAATACACCGCGCGTGTGCGAAATGCGCGCCCATTTTCAAGATTCTCTGGGTGTTCGGCACGCTGCCGGCGGCATTTGCGGCCGCGAGCGTGATTGCATGGCTCGGGGGAATAAAATACGGCGCCTACTCGCTGCTGGCCTACTTGATAGCCGTAGCAATAGAACGGGCTATCAAAGAAACAATACGGCGGCCAAGGCCATATCAAAGCCTTACCTCGGCCGAGATGAAGCAGCCGCGCGAGCCTTCCGACACCTCCTTCCCCAGCGGCGACGCGCTGCGCGCTTGGCTGTTTGCGCTGGCTTTAGCGGCATTTGTGCCCACGTGGGCGGCATGGTTGCTGTTTGGAATTGCTTTCGCGGTTTCAATTGGACGAATGGTGTTGGGCGTGCACCATCCCCTTGACGTGCTCACAGGCACCGGCATGGGGTTAATGGCAGGTGCACTCCTCCGAATGCTGTGGTAAACCAACCCCGCTTCGCCACAAGCACTTATCCCCCCTTTGCAAAACTCAACCCAAAACTTGCCCAACGACTCTGCGGCGGCGACCACGGCGGCGGTGTTCAAAAAGATAAACACCTTGCCAAGTGCCCAAAACGAGTTCGCCGCCGCGCACCGGTATCGTCACCCCCGGCAGCGTAAGCATGGTGCGGATGTGGGCCGGGCTGTCATCGGCACCCTCAAGCGTGTGCACATACCAAGGCTGCCCCTCGGGCACAAGGTGCTCCATTGCCGCTTCAAGGTCGGCGCGCGCCGTCGGGTCCCAATTCTCATTCAGCACCAGCGAAGCGCTCGTGTGCGGCACAAAAAGAAAACAAACCCCCACCTCCACACCGGTAGAGCGCACAAAGCGATTTACCTCAGCAGTGATGTCGTATAGCCCCTTGCCACGGGTCTCTACAAAGACCTCAAAAGGATACCATTGCACCGCCCACCTCCTAACGCAAAGCAAAATCGGCGTTGCATGTAACAAAAAGTGGCGGCTTGCGCCGCCACTTTTGTGGGCCCAGCAGGATTCGAACCTGCGACCAAGCGGTTATGAGCCGCCTGCTCTCACCACTGAGCTATGGGCCCAGTTCTACCCACAATTAGCCGTCTCAAAGCACCTTCCAAAGAGCGGGCGACGGGACTCGAACCCGCGAATGACGGCTTGGAAGGCCGTTGCCTTACCACTTGGCGACGCCCGCAAGGCTCGCCAGTGTATTTTACACTTACAATCTCATTTGTCAAGGAGAGCCCAAACACGCGGGAAGACAAACAAATTCTGAAAGCGCACGCAGCCAAAACCTGTGTTAGAATTACCTCACTTTGAACGAAACCCGCTGGTTGAACCCAATGGGGGACGGGCAAAGGGCCGCGGACGCGGCAGTTCCCAACCTGTTGAACAGGAAACCTGAAAGGAGAAAGAAATGAGCGATTCAGAAAAGCGCGTTGTTCGCGACAACGACGTGGTCAGCATGGAATACACCCTCAAAGTTGATGGCGAAGTGGTGGACTCCTCCGAAGGGCATGGCCCAATCAAATACATCCAAGGGCAACACAACATTATTCCCGGCTTGGAAAAGGAAATTTACGGCATGGCGGTCGGCGATGAAAAAACCGTTGAGGTTTCCCCCGCCGAAGGCTACGGCGAAGAAGACCCCAACGCCTTTGTTGAGGTGCCCAAGAGTGAATTCCCGCCCGAAATTCCGTTGGAAGTAGGGACGCCGTTGCAGTTACGCGACAACAGCGGGCAGGTGTTTGACGCTTACATTGCCGAGGTGCGCGACGACACCGTGGTGCTCAACTTCAATCACCCGCTTGCGGGCAAAACTTTGGTCTTTGATGTGAAGGTTGTAGGCATTCGCGAAGCCACCCCTGAAGAAATTGAGCACGGGCACGTCCACGAATAGGATTGAGGCACGCCTCGCGTCCTTCCCAAAACAAAAAAGCCGCCCCGAAACGGGCGGCTTTTTTGTGCGAGGTAAGGTGCGTTTCAACGCGAGGAAAAAGCGACGAGATAGCCGCCCACGGCCTCTATTGCCAAGCCAACAAGGATGAGGAAAACGCCAACGCGCGCCGGCGTCCATTGCACCTGCAAAAGCGCCAGCACGAACTGCGCGATTTTATCCGCCAGTTCAACCCAAAAAGACGGGTTGGCCTGCTGCGGGAGAAGAGAGCCACCATGCGGGGGACGGACGGCAAGCGGCGTGGTGGCGAGTGTGGCTACCACCAAACCTGCAAACAAGAAAATCAAACCGGTCCCAACTAAAATCCAGCCTAAGCGCTGGCGGTTTTTATTGACCTTGCCGCTCATTTTCATTTCCTCCACTTTGGGCGCTTTCTGCCCGTCCGGAGACAACCGCGCCGGTATATTCCGCCACCACCTCCCGCGGGCAAAGCGCTTTGAAAAGGTAAAATGCACCGCTCACAACTGCGGCATCGTCAATTGGGTCAAGCGGCATCAAATCCACAGGCGAAACTGCATAAATCACAGCCGCGGCTGGGATGAGTTTGAGATACCACGGCACGCGCTCATCGCGCATCAACTGCCACACCAGCCGCGCATCTGAGAGAAGCACCTTCCACACTCCACCGCGTGAGCGGCCCTTTTGGCGTTGGTACGATTCCGGCATGGCTAAACTCCTTGCGTTTGGAAAACAGGCTCAAGGCCATTTTTTAGACGGGCTTTGTGGGGTAAAGGTTTCAAATTTCGGTCACCGAGGCGTAAAGGTCGGGCAGATGATTCCGTCGCAGACGAAATTTTGTTCCATGGTTATGCCCCGTGCGAGCGTCAAAATCTACAAAAACGAACCCTTCCTCAAGGCCGCGAAGCAAACCTTCCAGCCGAAAATTTTGCAAAATGAAAATGCGGCTATATCGGAAAAAGGTTTGTTTGCCTTCTCGTTTCACTTCTGCTTCCACAAAAAAGGCGTTGAGCAGTTTCGTGCCGGCTTTGTGGGCTAAATCATCAAAGCCCCAATACGGCTGGGGATTGAGTTCGCCCAAGCCCGCGCGCTCAGCAACACTTTTTAGCCAATCGGCATGTCGGGGGTCAACAGCATCGGCGCTGAACGACACTAAAACTTTGCGGGCTTTTCGGTCAACCACCACTTTGAAACCGCGATCGCTCCACCTTGCGGCGCTGATTGTTTGCCGGAAACTCATTTCACCGGCAGGGTACTTGCTGCCGCTTTCGGCGTGAAGCCATCCGTACTTTGGAAGCAAGATGTTGGGCACAAACCTAAGCGCCCGTGGCGATGGCTCCATGTGAAAGAGCGTCATTAGCGCATGTGAGCCCGCCCGCTGGCATTTCAGTTCCCATTCCGAAGCGTTGGGCAACGGCAGGTTGTTTTCCTCAATGCCAAGCAGGTCTTCCAGCGTGTTGCCGACACCGCCAGCGTTGCCGGGACGAGCGTTTGGTATCCATCCCATTTCGCGGATGCGCTTGAGTTCGCTTATCAGTTCTTCTTTGGTGTAGATTTTCATCAGCGCTCTCACTCTGCCGGGGGACGCCAAAAGTCCAGCAGGTATTCAAAGGTGGTGCCCATGGTGATGTAGTTGGAAGGCCAGCCGAAAATGCCGACGCGGTTGACAATGTTTGTGCGATCCCAAATGATGATGTTGCGCAGTTCGTACCCACGCTTGCGCAATTCCTCTACCAAAGTAATATGCACCGTCAAACGGCGGTTTTCCCACCACATATCGGCAACATTGATGACGCAGTGGGCTTTCGGCTTTAGGAGAGGCAACAATTTCTCAAAAATATCGCCCATTGCTTGCGTGTATTGTTCCAACGGCATAGTGCCGAGGTCGCGCGGATCTTGGGAGTATTGCTCCACTTTGCCAAATTGCTCGTTCTTGCGTTCATCCCCACGGCGGGATTTGTTTTTGCGCTTTCGGTTGAGCAGGTTGGCGTAGGGCGGCGAAGTCCAAATCAAACTAACACTGCCGGGGGCAAAATACAGCGGAATGTTGCGAGCGTCGTCTTGCACTGCAATTTGCTGGGATTGGTTGAATAGGTTGTTTGACTTAAGCCGCTCCACGCAGAGGTCAATGTACTTTTCCTGCAGGTCAAACCCCACAGAATTGCGGTTGAGGTCTTGAGCGGCGACAAGCGTTGTGCCGCTACCCACGAAAGGATCTATCACAAGTTCACCTTCGTGGGTAAAAAGGCTGATCACCTTTTTGGCTAAGGCGATTGGGAAAGTAGCCGGATGGAGGTTTTTGTCGCGGATGTCGCGCTTTTCGTAAGCAAAGCGCCACACCCCCAACTGTGCCTTCACCCATTCCTTGGCAGTAAGGCAACTGAGGTGGTTGGGCTTGCAAGAGCAAGTTTTGGTGGTGTTTATGGGGAGCAGAGTGCGGTAAAAAGGGCTACCCGGCTTGATAGCCAACGGCAGCTTGGTTGTAGTTTGGCTCACCGGGGCAACTCCTCTACACGGCGGCATTTAGGGTAATCGCATTCACATGGGTAATTCAGCGCCGCGGCGCACCGCTCGCGCACATCTTTAGCAGGGGAAGCGCCCGCAGATCTCAACAGGCAGGCCGTGGCGCAAATCGGCAACCCGATTACATTAGTATAGCACCCTTCTATTTTTTCCACAGGGGCGAAAGTAGGGTTTTGGATGGCGTAAGCGCCCGCTTTGTCCAAGGGGTCGCCGGTGGCAACGTAGGCAGCAATTTCTGCATCGGTGAGGTCGCGCATGAAAACGGTGGTGCGCACCAAGGCGCGGCGTAGTTCCCCTGTGGCAGCATCCAGCACGGCGAGACCGGTGAGCACGAGGTGAGGGCGGCTGCGCAGGCGGCGGAGCATTGCTGCTGCCTCCGCGGCGTTCGCGGGTTTGCCCAAAATCTCGCCATCGGCAACAACGGTGGTGTCGGCGGCGACGACCCAGCGCGGGGTAAATCTCTCCTCTCCCCCGTCGCCTGCGGCGACTTTCCCCTCCCCTCCCTTACTAAGGGAGGGGAGGGGGGCAGGGAGCAGGGTGAGATTTGCCGCGCGCGCCTTCGCCTCTGCCAGCCGAAGCACGTAGTCCTCAGGGTGCTCGCCCGCGCGCGGCCTTTCATCCACGTTCGCGCTTGTAACCTGCACCGGCAAGCCGAGCAATCTGATAAGCGACCGCCGCCGCGGCGATTGGGAAGCCAAGAGGATGCCTTCGGTCATTCGGCATCCTCCAACAGCAGGCGCGCGGCGCGCCGACCGATTTCCACGGCGAAGTTAGTGCCCCGATCCCACGGGTAAACCTGATACATGCTCGCGAGGTAAAGCCCGCGCAGAGGCGTGCGCACCGTCGGGATGTTTTGGCTGTGGTTCACCAGCGGCACGGGCTGTGCGTAGCGCGTCCGGTAAAGCCACGCCCCTTCTACCCAATCTTCGCTAAATTCGGGGTTGATGCGCTTGAGCGCGGGCAGGTAAATTTCCAGCAGTTGCTCTTTGGTGAGGCTAAAGTACTCGTGCTCCGGCGGCAGGTAATCGCCCACGTAAACGATGTGAGCCCCGCCGAAGTTTTCGGGCGGCACAAAGTTGGTGTGTTCAACCAAAATGAGGAAGGGGAAGCCTGCTTGCTTTGGGATGTTGTACCAGTAATAACCTTCGCGGGAAAGGGGGTGCTTTAGTGCGAGCGCGATCGCCAGCGCCCCCATGTTTTTCAGGCCGCGAATGCCTGCGAGGTAATCTTCGGGCAGTTCGGGCGCCATTTCCGCCAAAATGTGCGGGGGAAGGGCGGCGAGCACGCGGTCGTAGGTTTCCGTTCCGCTTGTGGTTTCCACCTGCAAGCCGTCGTCGGCGCGGCTCAGGCGGCGCACCAGCATTTGGTAACGGATTTCGGCGCCGCGCGCCTGCAACTGCGCCGCGAAATCATCGGCAAACGCCTGAAAACCGCCTTCGTAAGTGCCGAGCCGCGGCGTGCGGGCGTGGATGCGCGCCCAAAACCAAGCCATGTTCACCTCTTTGTAGTGCGGCCCGAATTTGCCAATGAGCAAAGGCTCCCACAGAGCGCGGTAGGCACGTTCCCCCAACGTGTTGCGAAGCCAATCGTGGGCTGTGTGACGCTCCAGTGGCTTCCAAAACGGCGTAAGGCGCAAATAGATGCCCACAAGCCCAAAGCGGATTTTGTCTGCCCAGTTCAAGCCGGGGAAGGCGAGCACCGCGAGCGCCGAATCAAACGGGTAGAACTTCCCCTCGTGGTAAACAACAGTGGTCGGGCGCGGAAAGTGTACCTTGCTTTCCAAGCCCAATTCTTTTATCAAGCCGAGCACATGGCGGTCGGAGGCAAACCAATGGTGGTAAAAGTATTCCAAACTCCACGCCCAGCCGGGCTCACGGAAGCCCGAGGCCAATCCGCCGGGGCGGTCGGAGGCTTCGTAAATTGTCACAGCGTGCCCGGCGTTCAAAAGGTCGTGCGCGGCGCTGAGTCCGGCAAATCCAGCGCCGATGACTGCGATTTTCATGGGGGCTCCTTAGTTCGTGTACTCGTTGCGTCGTAAAGTCGTTAGGTCGTTGAGGCGTTGTGTCGTAGGTAGAGCGGAAAAACCACAGAGGACACAGAAAGTTACAGAGAACACAGAAAAATTTTTCTTGGCGTCCTTTGTGTTCTTTGCGCCTCTGCGTTACCATCCACCGATTGGCACAGATTTACACCGATTGGAGAGAAACCACAGAGAACGCAGAAATTTACAGAGAACACAGAAAAAATCTGTGCTAATCTGTGTAATCTGTGGTTTTCCTTTTACGCTAATCGGCGGTTTGCTTTTCGGGGTGGTTTTCGTGGATGTACGCCCGCAAATAGCGCCCGGTGTACGAGGCCTCCACCCGGCAGATTTGCTCGGGCGTGCCCTCGGCAACGATTTCGCCGCCGCGGTCGCCGCCTTCCGGGCCGAGGTCAATGATCCAGTCGGCGACTTTGATGAGGTCCAGGTTGTGCTCAATCACCACCACCGTGTTGCCCGCGTCCACTAAGCGCTGGAGCACCTCAATCAGTTTGTGCACATCCGCGGCGTGCAGGCCCACGGTGGGCTCGTCCAGCACGTAGAGGGTATGGCCGGTGGGACGCTTGGAAAGTTCCCGCGCCAGTTTGACGCGCTGGGCTTCGCCGCCCGAAAGGGTAGGCGCGGGCTGGCCGATGCGGATGTAGCCCAGCCCCACGTCGGCCAAAGTCTGCAACTTGCGCATCATCGCGGGAAAGGCGGCAAATACCTCCATCGCCTGCTCCACGGTCATATCCAGCACGTCGGCGATGCTGTAGCCCTTGAAGCGCACCTGCAGGGTTTCGCGGTTGAAGCGCGCGCCGTGACACACTTCGCACGGCACGTACACATCGGGCAGGAACTGCATTTCAATCCGCAGTTGCCCCTGCCCCTGACACGCCTCGCACCGCCCGCCCTTGACGTTGAACGAAAACCGGCCGGGCTTGTAGCCGCGGATTTTGCTTTCCGGCAGTTGGGCGAAAAGTTGGCGGATGTGGTCAAACAGGCCGGTGTAGGTGCCGGGGTTGGAACGCGGCGTGCGCCCGATGGGCGATTGGTCAATGTTGATCACCTTGTCCAGATGCTCTAAGCCCACGATGCGGTCGTGCCTGCCGGGGTGGGTGCGGGCTTTGTTGAGGTGGCGGGCGAGGGCTTTGTAGAGCACTTCCACCACGAGAGAAGACTTTCCCGAGCCGGAAACGCCGGTCACGAGCACCAGTTTGCCGAGGGGGATGCGCACGGTGATGTTTTTGAGGTTGTTTTCGCGCGCGCCCACGATGGTGAGGAACTGGCCGCTTCCCGCGCGGCGCTTTTCGGGCAGGGGCACCTGCAGCCTGCCAGAAAGGTACGCGCCGGTGAGGGAGTTGGGGTTGGCGATGACCTCCTCCACCGTGCCCTCGGCGACCACCTGCCCGCCGTGCTCGCCCGCGCCGGGACCGAGGTCCACCACCCAGTCAGCGGCGCGGATGGTTTCGGGGTCGTGCTCCACCACCAGCACGGTGTTGCCGAGGTCGCGCAAGCCCTTCAGGGTGCGCAGCAGGCGGTCGGTGTCGCGCGGGTGCAGGCCGATGGAAGGCTCATCCAGCACGTAGAGCACGCCGGTCAGCCGCGAGCCGATTTGCGTGGCCAAACGGATGCGCTGCGCCTCACCGCCGGAAAGGGTGTTTGCGGCGCGGTCTAAGGTGAGGTATTCCAAGCCGACGTCCACCATGAAGCCGAGGCGGGCTTCCAGTTCGCGGAGGATGCGCCGGGCGATGGCGTATTGGCGGGGGGTGAGGGGCATGGAACTCTCCCCACCCCCTGCCTCCATCCCGGGGGAAGCCGCCGCAGGCGGCGGAGGGGTGAGATCCAGCGCGCGGGCAATTTTCGCTTTGGCTTCTTCAAAGTGCTCCATGACCTCGCTGTTGGGCAGGCGAAGCACTCGCAAGCCGTAGCCTTCCAGCACGGCGTCACGCTCGGCGTCGTAAGTTTTGCCCTCTTCGGTAAAGTGCGGCTCGCCGTCAACTTCAATGACCAACTTCGCCTCAGGGATATAAAAATCCACAATGTAGTGGTCAATTGGGCGCTGGCGCAAAACGCGCTGAGGGAGTTCGCGCAGGTAAGCCCATAACTTCTTTTCGGCGGGCGTCATATGAGCGCGCAATTCGCGAGCGCGTTCGGTCAGTTTGGGGTTGTAGGGCAAATGAAAGCCAGTGGTTACAAGGCCGCGCTCTTGGGCAATGCGTGTGAGGTCGAGGGGAATCTCTCCCCACCCCCCACCCCCCTCCCC
>JALVVL010000015.1 GCA_027023425.1 Anaerolineales bacterium
CTCTCCCTACCCCCGCTACGGCGACGCTATCGCGTCACCGTAGCCGCCCCCTTCCCTCCCTTAGTAAGGGAGGGAAGGGGGCAGATGAGCCGAGCGCCAGCGAGGCTCAGCGGGGGATGGGAGAGATTTGGTAAACAACCAAAGTGTCACCAGTCAATCAAGGGACGGCTGAAGGTTTTTGTACTCCATGGCGCAGTGAGGATCATTCCGCCACAGCCCGCAAGGCGGCAAGGATTTGCTCGCCGAAGTGCGCGTAGCGCCAAGGGATGTCGTGCATGAGCGGCTTGAGTTCCGCAAGCGTGGAAGGGTTTGCGGCGGCAATCGCTTGCATGTGCGTTTTCGGCAGCACCACATCGGAGGGCACGCCCATTTCCACAGCAGCGCGCTGACGCCAGCGGCGGAGCGCCTCGTAGCGGGCAATGAAGGGGCGGTTGGGCTCGCGGCGCTCCTCATGAGGGGCGAGGGTGGAGTCTTTACTGTTCCGCACGGCGGCAAGCAGGGCATTTCCGTAGCGGCGGAGAGCCCAGCGCGGCAAACCGGCAACGTTGGCAAGTTCGCCGCGGTGCGCGGGCATGGCGCGGGCAACTTCCACCAGTGCGCGGTCGCCCAAAATTTTGAACGGCGGCACATCGCGGCGCTCGGCTTCTTTTTCGCGCCAGTGCCAAAGGGCTTTTAGCGTGGCGGTTTGCCGCGGCGAAAGGTCGCGCTGGCGTTGCCAAAGCGGGCGCGCGCCGGTTCCGGCTATCGGGATGGCTAAGCGCGCAAAATCCTCGCGCGCCAGTTCCCACAGGCCGCGCTCCACCAGTTGCCGATAGAGGATGTCGCGCAGGGGAATAAGGTAGTGGGTGTCCAAGCGGGCGTAGTCCAGCATTTCGGGCGGCAGGGGGCGGAGAGCCCAGTTGGCGCGCTGGTAGCGCTTTTCGGCTTTGACGCCGAAGTATTGCTCCAAAAGTGCCCCCAAGCCGACCTTTTCCATTCCCAAAATGCGGGCGCTCACCATCGTGTCAAAGAGGTTGGCGAAGGAAAAACCGAAATCGCGGTGCAAGCCCAAAATGTCGTATTCGGCGGCGTGGAAGATCTTTTCAACACGCGGCGAGGCAAAGAACGGGGCGAGCGGGCTGAGGTCGTCTAAGGCGAGTGGGTCAACGAGGTAGTCGTTTTCGGGTGTGGAAAACTGGATGAGGCAAACGCGCTCGTGGTAGGCGTGCAGGCTGTTTGCCTCGGTATCAACGGCAACGCGAGGCTGGGCAAGCAGAGTTCCTGCAAGTTCTTGCAGTGCCTGCGGTGTATCAATCCAGTAGATTGGCGGCAAAGTTGGTTTTGAGGGCATGTGGGTATTATACACTCCCTCAGCCCTCACCCCACTTTGGCTCGCTACGCTCGCCGTTTTTCCCCTCTCCCAGCGGGTTTCAGGGGCGGACACCAGCCCCTGAAAACACCATTTTTTGGAGTGCGGTGCCTCGGCATCGCTTTGGAAAGCGGTGACTTGTCGTCGTACTCCAAAAGAATATCCTCCGAAAAAGCAAGTATTAGCGATAAGATTGGAAAATTCGGGCGGCCGCCTCACTTTGCCAAATTACTTTTTCGGCGCTAAAAGTGCAACGTTTCGCTTGTTCCGCCTTTGGAGGTGGTAGGACAGGGGTTTGATAAACCCCTGTCCGCCCCTGAATCCCAGCGGGAGAGGGGAGAAAGCCGCCGTTAGGCGGCTTGAGGGGTGAGGGCGAGGCAAGACATTTCTCAACAACCTTTAGGTGTAGATGCAATATCCCATTTTGGGTTTGCTTTTCCAAAAAAGTCGCCGTAGGGCGACTTCGCATGCAGTAGGTGCAGTTTCAACTGCCGCCGTTTGTGCTCGGCGGCTGAAGTCACGGGCTACAAGTTGTGAAGTCCGCCTGAGGCTCGCAATGACACATTGTCGCGACATTTCTTGCCCAAGGTGCTCCCTGTCACGAATTTCCCATTTCCCCATCAAAATAGCCAAAAGCGTTGTAAAATTAGGCATGAAGCACAAACCAACTTACAACGCTGGAGGTGAACGATGAAAATGGCAAAGGCTCTCGGCTGGGTATTGGCAGTTTTTGGGGTATGGGAAGTGGCCGCGCCTTTTGTGCTCGGTTATGGCTACACTGACGTGGCGGCCCAAGACGTAGTAATTGGAGTGATTTGGATTACTTTCGGCTTGTGGATTGCGCTGACCAGCAAAGGTGAAGCCGCAAAATGGCTTGGGTGGTTAGGCGTTATTGTAGGCGTGTGGCTCTTCTTCGCCCCCGCATTGCTCGGATACACCGCTCTGACCGCGGCGTTTTGGAACGATTTGCTGACGGGCTTTGCCGGCGCGGTGGTGAGCATGTGGGCAGCGTTCAACGCGCCGAAGGACGCGCCCGCCGCGCCTCAGCCTCAGCATCATTGATTGATCACTAAGGGTGTCGACAGATTACACAAATTTACACCGATTGAAGGAAAACCACAGAAAGCACAGAAATTTGCAGAGAACACAGAAATTGTTTTTCTTTGCGCTCTCTGCGCCTTTGCTTCCTCTGCGTCTCTGCGTTATCATCCACAGATCGGCACAGATTTACACCGATTAGATTTGGGGTAAACCGCAGATTTCGCAGATTACGCAGAACAATCTGTGCTAATCTGTGTAATCTGTGGTTTTTCTCTCTGCGCCTCTTGGCGTCCTTTGTGCCCTTGGCGTCCTTGGCGTCCTTACCCACCGATTGACACAGATTTACACCGATTTTAGGAAATATCCGCAAATCCTAAATCGCTAATCTTCTCCTCTGTGCTAATCTGTGTAACCTCTGTGGTTTTTAAATCACCAGCGTTGCCATATCCAGCCCAAACAGCGCCACAACATCGCCGTCGTTCATCGTGACACACAATTCCCAGTTGTGGCAATCCTCGCAGTATTGCTGGTAGCCAAGGTGGTCGGCCATTGAGTTTTTGGTGGTGAGCAGTTGGTTGTTCAAGAAAATGGTGTAAAGGTCGTCCTTGCTCACGCCGATTTTTTCAAGCACGTTTTCCAGCAATTCGCCTGCGGGCACTTCCATCTCAATCACGCCGCGCGAGCCTTCTTCGCGCGTCAGTTTCAACCGCTTGCGCAGTTTGCCGTAAATGTTGATGCGGATTTTTACAGTGGGGGTTTTACCGATTTGCAAATTTCCCAAGTCGCTCATATTGCTTACCCTTCAGTTTGAGTTAGGCGGATGGCAAGGTTGCCGCGGACAGGATTTTTATCGTAGGGAATCAGCGCCACAATAGCCTGCGCGCCGTCCCGCTCAGCCAAAAAACTGGCAAAGCGGACATCGGCGCTGCGGTTGGGAAATGGGTAGTAGGCAGAAATATCCCAGCCGTGTTGGGGGAGTTCGCGCAGGTAAAAAGCCTGCAGGGCGGCAATGGGCGCTTTGCCAGTGTAGGTTTGCCAACCCTCATCGGGCGAGGTGGCAGCGAGGACGGCTTCCAGCGGCGCAGGGCTGTATTCCGGCGGCAGGGGAAGCCCGTGTGCGTCAGTGGCTACGCCCTCGGTGCGCGCCACAAAACGCAGGCTCTGCACCATCCGCGAAGCCGCGCCTTGGAACGCATCCTTGGCTTCTTTGGGATGAGTGAGCATCAGATGAAGGATGATTCCTCCGGCGGCGAGCAAGCCAATCCACAGCCGCCGATTTTGTTTTGCGGGCATCAGCAGTTCTGCCTCGTAGCCCTCAAGGTTGCCGACTTTGAGCGGCGAAGCGCCAAGTTTTTTGGCGCCCTTCATGATGCCAACGCGGGTGATGTATTCCGTCCAGCGCGGCTCAATCGGGCGCAGGTAAGGGTTGAGTTCGGGGCGGATTGCCAAATGCCCGGCATTCGCGCCTTCGTAATCGGGGGCTAATGCGGCGCGGTGCGGGGCAAAAGCGGTCACCTCGCCCTGCTCCTCCCAAAGCCAGCCTTCGGGGTAATCAAGCGCGTAGCCCCAAAGCGGGTGTACAAAAGTGGGCATCAGCCGCCTCCCACGTGAGGGATGAAGGCAACGCGGTCACCATCGGCAAGCACCTCATCGGGTTCAACCTGACGGCTGTTGCGCATGATGACTTTGACTTCCTCCAGCGGGATGCCAAGCAAGCGGCACAGTTCGCCAGCAGTCGTGCTTTCGGGCACGTCCACAACCTTTGGCTCACCGATTCCGAGTTCGGGCAAATAGCGCCGCAGGGTGGCAAATACACGGACTTCTACTTTCATGCTTTCAACACCCTGGTAGAGTTTGCCTAAATGTTACCACAACCCTCATCAAACTTGCTTCCTCAGCACGACCACATATTCGTAATTCATGGTGGGCGCGGTTACACCGCTGACATTTGTGGGGCTGTTGCGCAATGGCATCCGCTTGTTTGGGATGGCGCGGATGAAAGTTTTTACATGCTCAAAGCCGTGTTCGCGGAAAAACTCAGCGGTGATGGCATCGGTGGGGATTTGCACCCCTTTCACCCGGCGGTTGCCCACAACATACGCCACGACGCCGCCCTTTCTCACGACTTTAGCCACGTTTTTTATTGAGGCGCGGTAATCGGTGTAAAAAGATGCCACCTCGCGGGCGCGTTTTTCATCAATCTCTGCAATTTGGGCAATAGTATCATCAAGCACCTTTACCCCGAACCTGCGGAGTTCTCGCAGCACTTTCCCGCCCATAGAGCGCTTATCAACCTGATTGGCTTCTTCGTAGCCTAACCACTGGTTGCTCAATCGGGAAAATTGTCCGTAGGCAACCGTGGTGCGCGAATCGCCGTAAGGCGGTGAGGTTACCAGCGCCCTTGGCGTCCCTATCCACCGATTGACACAGATTCACACCGATTGGAAAAGAAAAAAACCACTTGGAAAAGAAAAAACACAAAAGACACAGAGATTTACAGAGGACACAGAAAAAATCTGTGCTAATCCGTGTAATCTGTGGATTTCTCTCTGCGTCTTTGTGTTTCTCTGCGTCTCTGCGTTATCATCCACCGCTCGGCACAGATTTGCACCGATTGAATGACTGAAACCGCAGATTCCGCAGAAACAAATCTGTGTCAATCTGTGTAATCTCTGTGGTTTTCCCTTCTTTCTACTTTCGCTTGAAATACCTCTGCATCACCACAATGCCGATAAACAAACCCGTCACGCCCGAAAGGAAAGCCGCCACATTCCATAAAACCGTTGAAGGCAAAACATGGGCTACCATCAATGCCGGAAGCAAAACCCCTAAAACCTCAAGCAGGGCGGCAAAAACTAACAGCCGCACCGGAGAAAGGGGCTTCATTCGCGCTCCTCATCGTAAAGCCAGCAGGCAACGGTGTGCCGCTCGCCCACTTGGACGTGGCGCGGCTCTTTGACTTCGCACAGCCCTTTGATGGCCTTCTCGCAGCGCGGGTGGAAGCGACACCCCGGCGGCGGCGAAACCAAACTCGGCGGTTCGCCGGGGGGGATGTCGCGCAATTTGGTCGCATTTTCCGCCAGTGGGTCGGAAATAGCATTGAGCAACGCCAAGGTGTAAGGGTGCTTGGGGTTGTGCAAAATTTCGTGAGTGCTCGCCTTCTCAATCAATTTGCCCGCATACATCACAAAAATGCGCTCGGAGAAATAGCGCACGGTTGAAAGGTCGTGGGTGATGTAAATGACCGAAAGATTGCGCTCTTTTTGCACCTCATCCAGCAATTTCAGAATCTCAACGCGCACCGACGCGTCAAGCATAGAAACCGGCTCATCGGCAATGAGCATTTTGGGGTCGCGGATGAGGGCGCGAGCAATCACCACCCGCTGCTGCTGGCCGCCGCTGAGCATGTGAGGATATTTGTTCAGAAAATCCTCCGGCGGCGAAACTTTTACCTCTTCCAGACTGCGAATTATGCGCTCAAGGCGCTTTTTCTTATCCTTCACCCCCGCAAGGATGAGCGGCTCTTCTAAAATGCGCTTGATAGTCATAAAAGGCGGAAGGGCGCCGTATGGGTCCTGTTGCACATAGCCAACCTGCATACGATAAGCCCGCATGGCCTCGCGGCCGCCTTCCCAAATGTTTTTGCCCTCAAACAGGATTTCGCCGTCATGGGGATGCACCAACCCCAAGATGGCTTTCATCAGACTGGATTTGCCGCAGCCACTTTCGCCCACAACTGCGATTGCTTCCCCGCGCGGCAAATCAAACGAAACGTTGTCAACCGCTTTGACATAGCCGGCGTGCAAAAAGCCAAAGCGTTTCAATTCGTACCACACTTTCAAATTGCGCACCGAAAGCAACGGCTTTTCGGTGGAGCGTGCGGTCACATCAACAACCGTAGACTTCTGGGTGTTCATGCTTCTCTCCCTTGGGCACTCGCTATTCTTGAACTCCGGCCAATTCTTGCGGCGAATTTACGATTTCGTCGGCATCTTTTTCGTAAAGCCAGCATTTCACAAAACGGTCGCCGACGCGGAAGGTGGGCGGCTCGGTTTTGCACTTTTCCGTCGCAAATGGACACCGGTCGGCAAAACGGCAGCCGGTCGGCGGGTTGAGCAGGCTCGGCGGCTTACCGGGGATGAATTGGAGGTCTTCATCGCCGTACAGTTTTGGCACCGCCGCCATCAACATTTTAGCGTAAGGGTGCAAAGGTTCATCAAAGAACTCTTTAGCCGATGAATGCTCCATCATGTGGCCGGCATACATCACGAGTACATCGTCCGCAAGTTCGCTGGAGGTTGCCACATCGTGGGTGATGAGCACAAAACTGGTGCCTTTTTCCCACTTGATGCGCTTGAGGACGTTGTAGATGTTGGCCTGAGTGAGCACGTCCAGAGCGGAAGTAGGCTCATCCAGCACAATCACCGAGGGGCGCGTTATCAGCGCCATGGCGATAACAACGCGCTGGCGCATGCCGCCGCTCAGTTCAAACGGGTAGCGCTCAATGAAAGCGTCGGGAACGCCCACAAAGTCAAAAACTTCGTGCACCTGCTCCAAGGCTTCTTCTTCGGAAACGTTGCGATAGTGCAAGAGCAACGGTTCCATGACCTGATCTTTCAGTTTGAGCACAGGATTGAGGGCGTTCATAGCCGCCTGCGGCACTTGGGAAATTTTTACCCACCTCACCTCACGGCGGTAAGTCTCGTCGTCCATGCTCATCGTTTCCACGCCGTCAATGTAAACCTTGCCGGAGTAGCGGCTCACGTTGCGCGGCAGCAAGCGGGTGAGCGCCTTGCCCATAGAAGTTTTGCCACAGCCCGATTCTCCAATCACCACCACGGCGCGGTTTTTATCAAGCGAAAAACTCACATGGTCAACAGCCTGCACAATGCCATGTGTAAGTTTGAAATAAAGCACTAAATCTTCAACAACCAAGGCTTTGTCTTTCAAATCTGGGGAAGCCATAATAGTTCTCCTCAGGCGTGATTACTCTTGCCGCAACCGCGGGTTGAAGATACGGTCTAACGCAAAGCCCAGAAGGGCAAAGCCTAAGCCGGTAACCATCAACAACACCGAAGGCTCAAGAATCCAGTAATACAACCCTTTGTAAAGGGCGGCGTTTGACTGCGCGTCTTGGATGATTTTGCCCCAAGTTGGCAAGACAGGGTCGCCGATGCCGAGCACCGCAAGCGAGGCTTCCAGAAACACAAAACTGGGCACGGCGCTGATGAAGCCCGGGATCAGCATGGGCAGGATGCGCGGTATCAAGTAGAGGAAAATTATGCGCGTATCGCCCGCACCGTAAGCCTGAGCCGCTTCAATGTAGGGGGATTCGCGCAGTTGCAAGAACATGGCGCGGTACGATTTAATGCCCGCGCCGAAAATGCTTAACGCTATCGTCACGAGCATTATCATCCACAAACTACGCGACACAAAAATGCCCACCATGATCAAAATTGGCAGGAAAGGCAAAACCATGTTGATTTCGGTAATGCGCTGGATGAGGTCGTCAACGATGCCGCCATACCAAACGCCCACTGCCGCGATAATCATGGTGGCAATGCCAATTACTAAAGCGGAAATCAAACCAAAAGCCAGTGCAACCGGAGCACCCCACAAAAGCCCTACCATCAAATCCCGCCGCAGATGATCGGTGCCCGCGAGGCCATAAACGCCGCCGTATGCGATATACTCGGCATTCACGTCCGAATCCGGCTCAAAGGTCAAGAACTTCAATTTAATCGTGTACTTGCCCTTTAGCGGGCGGGCTACTTTTTCCACGGCAACGTTAGGGTCCTTGGGCAGAGAATCGGGGTCAAGAAGTAAAGCAATCTGCGCCGGAATTCCCTCCCGCTCAAATATGCGCTGAATGCGACTCCTCAACTTCTTATCTTGGTTGAGCCAGAAACTGAACCCGTTTGTAACGGCAAAGTTACCCAGCCTTATTTTGCGCCCATCAGGCGTTATCCATTCCCCAGTGACAAACGGCGGTTTCGCCTTGTAGGTAGGGTAGAAATAAATCACCATATCATGGGGGAATTCATCCGCCGTATAGTTGAAGTGAAAAGTAAGTTCTATCTGCTTGCCCTTGCCAAGGGGCTTTTCCTTACGCTGAGCAACGCCCTGTTTGCGCGAATCCAAATCTATAGTTTCCGGCAACTTCTTATCACGAAAGTAGTTGACCCATTTTGGAGGGGCATTTTTAGGGTTGCGATACCAAATGTTGCCACTTCCGCGCCAAAGGTCTATTGCCCTATGGTAAGGAATAGCAATAACCGCGTATGTAGCCAGCACGACTAACCCAAAAATTATGAGCAACCCCACAATGGCCGAAGGGTAGTATCTGACCTCGCGGAAAAAAGACTTCAGAAAACCCATAATTCACCTCACAACGGCTTTGGGAGTGCTAATGCTGTCCTCCACCAACCCGGACACGCGGATCCAAGAAAGCGTAAATTATATCCAACGAGAAAACCGAGATGGCTAACAAATAAGCGTAAATGATGGTATTACCCACAATGACCGGCACGTCCTTCAAACCAATAGCCTGATAGTAAAGGCGGCCATTGCCGGGCCAGTTGAAGACCGTTTCAAAGATGATCGCGCCCATCCACAGGGTAATAACGCTCAACAGGAAGTTAGTGACTATGGTGGGGAGGGTAGGGCGCAAGATGTAACGGCGCTCCAGCATTCTGTCGGGCAAACCTTTGGCGCGGGCCAAGTCCACGTAGTCCTCACTGGAGTAGATGAGGAAAAAGGTACGGTTACCGTAAACACCAATAAAGTGGGAACTCAAAAGCATAGCCGCCAAAGGCAAAACCATATGCTTAGCCACGTTCAAAGCATAAAGCCACGCCGTTGGCGGCTTTGGAGCATCCACCATTCCGCCAAAGGGCAACACTCCGAGCCAAGCGGCAAATATGAGGATCAAGAAAATACCGTAAAACCATGCCGGGGCTGCTGATAGTGGCGCGGAAGCGACATATAATTTATCTATAAAACTGCCGTAGCGGCGCGATAGAGCCAAGCCCACGAAGAGGTTTAGGAAAAAGATAATAAAAAATGAGGTGCCCATCAACAACAAAGTGGCGGGCAAGCGCTCTAAAATAATGGCTTTGACTTGGCGCGATCCTGAATCACTGACCATGTATTGAGCGCGCCCCAGATTGAGCGTCATCGCGTCTTTAAGGAAATAGAGGCTACGGATAAAGAAGGGCTTGTCTAAACCAAGGCGCTCTTCTTCAAGCCTGATTTTAGTCTCTATCATCTCTTTCTTTTGCTCTATTGGCACATCGCGCAGGCTCGGATCGCGCATTATCTTCATGCCAATCTCTTCACGAAGCTGCGCCATCCTCAATTTATCCACGTATCCCCCCATGTTAGCCACAAGAATAGTGATGTAAACTCCGATGACCGTGGTTATAAAAAGCAAAACCACTTTAACTGCTAAATAACGCGCAAAACGACTCATAAAAGGCTCCTCGTGAAAACTGACTCGGTGCGAAGTCTAAAAAACCGTCACCAAAGCGCCCATCACTGAGAGGCTTATAACTTTGAGTAGCCCCGCCACAAAAGAGAAAAGAAAAAAGGCTGATGGGGAGCATCCCCCATCAGCCTTTTAGATCCCGTTACGGGGAAACTACCACGAAGTCAAAGTCGGCCACGCCGGGCACAGCAACCGCCTTGGAGACGGCCACCACTTCCAGCTTCAGAGAGCCGGCCGGGAACTTGGAGGTAACGTCACCCGGAATGGTGATGTTGTAGGTGCCTTCTTTGGCCATCTTGGCCTCACCCTTGGTGAGCAGGTTGCCGCCCTCGTCAAAGACAAGGTACTCAACCTTGGTGATCTGCTTGGCCGGGTAAGGCTTGTTGTTGAAGGTCACGTAGGCGTCAAAGGAGGCATCCTGACCCTGAACGACCTGAGCATCGCCGTCAATTTCAGCATTGACCAGCATCGGGGCGCCGAAGCCGGCCCACTTGTCGGCGGAGTCAGGATAGTCGGCGAACTTCTTCAGCACAGCGGTCTTGTTGGTGGTGTCAACCTGAGTGATGATGAACGGACCGGTGCCAATCCAGAAGTGGCCGTACTTGTCGTAGAACTTAGCCAAGTTGGCGTAGCGAGCGGCGGCTTCGTCGGGGGTGATGTAGTCCTTCAGCACGTTCGCATACGGAATCGGTTTGTTCTTGATGGCGTCGTCCAGGTATTCCTTCAAGATCTTCAGGCTCGGGCCGGAAATGAAGCTGGTCTGCTCAACCTTTTCCTTGTCGGCTTTGTCGGCGGAGAAGGCCAGTTTCTTGTCGGCCTCGGCAGTAGCGGCGATGGAGAGCAGATGCCAAGCCTTGGCATTCTGCGGCCACCAAGTGTTCACCAGATTCTCAGCGTCCAAGGTGCTGGTGCCGTTGTCGTAAGTTTCAATGACCAGCGGGTCCTTGGAAATGATGCGGACGCCGCGGAAGTGGCTCAAGAAGGACTTCAGGTTGCTGGCCGCGCCTTCGTCGTAAATGGCGCTGTCTTCCTTACCGCGGTCAAACATCAGGATCATGTTGTAGACAAAGTCGCCGATGGACAGGTTGCTGCCATCCTGCCACTTAATCTTGTCAAACATGCCCTTCGGGTAGTAGACCACCGTCTTGACTTTGGCGTCTTTGATGCCAGCCTCTTCAGCGGTGATCCACTTCTGGTTCTTGGCATCCCAGTCAACCCAAGCGTCGCCGGGCACCTCAATTTTATCCACGAACTTGAGGGTGACCCAATCCAGGGTCTTGGTCACAGGCGTGCCTTTGACCACGTCAACCTCGGCTTTTTCAATCCGCTCGGGGCGGGCCAATCCGGTGTACGGGTCAAGGAACACACCCTTATCGTTGGTAGCCGCCTGTACGGCCATGTCGTAGGCCCAGTTGCTACCATCAATCGGGTTCCACGGATCAATGTAGAGGCTCTTCTGAGCAAACTTCACGGTGCCGCCGACCTTACCTTCCCAGCGAATGGTGTAAGGCCACAGGTCGGAACCGCCGATGCCGGAAGCAAGGTCATAAGCGACTTTCAGGCCCTTGCGGTAGGGCTGGAAGCCCGGCAAGGAAACCACGAACATGTGGGTGTTCCAAGCGGTGAAGAACTCAGCCGCTTTGCGCATCAACTCAGTGCGCTCGTCAATGGTCTTGAAGTCGCCATTCCAAAGTTTCTCGGCAACCTCAAAGGCATCCTTCGGCGGGTTGTAGGCCTGCCACAGAGGCACGTTCAAGCCCAGTTTGGTGTAGAAGAACGCCCAGACCCAAGACTCGTCGCGCGAGAGGCCCTCAGAGCCCCAACCGCCGATGTAGAGGTTCCACTGCCCTTCGGTAGGATCGCTACCGAACACGATGGGGCTGGCCTCGTCACGGGTCTTGTACATGCGGTCAACGGTGAAACCGGCCTTTTCCAGGTTGTTGGAGAAGTAATCGCCGATCTCCTTATTCTTCCACAGGTCGGTGCGGATGATGAAGTGGATCACAACGGGCTTGCCGTCTTTCACCCACTTGCCATCATCGCCCTTGGTAGCGCCGTCGGCCTGCATGGCGTCAGCAATGGCTTTGATACCCTTGTCCAAGTTGTACTTGTACTTGGCTTCCAGCGCCTTCATGGTGTCAATGATGTTCACATAGTCAGGCAAGTTGGGCGAAAGTGCCGTGTATTGCGGGTAAGCCAAGCCGCCCTGGATTTCCTTCGCCACGTATTCGCGGTTCAGCAGCCAGTGAAGGGCTTCGCGAATCTTCGGGTCGGTGAAGGGGTTCCAGCCTTCCTTGAACTTGGTGGGGTTGACGTGGATATCCACCGTCTTGCCGGTGACCGCGACAGCCGCCTCAAGGTTCGGGTCATTCTTTACCTCTTTGAAGGTGTCGGGGTCAACCAGCGTATCGGCGTAAACATCCACATCGCCAGCCTTCAAGCGGGCAACCGCCTGATCCTGGCTGAAGGTGGAAACCACCACCTCATCCACCCAAGCGCCCTTAGGCACCGGGATCGGGGTAGCAGTGGGCACCGGCGTGGCCGTAGGGGCCTTGGTCGGCGCCTTGGTGGGGGCCTTCGTAGGCGCCTGCGTCTTGGCAGGAGCCTGCGTAGGGGTGGGTGTAGCCGCACCGCAGGCCGTCAAAACCATTGAGGCCGCAATCAGCACGGCAAACACCGTAAACCAAAAACGCTTACTCATGTTTCTCCTCCTTTAGAAGGATAGTTTGGGGGATAGAACGAACCTTACAACTTGATACGTGGAACTTTGCCTTTTCTTTAGAAGGAAACATCACCTCCTTTCAAGTCAAGGCTTGTAAAAAATAGCATAACAACAGCGAACGGTCAAGGTTATCCTTGTAAGGGGGCAGAAGCCACATTATTATGTCAATAATTCGGCCGTTGTTTATCTACCTTAGGACTTACGCAGTTTCTGGTAGAAGCGCGCGTTTTCATGGTCATGGCGAGCCACCATAGGCGGCGAAGCCTTCCTCCAGACAGTGGGGGAGACCGCCTCGCGACAGCATGAAGCAGCAGAACTGCGTAACTCCTATACCTGATTCACGGCAACACAGTCCACGGGTTGACAAAGCCACCTTTGTAACGCACTTCAAAGTGCAAGTGCGGACCGGTTGAATTGCCGGTAGAGCCGCCCAAGCCTATAAGTTGGCCTTGGAAGACGCTCTGTCCGCAGTGCACGTTGACCTGACTCAAGTGTGCGTAAAGGGTCTGGTAACCGTTGCCGTGGTCAATCATTATCATGTTGCCGTAGCCCACGGTTGACCAACCAGCAAACACCACCACGCCAGAATCGGCCGCGTATATCGGCCCGCCAATCCATGTGCCGAGGTCAACGGCCAAGTGGCTCGGGCCGTAGTTGTTCCCGACAAGGCGGTGCATAGGTGTAGGCCACACAAAAGTGCCCGTGCCCAAGGCGCCGGTGTAGCCCCCCGGACAGGCTCCCGGCCCAAGGTAACCAAGCGAAACACCCGCTTTGCCGCGCGGTATCGTCGGCACGATCCACTGATGGAACGGCCGCCGCCCGCCCGGCACCATCACCCAAGTCCCCGGCTTCACTTTGGGGTTGAGCGGGTCAATGTGGTTTCCTTCAAATTTGATTATTGCGTCCGCCGTGGTGTGGAATTTGCGGGCAACGCTCTCAAAAGTATCGCCCTCTTTCCATTTGTAGTACACTCCATTCACCGGCGGAATATTCAAGGTTAGTCCCGGCTTTAGCAAATCGGGGTTATCGTGCAGAACGGCATAATTAGCCCATAAAAGCGTCTCAGGGGTAATGCCAAAACGGCGGGCGATGCCAAACAACGAATCACCTTGTTGGACTTTGTACTTTATCACATCAACCCGCGAGCGGGCGGGGATGATTGTGTGGAGCACAAGGTCGCGCGAAACCCCCTCGGCCGTTTGAGTGGGGCGAATATACGGCGGCATCACCACCGGCACTTCCTTGCCGCCAAAAGCGGGCTCAGCCGCGCTCACCGGCGCGCCGCTCATCGCTACGAGCATCCCCACCACAGCAATCAAGCCGAGCAGGGCCATAAGCCAAACTTTACGGAACATGGCTACAGATCCTCCTTGTTGAGCGTTTCAAGGAACTCCATGTTGTTGCGCGTCTTGCGCAAACGGTTCAAAATAGCCTCCGTAGCCATTGAAATATCCATACCTGCCCCGTGCGGGGGCGGGGTTATCATCTGCTGGAACATGCGGCGCATCAGCCAGACGCGCTGGGTGATGTCGGGCCCCAAAAGGAGTTCCTCGCGGCGCGTTCCCGAGCGCTCAATGTCAATAGCGGGGAAGATTCGCCGCTCTTGAAGCCGCCGCGAAAGGTGCAATTCCATGTTACCGGTTCCCTTGAATTCCTCATAAACCACATCGTCCATGCGGGAACCGGTATCCACCAAACAGGTGGCGATGATTGTAAGAGAGCCGCCGTTTTCAATGTTGCGCGCCGCGCCGAAAAATTGCTTGGGCGGGTACAATGCCGATGGGTCAATGCCGCCCGAAAGCGTGCGGCCAGAGGGCGTTACAACTAAATTATAAGCCCTTGCGAGCCGCGTGATGGAATCTAATAAGATTACCACATCTTGCCCAATTTCCACCAGCCTTTTAGCGCGCTCTAAGGCAATTTCGGCAACGCGCACATGGGCGGTTACCGGCTCATCAAAAGTAGCCGAAATGACTTCCGCGTCCACCGACCGGTCCATGTCGGTGACTTCTTCGGGGCGCTCGCCGATGAGCGCCACAATCAGGTGCACGTCGGGGTATTTGGTGGAAATCGCGTTGGCAATTTGCTTCAGGATGGTGGTCTTGCCCGCCTTGGGCGGGGAGACTATGAGGCCGCGCTGGCCTCTGCCTATCGGAGCGACCAAGTTTATCAGCCGAGTTGCCAGCGTGTAGCGGTCGGTTTCCAAATCAAACCGCTCATCAGGGTAAATCGGCACAAGTTCTTCAAAGCGCGGGCGGTTGATGGCCTCTTCGGGCGGGAGGCCGTTTATGCTCTCAATTCGGCTCAAGCCGTAATAGCGGCTTGAATCGCGCGGCGGCCGCACATAGCCAATGATTAGATCGCCATTTCGGAGGTTATAGCGCCTAATCTGCGTAGGCGAAACGTAAACATCATCGGGGCCGGGGCGGTAGTGCTGAACGCGCAAAAACCCCACGCCCTCGTTCATAATTTCCAATATGCCACCGCGCACCTCAAGCCCTTGCGCTTCGGCCTCGGCGCGCCTGATGGCGACAAGCAACTCTTCCTTTTTCATTTTCCAGACGCGCGGAATACCCATCTCGCGCGCCTTTTGGCGCAAATCGGCCAAAGAATGTTTTTGCAGTTCAAGTAGTTCCATTTACTTTTTCATTCCTAAGAAGGGCTAAATTTGGTTTATGATCCCCAATACAAATGCCTTGGCTACTATTGGCCTATTGGCATTATAGCACGCTGTTCACGGCTTTGCAAGCCGCGCGCCCTGAGCGAATTGACACCCAGCCGAAACAACAGTAAAATTCCAATGCCGCTAAAAGAGCCAAAGGCTCTTGAGCGGCGCGTTCCATCTTATTCGCCCTTAGTTTCTGAAAAGGAGGAGGCAGTATGAAACGCAACAAACTTTTTGCTGTTGTGGCCTTGCTGGTGCTGGTAGCGCTGGCGCTGGCCGCGTGCGGCAAGGCTACGCCCACCGCCGCACCCAAGCCTGCTGCTACGCAGGCACCCGCGGCAACGGAAAAACCTGCCGCAACCCAAGCGCCTAAGCCTACCGAGGCGCCCAAGCCCACAGAAGCGCCCACACAGGCGCCTAAGCCCAAACCCAGCGGCACCATCATCATCGGCACCACCGACAAGGTGACCGACCTTGACCCGGCAAACGCCTACGACTTCCACACGTGGGAAATTTTCCACAACACCATGGACACCCTGCTCCACTACAAGCCGGGCACAACCGACTTGGAACCCGGGCTGGCAACTTCCTACGACGTCAGCAAAGACGGCAAAACCTACACCTTCCACCTCCGCAAAGGCTTGAAATTCAACGATGGAACCCCCTTCAACGCCCAAGCCGTCAAATGGTCTATTGACCGCGTAATCAAAATCAAGGGCGACCCCAACTGGCTGGTCACCTCCTTCGTTGACCACGTGGAGGTGGTGGACGATTACACCGTGAAGTTCGTCCTCAAGAAGGCCGTCAACTACTTCCCGCTGTTGGTGGCCACCTTCCCGTATGCGCCGGTTAGCCCCAACTGCTACCCTGCCGACAAAATCGCTTCCGACAGCACCTGCGGCGGCATCGGCCCGTACAAAATCGCAAAGTGGACTCGCGATGTGGAAATGGACCTGGTCGCCAACCCCAACTGGTACGGCGAGCCGCCCAAAACCGGCAACATCATCATCAAATACTTCGCCGACGCCACTACCATGCGCCTCGCGCTGGAAAACGGCGAAATTGACGTTGCCACCAAGAGCCTGAACCCCACCGATTACGCCGACCTCAAGAGCAACCCCAATTTGCAGGTGGTTGAAGGGCCGGGCGCTTACATCCGCTACATCGTCTTCAACGTCAAGATGAAACCGTTTGACGACCCGAAAGTGCGCCAGGCCATTGCCTACGCCGTCAACCGCCAAGCCATCGTGGACAAGGTCTATCAGGGCACGCACGAACCGCTCTACTCCATGGTGCCGATCGGCATGTGGAGCCACATTGACGCCTTCCCCAAGCGCGACCTTGAAAAGGCCAAAGAACTGCTGAAAGAGGCCGGCTACAGCGCCGACAACCCCTTGAAGATTGACCTCTGGTGGACCCCCACCCACTACGGCGACACCGAATCCGATATGGCTTCGGTGGTCAAAGAAGCGCTGGAGGAAACCGGCATGATCAAAGTCAACCTCCAGTCCGCTGAGTGGGCGACCTACACCTCGCAGTTTGGCTCCATGGGCATGTTCTTGCTCGGCTGGTATCCGGACTACATGGACCCCGACGACTACACCTACCCCTTTGCCGCTTCCGACGCTTCTGACGACATCGGCTCCAACTACTCCTCCAAGGAAATGGACGCCCTCTTTGCTAAAGAGCAAGCGGCCACCGACCTGCGCGGCGCCGAACGCGAAAAGGTCTTTGAAGACATCCAAAAACTCTGGGCTAAAGACGTGCCCACCATTCCGCTCTCCCAAGGCAAACTCTTCGTGGTTGCCAAGAAGAACATCAAGGGCATAGTGCTTGACCCGGTGATGCTCAACCACTACTTCCTGCTGGAAAAAGCCGGCCAGTAAACTCAAACTTTTCAGGGGAGGGACGTTAGCCCGTCCCTCCCCCTCTTTTGATTTTTGTGCGCGCCCTCCATACCTTCCTCCCTAATCCCTCAATCCCCTAATCCCTTCCCCCCATTCCCATGCGCTCTCTCGGAAGATACCTCCTCATCCGCACTTTGCTGACCATCCCGATGATCTTCGTGCTGGTCACGCTGGTGTTTATCATTCTGCGGGTGATGCCGGGCGATCCGGTGAAATCATCCATCCGCCCGGGCGCGCCGCAGGAATACATCAACGAAATTCGCCACACCCTCGGGCTGGACAAGCCCCTGTACGTGCAATACGGCGATTACCTGTGGGATCTGCTCCATTTGGATTTAGGCACCACCCTTAGCCCGGTGCGCGGCCAATCCGTAGCCAAGCAGATTTGGGAGCATTTCCCCGCCACTTTGGAACTTGCCCTTGCTGGTATGCTGGTAACGGCGATCGTGGGGGTCGGATTAGGCGCTTATGCCGCCCATCACCGCCGCTCGTTAGCCGATTATTCTTTACGCCTTTATGCCATAGTCATTTATGCCATCCCTGTTTTCTGGCTTGGGCTAATGTTCCAACTTGTGTTTGGGGTATGGCTAAAGATATTTCCGGTGGCGGGGCGCATTAGCAGCCTCGCCGTCGCCCCAAAGCACATTACCGGCCTCTACACCGTAGATAGCCTGCTCACCGGCAACTGGGCGGCTTTCAAAGACAGCATGATGCACCTCGCCCTGCCCGCGCTGACTTTGGGGCTTTACCTTTCGGGCGTGTTCGTGCGGCTCACCCGCTCCAACATGCTACAGGTGCTGAAGATGGATTTTGTCACCGCGGCGCGCGCCCGCGGCATCCCCGAGCGGACGGTGGTTTACCGCCATGCGCTGAAAAACGCGCTCATCCCCATCATCACCATGATGGGCTTGCAATTTGCCCTGTTGCTGGCGGGCGCGGTGCTCACCGAAAGCACTTTCTCGTGGCCCGGGCTGGGGCGCTTCCTTGTGGAGCGCATCACCTACCGCGATTTCCCCTCCATTCAAGGCGCGGTGGTGGTCTTTGCCCTGCTGGTCGCCAGCGTCAGCCTGCTGGTGGATATCCTCTACGCGCTGATTGACCCCCGCATTCGGTATTGAGCCATGAGCAAAACCAAGAAGCCCCGTGAAGAACCCACCAGCGTGCTCGGCCGCTTGTTGCGCGGCGCTTACTGGTACGGCGCGGAATGGTACTGGACGGTAACGGGCGGCATTTTGCTGGTGCTCATCATCGCCATCACCATCCTCGCGCCGGTGCTCAGCCCTTACGACCCCACCGTGACGGTCGGAGGGCCTTTTGAGCGCCCCGGCGGCGGGCAAGTGGTGCTCCTTGCGCCAAAAGGTAGTGGAATAACCGGCCTGCAAAAAGGCCTGAAAGTAGCCACTTTTTACAACACAACCGCTTCCATCGTAGCGGAAAAGATGCACCTCACGGTGCGGCACTATCAGGTGGACAAAGACCTGTTCGCCAAAGTGCGCGCCGGCGAGGCCGACGCAGTGCTGATTTCGGCGCGCAAGGCCGCCGAAGCCCTAAAGAAAAACCCCGACTTTGTGCAAGTGGGCAAGCCCTTTGGACCGCGCTTCATTTTGGGTACGGACAACCTGGGCCGCGACATCCTCAGCCGCCTGATTTGGGGCGCGCGGGCGGTGCTGGCCGTGGCCATCCTTTCTGCGCTGTTTTCCGCGGCCGTGGGCGTGCCCCTCGGCCTGCTTTCGGGCTTCTTCGGCGGCTGGTTTGACCGGGTGCTTTCCCTCATCATGGACAGCATCTACTCCTTCCCGGGCCTGATTTTGGCCATCGCGGTGGCCGCGGTGTTGGGCACGGGCGTGGTCAACATTGCCATCGCCATTTCGGTGGTCTACATCCCCACCTACTTCCGCATGACGCGCTCGCAGGTGCTTTCCATCAAAGAAGAGTTGTATGTGGAAGCCGCGCGCGCCTTGGGCGCAAAGCGGCACGAAATTTTGGGAATGTACATCTTCCCGAATGTGATTTCCACCTTAGTGGTGGTCTTCAGCCTGAACGTAGCCGACGCCATCCTCACCGAAGCCGGGTTGGCCTTTTTGGGCTTGGGGCTGCAGCCGCCCACGCCCGATTGGGGCTTTGACCTGAACAAAGGCAAAGCCTACCTGCCGCGCGGCTACTGGTGGCCGATTACCTTTCCCGGCCTGATGATCACCCTCGTCGCCCTCGGCTTCAGCCTGCTTGGCGAGGGGCTGGGCGAATTGCTCAACCCGAGGCTGACGGAGGAATAGCGAACTGCGAATGGCGAGTCGCGAATCGCGAATGGCGAGTTGCGCCCACCTTCCCCTAATTCCTAATTCCTAATTCCTAATTCCCATGGAACCTCTCCTCCAAGTTGAACACCTCACCGTAACCTACGAAACCCGCCAGGGGCCAGTGCGCGCGGTGGATGACGTCAGTTTCACCGTCTACCGCGGCGAGGTGCTGGGCCTGGTGGGCGAAAGCGGCTGTGGCAAATCCACTTTGGGCATGGCCTTGCTGCGCATGGTGCGCCCGCCCGGGCGCATCACCAGCGGGCGTCTCATCTTTCAGGGACGCGACCTGCTGCAACTGCCCGAAAACGAAATGCGCAAACTGCGCGGGCGGCACATTTCCATGGTCTTCCAAGACCCGATGACCTCGCTCAACCCCCTGCAACGCATCGGCGACCACATCGTGGAGACCATCCGCACCCACGAGCCGCACGTTTCCAAAAAAGAAGCGTGGGAGCGCGCCGCGCGCCTCATCCAGCGCCTCGGCATTTCCCCCGACCGCCTGCGCGACTACCCCCACCAACTCTCCGGCGGGATGCGCCAGCGCATCATGATCGGCATCGGCTTAGCCCTCAACGCCGACCTGATCATCGCCGACGAGCCCACCACCAGCCTTGATGTCATCGTAGAAGCGCAATTCCTTGACCTGCTGCGCGAACTGCGCGACGAATTCAACCTCACCCTCATCCTCATCACCCACAACATCGGCGTGGTGGCGGAACTGGCCGACCGGGTAGCGGTGATGTACGCCGGGCGGATGGCCGAAATCGGCCCGGTGCACGACGTCTTCCACCGCACCCTGCACCCCTACACCAAAGGGCTGCTGGCCTCCGTGCCCAGCATCCGGCTGGAAGACGGCTTGGAACTGGAAACCCTTTCGGGCGCGCCGCCAAGCCTGTTGGAACCGCCGCCGGGCTGCCGCTTTCACCCCCGTTGCCCACAGGCCAAGCCCATTTGTTCCCAACGCGTTCCCCCTTGGAAAGAAATTCACCCCGGCCACGGCACAGCCTGCTGGCTCTACGCTGAGGAGGGTGCTTAAAAATGCACTTCTGAGCGCCCTCACCTTACCCCCGCTGCGCGCCCCCTTTCCTCTCCCAGTGGGAGAGGAAAGGGGGCTGAGCCGCCGCCCTGAGCGAAGGCGAAGGGAGCGGCTCTGGGGGATAGGTGAGGGCGAAAAAGCCAAATGCCCAATGCATTTCATGCGCTGAAAGGGTTGCCTGCCGATCGCTGCTGCAAACATGAAATAGAGCCATCTCCTGAGGAGGAAGCATGACCGAAGACCGCCGGCCGCTGGTTTCAGTCCGCAACCTCAAAAAGTATTTCCCCGTGGGGCAAGGGCCGTTGGACAAACTCTTCGGCCGCGAGGCGCTGGCCGTGCGCGCGGTGGACGGCGTGGATTTTGACCTCTACCCGGGCGAAACCTTAGGCCTTGCCGGCGAATCCGGCTCGGGGAAGACCACCACCGGCCGCTTGGTGCTGCGCCTGCTGGAGCCCACCGACGGCACGATTTTGTTCGACGGCCAAGACATCACCCACCTGCCCGAGCGCGACCTGCGCCCCCTGCGGCGGCGGATGCAGCCAATTTTCCAAGACCCGACGGCCTCGCTCAACCCGCGCATGACCATCGGGCAGGCCATCGCCCACGGCTTGCGCATCCACCAACTGGCCGCAGACGCCGACGATGAGCGCCGGCAGGTGCTGGACATTCTGGCAAAGGTCGGCCTCACCCCGCCGGAGCAGTTCATCAACAAATACCCGCACCAACTTTCGGGCGGCCAGCGCCAGCGCGCGGTCATCGCCCGCGCCTTGGTCCTGCGCCCCGACCTGGTGGTGGCCGATGAGCCCATCGCTATGGCCGATGTGTCGGTGCGCGCCGTCCTCCTCAAACTGATGCGCGACCTGCAAAAGGAATTTGGGCTGGCCTACCTGTTCATCACCCACGACTTGGCGACGGCGAAATACATTTGCGACCGCATCGCGGTGATGTATTTGGGGCAAATTGTGGAAATTGGTCCCTTGGAGCAGGTGTACGGCAACCCGCGCCACCCCTACACACAGGCGCTGCTGGCCGCGGTGCCCGTGCCCGACCCCGACGCCCGCCGCACCCAGCCCCTGCCCAAGGGCGAAATCCCCAGCCCCATTCACCCGCCCGCGGGCTGCCGCTTCCACCCGCGCTGCCCCATCGCGGAGGAAATCTGCCGCCGCGAACCACCGCCCCTTCATCCGGTTGAAGGCGAGCCCGAGCATTTCGTGGCATGCCATCTGCGCTAACGGCAACACACCAAGCGTTGGGCGCTCCACCCACAGGAGGTTGCAAATGCTGGATATCCGCCTATTCCGTGAACAACCCGACCTTGTGCGCACCGCGCTCGCCAACCGACAAATGGACCCTTCGGTGGTGGATGAAGTCATTGCACTGGACAAACGCCGCCGCGCCCTTGTCCGCCGCGTTGAAGACCTGAAAGCCCAGCGCAACGCGGCTTCCAAGGAAATTGGCCGCACCAAAGATGCGGAAGAGCGCGCCAAAAAAATCGCCGCCATGCGCGCCGTAAGCGACGAAATCAAACAACTGGACGCCGAACTGCGAGAACTTGAAGCGCGCCTGCACTCCGTGCTCGCCACAATCCCGAACATACCCGACCCGCGCGTGCCCATCGGTAAAGACGAAAACGATAACGTGGTGGTGAAACAGGTCGGCGAACCCCAAGAGTTCCCTTTCAAACCCCTGCCGCACTGGGAAATTGGCACAAAGTTGGGAATTATTGACTTTGAGCGCGGCGTCAAACTCAGCGGCACCCGCTTCTACATCCTAAAAGGGATGGGCGCACGGCTGGAACGCGCACTAATCGCATGGATGCTTGACCTCCATCGTAGCCAAGGCTACACCGAAATTTACCCACCGTTCATGGTGAAAGAAGCGGCCGTGTTCGCTTCGGGGCAACTCCCGAAATTCCGCGACAACCTCTACCACGATGCCGAAGAGGATTTTTGGTGGGTGCCTACAGCCGAGGTGCCGCTCACGGCCATGCACATGGACGAAATTTTGGAAGGAGAGACGCTGCCGCGCTACTACACCGCCTACACGCCCTGCTTCAGGCGCGAAAAGATGAGCGCGGGGCGCGACGTGCGCGGCATCAAGCGCGGCCATCAGTTTGACAAGGTGGAAATGTACATTTACAGCCTACCTGAGGAATCGGATGCCGCGCTGGAAAAAATGCTCGCCGACGCCGAAGCCACGCTGGCCGGGCTCGGCCTGACCTACCGGGTGGTGCAACTGTGCACTGGCGATTTGGGGTTTGCCGCGCGCATCACCTACGACTTGGAAGTTTGGGCTCCCGGCTCAGGCGAATGGCTTGAAGTCTCCTCGGTTTCAAACGTGGGCGATTTTCAAGCCCGCCGCGCCAACATCCGCTACCGGCCCGAAGGCGGCGGCAAGCCGCGCTTCCTCCACACCCTGAACGGCTCAGGCCTCGGCCTGCCGCGCACCATGATAGCAGTGCTGGAAAACTACCAGCAGGCCGATGGAAGCGTGGTCATTCCCGAAGCACTACGGCCGTACCTGGGCGGAGCAGAAGTTATCAAGCCGCAATAGCCCTGCTCACTCAATTTGCGAAAGAGGGAGAAAAATGCAAACTCAGTTCACGCCGACGCCGCAAATGCCGCCGCCGGGAGGGTTTTGGGTGCGCGCCCTGGCACGCATAATAGACATTCTGGTGGTCAACATAATCAACATGACGGCTATACTTGCCGTGCTCTTCTTGGCACGGCTGTGGGCGTTCTACAGTGGGATTTCGCCTTCGGTTGTAAACGCCGCCGCCAACGCCCGCCCAGCAGGCCTGTTTGCAAGCCTGCTGGGCGCAATTGCCTACCAAACCTTCTTTGAAGGAATTTACGGCGCTTCCATTGGCAAACTCCTTTTGCGCCTGCACGTTTTCAAAACCGACGGAAGCCCGTGCACGCTGTGGTGTGCATTCGTGCGGTCGGTGGCATATTTGGTAGATTCGCTGTTTTTCGGCGCGGTGGCATTTTTGGCAATGAACTCATCACCCCTCCGCCAACGCTTGGGAGACCGCTGGGCAGGTAGCGTGGTGGTACGCTTCCCGGCGTTAGAAAGGCCAGCCACCGACTGGGGAAAATTCCTGCTCGCCCTGTTTTGGGCAACGGCATCGTGCGCCGTCCTCAGCACATTCCCCATTTGGTGGAAATTAATTTTCGGCCTGTAGCCACCATGTAGGGGCGAAACATGCGTCGCCCCTACCGAATTGGTGGAAACTGATTTTCGGCCTGTAGCGAAGCCGAGCAGTCAAGGAGCACCCAATGAGCAAAAGCCAAACCCGCCTGCCGTTAGAGGGGATACGCGTGGTGGATATGAGCCGCCTTCTGCCGGGGCCGTATCTCACCCAACTGCTGGCCGATTTTGGTGCGGAGGTGATAAAAGTGGAAACGCCGCGCCTCGGCGATTATGCCCGAATTGCACCTCCCAACACCGGCTTGGGCGGGCTTTTCCCGGCCGTGAACGGCGGCAAGAAAAGCCTTGCGGTCAACTACCGCCGCGCCGAAGGCCGCGCCATCCTGCACAAACTTGTGGCGCAGGCCGATGTGTTTGTGGAAGGCTTCCGCCCGGGGGCAGTGAAGCGCTGGAATTTGGATTACGAAACTTTGAGCAGCATAAACCCCCGTTTGGTTTACCTTTCGCTTTCGGGCTATGGGCAATCGGGGCCCTACCGCGACCGCGCAGGCCACGACATCAACTACCAAGCAATTGGCGGCTCGCTGGGGCTGAACGGACTGGCCGGTGGGCCGCCGGTGCCACCTTCAATCCCGCTGGCGGATTTGGGCGGCGCGACTTTTGGCGCGATAGCCGTGCTGGCAAGCCTGCTGGCGCGCGAGCGCACCGGCAGAGGAGCATACTTGGACATCGCCCTCATGGACGCCGTCGTGGCATGGATGGCGCCGCTCGCGGGCGGCCAATTTTTTGCGGAAGGGAAGCCGCCGCGGCGCGGCGAAATGCCCCTCGCCGGCGGGCTGGCTTGCTTCAACGTGTACGAAACCGCCGACGGGCGCTATATTTCCCTCGCCGCTATTGAACCGCAGTTTTGGACTAATTTCTGCGAAACCGTCGGCCACCCCGAATGGCAAAACCGCCAATGGGAACCGGAACTTTACCCCGAAATTGCGGCCGTCTTTCGCACCAAAACCCGCGCTGAGTGGGAAGAAATTTTCGGCAAGGTTGAAGCCTGCGTTGAGCCAGTGCTGGACTACGACGAAACGCTACAGCATCCGCAGATACGGCATCGCGGCTTGGTGGAAACGGACGAAAACGGCAAACCGGTGGGGATTGCTTCGCCGTTCCCGTTTTTGCCGCGGCAAAAGCGCCCGCCGGCACCAGCCTTGGGCGAGCACACAGCCGAAATTTTGCGCGGCCTTGGCTATTCGGAAGAAGAAATCGCCGCGCTCGGCGAGCGCGGCGTGATAGGACTGCCGGAAGAATAAGCGGGGTTAGATAATCCCCATTTCCTTGCCAACCTTGTGGTAAGCCTCCAACACACGGTCAATCTGCTCATCGGTGTGCGTTGCCATGTAAGAAGTGCGGAGCAGAGAGCGGTTGGGCGGCACCGCGGGCGGCAACACGGGGTTGACAAACACCCCCTCCTCAAACAACCGCTTCCAGACAAGAATTGTCTTCAAGTGGTCGCCGATGATGATAGGAATGATTGGCGTCTCGCTGGTGCCGGTGTCGTAGCCCATGTTGTTCAGTTCTTCTTTGACTCGCTTGGCAATAGCCCAAAGGCGCTCGCGGCGCTCGGGCTCTTCTTTCATGATTTTGAGGGCGGCGCGGGCGGCCGCGGCGTTTGCCGCCGGTATGCTCGCGCTGAAAATCATTGAGCGGCCAAAATGCTGAATGTAGTGCACCACGTCGGCGTCGCCAGCAATGAAGCCACCCAGCGAGGCAAACGACTTGCTGAAAGTGCTCATGATTAGGTCAACCCCATCAGTAACGCCAAAATGCGCCGCCGTGCCGTTGCCCTGAGGGCCGAGGACTCCCATGCTGTGAGCATCATCAACCATCAGGCGAGCACCATGCTTGCGGCACACCTCTATCATTTCCGGCAGGGGGGCAATGTCGCCATCCATGCTGTAAACGCCGTCAACCACCACCAGAGCACCTTTCTCGGGGTCAACCTTGCCCAACACGCGATCCAAATCTTGCACATCATTGTGCTTGAAGCGCAAAATTTTGCCTTGAGAGAGAATTGCGCCGTCAACAATGCTGGCGTGGTCGGCGCGGTCAAGCACAACAACATCGTCGCGCCCCACAATTGCTTGAATGGTGCCCAAGTTCGTTTGATAGCCGGTGCTGAACACCAAAGCCGCTTCTTTGCCCACGAATTCGGCTAATTCTTCCTCAAGTTCCTTGTGCAGACGCAAAGTGCCGTTCAAAAAGCGAGAACCGGTGTTGGAAGTGCCGTATTTGCGGATGGCCTCAATGGCGGCCTCTTTCACCTTGGGGTGCGTGGTTAGCCCCAAATAATTGTTAGAGCCGCACATTATCAGCCTGTGTCCCTGATATTCCACCTCCGTGCCTTCATTTTCCTCAAGAGGCAGAAAATAGGGGTAATAGCCTGCTTCCATTGCTTCTTTTGCTTCGGTAAAACTAAAGGCCTTGCTAAAAATATCATTCATGATGATTCCTCCTACTGCTGTAAAAGCGAAAAGTTTGTTGGGATTTTGCCTCGGCTCAACCGAAATGCTACGAAGGCTTGCCGAAAACCCCGTCTTTAATTTTACCTCATCAGTGAAGAATTGTGCGGTATAATTCCCAAAACGGCGGGGGAATGACCATCTCCCAAGCCAATTTGAGAATCCAAGTGATTTTCGCACCCAGAGATTTGGAATGGCAGTTTCGCAACGACGCTCACTTCGGCTGATAATCTCCAATTTGTGGCACAACTGGCCTTCCTACCGGGGGGTGTGCGAACGGACGCGGCAAATAGTTGCACTGGCAAAGGAACATGAAGCGGATGTACTCCTGCTACAAGAAGTAGCGCGCACGCCCGATTGCACCGCTGCTAAGTTCATCGCAGAACGGCTAAACGCCGACCATGCCGTTGCCTATTTCAGCGGTGCAATTGAAGACGAAACGAAACCGGCGGAAGGCGTCGCAGTAGTAAGCAGATACCCAATTGTGCAGTCCAAGCCTTACACCGGCGGATGGGCTTTCCCGATTGTGCCGTATTTCACGCTGGATACGGGGCTGGCGGCGCGCATCAAACTGCCTTGGGCGGAAATGTGGTTTGTCAGCATACACATGGGCTTTCGTGGCTTAGCCAACACCAAATCCGTAGAAGAACTGGCCGAGTGGGTGGACACCCTCGGCGGCGAAGAAAGCGTAATCATAGGCGGCGATTTCAACATGCCAGCAGGCGGCAAGCCTGCGCGCTACGCCGCGTCCCTCTGGCGTGATCTTTTCCTTGAAAACGGCTCGGCCGCCGAAGAGCCACCCATTACCCACCGCATCCGCTACCCAATCTCCCTGCCTGTGCAAAACCGGCTGGACTACCTCTTCCTCCGCTCCGGCCATCCCGACTGGAAGGTGCGCGACGCCAAAGTTTTGAAAGTGGAAGAGGCGGGCTTTGACCACTACCCGGTTTGGTACGAACTTGAAATCGCACAGCACCCAAAGGGGGAAAAGAAACAAAAGGAGCACTAAAGAGGTGTTGAAACAGGTGCTCACAAGTGTAGAGGCCTTATCCAGCCCTCACCCCACTTTGGCTCGCTGCGCTCGCCGTTTCTCCCCTCTCCCAGTAGGAGGGGAGAAAGCCGCCGTTAGGCGGCTTTAGGGGTGAGGGCGAAGCAAGTCGTTTCTCAACGACCTTTTAGTGCTCCCAAAACAAAGCCACTGAGCGGCCCGCGGGGGCGCATGTTATAATCTCGCGCACAACTCCGCGGAGAGCGCCAATGCTTGTTTTGCCCAACGTTTTAGAAACCCTGTTTCGCCTCGCCATCCTCGTGGTGGCTTTCCCCATCCACGAATTTGCCCACGCATGGATGGCAACCCGCTTTGGCGACCCAACGCCCAAGCACGCGGGGCGGCTCACCCTAAACCCCATCGTTCACCTTGACTTGTGGGGCACGATTTTCTTCTTGCTCACCGGCTTCGGATGGGCTAAGCCGACGCCGATTTCGCCCTACTATTTGCGCTCGCCGCGGGCCTATTTTTGGGTGGCTTTCGCTGGCCCGCTGAGCAACCTTTTGCTCGCCATGGCCGCGGCGGCCGCTCACCGCCTTGCCTCACCGTTCCTTTCCGCAACGCCTTTGGGCAGGCTAACTCTCCACTTCCTCGCGGCGGTGGTGTTTTTTGACATTTTGCTCTTTTTCTTCAACCTCATTCCCATTCCGCCGCTGGACGGCGACAAGGTGATAGCAGGGCTTTTCCCACGGTTTTGGCAGCGCTACCTCGCACCGCTGCAGCCTTATGCCATGCCGTTGCTGTTGGTGGTGCTATTCGTGCTCCCGATGTTGCACATTGATGTTTTGGGATGGCTGGTGGTATGGCCTACGGTGAAACTGGGGCATCTGCTTTTAGGTTAGCCTACCGCCTACGCCAGTTTGCCGAGGCTCTGCTCGGCAAGCCCGATAGGGATTGGTTGAAGTTGGCGCTGGGGGCGCTCAATGAGCCGCAACGCTCCCTGTTCCTCAAAATGCCGCGTGCCGAGCAAGCCCATGCGCTGCGCGTCTTCCGCCGCCTGTGGCAAGCAGGGCATCGCGACGCCGACTTGCTCACCGCCGCCCTTCTGCACGATGCGGGCAAAGCGATGCAACGGCCGCGGGTTTGGGAACGGGTGCTCTGGGTGGTCGGGCGGGCTTTGTTCCCCCGCCGCGCCGAGGTTTGGGGAATGGGCGAGCCTAAAGGCTGGAAGCGCGCCTTTGTGATTGCCGCCCGCCATCCCGAATGGAGCGCCCATCTGGCAGAAGAGGTTGGCGCATCGCCGCGGGCAATTGCCCTCATCCGCGAGCACCACCAATCCCCCAAAACAGCCCCCGCAGATTTGCTGAGGCTTTTGCAATGGGCAGACAATCTGGAATGAATTGGCAGGAATTGGCCGAGCAGATGGTGCGGACGCAAATTGCGGCGCGCGGCATCACCGATGAGCGCGTGCTTGAGGCAATGCGCCGCGTGCCGCGCCACATTTTCGTGCCCGAATTGCACCGCGACGAGGCTTATGCCGATTACCCTTTGCCAATTGGGCACGGGCAGACCATTTCGCAACCTTTCATCGTGGCGTTGATGTGCTCGCTGCTTGGCTTGCAGGGCGATGAAAAAGTGCTGGAGGTCGGCACCGGTTCGGGCTATCAGGCGGCGGTGCTGGCGCATTTGGCGCGCGAAGTCCACACAATTGAGCGCATACCCGCGCTGGCCGAGCAGGCGGCGCGGCGCTTGGCGGAACTCGGATTGGAAAATGTGCACGTCCACATCGGCGACGGCAGTTTGGGATTGCCCGACGAAGCCCCCTTTGACGGAATTTTGGTAGCCGCGGCGGCTCCGCGCGTCCCCCAGCCGCTTTTGGAGCAATTGAGCGACGGCGGCAGGCTGGTTGCACCGGTTGGGTCGCGCGGCTGGCAGGTTTTGGAGCGCTGGACGCGCCGCGGAAACAGTTGGAAGCGCGAAATTTACGATTCCGTAGCCTTTGTTCCGCTCATCGGCGAGCACGGTTGGGAAGGCTGACCATGAACTTCACCGGTTTGATTTTAGGCGTTGCCATGCTGGCCGCCATCGGCTTCGGGTTTCTGTGGGTGGTCAAACTTGAATACCACATTGGCGCGCAGGTTTGGCCTGTGGTACTCGCTTTTGGCTTAGCCTTGGCTTTAGCCACGCTGTGGATAAAACCGTTTTGGGCCTCGGCGCTGGTCGGAATTCTCGCGGGGTCTATTGTTTGGGGCGCAACCGAACTCCCGCCGCAGGAAGAACGCGTGCGGCGCGGGCTCTTCCCCGCCAACCCCAAGCGAAGGAGCAAACAATGAACCTCCAACCCGCTGGCGTTGTGCTTGCAGTAACCACATTCGCCACAATCGGGCTTGGGCACGTAATGGTGCGCCGCTTTCATGCCCTTTGGGGCACGCGCCCCGCACCGGTTTTCTTCTTGCTCAGCGTGCTGGTGATGGCAGGCGCTTTCGCCACGCCCAGCAATTTGCTTTCGGGCGTGTTGGGAATCACCGCCGCCACGCTGTTTTGGGACGGGGTGGAAATCTACCGCCAAGAAAAGCGCATGCAGAGAGAAAAAGCCGCTCGGCGCAGTGCTGTCCGCTAAAGCATACCAGCAACTGCTTCCTTGGCTTCGGGCGTTTTGACCTTCTCGGCGCTGACCGTGATGGCAATGCCGCCGCGGATGTTGAATTCGCCCACAACGCGGATGAAATGGGGGTCAATCGCCGCGACCAAATCGTCCAAAATTTTGTTCACCACATGCTCGTGAAACACGCCTTCATCGCGATAAGACCACAAGTAAAGTTTGTACGACTTTGATTCCACAATTTTCTGGTCGGGCACGTAATAAACCTTGATGGTGGCGAAATCGGGCTGTCCGGTCACGGGGCAAAGGCATGTAAATTCGCTTGTAACCAGCGAAACGAGGTAATAGCGGTCGGGAGAACGGTTGGGAAAAGCCTCCAACTTCTTGCTGGGCTTGGCTTTGCGCCCCAAAAGGGTCAGGTCTTTCAAATCTTCAGGCTGAGTTATCGGCATGGCAACCTCCCGAAGGTGCAATTTTTCAAGGGGATGCGTCGGAAAGTTCGCGGCGGCGCTTGGCTTCTTCCACGCGCTCCACAAGGCGGCAAAAGGCGCATTTCCCGGGCGCCGAGGTGGGCTGACCGCAAACGGGGCAAGTGTGGAGGGTTTCCACAACCTCCTCGGCGCGCTGGGCAAACAGCCCCTCTTCTTTGGCGCGCAAAAAACCGAGGTAAAACTGCAGTTTCGCCCCCGGGCGATCGGCTTCAAGGCGGTTGAGTAGTTTTTTGTAGTAGATGGATTTTGCCCCCACCGAAAAGGGGCATTCATCGTAAATGTATTTGATGCCGCGCAGGAGGGCATACGCGGCAGTTTCGCGCTCGTAAAAGCGGAAGAAAGGTTTGACTTTGCGCGCCAGCCCCGGCGCCGCCTCCAGCACCGGCCCTTGGCGGACGAGGTAGCCAGTCGCCCATGTGAGCGTGTTGCCAAACAGCACCGCCGCCTCATCGTCCAAGTTGTGCCCGGTGGCAAGCACGGAATAGCCGAAGTCGCGGGCAATGCGGTTCATTTCATGGCGCTTGACCAACCCGCACACCGAGCAAGGCTTCCCTTTCCCACGGTGGGTTAGCCGCGCCATTTCAGGGATGGTAGCGCCGTAACTTGCCGCCACGTCAACAATGTGAAGTTTAAGGCCACGTTCCTCGGCAAATGCAACCGTCAATTCCTTGGATTGGTTGGAATAGCCAAAGCCGCCGTCAATGCCGAGGTCAATGTAAAGCCCATCGGCTTGATAGCCCAAGCGCCACAGCACATCCCACAAGCCGAGCGAATCCTTGCCGCCCGAAACCGCCACGAGCACTTTGTCGTCGTGGGTAAACATGCGGTATTTGCGGATGAAGCGCTCGGTCTGCTCCACAATCCATTCAAGAAAGTGCTCTTTGCAAAGCGCCAACTTGTGGTGGCGCATGTTGATAACTGCCGGCTTGCCACACTTGCGACAGCGCATAGGTTTACCTCTCGTTTGGGGGAATGGGCGCTACCCACCGGAAATCACATCCACAAGGCGGATGACGTCACCGTCTTTCAGGCGGGTGTCTTCGGTTACCAACTCGCCCTCGCGGGTTGGTATCACCTCCTCGGCGGAAATGTCCAACTTTTTCAGCGCCTGCTTGATGGTGATACCGTGGGGCACTTCGTAGGTTTTGTCGCGCAAAATCAACTTTGCTGGCATATTCACCTCATGGGGTAGTAAGGATTGCATTGGTGGCTCGCACTAAACGCAAAACCCCGCACCGAGCGGTGGGGGTTGCGTTGCGCGGGGAGCCGCAGTGCGGTCTCTCGGCGTGGCAGGGCAGAGAAGCCAAGCCCTGCGAGGGATGGTCGCCGCGCCTACGCCTTCTGCTTACGCACCTTCTTGGGCTTTGGGCGGCTCTTACCGTGAGAGCCCCGCCAAATCTTGCCGCGGCGGGTGCGCCGATCACCTTTACCCATACTCGCCTCCTTGAAACGAAAATTAGAGTTGCCTTTCCGCTCAGCCGCGGGCGGGCGCGCCCAATTATAGCATGAAGGGTGACGCCAAGGATAACGCAAAGGCGCAGAGGAACACAAAGGTCACAAAGAAAAAACCACAGATTACACAGATTAGCACAGATTTTTTCTGTGTTCTCTGTAAATTTCTGCGTCCTCTGTGGTTGTCTCCTTATTACCCCAATCCCTCAGTACCTCAATCTCTTAATCCCTCTCTCTTTCCGTGTCCTCTGTGGTTTCTATCGCTGGCGTTTTTACCCCATCTTCTACTCAATGTAATCGCGCAGGCGGCGCATTCGGCTGGGGTGGCGCAAGCGCCGCAGGGCTTTGTGTTCAATTTGGCGGATGCGCTCGCGCGTTAGGCCAAACTGTTGACCCACCTCCTCAAGAGTTTGCGGCGGGCCGCCGTTCAGCCCGTAGCGCAGGCGGATGATTTGGGCCTCGCGCGGCGGCAAAGTGTCCAAAACGGCATTCAAACGCTCGCTGAGCATTTTCTGATAGGCTACCTGTGATGGGGAAGGCGAGGATTTGTCTTCAACAAAACTTGCAAAGTCGCTGTCTTCGTCGTCCCCTACGGGGCTGTCAAGGGAAAGCGGCCGGCGGGAGACTTTGAGCATCCACTCCACTTTAGAAACCGGCATATCCATTGCCGCGGCTATCTCCTCTTCAGTTGGGGCGCGCTGAAGGCGAATTTCCAACTCCTGCTGCGTTCGGAAAAGCACACGGAGGCTCTCCAAGATGTGCACCGGCAAGCGTATGGTGCGGCCTTGACCAGCGATTGCGCGGGTAACCGCTTGCCTGATCCACCAAGTGGCATAGGTAGAAAAACGAAAGCCGCGGCGGTAATCGTACTTTTCCACGGCTTTCATCAATCCAAGGTTGCCTTCTTGAATCAGATCGGGGAAGGGAACGCCTTGCCCGATGTAACGCTTAGCAATGCTAACCACCAAGCGGGTGTTGGCACGGATTAGGTGGTCGCGCGCCGTCAGCCCCGCCGCCACTTTGGATTCAAGCATGGCTTTTTCCGATGCCGTGAGCCTTCCCCTTTCTTCTGCCAAACGGCAAGCGGCTTCCTTGCCTTCTTCCATCTGGCGGGCAAGTTCCACCTCTTCCTCGGCCGTCAGCAGCGGAACCCGCGACATTTCTCGCAAATACTGGGCAAGTGTGTCAACCCCCTCTTCATACTCATCCGCGCCATCTTCTAATACCTCAACCCCCAACTGCTCCAACCGCCGGGCTAAGCGGAGAATTTGCTCTCTATCCGCCTCCGGGCAACAAGCCACGATGTCGCCGAGGGTAAGGTAGCCGCGAATTTCCCCTTCTTCCAAAAGGTGCGAAAACGCCTCGCTCATTTCCGGCGAAGCAAACATTTACCACTACCTCCTTCCACTAAATGGGGCAAGAGAGGCTTACATTTTTTCAAGCAAAGTCTTTAGCACTTCAAGGCGCGGGTCAATGCGCTCTACACGATGCCCGCAATCCTCGTAATTCAGGTTAGCGCCGCATACCGGGCACAGGCCTTTGCAATCTTCGGAGCACAGAGGCTTTATCGGGAAGGAAAGCCACATGTATTCGCGCACAAGAGGCCCAATGTCAATTTGCCCACTTTCGGGATACAAAAGCCCCGATTCGCCCATTTGCCGCTCGGTGAAAGCGTAAAGTTCGGTGAAAACGGCCTCTAATTTTTGCTCAAATTGCTCCAAACAGCGCACGCACTCGGTCGGGGTGGTGGCTTTCAAGTTCGCCTCTACCAGCAAGCCCTGATGGGTGCGCGTAACGGTGACCGTGCCGCGGAGGTTGTGCAGCGGCAGGTCTTCCAATGTAATTGAAGGCACGTCAAAAATAAACTCCCGGCTGTAGCCGACTTGCTCGTGTGCAATAAAGCCGACATTGAGCCGGAAGGGGTAATCATGGTACACTGAAGCACTCCAAAGCCTGTTGTTGTGTCAAAATTATAGCACGGAGACAGGGTGAAGTCAATGTGTTTTCAACATAATTTAGAGTCTGACGGAGAGTTGAGGTGAAACTGCTGATAGCGACAAATAACCGGGGCAAACAGAGGGAATACCGTGCCTTACTGGCCGGTTTGCCGGTAGAGCCCATTTTCCCGCAAGAAACGGGGGTGAAGTTGGAGGTTGAAGAAAACGGACTCACCTACGCGCAAAACGCGGCGCTCAAGGCGCAGGCATGGGCAAAAGCCACCGGTCTGCCCACTTTGGCGGACGATTCGGGGCTGGAGGTGGAAGCGTTGAACGGCGCGCCCGGATTGTTTTCGGCGCGCTACGCTCCCATTCCCAACGCCACCGACGCCGACCGCAGGCGCTATTTGCTTTCGCAGTTGCGCGGCAAGCCCCGCCCGTGGAAGGCGCGGTTCGTATGCACAGTTGCCGTTGCCGCGCCCGATGGCGTTTTGCATTTTGCGGAGGGCGTTTGCCCGGGCGAGATCATCCCCGAGGAGCGCGGCGCCAACGGCTTTGGCTACGACCCCATTTTTTACCTGCCCGACCTCGGCTTGACCATGGCGGAACTACCGCCTGAGGAGAAGAACAGGCTCAGCCATCGCGGGCGCGCCGTGCGCGCCATCCGCCCGATTTTGCAGGCTTTGGCGGAGCGCCACGCCAGTTGAGCCGCCCATAGGTGGTATCATTGAAAAGCAAGGATTCGGGAACTGAGCACTTCGGCCCTTTAGGCCACCGCCGACGCAACAACCTTACGACCCAACGACCCAACGACGCAACGACCTAACGACCTCACGCCCAACGAATTTACGCATCATGCCACAAGATTACGCCGAACGGCGCTACCTGTCGGTGGGCGAAGCCGCCCGCTTCTTAGGAATTTCGGTTGAGCAATTGCACGCCTTAGTCAAGCGGGGCGAGGTGCCGGTTTACCGCGCCGCCAGCGGGCAGTATCGGTTTGCGCTCGGCGAACTTGCCCCGTTAGTGCATAGCGGACGCTTCCCCGGCGCGGCGGCAACCGATTCCCCTGCAGAGTGGGTCCTCCGCTTTGAGGACGCCACCCAGCGAATTTACGCCGCCGATTCCCGCCGCATGACCCAACTCGCCGAAAACAGCGTGCACCTGATGGTGACTTCGCCGCCCTATTTTGACGCCAAGATGTACGCCGCCGAAAACCGTCCCAACGATTTGGGGAACATCCACGATTTGGAAACTTGGCTCGCCGAAATCGGCAAAGTGTGGGCAGAGGTGTACCGCGTCCTCCAGCCGGGGCGGAAGGCTTTTATCAACATTATGAACCTGCCCGTGCGCGAAAACGGCACGTTTCGCTCGCTGAACTTGGTCGGCAAAACCATAGACCTCTGCGAGCGCATTGGCCTCATCTTCAAACGCGAAATCGTGTGGCACAAGACCAACTCAGTGCGGGCACACTTTGGCACTTACCCTTACCCGGGCGGAATTTTGATAAACTATGCCCACGAGTTCATCTTGGAATTTGAGAAACCGGCTCCAAAAGGCTACCGCAAGTATGCCCACGTGACGCCGGAGCAGCGCGAGGCTTCGCGTTTGGACAAGGATTTTTGGCTGCGCTTGAAAAAGTCGGATGTGTGGCTGATAAAGCCCGAAAAGAGCGGCGCAGGACGAACCCATGTGGCGCCATTTCCGTATGAATTGCCCTATCGGCTGATACGCGCTTACAGTTTTGTGGGCGAAACGGTGTTAGACCCGTTTTTGGGTAGTGGAACGACATTGCTTGCCGCCCGTGACCTTTCCCGCAACGGCGTGGGGTACGAACTCCACGCCGACATTGCCGCTCAGGCGGCGGAGAGGCTAAAAAACGCACCTCGCTTTACACGCGAAACGATAGCGTTGGAGGTGTAACCGTGATTGTGCGCATGTGGCACGGTCGTGTACCGACCGAAAAAGCCGCTGCTTATCGTGCTTTCCTCAACGCGCGGGCCATCCCCGACTACCAGTCGGTGCCCGGCAACCTGGGCGTGTACATCTTGGAGCGCCCCGAAGGCGAGGTGGCCCACTTCATCACCCTGACCTTCTGGGAGAGCCTGGACGCCATCCGCGCTTTCGCCGGTGAAGATGTAGAAAAGGCCAAGTACTATCCCAAAGATAAGGACTTCCTGCTGGAATTTGAACCCCACGTGGTGCATTATGAGGTGGTGGGGAGCGCAGGAAGCGAAGGCCCCTCTGCTTGAGCGATGTCCGCATCCGTTACGCTGATTGCGCAAGACTGGGAAGCTGCCTTCCGGCACCTTTTTCGTGAGGCCACGGAAGAGCTGGTGTTGGTCTCTCCTTTTATCGGAAGCGAGCCCGTGGAGGTGCTCTGCGAGGAGGTCAGCAGGCGAAATCTCACTACAACGCTGACCATCCGCTGCGTGGCTAATTTTTCGCCGCCCCACTTGCTCTCGGGAAGCGTGGACAGCAGCGCGTTGCTCAAGCTCACCACCGCCTGCCCTCGCACACAGGTGTTCCATCTGGGCGGCCTGCACGCGAAGGTGTACATTGCAGACCGCAAGGCTGCGCTCATCACCTCGGCAAACTTCACCCTGGGCGGCTGGCGGCGCAATCGGGAGCTGGGTCTGCGTTTAGAAGACCCTCCACTGGTTGCAGAAACATATCATTGGGCACAAGCCCTGTGGCGCGTCAGCACTCCTTTGACCGAGGACGACCTTTCCCGGCTAAGTCAGCTGAGCGCGACCGTGTCTCCGGTGCGGCGCACGCAAGAGGAGAAGGCCACAGAAGAAGCCGTGCAGGAAGTGTTGGTGCGGGCCAGGTTGCAGAGCTTGCAAGAAGAGGGCATTCAAGGCTTTCGGCCCTCCCCGCAGTGGAGCGAGAATCGCATCTTTGCCACCACCATCCTGTACTTACTGCGAGCCAATGGCCCGATGACCACCCAAGAACTGCACCCGTTGATTCAAGCCCTGCACCCCGAACTGTGCGATGATACCGTGGAGCGTATTATTGACGGCGTGCGCTTTGGGAAGCGTTGGAAACATATGGTACGAAATGCCCAGCAATACCTCAAACGCCTGGGGAAGATCGCTTACGATCCTCATACCCGGCGTTGGGCGCTCGTAGGAAAGCCGCCAGGCCATAAGCTCAGGAAATGATTTTGGCACGACTTCTCCACCTCTACGACTTTACGACTCCACGACTCCACGACCCAACGACTCAACGACCTACGCCCCCACGACTCCACGACTCCCAAGGAGGCTCCCCCTTGACCGACACCACCTTTCCCCCCTTCGGCGCTCGCCAACTGCGCCTGCTGGAACGGCTGACCAACGCCGTCGCTGTTTCCGGCGATGAGGGCGCGGTGCGGCGCATCGTTTTAGAGCACGTTCGCCCGCTGGCAGACGAGGTGCGCGTGGACAACCTCGGCAACGTGCTCGCGGTCAAGCGCGGCACGGCTTCCCGCCGCTTGCGCGTGATGATCGCCGCTCACATGGATGAAGTCGGATTTATGCTCACCCACGACGACGGCAAGGGCTTGTTCCGCTTTGGCAAGGTGGGCGGCATTGACACGCGCAACATTTTGGGCAAAGCCGTTTGGGTTGGCCCCGAGCGCATCCCCGGCGTAATCGGCATGACGCCCATTCACCTCACCACGCCCGAATCACGCAAACGAGTGCCCGACCCGGACGCTTTGCGGATTGACGTAGGCCCCGAAAACGCGGGCAAGGTCAAGCCCGGCATGAGGGCGACCTTTGCCACCGAATTTCGGCGCCTCGGGGCGAGCATCCGCGCCAAAGCCCTTGACGACCGGTTTGGTGTGGCAACCCTGATTGAACTCATGCGCCACGCGCCGGAAAACATTGACCTGCTGGCGGCGTTCACCGTGCAGGAAGAGGTGGGCTTACGCGGCGCGCAGGTGGCCGCCTTTGCCTTAGAGCCCGACATCGCTTTTGTGCTGGACTGCACCCCGGCGTTAGACATGCCACACCCCGAAGGCGAACCCAACACCCGCTACAATGCCCGTTTGGGCAACGGCCCGGCAGTTTACACCGCCGATCGCGCCACAATTTCCGACCCGCGGCTCATCCGCCACTTAGTTGAAACCGCTGAGGCGGAGGGCATTCCCTACCAATTTCGGCAGGCTGGCGGCGGCGGAACAGACGCGGGCGCAATCCACAAACAGCGCGGTGGCATCCCCAGCGTTTCGGTTTCAACCCCGGCGCGCTACTTGCATTCCCCGGCTTCCATCGCCCGCATAGACGACTGGAAGCACACCTTCTACCTTGTGTTGGCGGCTTTGCGACGGCTGACGCCGGAGGTGGTTAGTGGGTAAAACCATTGGGGCTCTTGAGAAGCAGGCATTGATAGCCGTCTTCCGCCGCTATCCGGAGATTTTGGCGGTGTACCTTTTCGGCTCTTACGCTGATGGGACGGCGCGCGCCGACAGCGACATTGACCTCGGCATCCTGCCGCGCACGCCTGAGTTCCACAGCCGCCTGTTGGATTTGCTCGCCGACCTCATCAAAGCGGGCTTTGACCGCGTGGACATCGTTTTCTTAGACCAAGCCGACCTCACCACGCGCTACGAAATCGTCCGCCGCAACACCTTGCTCTACGCCGCGCCCGATTTTTACCACGGCGATTACTTCTCCCGCACCCTGCAGGAATATTGGGATTTTGAGCCTTACCTCCGCGTTGCCCGCGAAGCATACAACATACAAGAAGAAATTGCTCAATGATGGTAAGGCAAACTCTTGACAAATTAACGAGGTAACTATGAAACAACTTTTGCAACAACTTACCCAAATCCCCGCCCCGTCGGGCTATGAGCACAAAATTCGCGATGCCATCCGCGAAATGGTAGCAGATTATGCTGATGAAATCACCACCGACGCCCTCGGCAACCTCATCGTCCGCAAGGGCAAGGCAGGGCAGGGCAAGCGCATTATGCTCGCCGCCCATATGGACGAAATCGGTGTGATGGTTAGCCACATTGACGAAAATGGCTTTGCCCGTTTCGCCCCCATCGGCGGGGTTTACCCTCCCTATTGCCTTGGAGGGCGCGTGCGCTTCCTCAACGGTCATGTGGGCGTTATCAACAGCGAAAACACCTCCGACCCCAACAAAATCCCCTCGTTAGACCAACTTTTTATTGACCTCGGCGGCACCAAGCACGGCATCAAGGTCGGCGATGTTGCCGCTTTTGACCGCTCATTTGCCGACCTCGGCGACCGCGTGGTTTCCAAAGCGTTAGATGACCGCGTTGGCGTTGCTGTGCTCATCAGCGCGCTGCGCCAACTGGAAAGCACGCGGCACGAAATCTATTTCGTCTTCAGCGTGCAAGAGGAAGTCGGCGTGCGCGGCGCGACCACCGCGGCTTTCCAAATTGCGCCCGATGTGGGCATTGCAGTTGATGTAACCGGCTGGGGCGACACGCCCAAAGTCCCGCCGATGGTGGATGTGGCGTTGGGCAAAGGGCCCGCCATCAAAATACGCGATAGCGGCATGTTAGCCGACCCGCGCGTGGTGGATTGGATGATTTCCACCGCCGAAAAAGCCAAAATCCCCTACCAGCGCGAAGTGCTATTGCGCGGCTCCACCGATGCCCGCGCCATCCAACTCAGCCGCGCCGGCGTGCCTGCGGGCACAATTTCCATCCCCTGCCGCTACGTGCACAGCCCCTCAGAGATGATTGACGTGCGCGATGCCGAAAACGCGGCGGCGCTGATCACCGCCCTGCTGAGCGCAGAAATCACCTGGGCGTAGCACAGCACCGCTGAGGAGATGAGTGATGAAGGCCGCGCGCGGAGTGCTCTGGGCTTTGCTAATCGTTTTGACGCTTGGCGGGTGCGCAAAGGGAAACACGCCCGTTCCAACACCACTACCGCCGCATTTCATCCCCACTGCAGTAGCGATGACCGCGCAGGCATTGAGCACCCCCACTCGGCAAATTGCCCCGACGGCAACAGCGCCCGCCCCTTCGCCCACCGCAGGCCAATTCCCCAAACCCACCGCCACAAAGATGAACACGCCGTTGCCGACTGTGGCCTTGCCCACGGCAACGCCAACCCCTCTCCCCGCCTCCAAAACTCCCGACCGCGGCTACGCCCCCGTTCAAATCCTCTACCCGGGCGCAAATTCGCGCGTGCTTTCCCCCCTCAAAACCCGTTTCGCCGTCATCGGGCGCTATACCGATGAACTGCACGTGGAACTCATCGGCGAGGATGGGCGACTGATCTACCGGCGCGTTATGCGCTTGGGAGAAGACCAGCCCGCTCACGCACTGATATTTTTCAACCTTGAAATTCCGTTTGAACTGCAAGCCGAAGCCGAAGTCGGGCGCTTGCAAATTTCGGCATGGGATGATAAACACCGCCCCCTTTTCCAAAACGCGGTGCCGCTCATCTTGTTGAAAGAAGGACAGCAACAGATAAACTACCATCCCGCCGAAAAGAGCCCCATCATTTTTGTAAAACCCCGGCCATTGCAGACGATCTCAGGCGGGGAGTTGGAGGTGGAGGGCAAAGCATTGCCCTCCGCGGGCGTGATTGAATTGTTGCTGGCCAATCCCAGCGGCAAAGTGTTGCTCTACAAAACCGCGCCGCTCGGCGCCCCCGCTGCCGACGGGTACGCGCCGTTCAGCATCACCCTCAAATACACGGTGAAACAGCCCTTGTGGGTGCGGCTGATCGCCCGCGAAAATTCCAAAAAGCCAGAGGGTATGATTTACCTAAATTCGCTTGAGTTGCGGCTTGCGCCGTAGGCTTTACCCCGCCGCCAACGGCGGATAAATTCGTCATTGCTACCGGAGAAGCCTGCATGTCTGAAAAGAACAGCGATCATGACACCACGCAACTCGTTCGGGCTTTGCCGCCCGAAAAAGCACTGGGGCATTTGAAAACCTCACCGGAAGGGTTGAGCGAGGAGGAAGTTTCCCGCCGATTAGCCCACTATGGCCCAAATCGGCTTGCAACCCAGCCGCCGCCTTCGTTTTGGCAAAAACTCTGGGAGCAATTCAACAACTTCGTGGTTTGGCTTTTGATTGTGGCGGCGGTCATCTCGGCGGCTTTGGGGGATTGGGTGGAAGCCGCGGCGATAATGGCTATCGTGCTGCTGAACGCAATTTTGGGGATAATTCAAGAATCGCGCGCCGAAGAGGCTTTGGCAAAGTTGCGCGAAATGGCCTCACCCGAGGCGCACGTGATCCGCAATGGCCGCCGTCAGGTCGTCCCCGCGCATGAACTTGTGCCCGGCGACATTGTGCTGTTGGAAGCAGGCAACTACGTGCCCGCGGATGTGCGCTTGGTTGAATCGGTCAACCTGCGCATAGACGAAGCCGCGCTCACCGGCGAATCCAAGCCCGTGAGCAAAGACGCCGAAGTCATCATCACCGACGAAGTGCCGCTCGGCGACCAGAAAAACATGGCTTTCATGGGCACCTTGATAACTTACGGCCGCGGCAAGGGCGTGGTGGTCGCAACTGGTATGCGCACCCAACTCGGCATGATCGCCAAAATGCTCCAATCGGTTGAGACCGAGCCAACGCCGCTTCAGCGCCGTTTAGACCAACTCGGGCGCACCTTGGGCTGGGCGGCGCTCAGCGTGTGCGGCTTGGTGTTTGTAGTCGGTTGGCTGCGCGGTTTCAACCCGCTGGATATGTTTTTGATTGCCGTGAGTTTGGCGATTGCCGCTGTACCCGAAGGCTTGCCCGCGGTGGTTACGATTAGCCTTGCGCTCGGTATGCGCGAAATGGTCAAGCGCCACGCCCTCATCCGCCGCTTGGCCTCGGTGGAAACCTTGGGTTCAACCACCGTGATTTGCTCCGACAAAACCGGCACCCTGACGCAAAACCAAATGACCGCCACCCATCTTTGGGTTGGCGGTCGGATGTTTGAAATAACCGGCAGTGGCTACGACCCCGTAGGCGAGTTTTTGCTTGACGGCAAGCCGGTTTCGCTCCACGACCATCCCGCGGCGCTCACCGCGCTTTGGATTGCGGCGCTGAACAACGACGCCGTGCTGGAGCGGTCGGGCGCGGCCGATATGCGGCAGACTTTCCGCGTGGTCGGCGACCCAACCGAGGGCGCGCTCATCGTCGCCGCCGCCAAAGCAGGCGCTTTCAAAGAAATGCTGGAGGAGCAATACCCGCGCGTCGCCGAAATTCCGTTTGACCCCGAGCGCAAACGCATGGTCACCATCCACGCCATCCGCGAACCCCACCCTGAGGACGCCTCGCCGTTTGAGGATGAGCACATTTCAGGCTATGTGGTGACCGTGAAAGGCGCGCCTGATGTTGTGCTGGGCTTGTGCACGCGCTATCAGGGAATCGGTGATGAAAGCGTGCCGCTGGACGATGAAATGCGCGCCGCCATCCTGCGCGCCAACGACGAAATGACCTCGCAGGCTTTGCGGGTGCTGGCGCTTGCTTACAAAGTCTCGCCCGAAATGCCCCCACTCAACCGCCCCGAGGAAGTAGAGAGCGACTTGGTTTTTGTGGGCTTGATAGGGATGATAGACCCGCCGCGGCCGGAGGTGATTCCGGCGCTTCAGAAGGCGCGGCGCGCTGGCATCCGCACGGTGATGATAACCGGCGACTACCCCAACACGGCGCGCGCCATCGCCGAAAAAATTGGCTTGCTCCGCCCCGGTCACAAAGTCATCACCGGCACGCGCCTTGACAAACTCTCACAAGAGGAATGGGTGCAGGTGGTGGAAGAAGCGGATGTGTTTGCGCGCGTCTCGCCGCACCACAAACTGCGCCTTGTGGAAGCGTTGCAAGAAAACGGCGAAGTGGTAGCCATGACCGGCGACGGCGTGAACGATGCCCCCGCAATCAAAAAAGCCGACATTGGCATTGCAATGGGCATCACCGGCACCGACGTTGCCAAAGAAACCGCCGACATGGTGCTCACCGACGACAACTACGCCAGCATTGTCGCCGCGATTGAGCAGGGGCGCATCATTTACAGCAACATCCGCAAATTTGTTTACTACCTGCTTTCGTGCAACCTCGCCGAAATTGCAGTGATTTTCTTGGCAACCCTCGCCGGTCTGCCTTCGCCGTTGACCGCCATACAACTGCTGTGGCTGAACCTGATAACCGACGGCGCGCCCGCGCTCGCCCTCGGCGTAGAAAAAGGCGACCCCGACATCATGGAACGCCCGCCGCGCCCGCCCGATGAGCCAATCATCAACAAGCCCATGCGCCTTGGAATTGCCATGCAAACCATCGCTATCACCACCGTAACTTTGGTTGCCTACGCTGTGGGCTTGCATGTGCACCCCAACCACCCCGAACTGGCGGAAACTATGGCGTTCGCCACCTTGTCATTCTCGGAGTTGCTCAGGGCGTTCACCGCCCGCTCCGAGCGCTACCCGCTCTTCAAAATCGGCGTGTTCAGCAACAAATTTATGAACTTGGCGTTCCTGAGTTCGGCGCTCCTTCTGCTGTTGGTGATTTACGTGAAACCACTTCAGCCGATTTTTGACACCAATGCCCTGCATTTGGCGCAATGGAAATGGGTAGCCCCGCTGTTGATCATCCCAGCCGCGATAGCAGAACTTACCAAAATGTACCTCCGCTGGCGCGAGCGCCGAACAGGCGAAATGCATTCGTAACAAAATAACAGGAGTTACGCAGTTCCCCTGCTTTGTGTCGCCGCGAATCGGTCTCCCACACCACCGTCTTGGGGATGGCTTCGCCGCCTACGGCGGCTCGCCATGACATGAAAGCAAGCGCTTCTACGAGCAACTGCGTAAGTCCTGAAAATAAAAAAACGCCGCCATAAAGGCGGCGTTTCTGCTGGGGGCGGAGGACTCGAACCTCCACATACGGATCCAGAGTCCGCTGTCCTGCCGATTAGACGAGCCCCCAACGCAGGGCAAATTGTACCACGCCGGAAGGTGGAAGTCCAGAGCGATGAAATGAAGGTCACGAAGCCGGTAAATTTGACGCCTGCGCACCTTTTTGATACAATCGCCCCGCTTTGGCGTTGTACCCTTCGCCAAAGCCCGCAGCCGCGGATCTCACTTACAGAAAGGGCTTGATGCTATGAAGGTGCTATTGCTCAAAGACGTTTACAAACTTGGTCGCGCAGGCGAGGTAAAAAAAGTAGCCAACGGCTATGCGCGCAACTACCTCATCCCGCGCGGGCTTGCTGTGCTCGCCACACCTTCCGCTTTGAAAATGGCCGAGCGCATCAAAAAGCAGGCCGTCCGCCAGCGCAAGGAACTCAACGACCAATTCAGCGCCCTTGCCGAGCGGCTTGAGGGCATGGTGATTTACTTCGCCGTCAAAGCCAGCGAGCAGGGCAAACTTTACGGCTCGGTCAACGCCCAGCGCATTGCCGAGAAACTCACGGAGGAACTGGGAGAGGAAATCAGCAAACATCAGGTTGACACCCAGCCTCTCCGCATGTTGGGCGAATACGAGGTCCCCATCCGGCTGACGATGGATTTGAACCCCACCATCAAGGTAGTGATTTATCGCGAAGGCGAAACCCCGCCCGGGGGGGTTGATGGCCCTGAAGGGCCTTCTAAGCCCGAACCGGAGCCGGAGCCCGAGCCCGAGCCTGCCTCAGCGGAGCCCGAAACAGAAGCCGAAGCGGCCTCACAACCCGAAGCCGAAACCGAAGAGGCTGAGTAAAACCCGCTACCGCTTCACCTACAGCCTGAGCACGCCTCAGGCTGTTTTTCTACCCCCATGTCTCCGGCATTAGGCAATGAACTGCGAAAAGCGCGCGTGCGCCGCGGCTTGACGATTGAGCAGGCGGCGCAGGCTTCGCGCATCAAACCCCACTACATCCGCGCTTTGGAGGAGGAAGAGTGGGATATCTTCCCCTCCGAGGCGCAGCGGCGGGGATTGTTGCGCGCCTACGCGGCGTTTTTGGGGCTTGACCTCACCACGAGCACAGCCGAAATCCCCGCGCCGCCGCCCGAAGCCCCATCCCAAACTGAAAAGGGCGAAGCCGCCGCGCCGCCCGTTCCCCCAAGCGATGATACAGGCGCGCAAAGCGCTGCCCCCGCCTACGAACAAGCGTCGCCAGATCGGCCAATTTTGGCCGAAATTGGTGCAACTCTGCGCGCACAGCGCGAACGGCTCGGCATCAGCCTTGAAGCCGCCGAGAAGCACACGTTTATCCGCCGCAAGAACTTGGAAGCGCTGGAGGCAGGCAGGCTTGAAGACCTGCCATCGCCCGTACAGGCGCGGGGGATGCTTTTGCACTACGCGCGCTTCCTCCAACTTGACGCCGACGAAATCCTGCTGCGCTTTGCCGAAGCGCTACAAAGCCGCCTTCAGCGCCAAGCGCCGAGGGGAAAGAGCATCCAAACCATCCGCCCGACTTTGCCGTGGCTGCGGAAGGTGCGGGATTTTTTCGGCGCGCGCTTCTGGATTGCCACAACGGTCTTGTTTGCACTGGCGCTGGTTGCTGTTGGGGGATGGGTTGTGTTGCAGACAACGCGCTCTCAAGCGCCCCAGCCCACCCCACCCAATGTGGCGGCAATTTTGTTTGCCACGCCCACCGCAACGCCCACAAGCCCACCACCCACAGGCACGCCCACGCCGCCTTCCGCGGGCACCGGCGGAGAAGGCAACGCGGCGGCCCCGACTCCCACCCCGCCCGAAAGCACCGCACCCGTGCAGGTTTACATTGTGGTCCAGCACCGCGCTTGGGTACGCATCATTGCTGACGGCGAGCAGGCTTTTCAGGGCATTGTCATCCCCGGCTCAACCTACACCTTCAAGGCTCAAAGCCGCCTTGAACTGCTTACCGGCGATGGCTCGGCGCTTCAAGTTTTCTACAACCAACAAAATTTGGGGGTAATCGGCCGCTTTGGACAAGTGGTTGATCGCGTGTTTACGCCCGAAGGCGTTCAGACCCCAACCCCAACCGTGACACCCACACCCACAATTACACCAACCCCCACAATCACCGCAACGCCGACTATCACCCCCACCTTCACACCCACAGCACAGCCGTTGCCGTAGGTCGTTACGGCGTTCGTCGTTACGTCGTTTGTCGTTGCGTCGTTTGGTGTCTTCCAATGATTCCACAGATTTGCTCCGATTGAAGGAGAAAACCACAGAGGGCACAGAAAATTACAGAGGACACAGAAAGAGAGGGATTGAGGTACTGAGGGATTGGGGCGTTGAGTCGTTAGGTCGTTGAGTTGTGGGTAGAACGGGAAAACACAGAAAACCACAGAAGACACAGAAATTTACAGAGAACACAGAAAAATCTGTGCTAATCTGTGTAATCTGTGGTTTGTTTTATCCTTGGCGTCCTTTGCGTTCCTTGGCGCCCTTGGCGCTATTATCCACCGATTGGCACAGATTTACACCGATTGGTTGTCTGAAACCACAGATTCCGCAGATTCCGCAGAAAAAAATCTGTGCTAATCTGTGTAATCTGTGGTTTTTTCTTTTTTCTTTGCGTTCTTTGCGTTTCTTGGCGCCCTTGGCGTCCCTTCTTTGCGCTCTCTGCGTCTTTGCTTCCTCTGCGCCTTTGCGTTTCCCTTGGCAGCCTTGGCGTTAACGCCTCAGGGCATTGAGCAAAGGCTACGCCAAAGCCTGTTATGCTATACTTTTTACCAGAAACACTAACTTCCCTTCCACTCCCTCAAAAAAACCAGGAGGGCACAATGTCCTTGTACGATCCCAAAGCAGTTGAGGAAATCAGCGAACACAAGAAAAAATGGGAGGAAACCACACTGAAAAAGTCGCTGGAGCGCCTGCCGGAACGCCAACCGGAGTTTGTCACCGCCTCATCCGAGCCCGTAGAGCGCCTTTACACCCCCGAAGACGTCGCGGAGATGGACTACGAGCGCGACCTCGGTATGCCCGGCGAGTACCCGTTCACCCGCGGCATCCACGCCACCATGTACCGCGGGCGGGTGTGGACCATGCGCATGTTTGCCGGTTTCGGCACCGCGGAAGAGACCAACCAGCGCTTCAAATACCTGCTGGAGCAGGGGCAAACCGGCCTCTCGGTGGCCTTTGACTTGCCCACCCTGATGGGCTACGATACCGACGCACCCGAAGCCTTGGGCGAATTTGGCAAGTGCGGCGTCGCTATCTCTTCGCTGGCCGACATGGAGCGGCTGTTTGAGGGCATCCCCATGGGGAAGGTGTCTACCAGCATGACCATCAACGCGCCCGCGGCCATCATCTGGGCCATGTACATCGCCGCGGCCGAAAAGCAAGGCTTCCGGCAGGACGAACTGCGCGGCACCATCCAGAACGACATCCTCAAAGAGTACATCGCGCAGAAGGAATACATCTTCCCGCCCGAGCCTTCCATGCGCCTGGTGACCGACACCATTGAATACGGCTCAAAATACCTGCCCAAGTGGAACACCATCAGCATCAGCGGCTACCACATCCGCGAAGCCGGCTCCACCGCGGCGCAGGAACTCGCCTTCACCCTCTCGGACGGGCTGGAATACGTCCGCTGGGCACTAAAACGGGGGCTGCAAATTGATGAATTTGCCCCGCGGCTTTCCTTCTTCTTCAACTCGCACAACGACTTTTTTGAGGAAATCGGCAAATTCCGCGCCGCCCGCCGCATTTGGGCGCGCGAAATGAAAGAGACCTTCGGCGCGAAGAACCCGCGCTCGTGGCTTTTGCGTTTCCACACCCAAACCGCGGGCTGCACCCTCACCGCCCAGCAGCCGGAAATCAACATCGTGCGGGTCACCATTCAGGCTCTGGCCGCGGTGTTGGGCGGCACGCAATCGTTGCACACCAACAGCCTTGACGAGGCGCTGGCGCTGCCTTCCGAAAAGGCCGTCACCATCGCCCTGCGCACCCAGCAAATCATCGCCGAAGAAAGCGGTGTAGTCAACACGGTTGACCCGTTGGGCGGCTCCTTCTTCGTGGAAGCGATGACCAACCGCCTTGAAAAGCAAGCCTACGACTACTTCCGCCGCATTGAGGAACTGGGCGGCGTGTTGCCCGCGATTGAAAAGGGCTTCTTCCAGAAGGAAATTTCCGAAGCGGCCTACCGCTACCAGCAGGAAATTGACGAAGGCCGCCGCCACATCGTGGGCGTGAACATTTACAACGACAACAAGCCCTACGAAGTGCCCATCTTGAAGATGGACCCCGAGGGCTACAAGCGGCAGGTGGAGCGGCTGAAGAAAGTGCGCACCAGCCGAGACCAGGGGCGCGTCGGGCAGGCGTTGGACCGCCTGCGCATTGCCGCTCAGGGCACCGAAAACACCATGCCCTACATTTTGGATGCCGTGCGCGCCTACGCCACCTTGGGCGAAATCGTGGGTGTGCTGAAAGAGGTGTTTGGCACTTACGAAGAGCCGACGTGGATTTAGGGGATGCCCGGCCCTAAATCGCTAATCCTAAATCGCTAATCCTAAATCGCCCTCTGTGCCAATCTGCGAAATCTGCGGTTTTTCTCCCTTGCTGACAAAATCATGGCGACGCTCAATGTACTGATCACCGGCGCAGCGCGGCGGGTGGGCAAAATGCTGGCCGAAGCCGTGGCCGAAGTGGGCGGCAACGTGGCCCTGCACTACGGCCGCTCGCGCGAGGCCGCGGAACAAACCGCGGCGGCTTTGCGCGCCCGCGGCGCAACCGTGGCGCTGCTGCAGGCCGACTTGAACGACCCCGCAGAAGCCACAGCGCTGGTGGAACAGGCGTGGCAAGCCTTGGGCGGCCTGAACGCTTTGGTCAACAGCGCGGCCATCTTTGAAAACCTCTCGTGGGAAACCACCGACCTCCCCGCGTGGGAACGCCACCTGCGCATCAACCTGACCGCGCCGTTCCTGCTCTCGCAAGCCTTCGCGCGGCGCCTGCTGGCCGAGCCCGAGGCCGAGGGGCGCATTGTCAACATTCTGGATTGGCGCGCCCTGCGCCCCGGCGCCGACCACTTGCCTTACACCATCAGCAAAGCCGGGCTGGCCGCGCTCACCCAGGCCCTCGCGGTGGCTTTCGCCCCCCGCATCACGGTGAACGGCATCGCTTTGGGCGCGGTGCTGCCGCCTTCCGACGGCCAGCCCGCCCCCAAAGTGCTACACGCCACGCCCATCGGCCGCTGGGCGCAGCCCGAAGAAGTCGGCGCGACGCTGCGCTTCCTGCTCACCGGCCCGGCCTACATCACCGGCGAAATCATCCACCTGGACGGCGGGCGGCACCTCGCCTGAAATCACAACCCAAATCACAAAACTCCGAGCGGCATTTTCGCCGCTCGGAGTTTTATTTGCCTAACTCCGGCCAAACAAGCGGCTAAGGCATTATCAAACAAGATTTTAGGTAGTCCGGAAAGCGTTATCCATCCTGCTTGTTGAGAAGGGCAAAAATCGGCCAACGATGAAAGTAACGTTGTGTTGCCTGAACGCCCTCACTTATCCCCCGCCGCCTCGCTCATGCTCGGCGGCTGCCCCCTTCTCTCTCCCACTGGGAGAGAGAAGGGGGCGCGGTGCTGAGGCTTTGCCGAAGCACCCGCGGGGGAAGAGTGAGGGCGTTGTCATAGCGAGAATGGTGAGCACTTTATGGTGAACTCAATAGGGCAAGATCTCACCCATCCCCCGCTGAGCCTCGCTGGTGCTCGGCTCATCTGCCCCCTTCCCCCCTTAGTAAGGTTCAGGGATAGATGTCCGCCTTTGAAGGCTAAGGCGTTGGTGTCGGCGGGCGGTATGGCGTGCGCGTTGGGCTGGGCGTGAAAGTGGGCGTTATCGTGGGCGTAAGGGTGGGAGTGCCTACCGCTGCCCCTGTGGGCTGGGCGGCATTCGGCGGGGTGGCGCTCATGCCAGCAGTTGAAGCAGGGGTTGGCGTTGAGGGTTCGCCCACCACTTTGAAAGTGCCGCTAACCTTCCACTGCTCTCCGACAAAAATATCAACCCGATAAGTCCCCGGCTTCCATTCCTCAGGCGGCGGATCCCAGTCGGTAAAGCCAAAACCGCCCGTGCCGCCATCCCACGGCTTGGTTTCCCAATGCACCAATTGGCCGTTGCGAAACCACAACGCCGTCCACTGCACCCCATCCTTCATCTTGTCGTAACTGAACATGGCATAAAGATGTCCAACCGGATTGTGAAAAACCGTGCCGGGGTGGAGCGGCTTGTAGTGCTTGATGTCCAATCCTTGCGTAAAAACTAAAGGACTAAAAGTGGCATCGGGGTTTGGGGTGACGGTGGCCTTGAACTTAGCCAAAATCACCAGCGGGACGTAAGGCGTTGAGGTGGGCGTGGGGGTGTAAGTTTCGGAAAGCGTGGGGGTGATGGTGGGGGTAAGCGTGATCGTAGGGGTAAGCGTAATCGTTGGCGTAGGTGTGATAGTAGGCGTGAGAGAGGGCGTAGGCGAGGGGGCGTAGAAATGGTAAACTAACGGCTCGGTGTAGCCGTGGAGGAAGAAAGCCAGCGCCACCAAGCCCAAAGAAGCAAAGAGCAACCGCCAGCCCTGCACCAATTTGCGCTGCCGCAGACGGAAAAACGGCAATGTGCGCGCCTTGCGGAATGAACGCACCGCCAGCACCGCGGCCACAACGGCCGCCGCAACGGCCAGCCACATTGCCAAAACTACCGTGGTGTGGATGTCCAGTTTCATGGCAAAGGCTCTCACTTCAAGCAGAACTACTTGCAAAGAGCGGCCTTAGGGCATAATCCACCTTGATAGTTGGTTTAGGCCTTTTGCAACTCAGCGCCCAAATTTTTGATCTCTCCCTACCCCCGCTACGGCGACGCTATCGCGTCACCGTAGCCGCCCCCTTCCCTCCCTTAGTAAGGGAGGGAAGGGGGCAGATGAGCCGAGCGCCAGCGAGGCTCA
>JALVVL010000016.1 GCA_027023425.1 Anaerolineales bacterium
TCCCCCGACGAGCCGCAGGCTCGGCGGGGGAGGGGTGAGATCATAAAATCATTTCGCTTCCTTGCGCCACTGTTCAATCAGTTCCAGGGTGGCTTTGATGTCCATGTCTTGGTGGTAGGTCAGGCCGTCGGGGGTTTGTACCTGGAAGACCGGGGCATGGTTGCAGGCGGCGAGGCATTTGACTTCCTCAACGGTGACCAAGCCGTCGGGGGTGGTTTCGCCGATTTTGATGCCTAAGTTGTCGCACAGTTCTTCCACGAATTTGTCGGCGCCGCGCAGGGCGCAGGCCACATCGGTGCAAACTTGAATGCGGTATTTGCCCGCGGGCTTGTCGTGATACAGGCTGTAAAAGCCGACCACCGCGGCCACATCGCTGACGCTGATGCCCACGATTTGCGCCACGTCTTCCATCGCGGCTTTGGTGATGTAACCGCCGCCGTCGCGCTGGGCAAGGTAGAGCAACGGCATGACCGCCGAGCGCTTGTGCTCCGGTGGGTATTTCGCCAAAATGGCTTTCACTTCATCGGGATACTTCTCGGCAAGACTGCTCACCGGTCAACATCTCCCAGAACGATGTCCACGCTGCCCACAATGGCGACCAAATCGGCGATCATCGCGCCCTTCGCCATCACGGGGAGCGCCTGCAAGTTGGCAAAGGAAGGCGTGCGCACGTGCACGCGGTAGGGGCGGGGGGTGCCGTCGCTTTCAATGAAAACGGCCAACGTGCCCCGCGGCGACTCCACCGCGGCGTAAGCCGAGCCTTTCGGCGGCGAAAACCCTTCCGTCCAGAACTTGAAGTGATGGATCAGCGCCTCCATGCTCACGCCGATTTCCTCGCGCGGGGGCGGCATGTAACGGCGGTCGTCGCTGCGCACCGGCCCACCGGGCAGGTTGTCCAGCGCCTGCGCAATAATCCGCAGCGACTGGCGCATCTCTGCCACCCGCACCAGGTAGCGGGCGTAGACGTCGCCGCTTTCTTGCGTAGGAATTTCAAAATCGTACTGCTCGTAGCCGCAGTAGGGGCGGGCTTTGCGCGTGTCGTAGGCTACGCCGGAGGCGCGGAGCATCGGGCCAGTCACGCCCCAGCGCATCGCGTCTTCTTTGGAAAGCACGCCGATGTGGCGGGTGCGGTCTTTGTAAATCGGGTTTTTGGTCACCAGGGCTTCGTATTGCTTCAGCCGCCGCGGGAAGAGTTTGATGAATTCGCGCACGGCTTCCTCAAAGCCTGCGGGCACATCGCGCCACAGCCCGCCCGGGCGGATGTAGGTGGTCATCATCCGCGCGCCGGAGACCATTTCAAAAATATCCAAAATGAATTCGCGCTCGCGGAAGGTGTAGAGGAAAAGGGAAGTCGCACCGAGGTCAAGCAGGTGGGTGCCCAGCCAGACCAAATGCGAAGAAATGCGCTGCAATTCAGCGAGGATGACGCGGATGGCCTGTGCCCGCGGGGGCACTTGCAGGCCGGTGAGGGCTTCTACCGCCAGGCAATAGGCGAGGTTGTTGCCGATGGGGTTGAGGTAATCCATGCGATCGGTCATCACCTCGGCCTGCCAGTAGCGCTTGGCTTCCATGTTTTTTTCAATGCCGGTGTGCAGGAAGCCGATGTCGGGCACCACATTGACCACCCGCTCGCCGTCCAATTCCACCAGCAAGCGCAACACGCCGTGGGTGGACGGGTGCTGAGGCCCCATGTTGAGGAGCACCGTTTCCCCCTTCAGCGCCCGCTCAGAGACCAGATGTCGCAATTCCTCGGCAGAGACTTCAATGGGTTCAAGCATGGAATCCTCGGGGGTCGTTACTTCGTCAAGTCAGGACTCGTTATTTCAGAAGACGCTCGTAGTCGTCATGAGAACCTATCCAAAACCAAACGATTGTGTCACCTTTCAACAACCCAAGCGCCCTGTAGCCTAAACCAATGCGGATGGAATACACCGGTTGGCTGGCCTTTACCCGTTTGAAGAAAAGGCCGGGGTGAGCAGGGTTGCTCTTCCAGAGTTCATAAGCCTTCTGCGCGCGCTGGCGAATTTCCGGCGGCAAAGCCCAATAATGCTTCCAAAAAGACCTTGTAGTCTGTGACTTCATCGTTTCTGTTCGGCAAACGCTCCGCGCTCATCAAACATGGGCAAAGTGCCCTCTTCGTCAATTTCGGCCTCAACCGCTGCCACAAGCGCTGCCAATTTTTCATCTTCAGTAGCCGCGAACTGAGCATTCCATAACGCTTCGTCCGCCTCTACTGCTTCGTAAGTCTCTTCAGTCGGCAGAGGATGGGTTTTGAGGAAAAGGGCAAACTGGTACAGTTGAAACGCGCGCGCCAGCGGCATTTCCGAAACAATATCGGCTATTGCCTTTACCAATTCCTCTTGTGTGTTGCGAACTTTCGTCACCATCGCTCTATTCCTAACATGCCTATCTTCCTAACCTGCCTATCCATCAATCGCAAATCCTAAATCGCCACTCGCAATTCGCAATTCGCAATTCCTCATCACCTGCGTCCACGCACCTTCTTTGCCTGAATTTCATCAAAATTGAAGGTGAACTGCACCTCTTCGTAGCCCAAGGGGTAATCTTTGCGCAGGGGGTGGCCTTCCCAATCGTAGGGCATGATGATGCGGCGCAGGTCGGGGTGCCCGGTGAAGGGGATGCCGAACATATCGTAGACCTCGCGCTCATACCAGTTCGCGCCGGGGAAGATGCCGGTGATGCTCGGCACGGCCTCGCCCTCGGCGACTGCAACGCGCACCACGAGCAGGTCGGCGTTTTCGTAGGAGAAGAAGTGGTAAACCAAATCAAAGCGCGGTTCACGGCGTTGCCAATAGTCCACCGCGGTGACATCCTCGGCCACCTGAAAGCCGAATTCATCGCGCAACGCGGTCACAGCCTCCAGCAGGTGCTCTAACGGCAGGCGGAGCACGGTTTGGTTGTTGTCTTGGGTTGCCTCGCCGCCGAACCGCTCGGCCAAAGCCGCTGCAATGGCGGAAACGCGCTCGTCGCTCATGCCGCCTCCTCCTCCACCATCGCCCAGTCGGTCAATTTTTCGCCCCGCACCTTTTCGTAGAGGGTGAGCACGCCGTGAATCAGGGCTTCGGGGCGCGGCGGGCAACCGGAAACATACACATCCACAGGGATGATTTCGTCTACACCTTGCAAGATGGCGTAGTTGTTGAACACGCCGCCGCAGGAAGCGCAATCGCCCATGGCGATCACCCATTTGGGCTCGGGCATCTGGTCGTAAAGGCGGCGCACCACGGGCGCCATTTTGCGGCTCACGCGGCCGGCCACGATCATCAGGTCGGACTGGCGGGGGCTGGCGCGCATGAGTTCCATCCCGAAGCGGCTCATGTCGTAATGTGAAGCCTGCGCGGCCATCATCTCAATTGCGCAGCACGCGAGGCCAAACAGCGCCGGCCACATGGAGCGCGTCCTCCCCCAGTTGACCGCCTTTTCCAGCGTGGTGGTGACAATGCCCAGGTCGCCCAGTTTGTGCTCTAATCCCATTCAAGGGCTCCTTTCTTCCACGCGTAGATGTAGCCCACCAGCACGATGACGATGAAAACCGCCATTTCAATCAGCCCAAACAGCCCCAAGCGGCGGAAGACCACAGCCCAAGGCAGGAAGAACACCACTTCAATATCAAAAAGGATGAACAGCATGGCAATACGGTAAAAGCGAATGGGCTGGCGGCGTGTACCTTCCCCCACAGGCGGCATACCCGATTCGTAAGGCGCATACTTTATCCGGCTGGGGCGCTTGGGGCCGAAACTATCGCCGATCACCACCACCAGCACGGCTAAGATCGTGGCAAAAAGCAGGAGCAGGGCTATGGGCATATAGGCAAGCATCATAAAAGCGCCTCGGTAACAAAAGAAAAGCGCGATTGCATCGCTTTAGGCTGGCGAAAGTATAGCACAGCGCGCTAACCTGCGTCAAATTTCACAAGGGTTGGAAGTGTGATTAGTGACAGTTCTCATGTTGGAGAGCGCACCTTACCCTGCCGCCCCCTGCTCCGCGGCACGCGCCAAATAGCCCACCGCGTGCCCTTCAGTTCCATCTAAAACCAGGTTGAGGTGATGCCCGGCGCGGTAATCCGCAACACGGATAACCCGAATTGCCGCGCGCACCGACTCCCATTCCGGCTGAGGCAAAAACTCGGTCAAATGATTAGGGGTATCGTAGAAAAATTCACGGCGAAAGACGGTGCGCTCATCGTCAAGGTCAACCGCCAAAGGGTAAATTTGGGCTTCCATCAAGTCTTGGAAGAAATGCGTGCCGAGCGAAGGCTCAGGGCGAGGCCCAACATTTGCGCCGGAAAGTTCCACCAAGGCACGCGCGTTGTAAATATCCGCATAGCCAACCTGCACCCCAAGGTCGGGGTTGGAAGAACCCCACCGGCCGGGGCCAACGCAGATGAAAACTTCATCCGCGAGCATTTGATTCAACTTGCCGATGAGTTGCACAAGCAAAGCGCGATAATGGGCCTGTTCAAGGGCATAGTAGCCCTCCGGCGGCACAAACAGCACATAGCGAATGCCGCGGACTTCGCCGTGCGGCATCACGTTGTACGATTCCAGCACAATATCTTCCGGCTTGAGGTTTGAAGGCAAATGCACCTTTTGAGAGACAAACTGGCTCTGCGGCCTGCATTGGAGGATGGCTATTTTGACTTCAGGGTCGCTCGCCCGCGGGTCGGGCACATGCGCAGCGAACTCCAAATCCACCGGCGAGCCGTAGTTCTGCTCCAGTATTTGCAAAATCTCACGCATGTAGGGCGCAAACGGCGTCCGCCTAAGCCACTCGTCAAAGGTGATGACCACATCGTCCAAATCGGCTTTGCGGATTCGGTAAGTGTGCAAGGGAGCAAGGTAGCCGTCGCGGTCAAGCGAGGCAATTAGCGGAAGGGGCAGGTACGGCGCCTGAAGCACCTCTTGAATGGGCATTGTGCGGAAGGCATTGCTTTGCAGGTCAATCAAATCAATGTAGTGCTGGGAATAGTAACGGCGGGAGCGCGCCGAGATGCTGGGCTGGAGGTCAGGACGACCGAGGGCGACCAAGCGGGGGTAATCATCGCCAACGCGGTCAACGGCGCGCGTGCCAAGCCCCCAAACCAAGCGCACAAAGCCATCCTCGGGGCGAATTTGCGCCGACCACGGGAAGACGTTGCGGCTGAACGCAACCCCCGCCGCCTGCGGGAAGTAAAAATGCCGGTATTCCTCCCCTTCCACAAGTTGAATGAGCACAGCAATGCGCTCATCGTAGTCTTGCAGCCCTTTGGCGCGGCGGTAAAGCAGCGGGTCGGGAGCAAGCACGCTGGCGTAAATGCTGGCTACGGCTTTGATAAAAGCATTGAGGTTTTCTTCAAGCGAGCCTTGGTTGGGGAGGAAGTGGCTTTCATATTTGCCCGCGAAGGAAGTGCCAAAGTTGTCCTCCAACAGGCTGGAAGAGCGAACAATTATGGGACGGTTGCCAATTTCCTCAAGCAAATGGCGAAAACGCTCGCGGTATTCGGAAGGGAAATCGCCAGCGAGGTAATCACGGCGCACTTGGGGATATTCGGCGGCAATTTGCTCTGCAGGCTTGTACTTCTGCACCGTCCACTTTATCAACTTATTGTAGGCGATAAAGGTGTACATTACATCGGCGCTAAGGAAATACGACTCGGGGATGTAAACACTTTTACGCAATTCCTCTGGGGCTACACGAAGTAAAATGCGGTGGGCAAGTAGCATACCGGCGGCCTTTCCGCCGATTTTGCCGGGGCCGATTTTGCGCTGACGGATGTAACTCAGGTCTTTCATGGTGAGCCAGCGCTTAGCAAGCCCCACGTAGCCAAGTTGGTCGCTGATGAAATCGCGGATGAGCGTAACTTTGATCGCTTCAAGGCGGGCTTCGTTGCGGGCGCGCTCATCGGGCGGCATCGCCTCAATGCGAAAACCTTCCTCAAACAATTGGCTGCGGGGGGCAAGTTCAAGGTTGAACTCTTCTTCGGTTTCGCCTTCTTCAAGCGGACGTGATGACTTGACCGCACGCAAAATGCGTTCAAATTCCCCCAGTGACAGGTTATAAGCGAAATAAAAATCGGTAAGGTAGTCGCGTGCCCACGCCAACCGCTCCTCCCATACCTCAGCGGGCTCTTCTCGGAGCGGGTCTTTGATGCCTTCGCGTTTTTGAGATTCAATGGCGAGTTCGGTCGCCTTTTCCTCAAATTCCTCTTCGGAGATGACACCGCGCTCAAACAAACGCTTGCGCATACGAGCGCGCACGCGCTTGCTCATAATCGGGTACTGCAACAAAATCCGCCGTATATGCCACAGCGGGTCGGTGGAAGAAAATGGCATGGTCATGGGGAAATTCCCAACGCTTTCCTCCAAAAAGCCATCTTGCTTTAGAAACTGTCAAGCCTGCCAAGCCCCCAAAACCTCTGCTCAACGGCGCTACAAGTGCATCGGCATTATGATGTGCAAAAAGGTATCATCCCCCACCGGCCTGAGCAAGGCGGGGCTGCGCGGCTGGATGGTCTCCAAGGCCACCTCTTGGGAAGGAATAGCCTCTAACGCCTCACGCAAGTAGCGCACGTTGAAGGCGATTATCAGCGGCTCGCCTTCAACCGCGGCGGGCACGCGGTCTTCGCTCGCGCCGGTCTCCTTAGAAGAGCCGGAAACCAAAACCTCTCCCGGAGCATCCTCGCCGGGGATGATTTCAAGCCGGACGCTCTGCGAACCCTCACGGGCAAAAATTTCTGCCTGCTTGCAGGCCGCCAGCAACCGCGAGGTCGCCACCACTGTGCGAGTGCGATAATCGCGGGGAATTATCTGCTCATAGGGCGGATATTCGCCTTCAATTAACTGAGATACCACTTCCACATTATCGCCAACCCGAAACACAACCTGATTCCTCCCTGAAGGAAGCACCATCACAACCAACTGGTTTTCATCTTGAATTGCACGCCCAACTTCGCTCCATGCACGCGCCGGCACGATGAGTTTGAGAGAGGCGTCGTTGGGGTTTTCCACCGCAACTTTTTGCACCGAAAGCCTAAACCCATCAGAGGCCGCGGCCGTCATCTCGTTGCCTTCCACTTTCACAAAAACGCCAGTGAGCACCGGCCGAGCATCGTCGGCAGAGGCCGCAAACACAACTTGCCGCACCATGCGCTTGATTTCGCCGGCGGGAATGCGAACCCCCTCCGAAATTTCGGGCGCCGGCAATGGCGGAAATTCGTCGGCTTCTATGCACTTGATCGTGGCGTGAGAAGAACCGCTGGAAACGTGAAGTGACTGTGCGGAATCATCGTAGGTTAGTTTGACCTCCCCATCAGTATGCAACGAACCTATAAAATCCGAAAAAATGCGCGCCGGCACGGTGGTTGCGCCTTCCGAATGCACATCGGCGTCAACCCACACCGTGATTGCCAGTTCTAAATCCGTAGCAGAAATGCGAAGACGACTTTCATCGGTAGCGATCAGCACATTGTGCAACACAGGCAAAGTGGTGCGGCTGGAGATGGCCCGCGCGGCAGTGCGCAGTCCATATGACAGATCATCTCGTTTGACCAAGGCTTTCATAGCTATCCTCCAGACCAAAACGGCATGGCGGGAAGTGAACTCACACTACATAGTATATCACGCAGAGACGCATACAATTTTGAAATAAGACTAAAATTCTAACCTTGTCAGGAACGCCGTAATGAAGTACACTTTAGTAGCCAAAATTGTAACTATGAACAAGCGTTCAATTGAAGAAGCGGAGAAACAAATGCCAGCAAACGAAGGAAAACAGCGCGCTCTGGAACAAGCGCTTACCAACATCAAAAAGCGATACGGCGAAGGCGCGATCATGCGCCTTGGCGAAGCCCAACATCTGCATGTTGAAGCCATCCCCACGGGTGCGCTATCGTTAGACATTGCACTGGGGATTGGCGGCATTCCGCGCGGCCGCATCACCGAAATTTACGGCCCCGAATCCTCCGGCAAAACCACGCTTTGCCTCCACATCGTCTCTGAGGCTCAGCGGATGGGCGGGTATGCCGCATTTGTAGACATGGAGCATGCGCTTGACCCCCTCTACGCCGAAGCCATAGGCGTAGACGTGGAAAACCTGCTGATTTCCCAGCCCGACACCGGCGAGCAGGCACTGGAAATTGTAGAAAGCCTTGTGCGCTCCGGCGCGGTGGATGTGGTGGTGATTGACTCGGTGGCGGCGTTGGTGCCCCGTGCTGAAATTGAAGGCGACATGGGCGACGCCTCAATGGGCATGCAAGCCCGCTTAATGTCGCAAGCGCTCCGCAAACTTTCAGGCGCAATCAAGCAAACCAACACTGCCGTAGTTTTCACCAACCAAATCCGCCACAAAATCGGCGTGATGTTCGGCAGCCCCGAAACCACCCCCGGCGGCCTTGCGCTCAAGTTTTACTCCTCCGTGCGCATGGACATCCGCCGCATTCAAGCCATCAAACTTGGCACCGAAATAATCGGCAACCGGACGCGCGTCAAAGTGGTCAAAAACAAAGTCGCCCCTCCCTTCCGCCAAGCGGAATTTGACATCCTTTACGGCGAAGGCATTTCTAAAGAAGGCGACCTGTTAGACCTTGCCGTGCAAGAAGAAATTGTAACCAAGCGCGGCGCCTACTATTCCTACCGCGACATCAGGCTTGGGCAAGGGCGCGAAAACGCCAAGCGTTTCCTCCGCGAAAACCCCGAAATAGCGGAAGAACTTGAAGCACTGATCCGCGCGCGCCTCCTGCCCCGCGAGCAAGAAAACTCGGCAGAATAAATGCAAACGGGGTGCTCGCGCCTCAAGGGCTGAGCCTCGGCCTTTGAGGCGCGGGCATCGCTCCCGACCTGAAAGCGCGTGGCTCATATCTGGAAATTCACCACGCGCGGCTACGGCTGAAAGGCAACCCTGAAACCCTGTGCTTTTTGGATGGCCTCTGCCGTCAGGCAGTTCGCCTATCCCCAACAACCCCGAAATGCACTGCTCAAGCGTGCCGAAGGGGCACAAAGCACCTGCAACGCCCACGGTGGCAAGCCCACCGTGCAAGGGCGTGCTATAGCAATATACCTTGGTTGCTAACAGCCGTGGCGCGGGTCGCGGCTGTTTTGTTTTGGAACTGCGGAAAACCAATGCCACAGAAAATCACTGCCATCACGCCCCAAAAGCGCAACCCCCGTCGGGTGAACATTTACCTTGACGGCAAATTTGCCTTTGGGCTGGAAAAAGTGGTGGCAGCGTGGCTACAAATTGGGCAAACGCTGACCGAAGAAGAAATAGCCAACCTGCACCAAGCAGATGCCCGCGAAGCGGCATACCAGCAGGCCCTGCGCTACTGCGCTTACCGTCCGCGCACCGAACAAGAGGTACGCCGTCACCTCGCCAAGCACGGCGTTGACGAGGCAGTGGCGGAGGAAATTTTGCAACACCTGCGCGAACTCGGCCTTGTTGATGATGCCCGCTTTGCCCACGAATGGGTAGAAAGTCGCGCCGTGTTCCGTCCCCGCGGGGTCTGGGCACTGCGCCAAGAAATGCTCGCCAAGGGTTTGCCCGCCGAGGTGGTAGAAGAAGCCTTGGCGCAGGTGGACGAAGAGGAATTAGCGAAAAAGGCGCTTGAAAAAGCCCTGCGTCGCTACCGCCAACTCCCTTGGCAAGAAATGCGCCGCAAAATAGCCGCTTACCTTGCACGCCGTGGTTTCTCTTCCGAAACTGTGAACGCGGCGCTCAACGACCTGCAACAACAGATCTACCCCAATTCCACCTCGGCCGCCTCGGCCGAGGATAACCCACTGTGAACGAGGGACAAAAATGCACGCACTGATGAGCATCCTCCTAATTGTGCTGGCGCTGATAATAGGTGCCGCGATAGGGTACTTTTTGAAAACCCAATCCGACCAAAAGCGCTTGGCAGACGTACAAACCAAAGCCGACACAATAATCAAAAAAGCCAAAGAGGAAGCGCGCGAAATCGTACTTCACGCCAAGGATGAGGCGTTGGCAATCCGCCAAGAGGCCGAAGAGCGCGCCAAACAACTGCGCCGTGAACTAAGGCAAGAAGAAGAGCGACTTCAACGCCGTCGGCAAGAGATTGACCGCCGCTTGGAAAACATTGAGCGCCGCGAGCAAGCGCTCAACAAACGCCAAAGCACGCTTGATAAGCGTGCCAACGAACTTGAAAAACTTTACGAGGAAGAAAAGCAACTGCTCCAACGCATGGCGGGCATGAGCCGCGAAGAGGCTCGCCAGCAACTGCTCGCCGAAGTGGAGCAAGAAGCCCGCGCCGACATGGCGCGCATAATCCGCTCCATTGAAACCGAGGCCAAAGAAGAAGGCGAAAAGCGCGCCCGCAAACTGATTGCCTTGGCAATCCAGCGCGTTGCCTCCGAGCACGTTTCCGAAATCACCACCTCGGTTGTGCCGTTGCCATCCGACGACATGAAAGGACGCATCATCGGGCGCAACGGGCGCAACATACGCGCCTTTGAACAAGCCGCCGGCGTGGATGTGATCGTGGACGACACGCCCGAAGCCGTCACAATTTCATCCTTTGACCCCGTGCGCCGCGAAGTAGCGCGCCGCGCCCTCACGCGCCTTGTGCTGGACGGGCGCATCCACCCCGCCCACATTGAAAAAGTGGTGGAAAAGGAGCGCGCCGAGGTTGATCGCATCATAATGGAAGCGGGCGAAGAAGCCGCCTACGAAGTGGGCGTTGTGGGGCTGCCGAGCGCGGTGTTGGCAATGTTGGGCAGGCTCAAATTCCGCACCTCCTACGGCCAAAATCAGTTAGACCACGCCGTAGAAGCGGCCAAACTTGCCGCGGTGATCGCCGCCGAGTTGGGTGCAGATGTGGAACTCGCTAAGACCGCCGCCCTGCTGCACGACATCGGCAAAGCAATGGATCACAACATTGAAGGCACCCACGCGCTCATCGGCGCCGAATTTCTAAAACGGCACGGCTTGCCGCACGCTGTTGTGAACGCCGTTGCCTCGCACCACCATGAAGTGGAGCAGGAAACGGTTGAGGCCATCATCGTTGAAGCCGCCGATGCAATCAGCGGGGCGCGGCCGGGCGCACGCCGCGAAAGCCTTGAAGACTACCTCAAACGGGTGCGCGCGCTTGAAGAAATTGCCAACAGTTTCAAAGGCGTGAGCGAAAGTTTTGCCCTGCAGGCCGGGCGCGAAATCCGCATCATTGTCCGCCCCGACGACGTGGACGACTATCAAGCCAGCGTCTTAGCGCGCGAGATTGCCAAGAAAGTTGAAGAAAACATGCAATACCCCGGCCAAATCAAAGTGACGGTGATCCGCGAAACCCGCGCCGTAGATTATGCGAAATAAAACCCTACCTAAAATATCGCGATGGTGTCATTGCAAGCCCCGAAGGGGCGAAGCAATCCCTCGCTGTTGGTCAAAAGACTGCATCAACGGCAATGCCACCTATTGAGTTCATATAAAGTGGTGAACACTCTCGCAAATGGTAGCGCCCTCACTCTTCCCCCGCTGGTGCTTCGGCAAAGCCTCAGCACCGCGCCCCCTTCTCTCTCCCAGTGGGAGAGAGAAGGGGGCAGCCGCCGAGCACGAGCGAGGCGGCAGGGGATAAGTGAGGGCGTTCAGGCGCAACAACGTTACTTTTGTTGTTACCCGATTTTTTCCTTTCTCAATAAGAAGTGAGGCATATGCCAAGAATTTTGCCGGTCAAACAGGGAGTTCTAATGAAGCCCAAAGTAATCCTCACCCACCCAATGCCAGAAGAATGGATCGCCCCATTGCAGCGGGAGGTTGATCTAATCGTGGGCCCCGCTGGGGTTGCCGGGGTTGATGAATCGCTAAAGCCCCACTTCCCCGAAGTAGAAGGGCTTTTCACGTGGCTAACCGACCGCGTGGACGAAGACCTCCTTTCCCAAATGCCGCGGCTCAAAGTGGTTTCCAACCTTGCCGTGGGCGTGGATAACATTGACTTAGAAGCCTGCACTCGGCACGGCGTAGCGGTTGGGCACACCCCCGGCGTGCTCACCGAAGCAGTCGCCGACCTTACCTTTGCACTGTTGCTGGCGGTGGCGCGCGGCATCTTCTCCGCCGCCGAAGACGCCCGTTCCGGCAGGTGGGGCTTGTGGGAAGCCGCGCGTTGGCTCGGCTACGAACTCAACGGCTCCACATTAGGCATTTTCGGCATGGGCAAAATTGGGCAAGCAGTGGCGCGCCGCGGCAAAGCCTTCGGAATGCATATCATCTACACCAGCCGCTCGCCCAAGCCCCAAGCCGAAGCCGAACTCGGAGCACGCCGTGTGCCGTGGGAAACTTTGCTTGAGGAAAGCGATTTCCTCAGCCTGCACACGCCGATAACGCCCGAAACGCGCGGCATTGTGGACGCCGCGGCGCTCAAGCGCATGAAGCCGACCGCGATTTTGATAAACATGGCACGCGGCGCGGTGGTGCAGACCAACGCATTGGTGGAAGCCCTGCAAAAGGGATGGATTGCCGGCGCGGGGCTTGACGTTACCGACCCCGAACCATTACCGCCCGACCACCCGCTTTATAAACTGCCCAACTGCCTCATAACACCGCACATCGGCTCGGCAACCCACACAACCCGCCGCCGCATGACCGAATTGGCAATCGCAAACCTACTCGCAGGACTACGCGGCGAACCACTCCCCCACTGCGCCAACCCAGAGGTGTACACACGGCAATAGATTTTGTGGCAAATAGACCTACACGCTAATCTGTGGTTTTCATCCACCGATTGACACAGATTTACACCGATTTGATGATTGAAACCGCAGATTACGCAGATTCCGCAGAAAAAAATCTGTGCCAATCTGTGTAATCTGTGGTTTTCTCTCTGCGCCTCTGTTTCCTCTGCGTCTCTGCATTACCCTCGGCGCCCTTGGCGTCCTTGGCGTCCTTATCCACCGATTGACACAGATTTACACCGATTTGATGATTGAAACCGCAGATTACGCAGATTCCGCAGAAAAAAATCTGTGCCAATCTGTGTAATCTGTGGTTTTCTCTCTGCGCCTCTGTTTCCTCTGCGTCTCTGCATTACTTTCTTGGCGTCCTTTGTGTCCTTGGCGCCCTTGGCGTCCTTATCCACCGATTGACACAGATTTACTCCGATTTGATGATTGAAACCGCAGATTACGCAGATTCCGCAAAAAAAAAATCTGTGCCAATCTGTGTAATCTGTGGTTTTCTCTTTGCGCCTCTGTTTCCTCTGCATCTCTGCATTACCCTTGGCGCCCTTATCCACCGATTGAGAAAAGACCTCTTGCATAAGTAGGAGTATGGCATAATAACAGCATGAGATACGAAGAAATCAAAAACCGAAAAGATGCTGACTTCAAGCGCCTGACAGGCGTGTCACACGCGACTTTCAAGAAAATGCTTG
>JALVVL010000017.1:0-82845 GCA_027023425.1 Anaerolineales bacterium
GGCGCTGCCGGGGCTGGTGGGGGTGGTGGCCGCGTGGCTGCCTGCCCGCCGTGCGGCGCGCATCCCCCCGGCGCAGGTGTTGCGTGGAGAGTAGGAACCACAGATTACACAGATTAGCGCAGATTTTTTTCTGCGTAATCTGCGCAATCTGCGGTTTCAAAATCCGATCGGTGAAAATCTGTGTCGATCGGTGGATAAAAATCCACAGATTACACAGATTCACACAGATTGATGAGAGAAACACAGAAAACACAGAGGAGGTACAGAAAACACAGAATTTTTCCTCTGCGTTTCTCTGCGCCTCTGCGTGTCCTCTGCGCCTCTGCGTTACCCCCTTGGCGCCCTTGGCAATAAACCGCCTCTGCGTTCTCTGTGGGATTCTGTGCTTTCTGTGGTTCTTCTACAACGACAAGCAAGTCCACTGTTGTGTAATGTGTGTAACCCATGCTATAATCCGCTCAGGAGGTGCGCTATGTCCTATCAACGGGTACAGATTTTGCTCACGCCGGAGCAATATCGTCGGCTCAAACGCTTGGCCCACCTGCAGCGGCAAAGTCTCTCTTCTGTGGTGCGCGAACTGATCCAGCAAGGGCTGGAGAATCTTCCCATCGCCGGACAGCCTCGCGAGGCCGATTTATCATGGCTCGAACAAACCCACCAGGCCGTGCAGCGCATGCTGGAAGCGCGGGGTGGGGAACCCATCGCCGCCGATGCCGTAGAACTCATCCGCTCCATTCGGGAGGAACGCGCCGATGAACTGGCCCCCCGCGCCACTGGTCATTGATGCCAATATCTGTCTGTACACCCTGGCCCCTCTTCCGGAACACGACCAGGCCAAACACCTGATGGCTGCCCTGCTGCGTTACGAACGTCCCTGGTATGCGCCAGCGCTCTGGCAGGTAGAGGTGCTCTCGGGGCTGCAGAAACTCGTGGCTGCCGAGATGATGTCCGAGGAAGAAATGTGGTCCTCGGTGGTCCACTTCTGGGAATGGCCAGTGCAGGTCGTGCCTGAGGAGCGAGAATTACTGGAACGCGCCTTGCGTTGGGCGGGACGCATCGGGCACCGCGTCATCTATGACAGCGTTTACCTGGCCCTGGCCGACGCGACCAACGCCGAACTGTGGACCGCCGACCGCCGCCTTCACCAACGTGCTCGCTACGCCGGGGCCGACTTCGTCCACCTTTTCCCTGCCGAGACGCCTTGATGGAGAGTAATCGCGAATCGCGAATTGCGAATGGCGAGTAGCGAGTTGCGGGTGAGGCGAGGAACACAGAAGACACAGAGAAGGCACAGAGGGCACAGAAATAACAACTTCTGTGTTTTCTGTAGGATTCTGTGTTTTCTGTGGTTTCCAAATCGGTGAAAATCTGTGTCAATCGGTGGATAAAAATCCACAGAGATTACACAGATTCACGCAGATTGATGAGAGAAACACAGAAGACACAGAGGAGGCACAGAAAACACAGAATTTTCCTCTGCGTTTCTCTGCGCCTCTCTGCGCCTCTGCGCCTCTGCGCCTCTGCGTGTCCTCTGCACCTCTGCGTTACCCTCTTGGCGTCCTTTGCGCACAGATTTTTTCTGCGCAATCTACGGCTTCAATCGGTGGATGAACCGAATGAAAGGCTGCCGACTATGCTCCGCCGCTTCCTTGACTACCGCACCTTTCTCCTTGCCGTAGGCGTGATGGCCGTGAGCGTGGCCTATGTGCTCCTCACGGCCACCACGGCCACCCTTACCGTCCGCGTGGAGGGCGAACTGGCGCGCCACTGGCAGACGGCTTATGACCTGCTCGTCCGCCCGCCGGGGAGCCGCCTGCCCGAAGAGGAGCGGTGGCAGATGGCGCGGGTCAACTACCTCGCCAACCTGCCGCCCGGCATCACCCGCGAGCAATACCGCCGCATTCAGGCCATCCCAGGGGTGGAGGTGGCCGCGCCCATCAGCATGGTGGGCACTTTTCTGGAACGCACCTACGCTGTGCTGAAGGACGTGCCGCCCGCGGGCCTCTACCGCCAGACCCAACACATCGTGCTGGATACCGGCCTGACCACCTTCCGCCGCGCGCAAACCCATCTGCTCTGGTACTACGACCCCACCCGGGACGCCGCCCTTGCCAAAAAGGCCGCGCCGTGGGCTTCGGAAGAGTTCCGAACATGGCCGCGCGCGCCGGGTTACGAAACGCCTTTCCGCGTCCGCCTGACCTTCCCCATCCTGTTGGCGGGCATTGACCCCCAGGCCGAAGCCCAATTGGTGGGCCTGAAGGCCGCGCTGGTGGAAGGGGATTACCTGCGCGCCGACCTGCCCTTCTGCCGTTATGCCCCGGTCACGCCGGAGGAAGACCCGCGCCGTCGGAACATTCCCGGCGCTTACGGCACGCCCGTTTTCTTCATCCCGGTGATCGCCCGCGCCGACTTCCCCTTCCGCCTGCAGGGCACGCTGGAAGCCGAGCGCCTGCAGACGCCCGAGGGGATGCAGGCGGTGCTGGATACCCTCGCCCGCGACGGCACGGCCCCGCTCTTGCGCCTGCCTGTAGCAGAGACCCTGCCGCCTTGGACGGTGGACGGTCAGGCTTTTTATCAGCATTTGCTCATGGCCTACGCCCATGAAGGGCGGCTCATCAAAAAGTGGTTTTTGCAGGGACTTTGCCGCCCGCCGCTGAACGACCTGCCCCCTGAAGCCCGCGCCGCGCTCCAAAAGGAAGGCGCTGGCCCGCATCCGTGGGGGATGGGCGAACCCCTGTGGCCTTTGCCCGCGCCCGTGGCGTTCACTTCGCACGGCGAAACGCTGACGGCGCGCCCTTACCCCGACGAGCAAGGCGTGGCCGCGCAGGCTCTCAATCCCTTGGACGAGCCCACCTATCGGGCGGCGCCGCAGGCGGCTATGGCGCGGGTGAGCGTGCTGGTGCTGGGTACTTACGATGCTTCTCGGCTGGGGTTGCAGCAAGAGGCGCTCACCGCGGTGCCGTTGGAAACCTACGCGCCCGCGGCCGCGCAGGTCGTGGCCGACGCCCAGGGCAAGCCTTTCCCGCAGCCACGGCGCCTGCTCCCCGGCCTTTCGCCGCTGGGCTACCTGCAATCGCCGCCCACCATGCTGACCACCTTAGACGCCGCCTGCGCCATCTTGGGCGAGCCGTGCATCTCAGCCATCCGGGTGCGGGTGCAGGGCGCGCAGCATTATTCCCGCGAGGCCCAACAGCGGCTGGAGGCCGTGGCCGCGGAAATTGTGCGCCAGACCGGCCTGGAGGTGGACATCGTCACCGGCTCGTCGCCGCGGGAAGTGCGGGTTTTCCTGCCCGGCGAGGGCAAACAGCCCGATGTGTTCATCGCCGAGCCGTGGGTGCAAAAGGGGGTGCATCTGCGCATTCATCGTCAGGTGCAGCGGGGGAACCGCGAGTTGCTGGGCCTGCTCGTGCTCTTGGCGTTGCTCTACACCTTCAACGCCAGCGCGATGTGGGTGGCGCAGCGCCGGCGCACGTGGGCGGTGCTGCGTGCGGTGGGCTGGCAGCGGCGGAACGTGCTGGCTTATCTGTTGAGCGTGGCGGTGACGGTGGGGCTGCTGGCCGCGGCCGCAGGCGTGCTTTTGGGCTGGGGCTTGCGGGCCTGGCTGCGTCTGAGCGCTCTTACCTGGCTGGAAACCTTGGGCATTGTGCCGCTGAGCCTGGCGCTGGTGGTGCTGGGTATGCTCGGCCCCGCTTGGCGCGCCAGCCGTTTGAGCGTGATGTCGGTGCTGCGCGAGACGGCCGACCCCGTGCTTTCGCCCTTAGCAGCCCGGGCGTTGGGCTTGTGGGCGCGGCACAAGCAGGCGTTTTTGGCCGCGGCGGGCATCGCGGCAGGGGCCACGGGGCTGACCACCGTGCTCCTGGGTGGCTGGCTGGGCTTGCGCGGCTATCTGCAACTCACCTTTCTGGGGCAATACCTGCTGGTGCGCGTGGCCGGGTATCATGTCATCATGGTCGCCACCGCGTTGCTGCTGAGCGCCCTGGCCGTGGCCGACGGCGTGCTCATGCTGCTGGCCGAGCACCGCTACCTGAACGGGCTGTTCCCGGCCTTGGGCTGGCGGCCGCGACAGGTGATGTCCTTCTGGCTGCGGGAGGCGGCGCGCATTGGGGTAAGCGGCGGCGTGGTCGGCGGCCTGCTGGGCGCGGCGCTGCTGCGGAGCGGCGGCGTGGGCTGGGCCGCCTGCGGCGTGGCTTTCGTCGCCGGGCTCGGCCTTGCCGTGCTCGTAGCCCTGCTGGCCGCGTGGCTGCCTGCTCGCCGCGCCGCGCGCATCCCCCCGGCGCAGGTGTTGCGTGGAGAGTAGGAACCACAAGATTACACAGATTAGCGCAGATTTTTTCTGCGTAATCTGCGAAATCTGCGGTTTCAATCGGTGAAAATCTGTGTCAATCGGTGGATGAATGATAAACCACAGATTACACAGATTCACACAGATTGATGAGAGAAACACAGAAGACACAGAGGAGGCACAGAAAACACAGAATTTTTTCCTCTGCATTTTTTCTCTGCGCCTCTGCGCCTCTCTGCGCCTCTGCGTGTCCTCTGCACCTCTGCCTTACCCCCTTTGCGTCCTTGGCGCACAGATTTTTTCTGCGTAATCTGCGAAATCTGCGGTTTCAATCGGTGAAAATCTGTGTCCATCGGTGGATAAGATACAAGGAGCCAACCATGAGCATCATTCAAGCAGAAAACTTACGCAAGGTGTACGGCGACGGCGTGCCGGTGGAGGCGCTGCGCGGCGTCAGCCTGAGCGTGGACGAGGGCGAGTTCGTCGCCATCCAGGGGCCTTCGGGCTCCGGCAAGAGCACCCTGTTGCACCTCTTGGGCACGCTGGATACGCCCACCGAGGGGCAACTGCGCCTGCTGGGTACCGACGTCCGCAGCCTGCGGGGCGACGCGCTGGCTGACTTTCGGCGGGAGCACATCGGCTTCGTCTTCCAGATGTTCTACCTCATCCCTGAGATGACCGCGCTGGAGAACGTGATGCTCCCCCTGCTGCCCTACAAGCGCCGCGCCGGATTTGATGTGGAGGAACGCGCCCGCCAACTGCTGGAGCGCGTGGGGCTGGGCGAGCGCCTGGATCACCTGCCGGGGCAACTTTCCGGCGGCGAGCAGCAACGGGTGGCCTTAGCGCGGGCGCTGGTCAACCGCCCTACCTTGCTTTTGGCCGACGAACCGACGGGGAATCTGGACAGCCGCGCCGGTGAAGAAGTGCTGAGCCTGATTGCCGAGATGCGCAAAGAATACGGCCTCACCGTGGTGCTGGTGACCCACGACGATGAGGTGGCCGCCCGCGCCGACCGAGTAGTCCGCCTGCGCGATGGGCAGGTGGTGGAAGATACAGCCGCTCTTTGACACCCGAACCAAGGTTGGGTAAAATCCGACGGCCTAAAAACCATTCTGAGAGGATGCCAACATGGGCCGTTATTACCCCTTTTTGGTCGGCGTTTTCGCGGCAATTTTGGTTGTTTCAAACATTATTGCGGTAAAACTGGTTGACTTGTGGGGCATGGTGCTCCCCGCGGCCGTAGTGCTTTTCCCGCTCGCTTACATTCTGGGCGATGTGGTCACCGAGGTATACGGCTATGCGGCCGCCCGTCGGATGATTTGGACTGGCTTTGCGGCCAATTTGTTGGCGGTGCTGGCAATTTGGGCAGCGGTGGTGCTTCCTGCCGCTTCGTTTTGGGATGCCGGTTTAGGCTCGCGCGCCACGGCGCAAGCGGCTTTTCGCGCCTTTTTCGGCTTTACCCCCCGATTGTTGGGTGCTTCGTTTGCCGCTTATCTGGTTGGGGAGTTTCTCAATGCCTACATCATGGCAAAATTGAAAGTGCGCACTGGAGGACGCTTTTTGTGGCTGCGCACGATTTCTTCCACTATTGTGGGCGAGGGGGTAGACGCGTTCACTTTCATCACTCTGGCCTTTTATGGGATCATACCGACCAGCGGATTGCTACAAGCCGCGGTTTCGCAGTGGCTCGTAAAAGTAGCATACGAAACCTTAGCAACGCCTTTCACCTACTTTGTCGCCAATGCCTTAAAGCGGATGGAAGGAATTGACACCTTTGACCGGCAGACCAATTTTTCGCCTTGGGTGTTTTAGGTTTGTGGCGGCTCAACTCGCAACGAATAGTTGTATTTCACCTCAGCCACCGCTTTCAAAATTGCACTGGCAGAGCAGTACTTGTCTTGGGACAGGTTGATTGCTTGCTCAACATCCTTTGGGGAAATCGGCTCATCGGCCACAATTTCATAGTGCAGATGCACTTCCACGTAAATTTGCGGATATTCCTCCCGACGACGGCCGCGCACCGTCACTTTCACATCGCGCACAGGCAGGCGTTTTTTGTTTCGCAAAATGTGCACCACATCCATACCAGTGCAACCGGCAACGCTCACCAACAGCAATTCCATTGGCGGGATGCCGGGCTTGCCGCCTAAGTCCCCCATTTGCACTGTGCCGCCTTGCCGGTTTTTGCCGATAAAGGTCAAGCCTTCGCCAACCCATTCGGCGCTTACTTCGCGCCATCCTGCTTTGCTCATTGTACAACCTCCAAGTACAGATTACCGTCCACCGATTGGCAAGGAAGCAAAAGACACCAAGGATAAAAACCACAGATTACACAGATTAGCGCAGATTTTTTCTGTGTCCTCCGTGAATTTCTGTGTCCTCTGCGTTCTTTCTTCAATCGGTGTAAATCTGTGTAAATCGGTGGATAAGCACGCCAAGGACGCCAAGGGCACGGAGGACGCCAAGGACAAAAAACCACAGATTACACAGATTAGCACAGATTTTTTCTGTGTCCTCCGTGAATTTCTGTGTCCTCTGCGTTTGGTGCAAATCGGTAGTTTGCGGTGGGTGAAAAGTATAACAGATTACTCATCCATCCAAGTGCCCAAATTGCCGCGCCGCCGAGGTGCCACTTGCCTGTGCTATAATCGCAGTGTAAAAATTCCCCATTTTCAACATGAGGCAAAATGCTCAAGAAACTTGTTACTGCCTTTGCCGGAGACCCAACCCGCAAAGTTTTGAAACGTTACCTTCCGACCGTTGATAAAATCAATTCGCTGGAGAAAAAATACGAGGGCTTCAGCGATGAAGCCTTGCGCGCCCAGACCGAGCATTTCCGCCGCAGGCTGGCCAAGGGCGAAACCTTAGACGACATCCTGCCGGAAGCCTTTGCGGTGGTGCGTGAGGCCAGCAAGCGCACAATTGGCCTACGTCACTACGATGTGCAACTTATCGGCGGCATGGTTTTGCACGAGGGCAAAGTCGCTGAGATGAAAACAGGCGAAGGTAAAACCTTGGTCGCGACCCTGCCGATTTACCTGAACGCACTTGCCCTCAACCCCGCGTGGATTGAAGCGGCGCGTGAACGCTGGGGCAATGATCCAGACAAGTGGGAATTCAAGCCCTTGGATGGAATTCCTGTGGGCAAGGGTGTGCATCTCGTTACCGTGAACGATTACCTCGCTCGCCGTGACGCCCGCTGGATGGCGCCCATTTACGACCTGCTTGGGCTTTCAATCGGCGTGCTTCAAATGGCGGCGCGCACCGAGCACGGCAAAAAAGCCTTTTTGGTGGATTTGAGCAAAACTTCGCCGCAGGAAGACCAAAATCAACTCCGCATGGTGCTTCGTCGGGAGGCATACAACGCCGACATCACCTACGGCACCAACAACGAGTTCGGCTTTGATTACCTGCGCGACAACATGGCTATGCGGCTGGAGGATCGCGTCCAGCGCGGCCATCCCTACGCCATCATAGACGAAATTGACAATGTGTTGATTGACGAAGCGCGCACACCGCTCATCATCTCCGGCCCGGCAAGCGAGGCTACCGAATGGTACAAGCGCATGGCGCAAATTGTCCGCGGCTTGCGCCCGGGAGAGGATGTGGAAATAAACGAGCGCGACCAAACTGTCACCCTCACCGAAGCCGGGGAAGCCAAAGTTGAAGAAAAACTCGGCGAGCCGCTGCGCGACCCCGAGCGTCCCGAAGATCTAACCCAGCATCAAGAAGAACTTTGGGGTTACCTTGAGCAGGCTTTGCGAGCGCAGTTCCTTTTCAAGAAAAACAAAGACTACCTCGTGCAAGGCGGCAAGGTCATTATCATTGATGAGCATACCGGCCGCCTGATGCCCGGCCGCCGCTGGTCTGACGGCCTGCACCAAGCCGTTGAAGCCAAAGAAGGTGTCCGCATTCAAGCGGAAAACGTCACTTATGCCACCATCACCATCCAAAACTACTTCCGCATGTACGACAAACTTGCCGGCATGACAGGCACGGCAGCGACTGAATCGGAAGAATTTGACGAAATTTACAACTTGGAAGTGGTGGTAATCCCGACCAATTTGGAATACAACGCCAGCCGTCCAAACGCCCCTTACATTGCTCTGGAAGCGACCGATGAGGAAGGCTATCGCTACACCTACTACGCCGCTCGCAACGACCCTGAGCGCAAGCCGCTTTACTACAAGCGGAAGGACTACCACGATGTAATTTACCGCACCGAAGAGGCGAAATTCCGGGCGGTCGTCCGCGAAATCCTGCGCTTCCACACTCAGGGGCGCCCTTTGTTAGTCGGCACAACCTCGGTAGAACTTTCAGAGCGGCTTTCGCGACGCTTGAGTGCCTCGGCAGTGCGGCGGCTGGCGCAGGTTTTGCTGTTGCGCGATGCTTTTTTGGAAGCACGCGGTGAAGCCGAAGGGCGCATGTTCAAAGAACTGGAGCCACTTTACAAACCGCTGGAAAAACTGACCGATGGCGAACTGCGCGCCTTCATCCGCGAACAAAAACTTTCCTTGCCCCTGAACCCCGAAAAGCCCGAAAACTTGGAGCGGCTTGGGCGCTTGCTCTACCCCACCCCGACCGAGCGCAGCCGTTGGGAAACGGTGAGGCCGCGCCTGCTGGACGTTCTGCGCGCAGGAGTGCCGCATCAAGTTTTGAACGCCCGCAAGCACGCTGAAGAGAGCCAAATCATTGCCGGGGCGGGCGCATTCGGGGCTGTGACCATTGCAACCAACATGGCGGGCCGCGGTGTGGACATCAAACTCGGCGGCGAACTTGCCGAAGAAATCCGCGCTGCCGTCGTGCGCGTCCTCAAACGCTCCGGCGTCCCTGATCCTTACGACATGAGTTTGGACGAGCAATACCGGGCGCTCAAAAACCTTTCGCCGGAGCAGTACGGCATTTACGAAGCCGAAATTCAGTATTTCTTGGACTATGTGGAAAAAATGCACCGCGTGCGCGAACTCGGTGGCTTGCACGTTATCGGCTCTGAACGGCATGAATCGCGGCGCATAGACAACCAGTTGCGCGGCCGTGCCGCCCGCCAAGGCGACCCCGGCTCCTCCCGTTTCTTCCTTTCGCTGGAAGACGAACTTGTGCGCCGTTTCGGCGGCGACCAATTGGACGGGATCATGCGCCGCTTCCGCATGGACGACATGGTGCCGCTTGAACATCCCTTGGTCAACCGCGTGATTGAGCAAGCCCAAACCCGCGTAGAAGGCTACAACTTTGACCAGCGGAAGCACACGCTGGAATACGATGACGTGCTCAACAAACAGCGCGAGCAAATCTACAGCCAGCGCGACCGCATTTTCCTCAAAGACGACCTTAGCGAAGATGTAACTGAATTGCTCAAGCAGGAAATGGCAATTCGCATTCCCGAAGCGCTGGCACAAGAGGAAGGGCCGTGGACGCTCTTGCATTACCTTGAAACCATCCAGCCCACTATAAATTTAGGCAAGGAACTTTATCCCTCCTTCACAATGCGTTTGCTGCTGGACAGTTTGCCCGACAAAGCGTACACCGACCCCCAAGAAACTCACAATGCCCTTATGGCAATTGCCCGCGAAGCCGTTACGGCCGAGCACAATCACCTGCGCCGCCGTCTGGAGGAGCGTTTTGAAGGTCTGCTGGACGCCTACCAGCAAGCAATTGATGAGCGGCAGGAAGCAATAGAGAATTTTGCCGAGATGTTGCCCGACTTGGCGGAGGAATACGGCAACAACTGGCAAGCCATTCGCACTGAGGCCGAATCTGCAATCCGTATGCCGCTAAAGGTGAGCGCGGCGGATGTGCGCCGTTGGTTGGAAGACCCCGACGTCGCCTACGAAGAACTGCTTGGCCTTGTGGAGGAAACGTTCAGCATCCGCACAATTCAGCGGATGATTGCCGCGGCCGAGCGCGTGCTAAACACATCTCTCGGGCTGAGCGCTGAACGTTTAGCGGAAGAGGAAGATTGGGATGATGTTCTGGAAAAAATCCACGCGGCAGTGGAAGAGGTGCTTACAAGCCGCTACGAGCACTTGTTTGGCAAGGATGGCAAGTCGGGCGTGGTGGAGCGCGATCTCCAGCGTGCCATTTCCCAACTCTCTCCCCGTTACAAGCCCTCACCGTCACGCGTGGGTGGCGAGGAAGAAATTGGGCTGACTGAGCAGGACATGCTCGGCCTCCTGCTCATCATTCAACAAGGTCAGCGCACCGAATTTGACCCCAAAACCCATCGGCGGGTACAGGTTGCTATTACGCGCTTCCGCTACATTTACAGCGCCGCGCATCTCATAGAACAGTGGCCTGCTGAAAAAATAGAGGCGGAAGTGTTGGAGCACCTGCGTGGGGCTCAGGAGGCCATGCAACAATCCTTGGGCGAGAGCGAATTTATAAGGCTGGCCAATATCCCGCCGAAAGAGTTGAACAAACGCTCTCAGCGCGGTCTAAAGCGCGTTTTGGGAGAAGAAAAGTTTGCCCAATTGGCTGAAACGCCGTTTGGTAAATTCCCTCTTGAACTTAGAGAAGAAGTAATTTTTGAACTTGGGCGTCAGGCGCTTACCGAACGCTACCGAACACTGCTTTTGCAGGTGATTTCCGGAGCATGGGTTGAATACCTGACCAAAATTGAGGCGCTTCGCGTTTCAATCGGGTTAGAGGCATTTGCCCAGCGTGACCCGTTAGTGCAGTACAAAGCCAAAGCGCATGAAATGTTCCAAGAACTGCTACGTGAAATCCGCGCCGGCGTTATCAGCAATATGTTTATCTTCCAAGGTGGCGGGCAAATAGAAACGCGGGCGCCATCACGGGCAAAAACGGCATCGGCAGAGACGGTGGAGGCGAAGGAAAGCGAACACGGAAGCCAAACGAGCGCGGCTAAGTCCGATGAAGGGCAGAAAAGCAAAAAGAAACGCAAGCGCCGCCGACGCAAGAAATAGATTTTCTGACTACCGATTGAAGGGAAACCAGAGATTGAAAAAACCACAGATTTCGCAGATTCCGCAGAAAAAAATCTGTGCTAATCTGTGTCCTCTGTGGTTTCCATCCACCGATTGACACAGATTTACACCGATTGGAAAAGAAAAAACCACAGAGGACACAGAGATTTACAGAGGACACAGAAAAAATCTGTGCTAATCTGTGTAATCTGTGGATTTCTCTCCGCGTCTTTGTGTTTCTCTGCTTCTCTGTGTCATCTTCCACCGATTGACCACAGATTTACACCGATTGGAAAAGAAAAAACCACAGAGGACACAGAGATTTACAGAGGACACAGAAAAAATCTGTGCTAATCCGTGTAATCTGTGGATTTCTCTCTGCGTCTTTGTGTTTCTCTGCGTCTCTGCGTTATCTTCCACCGGTGGTTTTCCTCTCTGCGCCTTTGCGTTACCCTTTTTGTGCTTCTCTCCAGGAGTCTTCCATGAAGCGGCTTGCTCGCGTACAGCGTGCGCTCAAAAGCCCACTTGCTGCTGAGATGCGTGGCAGTATGTATTTTGTTCTACCAAGTTATCAACTCCCTCGTTGTGCCCGAGGGAGTTTTTTATTCGCTTCAACCTTACCCTAAAGGAGGTGTTGCGATGTTGACCATTAGTGCCATTAAAGCCGATGTTGGTAGCATTGGGGGGCATACCCGCCCTTCCGAGGCCATGCTCCAAACCGCTCGCGACCATCTGCAAAAGGCATTGGAAAGCGGCTTGTTGACCGACTATGATGTCACTTTTACCGGCGATGACATCTGCTTGCTCATGGTGCATCGCCAAGGCAGTGGCGCCGCCGAAATCCACAATTTGGCATGGGACACCCTCAAGTCCGCCGCCGACATTGCCAAAGCGCAGGGGCTTTACGGCGCGGGGCAAGATTTGCTCAAAGACGCTCCTTCGGGCAACGTGCGCGGCGCCGGACCCGGGGCAGCCGAAATCACTTTTGACGAAACCGCCCCTGAGCGCCCCGCAGAGCCCTTCATGGTGTTTACTGCCGATAAATGCGGCCCAGGCGCTTTCAACTTTCCGCTGTGGGCGGTTTTCACCAGCCCGCTTTACTGCGCCGGTCTGATGATGCCCAAAATGCGCCCCGGCTTCAAATTCACTGTGATTGATATGGAATACCCCCACGGCGACCGCGTGATTGAACTCAGCGCCCCAGAAGAGCATCTTGACCTCGCACTACTCTTGCGCGACGAAAACCGCTTCGGCATTCAAGCCATCCATTCCCGCAAGTATCCCCACCAGCAGGTAGTAGCAGTCTCTACCGACCGTTTGCACACCATCGCTGGCGAATACAAGGGCAAGGACGATCCGGTGATGATTGTGCGCACGCAGGGCATTTTCCCCGCGCCGGAGGAAGTGGTGATGCCGTGGGTGAACGTGCCCTATGTGGCGGGCGACGCGCGCGGCAGCCACACCATGCCAATCATGCCCGTGCCCATCAACACACCCGTAACCGGCCCATACGCCCAGCCCATTGTGGCGGCAGTGGCCTATTCGCTCAACAAAGAAGGAAAACTTTCCGAGCGTGTGGACGTTTTCGCCAACCCGGTTTGGGATTTGGCGCGCCGCAATGCCCAGCAAAAGGCCGATTGGATACGGCGGCAAGGTTTCTTCGGCGCGGCAATGCTGCCTATGCAGGAATTGGAGTACAGCGCCTTCCGCACCGCGCTGGAGGGGCTGGAAGAGCGCTTTACCATCCGTAAATAGCCTTTCCCGAACTGGTACTACGGGGTGGCCCTGGGGCGGGAGAACCCCGCCCCAAGTTTGTTGGAAGAGCAACTTATCCCTTGGCAAGGGGTTTTCGCTTCAGGACGGGGTTCCCTGTCAAACCGTGCAGTTTCAACAGGAGGTAAACCATGCCTTGGCAAAACAAAATCATGCGCACGGTGCGCGTGCGCAATGAACTTGTTCCCGGCACATTGGCGCGTTTGCTGATGGCGGTTGCTGAGAGGAACGGAAGCATCGGCGAAATCCGCCTCATTCGTGAAGGTACAAAAGCCATTGTGCGCGATATCACCATTTACACCGACACGGTTGAGCAGATGGAAGACATAATTGCCGCGATGCGCGCCAACCCCGGCTCGCAAGTGTTGGAGGTGCGCGATGAAGTACTTGAAGTGCATCGCGGCGGCAAAATTGCTATCCGTAGCCGCTACAAACTTGATTCGCTGGCAACCTTACGCCGCGTTTACACCCCGGGTGTAGCCCAAGTTTGCCTGAAAATTGCCGAAGACCCCAAACTTGCATGGCAGTTTACATCAATCAGCCACATGGTCGCCGTGGTTACTGATGGCACTGCTATCCTCGGCTTGGGCGACATTGGCCCAGTAGCCGGTATGCCCGTAATGGAAGGCAAAGCAATGTTGATGGAAAGCCTTGTTGGGCTTTCGGGCGTGCCCATTTTGCTCAACACGAAGGATGTGGATGAAATTGTGCAAGCAGTGGCGGCGATTGCGCCGACGTTTTCGGCAATCCAATTGGAGGACATTTCGGCGCCGCGCTGTTTTGAAATTGAAGAGCGCCTGCAAGAAATGCTTGACATACCGGTCATGCACGACGACCAGCACGGAACGGCAGTTGTGGTAACCGCGGCGCTCAAAAATGCTTGCCGTTACGCCGGCGTTGACCTTAGCAAGGCTACTATTGGGCAAATTGGGCTTGGAGCGGCGGGAATGGCTATTAGCCGAATGTTGATGCATGTCAGCGGTCACCCAGTGCTCGGCGCAGATTTGAGCGAAGATGCCCTAAAGCGCCTTGAATCTTACGGCGGTGTTCGGAGTACTTTGGAAGAAATCATGGCGAAGGCCGACATTGTGATCGCTACAACTGGTGTACAAGGGCTTATCAAGCCTGAAATGGTGCGCCCCGGGCAGATCATTTTTGCTCTTTCCAACCCTAACCCCGAAATTGAACCTGACGCGGCTTTGGCAGCGGGCGCGGCGTTTGCCGCTGATGGCAAGTCGGTGAACAATGTGTTGGGCTTCCCCGGCATTTTCCGCGGAGCAGTGGACACGCACGCCACGGAGATTACGCCCGCGATGTACCTCGCCGCGGTGGATGCGATTGTCTCGCAGACCCCCGAGGGTGAATTGTTGCCCAGCCCGCTGACGCGCGAGGTACATCAGGCCGTGGCGCGCGCTGTCGCCGAGCAGGCGTTACGCGATGGCGTTGCTCGTACTGATTATGTTCCTTACATTTCTGACGAAAAGTAGAAAGGCGTTGCGATGAAACCTTCTTCGCCAATTCCGGTAGCCGTTTTGGGTGCAACCGGCACAGTAGGCCAACGCTTTATTGCTCTTTTAGATAAACATCCGTGGTTCAAAGTGGTGGCTTTGGTTAGTTCTGAGAAAAATGCGGGCAAGCGTTATGCTGAGGCCGTCCATTGGCTTTTGCCTTCTTCAATCCCGGACTGGGCAAAAGGAATGGTGCTCAAATCGGCAACTCCCGAAGCCGTCGGCGAGGCCGTAATTGCATTTTCGGCGCTGCCAAGCGATGTGGCGCGGGAATTAGAGCCGAAACTCGCCGAGCGCGGAATCTGGGTTTGCTCAAACGCCTCGGCTTTCAGGCGTGAGCCGGATGTTCCCATTCTTTTGCCAGAAGTCAATGCTGAGCATATTTCCGTGCTTGAGCATCAAAGGCGTAAGCGCGGCTGGAAAGGTGGAATTGTTACCAATTCAAATTGCACAAGTGCGGGCTTGACGGTGGCGCTCAAGGCCTTGGATAAAGCATTTGGCCTGCGAAAAGTTTTTGTGGTTTCCATGCAGGCTGTTTCGGGGGCTGGTTATCCCGGCGTGGCTTCGTTGGATATTTTGGGAAACGTTATCCCCTACATCAACGGCGAGGAGGCCAAAGTTGAGTGGGAGCCGCGCAAAATGTTGGGCAGTGTTGAGGATGGGGTGATTCGTCTGGCGGATTTTGTCGTTTCGGCGCATGCTAATCGTGTTCCTGTTGTGGATGGTCATTTGGTGATTATATCAATGGCTATGCGAAATCCGCCCAAAAATGCAGAGGAAGCCATCGCCGCAATGGAAAAATATGCACCGCCAGAAATCGCACGTGGGCTTCCTTCAACCCCCACGCCGGTCATACTTGTGCGCCGCGAAGCAGACCGCCCCCAACCTCGCTTAGACGCCGCTACGGGGGGCGGCATGACCACCGTGGTTGGCCGGGTGCGGCCAGACCCAATTTGGGACTTGAAATTTGTGGTTGTCTCCCACAATACAATCCGCGGAGCGGCGGGCGGCGCGATTTACAACGCAGAACTCCTGGTCAGTCAAGTGCTATAACCCCCAACGTCTATCTCCTCACACAGGGAACACGGCAGACACGGAGAGAACCTCTGTGTTCCCCGTGTGAAAAAGTAGAGGCGAAGTATGCTTCGCCTCTACTTTTTTCGTCTCCTTTTAGAGCGTTTCGCGCGAGGCGATTCGTAATAAGGCGGTGCGGTGATCAAAAATATGCGCGAAATGCGAGTATCCAGCATCCGCGACCTAAGCCTCGGGTCCATCTCCTCCAACGGCACAGCCGTGGTTATCACGGTTGGCAATTCGGCGTTGTAACGGTAATTGAAAAGTTGATAAAGTTTCTCGCGCGCCCACGCCGTAGTCGCCTGAGTGCCCAAATCGTCCAACACCAATAGCGGCGCGGTGCGGATTTCCTCAAAACGGCGGTCGTAAGTAACGGTGCTGTTGGGACTGAAAGTGGCGCGCAAGTGGTCAAGCAAATCGGGAACGGAGACAAAAAGCGGCGGCTCGCCCATGCCAGCGCGGTAATTGGCGATGGCGGCGGCGAGGTGCGTTTTCCCGTTCCCGTAAGGGCCGGAAAACACTAACCAGCCACGAGGGTCGTTGGCAAACTCGCGGGCGGCGTTGTAAGCCTTGCGAAGGCTCTCAACGTCCCGCGGGTCAAGTCCCTCCTCCTCGCGCAGGCTAAAATTGCCAAAAGTGTACTTGCCCATCAGGTCTAATGCCGAAAGTTCAGAATGTCCAACCTCATCTACCGCGCGGCGGTAATCGGGAGCGTCTATTTTGATCTTCGCAACCACGTCGGGGTCTTGCAGGCGAGATCGCAGGCGCGGCTCAATTTCTTCCAAAGTGAGGTTGGTGGTTATCACCGTAGGCAAGCGGTTGATGTAACGGAAATTCAAAATCTGGAAAAGTTTTTCTTGTGCCCACGGGGTAGCGTTTTGAGTGCCGAAATCATCCAAAATCAGCAACGGCACAGAACGAATTTGCTCAAAACGCTTTTCAAATCCCCCCTCGGGGGAATCATAAGCAAAGCGCAGGTTATCCAACAAGTCAGGCACGGTGAGGAAGAGCGTAGAAATGCCCTTTTCAACGCAATAATTTGCAATGGCGGCGGCAAGGTGCGTTTTCCCGCATCCGTAGCCTCCCATTAGCAAAAGCCACCCACTTGGGTTTTCGGCGAATTGGCGGGCAAAATTGTAGGCTGATTCTATGGAACGGGCTTGGCGGGGACCGGTGCCCATGCGACCGTGTGGCTTAAAAGTTTCAAAAGTCAAATGCCCCAATTTATCAAGGTGGCTCATAGCAAAAAGACGGCGACGGCGCGCCTCCTCTATTGCTGAGGTGCGGCAAACGCAAGGCACCAGTTTGCCAAATTGTGGATGGCCGGGGGGGACATCAAGGCGTACATAGCCTACCCCGTGGCATATCGGGCAATTTGGGTCGCCGGGAAGGCTGGATTTGTTCTGCTCACTCATAGTAGTCTGAGAACTTGTCGGTGAGATACCGTTCACGGTCTTTCGCAGGATCTCCGCTAAAGGCTTTGCCATCGCGTCCCTCATCTCTCCAGTGTTGCAAAATTGCTTCAATGTAACGCCAGCGGCGGACGTTGTTCGCTATGGCTATGCGAAACGCCTCTTCAATCCACTCTGCCGGGTATTCCGCTGCGGCTTCCTCCAATTGCTCAGCAATCAAAGGCGTCAAAGGCCCGATATTTTCCTCATAAAGCCGAAAGATGTTGGGGCGGTCAAGGTAAACCCGAGGTGGCTCGGCATCGCCATCGGGACGCCAACGACCCGCGCGTATGGCCTCAACCGCCGTTCTGCCTTTAGGGGTGTTCAAAAAGTAAAGGTCTTCGCCATCGGGAAGGGATACCTTCAACAAAGTACCCCTTTCCACAGCACGGCGCAATGAATCCTCAAGCACACTCACGGCTTCCTCAGGGTTGTCCGCCAAGCCAGAAACAAAGCCTTCATCCGCTAAAATAGCCTCTCGGGTAAAGTAGCGAAAATTCCCTTCCACCTGACTCAAATACCAAAAAGCGTACAGCGTGACCTTCAATTCGCCCAAATGGTCAATCTCGGGCACAAGTTGGGTAAAAAACTGCACCGGCAACGAAATAAGGCGCACTTTACCAGTCGGGAAACCCTGAAACGCCATCAGAACCCCTTGCATTTTAGATGTCATTGCGAGCCGCGAAACGGCGAAGCAATCCCCCCTTCGGGTGGCAAGGGACTGCTTCACTGCCTCAATGGTTACGCCGCCTCGCAGGGACCCGTCTCTTGCTTGACACTAAGGGTAACCGGGAGAGGACGGCGGGTCAATAAACTGAGCGTATTCTTTTTTGAATACCAACTCTATCGTGCCCGTAGGGCCATTACGATGCTTTTCTACAATGATTTGGGCAAGGCCGGGGTTCTCCACAACCTCATCTTCCTTTGCGTAAACCTCAGGACGGTATATGAACATCACCACATCGGCATCCTGTTCCAGCGAGCCCGATTCGCGCAAATCCGAAAGCATGGGACGCCTATCGCCGCGGTGCTCCACGGCGCGCGAAAGTTGCGCCGCCGCCACCACAGGCACGTTCAACTCCCGCGCCAACACCTTCAGTTCGCGGGAAATTTGCGAAACTTCCTGCACGCGGTTTTCAACCCGCTTGCCAAGCGTCATCAACTGCAAATAGTCCACCATTATCAAATCCAAGCCGTATTCCAAATGCAAGCGCCGGGCTTTAGTCCGCAATTGCAAAGGGGTGATAGCAGGCGTATCATCCAAAAAAATCGGCGCCTGATGAAGGTGGTCAACGGCGGCGGTCACCTTACGCCATTCTTCGTCGTTCAGCCTGCCGGTGCGCAATTTTTGCGAACTCACTTCAGTTTCCTGCGCTATCAAACGTTGCACCATTTGCTCATTGGACATTTCCAAGGAAAAAAGGGCAACCCGTTTGCGGTATTTTTGAGCGGCGGTGCGGGCAATGCTCAACAAAAAGCCGGTTTTGCCCATTCCCGGGCGGCCAGCAATTATGATAAAGTCCGAAGGCTGAAATCCATGCAAAAGGGCGTCAAGGTCTCTAAAGCCAGTAGGGACACCGAGGGCTTCATCTTGATGAGAGCGGAGATGATCAAGGTAGTTGTAGTACGACTGCAACACCTCACTCAGGAGTTTGACCCCGCGCACCATGCGCCGCTCACTGACACTGAAGACAACCTTTTCTGCTTCGTCCAGAAGCGCATCAACATGAAGGTGGCGGGCATGGGCTAAGCGAGCGATCCGCTCAGCCGCCTCAAGCAAACGGCGGCGGACGGCCGCTTCCTCCACCAACTCGGCATAATGCGAAGCGTGAAGCGATGAGGGGACAGCCGCGGTGAGCCGCGCCAGATAAGCCTCGCCGCCAACCTCCTCAAGCCTCCCACGGCGCTTGAGTTCTTCGGCAATCGTCAAAGGGTCAACAGGCCGATGGCTCTCACTAAGGCTGACTATAGCCTCCCAAATCCAACGGTGGCGGGTTATGAAGAAATCCTCGGCCTTGATGATGGTGGCAACTTCGGCGTACGTTTCGGGGTTGATGATAACCGCGCCCAGCACCGCCTCCTCTGCCTTGGTGTCGTGAAGAGGCGTAGCGGGCTCAGGAGCAGGCTCCGGCTGTGGCAAATCCTCAGCATAGCCCAAATCCACCGGCGGAGGGGCATCGGGCATATCGGGAGGCGGCGGGGGCGGAAGCATTTCGTCGCTCATTGCTCAGACTCACCATCGTCATCAGGCGATTCATCCTCAGCATCGCCCAAATCCAATTTGTCAAGGAATTCGGCAAAGACAGAAAGGCTGTCCTCATTCTCGGTCACAGGCTCGGTGGCTTCGGGGGAAGTCTCGCCACTCACCGCCGAGACACCGCCGGAAGAAGAGGCTAAATGCTCCTCAGGCTGAGGAGGCTGAGCGGCGGCTTCTTCCGATTGACCTAAATCTTCATCGGGGGTAATACCGGCTTCGTCCAAAACCTCGCGCGCCACAAAAATAGGCGCGTGCATCCGCACGGCAACGGCAATGGCATCGGAAGGGCGCGAATCAATGTTGTAGATTCGTCCCTGATGGCTCAAGACAATGTTGCCGTAAAAAGTGCCTTCCCGCAAGGCGGTAACCTCCACCCTATCAACGCGCGCCCCCAACGCCAAGAGGATGTTTTTGAGCAAATCATGCGTCATCGGGCGCGAAAGTTCAACCTCGTGCAAGGCCAGTTGGATGGCGTTTGCCTCGTATGCTCCAATCCAAATCGGCAAATAGCGCTTGCCGTTGCGCTCGCGCAGCAACAAAACCTGTTGCTGAGAGACAAGGCTCACGCGTATGCTGTCAATTTCCATTTCCACAAGGTCTGCCATTTCTTCCTCCTTGACGACGGCGCATAGCGTCGCACAACCTCACCTTCAGAATCTATCCGAAAAATTATCGTGGCGGTGCCATTGCGAGCCCTGTAGGGGCGAAGCAATCCCCCTTTTGCTGGTCAGGAGACTGCTTCGGCGGCTCCGCCGCCTCGCAGTGACACACCTACAAAGAATTTTCGGATAGGCTCTCAGCCATACTGCCTGCGGCAAAGGACGATTGCAAAAAACCAGCATTTCCGCCGAATTGGTGTCAATTCCGCGGATATTGTACCCCAAAAGTGCAAATGTTACGCCTGCTCCACCTCAATTTCAGAGGAAGCCTCAAAGGCGTTACGAATGCGTTTCAACTGCTCCGCCGTCAACTTGCGGCTTTTCAAAAACGGCTTGAGAAACTTTTTCAGGTTCTCAATTTTCAAAGTGGGCACGGGAGCGTTTTCAGCATCCACCTCGGCCTGCGGGTTGGTAAACACCAATACTGGCGTTATGGGAGGGAGTTCATCGGCATCGTCAAAAATGGCTTTTAGCGCCTTTCGGACGGCTTCAGTCTCGGCTTCAATTTCTAAATCGGGGCGGCCAATACCCTCCTGAGCAAACAAACGCAAGTACCACAAAAAAGGGCCGCCATGTTGACGCCATTTGCCTTTGCTGTAAGTGATTTTGCCGCGCTGGTAGCGGGGGATAAAGACGAAAATCCCAGCCGGGCCAACCAAAAGATGAGAAGCCGGGGTGCTGTAGTGGTAAAGGGTGTATTCGCGGCTCAAGCCTTTGAGCGCTTTAGTGATTTGTTGATCTATCCGCGGCGGCTTTGCCCATCGGCTACTGAAATAAATTCCAACCTGAGAGAGCAAAAAGCCCACAATGAGGGCCACAAAAGTCCAAACCACCAATTCGGGGTGAGCAAAGGTGAGGTAAACGCCCGCGCCGAGGATGATGAGCGCGGCCATGCTTGCCCAACGCCCTATGCGGGCATTGCGAGCGATGAACTTTTCGTTTGTAACAACGCGCATAACTCCTCCAAGTAACCTTGATTTGTGAACTCAAAAGCGCCAACCGCTACAGGCGTTCTTCTATCGCCGACCTGAGTTTATCTAAAAGCCCTTGCTCCGCTGCTTCGTGGGCGGCGCGCAAGGCGCTGACCATTGTGGCTGCATCAGAGCGGCCATGCCCCACAAGCACCAAGCCGTCTATACCCAAAAGCGGCACAGCGCCTATGCGGGAGGGGTCTAACACCTCTTTCACGCGCGCAAACGCCGGTTTAGCGAGCAACGCCCCAATTTTGGTGACCGGCGAAGAGAGCAATCCTTCCCTGAGCAAATCTATCAGCAATTTGGTAACTGCCTCGGAGGACTTGAGCAACACATTACCCGTAAAGCCATCCGTAACCACAACATCGGCCTCGCCGCCAAAAAGTTCCTTGCCTTCCACATTGCCGATAAAGTTCAAGCCGCTTTTTTCCAGCAGCGGGTAGGTGGCCTTGACCAAATCGTTGCCCTTGCCGGGCTCCTCGCCGTTAGAAAGGAGGCCGACGCGCGGCTCTTTCACCCCCAAAAGATGCTCGGCGTAAACCGATCCCAAAACCGCAAACTGCACAAGAAACTCGGGGCGGCATTCGGCATTTGCGCCCACATCCACCACCACGCACATACCCTTGCGAGTAGGAAAAGGAGCGGCAAGAGCAGGCCTTTTCACGCCTCTGATGCGCCCCAGCCGGAACAAGGCCGTAGCCATAGCCCCGCCCGTGTTACCGGCGGTGACAAACGCATCTCCTTCACCCGCCTTTAGCAAATCCATCCCAACCGCCATAGAATTTTGGGCTTTGCGGCGTGCGGCGGTGGCAGGTTTGTCGGTCATTTCCAGCACTTCGGGGGCATGCACTATCCGCACGGAAGCGCCGGAAGTGTCCAAGGCATCCAGTTTGGAGCGCAAAAGTGGCTCCTGCCCAACCAAGATTATTTCATCCCCAAGGAGGCGCGAAGCCTCAACCGCCGCCTGCACTTCCGGATCGGGATGGTTGTCGCTGCCCATTGCATCTAAAATTATCCGCATTTTGCTTCCTCCAAAAATTCGCAACTACCTACCCTGCGCCGAAAACGAAGTTAACAAGAGCAGGATTTCAGTAAGGCTGCCATGCCATGAAGCAACATTACGCCTCTCTCGCCCTCACCACTCCCCCAGAGCCTTGCTTCGCGGCGGCTCAGCCCCCTCTCCTCTCCCACTGGGAGAGGAGAGGGGGCGCGCAGCGGGGGTAAGGTGAGGGCGAAAAGCCACTGCCGCGCTTGTGGGTGGGTAATTACAAAAATTCTGCATTGTTTTGGCAGTATTTCAGAACGCGAAAGCAACAATCCACAGCCGATGCTGGGTTAAGTGTAACATATCGCGGTAGAATGTAAGCCAAGTCTTGCCGAAGAGCACAGCCATCTCAAAGCAACTTTTTCACCAGGAACGGGTTTTAATGGACAGCACCGACTTGGAGCAACTGACCGACAGCCAAATAGTTGAACTGGCGCGCAACGGCAACAAAGAAGCCTTCGGAGTGCTCTATCAGCGTTACGTCCAACGGATTTACAGTTATGTTTACTACCGCGTGGGCAACGCACAAGAGGCGGAAGACCTCACTGGCAGGGTCTTCCTAAAAGCATGGCAACACATTGAACGGTATGAAGAGCGCGGGCTTCCTTTCACGGCCTACCTTTACCGCATTGCGCACAACTTGGTGGCAAACTGGCACCGCGACCAAAGCCGCCGCAAGGAAATCCCCATTGATGACACCGCGTGGCAACTGCGCTCTTCGGCAGAGCAACATCCAGAGCATCAACTGCTTGAGCAAGAACGCCACGAACAACTACTCGCCGTAATCCGCAAATTGCCGCCGGAGCGGCAGGAACTGCTGATTCTGAAATTTGTGGAGCGGCTTTCAAATGCCGAAATAGGGCAAATCATGGGGCGCACCGAGGGAGCGATAAAGAGCCTTTACCACCGCACCTTGATTGCCTTGAGGGCTGAACTGGCAAAGTTAGAGGAAAAAGAACAGCAGCCCAAGCAAGAACATCGGAGATAAAAATGCCCCGCCTTTGGCGCAACAACCGCGAGCCTAAAGAAGAAGAACTACGCTCTTTGGAAGAGGAACTACGCGCGGCTTTGCGGCCTGTGCAAGCCGATGAAGAATTTATACAGCGCTTTGAAGAGCACTTGTTGACGCCGCGCACGCTGGGGGTCTATCAAGCGCGCTCATGGGAGCAAAGTTGGGTTTTGCTCGGCTCAATCACCGGCACATTGCTTGGGCTGGCGGTGTTGGGCATCTGGGTGTGGTGGAGAAAAAAGGCAAGGGAAGATTAATCCCCCACATGACGCATCAAAGCACGGGCAACCGTAACAGCATAAACCTCCCGAGCGCCGGCAACGACCAAAGCCGACGCGGCGGCATCCAAGGTAGCGCCGGTAGTCATCACATCATCTACCAAAAGCAAAGTCCTACCTTCTACCAAATGCGAATGGGGGGCTAAAAAAGCGCCAGCCACGTTTTGCCGACGCTCGGCCGCGCTCAACCCAACCTGCGAGCGGGTTTCGCGCACGCGAACCAAAGCCTTCCCCAAATACGGCTTGCCAAGACCCAAAGCCAGCGGAAAAGCCAGCGGAAAAGCCAGCAAAGCGGCTTGGTTGTAGCCGCGCTGTTTTCGCCTCTGCTTGCCGAGTGGAACCGGCAGAACGCCGTCCAAACCCCATCCCGCATCCAGCACCAAAGTAAGCAGTTGAGCGGCAAGCACATCGGCAAGCGCCAAATCGCGGCGGTATTTGAGGTGATGCACGGCCTTACGAACACTGCCAGTCATAACCGCCCACGAGCGCGCCGCCCTGAAAGCGGGTGGGTGCTCTGCGCAAGAGCGGCACACTCTGCGCCCATCAGGCCACAGCACAGGAGAGCCGCCAAGGGGGCCTCCGCAAACCTCACACAGCGGCGGCGGAGGCTTAGGAGCAGCGGCAAGACAGGCATCGCAAAAACGGGCGCCGACGCGCCCGCAGCCAACGCACTTAGGCGGGAAAAGCCAATCAAGTGCGCTCCAAGGCAGACGATAAAGCAGGTAAAACAAACGATTTTTGTGTTCGGTTACCCCATTTTCAATTTTCGCCAAAGTGATGCAGGTTTAGAAACCGTTGCCGCCCACAAACATTTGAATCACGATCATAACAGCAGGGCCGAGCAACACGATAAAAAGCGCTGGCATAACCAAAAACACCAACGGGAAAAGCATTTTCACCGGTGCCTGATGCGCCTTTTCTTCGGCTCGCTGGCGGCGCTTAGTGCGCATGTTTTCCGCCTGAATGAGCAAAACTTTGCCCAAACTCACCCCCAATTGCTCACTTTGGATAATCGCGGCCACAAAACTGCTCATTTCGGGCAGGCCAACACGGTCTGCCATATCGCGCAGCGCTTCGCGGCGACTCTTACCGAGTTGAATTTCTCGCAAAACCCGCCCAAACTCAAAAGCAAGTTCGTTATCCCACTTCTCCACCACCTTGCTCATTGCGCCGTCAAAACCCAAACCAGCGCCCACACAAATGGTGAGCAGATCCAAGGCGTCGGGCAAAGCCCGCAGGATGTTTTCTTGGCGCCGGCGTATTTTGCTTTTGAGCCAAAGGTCGGGCAAATAGTAACCCAAAACGGCAAAAATTATGCCAAACAGTAGGGCTTTTGAATGAAAACTCTTGTTGTGTGAGATTCTGAGCAATAAAAACGTTCCCCCGCCAAATACAATCAGCGAGACAAAGCGCAAGGCAATAAAGGTGCTTGCTTCAAGACCATTGGGACGACCAGCGAGTTCAAGATTGCGCTGGGCGGTTTCTATAGCATTCTGAGGGGTGAATTTCAGCGCCAACTCCCCGAGCCAACGGCCCAGAGGTTTGAGAACGCGCTCCGAGAAGGGTTGCTCAAGTTCTATTTCTTCCAAGGAATGAATTTCGCGCCCCGAATCAACGTATTCTGCCAAGCGCGCCTGCAGCGGGTCTTCTTCGGTTTCCCGCTCCTTCAACCCCATTATCGCCAGCAAAATAGCGCCTATAACCAAAAACCCTAAAATCAACCAAACAACAAGCATTGGCTATACCTCAAATGTCAATATCCGCGACTTTCTGCATAGCAATGTAACCAGCGATAATCATCAACAAACCCGTTCCAAGAATGCAATAACCAACCGGCTTAAGGGCCGGGTTATCAGGGTGCAACATTTGCCCCATGTAGGAAGGGTTGATGCGGTAAATGATGAAAAAGAGCAAAATGGGCATAATCGCCAACGCCGTCCCCGAAAAGCGCACCTGCGAAGTAAGCACCCTTATTTCGCCCTTGAGTTTTACCCGCTCGCGGATGGTATCGGAAATTGATTCAAGCACATCGGCAAGGTTGCCGCCCACTTCGCGCTGGATGTTGATGGCCGTAATCACAAGGTCAAGGTCGTCGCTGGGGATGCGACGAAGCAAATTGTCAAGCGCCACTTCCAGCGGGATGCCGATTTGCACCTCCTGCACCACACGGCGAAACTCGGTGGAAACGGGATACGGCATTTCGCGGCTCACTGCCTCAAGCGCCTGTAAGGTGGAATAACCGGCCCGCAAGCCATTTACCATCAAGTTCAACAAATCGGGAAGTTGATCGTTGAACATGCGCACACGACGCTTCTGACGCCATTTCAAGAAAAAGCCGAGCGAATAGTAGCCCAAGACGAGTCCGGTGACCGTAAAGAGAATACTGCCGCCGCCAATTGCATAGCCGAGGAGAAGACCGAGCGCAGTTAGCCCTATGCGGACAAACACATATTCCAACGGTTTCAAGCGGACATCGGCACGGGCAAGATCCCGCGAGATTTTCTCCCACCAACTGGTCTGCTCCAAGCGGCGGTCTAAGTGCGCCTGCACACCGCTTTCTTCGGCTCTGGTGGCGTCTTGGGCAAATTCATCGTCCTCAAAATAGCCTTCTAAGCGCTGGTCAACCAATGAGCGATTGGCGCGCATGGTCAAAACAGCGCCTATTATCAACAGCAAAAACGCCAAGCCGCCTCCGGCGATCAAAATGAGCATAGGATTCAAACCAGCCATAAACGCACCTCTTGACTATTACTTTCGCCGCGGTGAGCCTATGCCGAACACAGAAGCGGGCAGATGAATGCCGGCAGCCTCTATTTTATCCATGAATTTAGGCCGCAAGCCGGTGGGGGTTAGACGACCGTAGACTTTGCCGTCTCGGAAACCGCCGTGCTGAAAGACGAACAAATCGGTCATGGTGATAACGTCGCCTTCCATGCCGGTAACCTCGGTGATAGCAACCACCTTACGGGAGCCATCGCGCATTCTGGATTGATGCACCACCAAATCAATAGCCGAAGCAATTTGTTCGCGGATGGCGCGCACGGGCAGTTCCATGCCGGCCATCAAGGTCATCGTTTCCACACGCGAGAGGGTATCGCGCGGGCTGTTTGAGTGGACAGTGGTCATTGAACCTTCGTGACCGGTGTTCATAGCCTGAAGCATATCCAAAGCCTCAGCGCCGCGCACCTCGCCCACGATAATGCGGTCGGGGCGCATACGCAAGGCGTTAATCACCAATTGACGAATGGTCACCTCGCCGCGCCCCTCAATGTTCGGCGGGCGAGATTCCAAAGTCACCACATGCTCCTGCCGCAATTGAAGTTCGGCCGCGTTTTCAATGGTGATAATACGCTCATCCGCGGGGATAAAACTGGAAAGGATGTTCAGAAGGGTGGTTTTACCGGAGCCAGTACCGCCCGAAATAACGATGTTCAAGCGGGCTTTTACACAAGCCTCAAGGAACTGAACTGCCTCGGGGGTGATAGAGCCGAATCTTATCAAATCATCAACCGTAAGCGGCGTTTTGAAGAACTTACGGATGGTGACAACCGGCCCCACAAGCGAAATTGGGGGAATTACGATGTTGACGCGCGAGCCATCGGGCAAACGAGCGTCAACGTAAGGGCTGGATTCGTCAACACGACGGCCTAAAGGGGCAACTATGCGCTCAATTATGCGCATCACGTGGTCATCATCCTCAAAAGCAACCGGCACCCGCTGAAGTTTGCCCTTGCGCTCCACATAGATGTTCTTAGGCCCATTCACCATAATTTCGGTGATGCTATCGTCATCCAGCAAAGGTTGCAATGGACCCAAGCCCAAAATTTCGGCCGCGATGGCCTCAAAAAGGCGCTGGCGCTCAGAGCGAGCAAGTACTATGCTCTCTTCCGCAAGGATCTGCTCAAAAAGTTCGCGAATAGTGCGCCGCACTTCCTCGGTTTTGCTGATGTCCATAGCAGGGTCAAGTTCGGCAAGCAACCGCTGCTGAACGCGAGTTTTCAAATCAGCAAAGCCGGACTGCGCGGTTTGCGGAGCGGGTTGGCGGCGCGCATGTAGCCTCCCCCGCTGAAGTGAGGGACGCTGCGAAGCGGCACTTTCAGAACCGCGGTCAATCTTTTTCAACAAAGACACCTTTCACCTCCCTCACATAGCGGCCACAGATTCCAATTCGGTCAAACGGCGGCGAACCACCTCGGCCATCTTCAGGATGGCCCGCGAAACCTGCGCCCCGCGACTCGCCTTGAGCACAGGAACGCCTTTGTTGATGGCAGGCAACACCGCCCGCACATCGCTGGGAATCACGATTTCCACCGGATGGTGATAAGTATCGCCGACGCGTTGAGGGGTAATGCCAATTCGTTTGTCAAATTTATTCATGGCGATCAAAATTCGCTCAAAGGGAGCGTCGGCGCGCCGCATCCAATCCAAAAACAGGCGGCCATCCTTAATTGAAGGGATTTCCTGCGAAATCACAAGCACCACCAAATCGCTGGCGTCAAGCGCCGCGACTGCAACATCGTTCAAGGAAGAAGGAGTATCCACCACCACATATTCATACATGCCCCGCAAAAAGCGCAAAATCTGCCCAAATTGCTCGCCGTTTACCTTAGAAGCGTCATCAGGGCGAGTGGGGGCGGCCAAAATGCTAACTCCCGTGCCTTCATGTTGCACCATCACGCTGCTAACTACTTCAGGCTCAAGTTCAGCAGCGCGCGGAGCAAGGTCAACAATGGTATGACGGCCATGCTCATTCATCACAATAGCCACATCACCAAATTCCATATCACCATCTACAATTGCCGCCGGGGTATCAGGAGTATGAAGGGCGACAGCAAGGTTTACAGCCAAAGTTGTAGTACCAAGGCCCCCTTTGGGCGAAAAAAGAGTTATCACTTTGCCGGTAGCCGCTGTTGCCGAGGCCCCGCCATGAGATGCAGATGCGGACGGAACTTGCGAGGCCAATTTCGCCCGCTCCTCGTGTGCAAGAGCACCAGCGCGTCGCACCGCCCTCACAAGTTCATCAATGTTGGGCGGTTTGGTGAGAAAATCGCGCGCCCCAGCCAGCATAGCGCGGCGCATATACTCAACCTCGCCTTGAACCGACAAAATCACAATCTGAGCGTAAGGCAAACGCTCGCGGATTTTCTCGGTCGCCGTGATCCCGTCCATATCGGGCATATTAATGTCCATGACCACGACGTCCGGCTTCAATCGTTCTGCGAGCGAAATGGCCTCCTTGCCATTTCCGGCAACCCCAACCACCTCAACTGAGGGCTCAAACTGCAAAAGTTTGCGCACGTTCTCACGGGTTTCAGGTATATCGTCCACAATGAGAACAGAAATTCGTTCCTCAGGCATACTCCTCACCTCGTTCCAGCGCCTTACAGCAGAAATAAATCATCAACGCTCTTGGGGCGCCTGTGCCGCTTCGGGCGATTTTTGCGACTGTGGCATCTTGCCAACCGCCGGCTCAAGGTCATAAGGCAAGCGCGCCGGTTGTACAACACCATATTTGCCCATGATGTACGAGAGCGTAACCGCATCGGTTGAAATTTGAGCATTGTCATCGGCCGCGCGGAGTGCCAATGTGAGTGACACATGGCGGTCAAGCAAGTACTTCAGCGTCACCGCATCTTGCGGAGAAACGATCAAGGTAACGATGTCAGGCTTATTGCTCACCTGCATCTCCTCGGTGTTTTCCTCTTCCACCTGGCCACGCGCCTGCGGAGGAGGTGTAGGGCGCGGCTTCGCTCCGGGCTTGCCGCCGTTGGGTGCCTCTTCTTCTTGCTTTTTCTTCTGCCCAAGCGGGAATTCACCCACATAAAGCACTGCCGCGTTGGGAATTATCATCTGAGTAACCAAACGCGGGCGCTGGGGCTCAGAAGGAATCAAGTAAAAAGGCACACCCAATTTCTCATCCTCGGTACCATGGCCAAGATACACGTCGCTGGCCTCAATTCCGGCCGTTAGTGTTTGACCCTTTTCAGAAGTTTGCGGCGGGTAAACCACCCCCACCTTGTCGGGCAAAACGCTTTGAAAGTCGGGGTCAACATCCACAAAGGGGAAAGAAGCGATAATAGCCACATGGTCGCCCGGGCGGACAGCGTAAGCCACGCCGCTAAGCCGATCCATCGGGATAGAAATAGCCACCGAGCCCGGGGCAATCTGCAAAGCGGCCAATGAACCTTCGGAACTAACCGAAAGTTTTTCCGCCACATCTGCTTTGGTTAGGAACATGCCTTGCGGCAAATCCCGGACGGCGCGCTTGCCTATCACCTGCTTAGGGTTGGTGACTTGCGAAGCGATCACCTTGTCCGCAGGCAACTCCACCTCGGTAAGCATATTTTCGGTGATCTTGGTGCCGCGCTTGATGGGCTGAGCCGCAACCACGACTTTCACCGTTTGAACTTGCTGAGCCGCCTTCCCACCACCAGAAGCGCCGGCGTTCGGCTTAGGAGCGGCGTTGCGCTTCATCCAAAACACAAGCGCAAGGACAGCAAATAGCAAAATCAGAGCCAGCAAAATCAAAACCCGACCTATTTTCATTTCAACCTCCTACAAGAAAGCCTTCTGCAGACTTTGCTAAAATATACCACACGATGCAGACATCTAACATCTACAAAACATTACATTTTTTACTCCCATTTACTCTCCCAATTAGTGTACCATCTAAATTCCCAAATCCCCAACGAAATTTTATGTCCCCGGCACCCACTGAATGCTCGCCAAATGGAAATGGAGCGCAACTGCATAAACTGCAACGGTATACACGACCAAAACAGCAACAAACGCAAAATCGCGGGCATGAATTCTCATTTGGCGGTAGTAAGTGCGATGTTTCAGCGCTCCGAAGGCTTTGGCCTCCATTGCAAGCGCGGTGCGCTCAGATTTGCGAATTGCGGAAGCCAGCAAGGGGATAGCGTAACGCCGCACCTTCGCAAACACCCCGCGCAAGCCACCTTCTCCTCCAACGCCGCGCACTTGATGAGCCATGCGAATAAGCGCCAACTCGCGACGCATCAGCGGTAAAAACCTATACGAAATCAAAATCCCATACCCAAAGCGATAGGGCACCTTTAGATTTTGCACCAAACTCAGAGCAAAATCCGTGGGGTCGGTGGTGGCAATAAAAACCAACGAAACGGCCACAAATACGGCAACCCTAAGCCCAAGACCTAAGCCAGCCATCAATCCTTCGCGGCTGAGGGTCCAAATTCCCCAATGCCAAATTATATGCGGATTGGAATAACGGCTCAGGTCGGCAAACAAGGCGTTGAAAGCGGCTATCGGCAGCGGCAAAACGGCAATCGGCACGCTCCAACGGAGCATCTGCTTGAAAGGAATTTGCCCAAAAAGCCACGCCGTCAGCCAAAGGGCAAGTAGCAACATGCCGGGGATGAAGGGGGCAAAAGCCGTAGTGGCAGCGGCGGCCACTACGGCAAGCCCCAAAAGTTTCATCGCCGGATTCAGGCTGTGCAATGCAGAAGGGCGGTGAATGTAGGTGAACATCGGAAAGCGTCGCTAAAACCCTCAACGGCCAAGCACAGTAAAAGCCGCGCCATCGGTGTTGCCGCGCACATCGGGGAAAAACGAATCCCACACCACAGCAGGGCGCGCCTTGAAAGTGCCCGGCGTGGCGGCGCGAGCGTAGTAAACCACCGTGTAAGTACCAGCGGGTAAGTGCATGGCATGAAATAGCACGTGGTCGTAGTAAACCTCGCGGTGCCCAAAGAACCAACCACCCCACCCGCAGCAACGGAATTTATCAAGCGAGTAATCTTCCTCATCAGGCAAGTACTCGGGGCGTTTCCCTGAAAGGGGCTCCAAACCAGCGGGCAGGTAATCCGTCAGCACCACGTTGTCCTCGGAATGAGGCACAACTACCGTGAGCCGAACTTGAACCAAATCACCAACCTTGGCGGAAGTGACCGGATTATCAAGATCTGAGACAAGGTAATACGCCCTATCTACGCTGAAACCGGCGTAATGCGCCCTGGCTTCATCTGCCGGAAGGGTGAGTTCCAAATAAGCGGTGTAATAAAGCACCCCATCTCCCTTGCCGCGCTGAATGTCCAGGGTGGTCAACTTGCCCGCGGGCACACGCTTCTCATCCCAAGTGAGCACTTTGGGGGTCAAAAGGTCAGCCTGCGCCATGTGACCGCTCGTTGCCGGCTTGCCGCCAAGGAAAACGGCATAATCGTAGTTAGCCACCCCTTCGTGCGAAAAAGCCGCCCAATCGCTCAAGGTGCGCAAAATCGTTGAATCGCTCAAATCCGAGAGCCTCGGCGAGGAATTGTAGCGCCCGGCCAGCCACCGCACGGCATTCTGGAGGAACGGAGCGCGCGGGTCGGCCTTCAGCAAAGCATCCACCGCAAGCGCAGTGGCAGTAAGCGGTGAACTCCATCGCGACCACCACGCGGCCTCGCCCTTATCCCAGTGAGCGGCAGAGGCGGAAACCGTAACGCTGTTCTCAAGCCGAGCGACTATTGGTTTGGTGAAGTCGGCGCCCATTTTGGCATTTTCGGCAGCGCGCAAAAGCATAGCCCAATCAGCCGTGTTTACCCTATCCGGCGGGGAATTCTTCATCTTCTTAGCAAGTTCGTAAACGAACGCCGAAACCGGCCTGCCGGAGCGCGCTAACACGTCTACAATGTAAACCTGGTCATCAAGGCTCAGGTACTTCCTTTGTTGAGGACGCACCAAAACCCTGCTCAGGTATTCGGCGGGTTGGGTAATTTGCGCCGAATCTACCGGAAAGCCAGCCGCTCGGGCTGCCTGAAGCGCATCAAGCGCATAGGCCGTCGGCATAACCTCCGACTGGTCATCATCTACGCACCAACCCCAAGTCCCATCCGAGCGGCGGTAGTTCAGCAACGCCTGAAGGCGCTTCAGAGCATCGTCCTTCACCGGATCGTTTTTGGCGGCCTGCAAATTCAAAGAGGAACGCATCCGCAGAATAGCGACGTCTTTCAACAAGGCAAAAGCATTATAGGGAATGCACTCGGTTGGCTCTTCCGGCTTGACGCTAAGTTTGGAAGCCACGCTCGCTATCAACGACGCGGCCAAATTTACCCGCAAAGTGTAATGCTCGCCAGTGGGCGGTTGGACGTACTCGCGCGCCGCCCCAACTTTTGGCAAAACTCCCGCAAGCCCGACCGTCTCCACAGTCTTGTAGGCAAAAACAGGTATTCCGCCATCGGGCAAAAGCGTGAGAACCGGTCGCGAAGCGTCGCGATAGCCATTAGCAACCGCTTGCACCTCCAAGTCCACGCGACGCGACGCAAGCGGCACTTCCACCTGCCAAGAAACAACGGCTTGGCCTTTCGGCGGGACTTCCACTTTTTGCGAAAGCGGACTTTTCACCGACAAGCCCTTGGCCTTGCTTAGCGTCACCTCGGCGTTGAGCGGTTTGTCGGTGGAATTGTGCAACACAGCGCTCAAAGTAGCCTCATCGCCTGCAGTGAAAAACGCCGGGGTATGCAAGCGCACAAAGAACGGAAGCGCAACCTTCAACTCGGAAATCGCCGAGCCCACGCGGCTATCGGCGGTTATGGCGCGAGCGTGCATTACCCAAGTGGTCATGTTGTCGGGCAAAGTAATGCTAACCTCGGCCTCGCCTTGCTCATTGGTGCGGAGGTCGGCTTTCCAATAGGCCGTGTCGCGGAAAAGTTCACGCACTGTGATCACGCCGCCTTGGTCGGCGCCTTTGCCGCCGCCCCCCATACCCGACCCAGTGGGCAAAATGCGCATCGCCTTTAGGTTGTAACTCAGTTCATCTTGAGAAAGCGAAACGGTTGTAACCACCCGCAAAGCCCGCTCGGAGTACATTTTCTCCAACAAATTGTAGTTGTCGGGTGCAAGGGCGAGCAAGGCTTTATCAACCAATGCAAGCGAAACCTCGGCCGAAACCGGCTTACCGGCATAGTCGGTAGTGCGCACTTTGAACTTGACCGTTTCACCCGGGGCGGCTTTCGGCTTTTCGGGCGTCACGGTCACATTCAAACGCTGGGCTTCCAGAGCAACCGGCAAGCGCAAAACGCCAAGGCGGTAATCGGGCGGCCTCTTGGCATCCCCACCGCTCACCTCAACCACCGAAACATAGGCAACCGGCGCCATCCACGGCTTTACTGGGAGGTCTACCGTGGTGCTCGGCGAATCAATTTTCAGCAAGCGGTAGGAGTAAATTTTGCCCCGCTCTTCCGTCATCAAAGCGTAAACGGGCGCGGAGAAGGGGCGCGTGACGACAATATGCGCCACGTCGCCGGGGCGGTAAGAGGCGCGGTCGGGAATCAGTGGCAAAGTTTTGGCTTCACTCTCACCCCACATCAGTGCCTCGTCGGCGCTCAACACCCAAACGCGCATAACGGCTTTGCGCTCGCGGCCGCTGTCATCGGCGGCGGTGGCAACAATGCGGTATGTGCCCGCGTGGTCCGGGGTAAAACTTGCCTCGCCGCGGCCATCGGCGTTTGTGGTGAAATCGCCGAGGTCGGCAACCGGCACAACTTCCAGCGAATTTTCCCAGCGCAAAACACCAGAAGCATCCAGCCGCTGGACGCTGTGCCATTTTTCTTCAAACACGTCAAGATGCAGGGCGTGGTCGGCGAGCGGCTCTCCTTGCGGATTGAGCAACACAAAATCTATCCCAAGAGGTTGGTTGACAATACCAAGCCATGAATTGAGTTTCAGGCCGGGGTAAACATTGCTCACGCGAGAGACTAAAACCGTGTGTCCGTCAGCAGAGTTGCCGCCGCGGTCGGTAACGGTCGCCCAAACCGAAATCTGCTCGTCGCCGTTCTTGAGTTCCTGTGGGGCGCTCACCGAAAAGGTGAATTTGCCTTGCGCGTCCGTCTTGCCGGTGCCGTTTTGCGATGGGGCGCTGGCGGTGTGTCGCTCGGGCTCCCAATACCACAGCCACGGCACGTCCGGCTCGGCGGAGAAAGTGTAGGCGCGGTAGGCGCGCGGCGGCGAGAAATAGAACGGCAGCGTAATCGCTTTCCACGACACATCGGCATCGGCAACGGCATCTCCGGCGTAGTAGGAAGCCTGCAACGAAACCTCACTTTTCTGTCCCGGCGCCACATCAGCCGGGTTGGGCATCAGCCTAACTTCAAAAACCGGCTTGTGGTAATTTGCAACGCGGATGAAGCGCGAGCCAAGCCTGGGCACATATTCGCTTTTGGCAGATTTTTGCTCAGGCAACACGTTCAGGTAATAACCACCCACCGGCGCAGAATCGGAAAGCAAAAAACTGCCATGAAATGTGCCGAGAGACGAAACGGAAACCGTCTGACGGTCTACAACCTTGCCCGCGTGGCTGAGCGAAACCACCACACGGGTATCGTGTGGAATGGTGTAGTGCAAATCGGCATCTTGACGCAAAATGCCCTTGAAGAAAATTTGCTGGCCCGGGCGGTACAGGGGGCGGTCGGTGTAGATGAAAGCCACTTTGGAGGAAGGGTTGGCGCCGCGAACATCCCAAAAAGAAATGCTACCGGGCGCTTGGTTGCGTGTCCAAGCGGCGCTGGCAATGGCAAAATGCTTCGCATCATGCACGAGAGCAAACAAAGGAGCGGACTCCAAGCCGTCAACCAAGGCCACGCCATCACCGTTGGTAACGGCTGAGCCACTCAACACCACCACCCTGCCTTCATCTTCGGTATCTTTGAGGGTATAAAAATTGACCTTCAGCCCCCCGACCGGCGCGCCATCGCTCAGTCCCGTAGCCCAAGCGAGGGCGTTGGCCGGCGAAGCCTTGAAAGTCAAACTTTCGGTGGAAACGGCAATCTGGTAGTAATCAGTAGGCGAGGAATACGCTCGCGCTGGCGACTGGGTTACTCCTAAGCAATAAGCCCCCGGCGCCAGCGAGTGACCAACCACTTTCGCAAGGTCAACCGTGAGGTAATGGAAGCGGCTATCCTTCTTGTCACTTAGGTCAACCCGCATTGAACCAAGCAATTTGGCATTAGGGTTATATTCAGGGTGGCAGACCTCCCAGTCCGCCAAATTGCTGAGCAAAGCCTGATCATCAAGCGAATACAGAGTGAAGGTGACAGAATCCAAGTTCGCATACCGCAAGTAGAAAATTTGCGGCTGGTCGGCGTGGAAAATGCTCAACTGCCCAAGCAACAACGCATCGGCGCTCGGCTCAAGCGGGGCAGTCCTGAAAGTGAAGGTGATCGGAGCATCGGTTTGGTTTCCGTAAACATCGGCAATGCCGGGCGCAAAGGTCACGGTGTACTCAGTTGCGGGGTCAAAAATTCCTAAATGAACTTCGCGGCCATAAACCTCGTAAGAAATGCCATGCGTAGGCTCTGGCTGAACGGTTATGTGACCTTCAAGGCTCTTTTCGTCAATGAAAGTGTTAAATTCCACAAAAACCCAGGGCGAATAAACGTCCGAGGCGGTACTCGGCGTATCTTCAATCCACGGCTTGCCCACAGTGCGGAATTTGCCGTGCACCGGTTTTAGCAGGGCGCTGCCATCAGCCGCGCGGGCATCGGCGTTGACGCTGACCGTGTAGGTAGTAGCAAGGTCATAAAATTCGTCGGGCTTCAGAGTAAGAATGCTGTGGCTTGAATCCCATTCAGGCGTAAAGTGGGGCACATTTCCCCCATTAGGGGCCGTCACAACCACCGCCTTGTAGGCATCAGGATTCATTGGAGCGGAGAAGTAAATTTTTATCGGGGCTTTCAACGGGACATAGCGCGCCAAACCTCTGAGAATATCATCTCCCGAAACGTCAATTATGTTTACCACAACGCTTTCTGTATGAAAGCGCCAAGAAAAACCTTTAGGGAGCACATCCCCTTCAACCGTGCGCACCCCAGCAGGCAGGGAAACGAGGTAATCCGAGTTGCTCTTGAGGTGATGAGAAGGATGAAAGACGTAAACCGCGCTGCTAACCCAGCGGCCGCTTCCTTCAACGCTCGGAGTAATGCGAAGGGGCAACGGCGCCGTCGCCTTGTTCTGGGTCAAAGGCACCACCGGCTTGTTGAATACAATTGTGATGTCGGCATTCACCGGCACGTTATCGCTGCCGTCAAGCGGGTAAGCCGCATTGACAGCAAAAGCCCGCGCGGTGACGTAGGTGAGGCTAAGGGGAGAAGCCAGCGAACCACCGTTTTTTGAACGCAAAGCGGTGGTAAATTCCGCGCGGTACTTAGCGCCATTTGGCTTTAGAGGCGTAGCAGGGGTAAAAACAAAAGTCAAATCATCGCGCCAACTCACCTTGCCCGGCACCGCTTGCCCTTTGGAATCGACAAAACGCCAAGCGGACTGCAGGCTTGCCCTGTCCAACGGCTGGTTGAAGGTGAAAGCAAGGGTTGGGCGGATGGGCAGAGCCGCAGCAGGCGCGGGTTCCGCGCGCACCAGCGCGAGCCCGCCTGCTTGGGGGGCAATTCGCGTGAATGCAGGCATAGCAGTCGCTGTGGCGTGGGCTGCTGTCGGAGAAAGCACGCCGTTAACCGTTTTCCCCAACGATAGAGCGCAAGCAGTTAACGCAAGAGCAAAGAAAAAAATGAACAACCCTAAAAAAGACTTTCTCATCTTGGCCTCCCAGAGACATTGCAAAGTGAACAAACGTCACTTTGCCACAAAGCGTAAATAAACACAAAGATATCGCTAACGATATTGTACTCCAAATTCCAACCTGCAGTATAATCAACCCATGTTAAAGCAGCTAACCACCCTGTTTGCTCATACACCTCCCTTTGCAGTGCTGTTGATAGGAATAGCGATAGGTATTTTTGCGTCCATCCCCGTTGGCATTGGAATACACAAGTATTCTTGCGAGAAAATTATATCCGAACTCAAACAGCGGCTTCACAAAAGAATAAGCGCCCGAGTAAAAAAGCGGATTGATGCCCTATACGAACTCACTTACGAACTCGCCACGACGCTGAATTACCGCCGCGTGCTGGATATGATTCTGGACGTAGCCCTCCAAACATTAGAAGAGGGGGGTGAGAAGATCGTGGGGGCTGTACTCTTATTTGACGAAAACGATTCGCTTGGAATAGCCACGTCGCGACACCTTCCCCCCTCAGACAAGAAAAAACGATTTGAAGGCAAAAAAGGCGCACTCTCAATAGCCATCACAACCCAAGAAGCAGTCAGTCTCTTCAACCCATCTCAAGATCCTGAGTTAAAAACCCTAATCGCACTTCAAGAAGCCCAATCTGCTTACCTCCTTCCGTTGGTAGTGGGGTTAGAAATTTATGGCGTCGTGATATTCGCCGCAAAGGCGCCGGACTTCTTCACCGACGAAAGAGTGGAAATGCTTGGGGTGCTGAGCAAGCAAGCGGCGATAGCACTACAAAACGCGCGGTTATACGAAACCCTGCAGCGCGAAAAACAACGCCTTGCCGAGAGCGAAGCAGAAGCACGCAAAAAACTTGCTCGCGACCTCCACGACGGGCCAACTCAGACCATCGCCGCCATTGCCATGCGCGCGAGTTATGTTTTGCGCTTGATAGACAAAGACCCACAAACGGCCAAAGAAGAAATTGCCCAAATTGAGCAACTCGCCCGCCAAACCGCAAAAGAAATTCGCCACTTGCTGTTTACATTGAGGCCGCTAATTTTAGAAACCCAAGGCCTACCAGCCGCCTTGCAAACAATGGCGGCAAAGATGAAAGAGGTCTATGGGCAAAACGTGCTTGTTGAAGTAGACCCAAGAGCAATTGAGTTGATGGACCTCAATCGGCAAACCATCGCCTTCTACGTGGCAGAGGAAGCCGTGAACAACGCCCGTAAACACGCCAAAGCCTCACACATCTGGGTGCGGATGCGGCTTGTGCGAGAGGATATAGCGCTGTTAGAAGTTCAAGACGATGGCAAAGGGTTTGACGTAAGTGAGGTAGGCTCAAATTACGAACAACGCGGCAGTTTTGGCATGGTGAACATGCGCGAGCGGGCGGCAATGGTAAGCGGGCACTTAGAAATTCATTCCGAACCTGAAAACGGCACTATCATTCGGCTGTGGATTCCGCTAACCGAGGACGCGGCTCAGCGCCTCCAAGCAGGAAAGTTGGGGTGAAAATGCCCACTGCCGACGGAATTTACTACTTCGTTTCGGATTTGCGCCAAACGCCGCAAAGCGCGCCCATTCCCATGGTGTTGGTGCATGGAGCGGGCGGCAACCACCTCTACTGGCCCGCGCACGTCCGCCGCTTGCCCGATTTGCGCGTGCTGGCGGTAGATTTGCCCGCGCACGGCCAATCCTCAGGCATTGCCGAGCAGGAAATTTCGGCTTACGCCCGCCACTTGGCAGAATGGGCAAAATCAATCGGCATTGAGCGCGCAATTTGGGTTGGGCACAGCATGGGCGGGGCAATTGCACTCACGTTGGCGTTGGAATATCCAAAAATGACGGCGGCGCTCGGCTTGGTGGCAACGGCGGCGCGCCTGCCGGTTTCCCCTTATTTGCTGGATGCCACCGCGCACGAGGCTACCATGCCCAGCGCAGCGGAAACGATTATGAAATGGGCTTTCAGCCCGCAAACCCCCGAAAATTTGCGCACCCAAGCCGCCAAGCGCATGTCCGAAGTGCGCTACTCGGTGCTACACAACGACTTTGTAGCGTGCAATTTGTTTGATGTGAGCGACAGGCTGGGGGAGATTGAAGCGCCCGCGCTGGTGCTCCACGGAAGCGCCGACAAAATGGTGCCGCTTCGCGAAGGCGAATTTTTGGCAAACAACATCCCCAACGCGGAACTGCGCGTTTTCCCCAATGCAGGGCATATGCTAATGCTGGAAAAGCCGCGCGAGGTGAGCGAGGTCTTGCGTGAATTTGGGGTGAGGGTGCAAAGGGAAAGTTGTTAGGTGGTTGGGTCGTTAGGTCGTTAGGTCGTTAGGGCGTATCTGCGGTTGCAGTGCCGATCTGCGGAATCTGTGGCTTTTATCTCCCAATTTGTACCGATCAACCGGCTCACCCGACACCGAAGCACTTGACACTGGAGCACCTGCCACTGGAACACTTGACACCGGAGCACCTGACACTTGGGCACTTGACACCCAATCACTCTCCCACTTCCCACACAACCGCATTCCTCGGCAGGCGCGGCGGCGGCACTGGGCTTTCGGCAGGATAGCCGATGAAAAGCATCCCCTGAGGCTCCCACGAAGCGGGCAAAGCAAGGGCGGCGCGCGTTTCGGCTTGCGCGTACAACGGCCAGCACACCCACACACTGCCCAAGCCCTCGGCATGGGCGGCAAGCATCAACTGCAATGCGAAGGCGGCGACTGACTGAACGGCCATCGTATGCTCAGGCGGAGCGTCGCGGCGTACAACATCCACATCGCGGTTTAGCAAAAGCGCCACCGGGGCTTCGTCCATGCGGCGGATTGAGCGGGCGACGCGCGCCTCAATCGCCTCCTTGTCCGCTCCCTCAGCCGCCATATCGCGGCGCATCCGCTCCGTGAGGGCAAAGGCAAGTTTGCGCTTGACCTCGGGCTTGCGCAGGAGCACAATCCGCCACGGCTGGAGGTTGTGCGCCGACGGAGCGTAAATGCCGGTATCCAAAATCCGCTCCAGCACCTCATCGGGCACAGGCCGCGGCTGAAACTCGCGCACACTACGCCGCGAGCGCAAAAATTCGTGAAGAGCCTGCGAGGGTAATTTCGTCATTCGGCAATCCTCCCGCTAAGCCTCAGCATCCGGCGGGTAAACCTCAAAGAGCAAAGATTCATCTTTCGGCCCGCGGTAAACGCAAAGCCCAACGCGGGGAGAGTTGACAAACGGCAAAAAGGCGTTGGGCTTTTCCCAAGCCGGATGTTGGCGGGCATGTTCATCGCAATACGCCTCTTGAGGCCATGCGTCGGTGTAGAGCCATTCCGCAGGTTTGCCGCAGACGCGACAAGGCTTGAAAGGCTTGTAATTGCGCGCCAACAGCCTCACCCCGCCAGCCGGCACATCCCCCGAATATGCCGCAAGCGGCGTGACGCGCAAGACACTCGGCCAAACCTCATCGTAGGAATATTGCACCGTTTCGCCAACCGTGAGCACATCCTCAAGCGGCACATCCATCGGTTGGACATGGGCGTATTCGTCCAACACCAATTCCACGGGGGAAGGGTTGGGACGGCGGCCGTAAACCGCTTCGCCTATCGTGAACTGGCTATAATGCCCACAGCAGTCCACCCAAATGTGGCGGAGGTACTCGTCCAAATCTGCCAAGGTCGCCGAGCGGGGAATTTCCAGCGCCAGCCAGTAGATTTCGGGGAAGTAGTCGTCCTCAACGAAGATTAGAAACAGCGGCTCATCGCCCTGCTCACGCCCGCGACAGCCGAGCAGATGGGCTTTCATTTCATCTTTGGAGAGGGAAGCGCCGCAAACGAAGCATTTGCCCGTTGTTGCTTGCATAGTTCACCTCAGAGAGCGCGTTCAGCGGAAAAGGTCTTTTTCCCGCGGGCGGATGAGTTCGCGGAACGACGATTCACGAAGCGGATAAGGAAAACCGCGCACATGCACTGCGGGAATCGCTTCATCCGCCTGCCCCATCACCAGCGAAGCGGCGGCGGCGAGTTCGTCTGCCGCGCCAATTTGGGTGATGCGGAGTTCACGCCCGAGCAAGTCATACCTGCCGCGCAGGTCAACCAGCGCAGGCACGCCGCTGACGCCAATGGCAACGCCCATTGTGCCCAAGCGCCAAGCCCGACCATGCGAATCATTGATTATCACACCAAGCCGCCTACCAGTGGCGGCTTCTAACCGAGAACGCAGGCGCGCCGCCGATTCATCGGGGTTTTCGGGCAAAAGGAGCACGCAGTCCTCGCTGCCGCAGGCGTTGGAATGATCAATACCCGCGTTGGCGCAGACAAAGCCGCGCTTGTGCTCCACAATCAACACGCCGGGCACGGCGCGGAGCACCTCTGCACTTTCGCGCAAAATCAATTCCACCAAGCGCGGGTCTTTTTGGGTAAGCGCCGCCAACTCCCGCGCTTTGGGTGAAGGGGAGACGGCGTTCAAATCCACCATGCGGCCTTCGGCGCGCGAGACAATTTTCTGCGCCACCACGACCACATCGCCGTCGCGCCACAAAACGCCGGAGCGCTCCGCGGCTCCCAAAATCAGCGCCGCGAGGTCATCTCCCCTTTCCACCAAGGGAATGCCAAGGAGCGGCGTGAGCACAAGCGGTTGGGGATGCCGCGCCGTCACGATTGCCCCAATCCGACTATACGAACCCCCGCGGATTTTGCGCCGTAGGCTTTGTTGATGTAAATCAAGAGGCTGGTCAAGCCCTCCACAACGGGGGTATTTTCAATTGGGCCGGCGTCAATTGGGCGAAATCCTGCGGCTTCAACCAATTCCATCACGCGGCGGCGGTTTGCCTTGCCCCTGCCCGCCACCAAAACATCGTGGTCGGAAGGTTCGCCTTCCCAAAGCACGCCGTGGGCGATGTTTTGGAACGCGTCCACCACCGCTACATCGTCGCCGAGGATTTGCTGTGCTTCAAGGGCGGCGCTTCCGGCTTCAGGCAGCCAAACTTTGGTAACTTTGGGGGGCTTTAGCGGCACGGTAACGTCCACCAAAATTTTGCCGTGGAGGGCATCGCGGACGGCTTCCAGCGTGGTGCGATGGGCGGCGTAAGGCACGGTGAGGATTACGATTTCGCCGCGGAGCGCGGCTTCGTAGTTTTCAGCGCCGAAAACGGGGGCGTCGGGGTTGCCCAAGCGGGTGCGGATGGCATCCGCAGCGGAGCGAGCGCGTTCAAGGCTCCGAGAGCCGATGTAAATTGTGTAGCCCGCCTTTGCCCAACGGTAAGCCAGCCCGCCACCCTCGCGCCCAGTCCCCCCGAGGATTGCCAAAACCGGTTTGGTCATGTTGCCTCCACGAGATCAAATTAAAACATAGAAGACACAGAAAATTACAGAGAACACAGAATTTTTCTTTGCGCCTCTGGGCGAGGCAATGCCTCGCCCCTACTCTGCGCCTCTGCGTTAATCTTGGCGCCCTTTGTGCCCTTGGCGTTAATCTCCGTATCTTCTGTGCAATCTGCGGCTTCAACGCCCGCCATTTTACCACTCCGTGCTATACTTTTGCACATGGATTACTACCTAAGCGCAGACATAGGCGGCACACAGTTGCGCGCGGCCTCCTTTGCGGCAGAAGGGGCGAAGCCGCTGCGCCGCGCCGCTCTGCCCACCAGCGGCGACGAGCCGGTGCTGGAGCGGCTCAAACGGCTGTTGCACTCTGTCCAGCCCAATGGCGGTACTTTGCTCGGCATCGGGGTCGCTTCACCGGGCCCGCTGGATCCGGTACGCGGGGTGGTGCTGGAAGCGCCCAACATTCCCGGCTGGCGCAACTTGCCGCTGAAAGCCCTGCTTGAAGACGAATTCGGCGCGCCGGTGGTTGTGGATAACGACGCCAACTTGGCCGCCTTGGGCGAATGGCGCTACGGTGCGGGCCGAGGTCATCACCACCTGCTCTACCTCACCATCAGCACGGGCATCGGCGCGGGGGTGATTGTAGGCGACCGCCTGATGCACGGCACGCGCGGCTTGGCCGCGGAACTTGGGCATGTGACTGTGGTGCCGAATGGCCCCTTATGCGGCTGCGGCAAGCGCGGGCATCTGGAAGCCGTGGCCTCGGGCACGGCCATCGCCCGCATGGCAGCGGAAGCACTGGCGGCAGGGGAAAATTCCTCGCTGGCGGAACTGCCGCACCCTCCCACCGCCGCGGATGTGGCCGCGGCTGCACAGGCCGGCGACCCGCTGGCGCGGCGCATCTTCGCCGAAGCCGGAACCCACCTCGGGCGGGCTTTGGCCGGCTTCCTGCACATTTTCAACCCCAGCGTGGTCATCCTTGGCGGCGGGGTGGTGCAGGCCGGCGACGTGCTGCTACGCCCGCTGGAAGAGACGATGCGCGCCGAGGTGATGTCGCCCGCTTACCTTGAAGGGCTAAAAATCACAACAGCGGAATTGGGCGATAATGCCGGATTATTGGGGGCATTGACGGCAATTCGCGAAGCAACGTATGAGGCGCATTCATAGCAAAGCGCCAACCAAAGCCCAAAGCGCACAATTTTACATCCCCCTAACCACGTCCTAACAACAAATTCTCACAATGTTAGGAGTTACGCAGTTCTCCCGCTTCATGTCACCGCGGGGCGGTCGTAGACCGCCGAAGCGGTCTACCCCACTGGGGGATGGCTTCGCCGCCTATAGCGGCTCGCCATGAGATGAAAACGAGCACTTCTATGGGCAACCGCATAACTCCTACATTTATGGCTTTTTCCTGTCAGACTACCGCACCGCCACCAGCACCGCCCGCACCATCCGGCGGAAGGGATAGTCTCCCGTGGCCGGGTCGTAGCCCTCACAAGTCACTAAGGTCAGAACATCATACTTTTCATGCTTCAACAGCATGTGGTGCGCCGCCCAACTTCGCGCCGATAAGCGCTTGTTCTCCCGCACTTCGTACACATACACCCGACCCCAGGCGTGGATTTCAATCCGGTCGCCATAGCGCAGGTCTTTGAGGTGCAGGAACGGCCCCGGGGTATTGTCCGCGTTCCACACATGCGCCGTCAGCACCGTGTTCCCGGCCCAAGTGGGGAAGGCCGTACCTTCCAACCAGCCCACTGCATTACCCAACCACGACACATCCCAGCCATTTTCCGTCAGGGGCACGCCCACGATGGGCAGGCCAAGCCCCAAGGATGGAATCGTCAGCCGCATGTCCATCCCAGCATAGGCTTTAGTGGCCGGCTGCTGCGGCAAAGTCGTGACCACCCCGCGCGGGAAACCGGTTTTAGGCGGCGCGGGATGTTGCACCACAAAATCATAGATGCTGTCATGGCCGCCGTTGAGGTGGTTGCCTACAAGATCAGTGATGGACGTAGTGCCGCACACGAAGAGGCGATAGGTGCCGTCAGGCAGGGGCACACCGTTGTTGATATGCGCCGTGGCCGTGAAGGTGGCGCTGTCGTAGGTCACGCTGTTCACGGTGATTCGGGTATCGTCGGCCTGCACACCGCCTGCGCAGGAGACGGTATCAAAAGCATCGTTCTTCCCCCGTTCCACCAGCAGGTAGTTGGCCGGATTGGTCACATCGTTGGGGCCGGTGTTGCCCGGCGGGTCATTCACGGCCTCGCTGAAATGCACTTGGAACGAAGTGAAACCTTGGGTGTAAGCAGAAGTTACAGGGGGACTGACAACTGTGGGCCCAGCCGCATCGTAAGTAACCGTATTGTCGGTGCTGGTGCTGGCATTGTTGGGGTTGCCGTCCCAATCAGCCACGCGGTTGGCCGCAATGGAAGCCGTCACGGTGCCCGCACCGCTCATACCGCTGACGGCGATATCAAAAGTCGTATGGTCATAAGGGCTAATCTCGGTAACAGTCGCCGAAAGTGTACCCGAGACTGTACCGCCCAAAGTAACATCAGAGGCATCAAAGGTTGCCGGATCCACAAAGGGAGTAAATACCGCTGTGAAATGGATGGGGCCTACGTTGGTCGGGTCGGGTTGAGTGGCGGCCTGATTCACGGTCACAGTAAGGGGTGCACGACGCACTTCATAAGCCCCAATGTCGCAATGGCTGCCCTGGGGGCGGGCCACGCCGCGCTGGTCGGTGGACGGGCATTCATTGTCCGCCCCGGCGTCTATGGCGGGAGAGCCAGATTTGAGCGGAAAGACTTGCCGTCCAGGGCCTCCAAAGTCGGTGAGCGCACCTAATTGAGGGTCTTTGCCAATGATGTTGCCGTTGACACCGTCAGTTAAGCCGCAAGCGTGGGCACTGTCCTCAATCAGATTATGGCTTGAAGTATCAGCAATAGCGCTATTAGGGCCGAAGTTGACACAATCTCCACCAGAACCGCTGTTGGCGATAATAACATTGATGAGCACTGGCTTGCTTTGGCCGGAGTTGTACATCCCATCACCATCACCACCGTGGGCCGAATTGTTAGAGAAGGTGACGTTTGTCAATACAGGGCTGCTGTCAAAATTTTCGATACCCCCACCATAATCATAGGCTGAATTACCAAAAAACGTGACGTTCGTCAGTCTGGGGTTGCTCTTGTAGTTGGAGAGCCCGCCTCCGCTGCCGAATAGTAAGAAATCAGTAAAGAAGCCAACCGCCGCATTGTGCATGAAGGTTACGTTCGTTAAAACAGGGCTACCCTCAACGCTAAGCATCCCACCACCAAAAGCGGCAGAATTCCCGGAGAAGGTCACATCTGTCAGTGTAAGGCTGCCGCCGTAATTGGAAATCCCGCCCCCATCACCATCGCCATAAACCGAATTTCCGGAGAAAGTCACATTTTTTAGGGTAAGGTTACTGCCGCCACTGGCTATTCCGCCGCCGTCATAGAGGGCGTCATTATTGGAAAAGATAACATTTGTCAATTGAGGGCTTCCCCCACCGATGATCATCCCGCCGCCCGCCTCCTCGGCCTCGTTGCGGGAAAAGGTAACTTCCGTCAAAATAGGACTGCCCTCCTCTTCATACATCCCGCCGCCATCAAGGTAGGCGTGGTTATCAGAGAAAGTCACATGCGTAAGTTTATGGCTACTGTAAACGCTGAAGATTCCGGCGCCATCGTAGGCCAAATTGCCAGAGAAGGTGACGTTCCGCAGCGTAAGGCTGCTGTGCTCGCTGTGTAGCCCGCCGCCCTCGCGTTTGGGGGAATAAAAATCTTCATCATTAGCCTGTCCCGCGGTGATAGTGAAGCCGTCCAGCACGGCGCCGTTGTTCACATGGATAGCGGTAAGGACATGATAAGCGTTGTTCCCAGCGAGGTCCAGAATGCTGGTGACCACACCGTGGGCATCGGTGGTGTCATTTTGGTCAATGTCCCCGCTGAGGACAGTGATGTTGTGCTCTGGGTCGCGCTGGTCGCGGGCGGTTTCCGTGCCCGCGAAGCCGCCGTAAAGCGCCACCCCGTTCTTGAGCCGGAAGGTGCTGTTGCGGTCATCATTCGTCTGCCCGGCGCCTTCGTCCGGGTAGTACACGCCGGCTGCCACCCAAATTTCGGTGCAGCCGGCGTCGGCCAGCGCGTCCTGCAAGGTGGTGTAGGCATCGGCCCAACTGGTACCGTTGTTGGCACCGGTAGCGTCGGCCTTCACATAACAAATCGGCCCGGCCGCGCGCACCGCCGGTGCGGGCAACAGGGCCAAGATGACGCTCAACACGAGCGCCGCACGGATCAGGCGTTGGAAAAAGGTTTGCATAGCAGCCCCCGATAAGGCATCCTGCTTCCCCCGCGGGTGCTTCGGCAAAGCCTCAGCACCGCGCCCCGCTCTCTCCCCTTGGGAGAGAGCGGGGCGCAGCCGCCGAGCATGAGCGATGCGGCGGGGGATAAGTAAAGGTGTTCAGACATAACAGCGCTACTTTCATCGTCAACCGATTTTTTCTTCTTCAAACAGTGTTCTCAACGGCGGGCCAAGGGACTACCGCACCGCCACCAGCACCGCCCGCACCATCCGGCGGAAGGGGTAGTCTCCCGTGGCCGGGTCGTAGCCCTCGCAGGTCACTAAGGTCAGAACATCATACTTTTCATGCTTCAACAGCATGTGGTGCGCCGCCCAACTTCGTGCCGGTAAGCGCTTGTTCTCCCGCACTTCGTACACATACACCCGGCCCCAGGCGTGGATTTCAATCCGGTCGCCATAGTGCAGGTCTTTGAGGTGCAGGAACGGCCCCGGGGTATTGTCCGCGTTCCACACATGCGCCGTCAGCACCGTGTTCCCGGCCCAAGTGGGGAAGGCCGTACCTTCCAACCAGCCCACTGCATTACCCAACCACGACACATCCCAGCCATTTTCCGTCAGGGGCACGCCCACGATGGGCAGGCCAAGCCCCAAGGATGGAATCGTCAGCCGCATGTCCATCCCAGCATAGGCTTTAGTGGCCGGCTGCTGCGGCAAAGTCGTGACCACCCCGCGCGGGAAACCGGTTTTAGGCGGCGCGGGATGTTGCACCACAAAGTCATAGATGCTGTCATGGCCGCCGTTGAGGTGGTTGCCCACAAGATCAGTGATGGACGTAGTGCCGCACACGAAGAGGCGATAGGTGCCGTCAGGCAGGGGCACACCGTTGTTGATGTGCACCGTGGCCGTGAAAGTGGCGCTGTCGTAGGTCACGCTGTTCACGGGGATTCGGGTGTCGTCGGCCTGCACACCGCCTGCGCAGGAGACGGTATCAAAAGCATCGTTCTTCCCCCGTTCCACCAGCAGGTAGTTGGCCGGGTTGGTCACATCGTTGGGATCGGTGTTACCGGGCGGGTCATTCACGGCCTCGCTGAAATGCACTTGGAACGAAGTGAAACCTTGGGTGTAAGCAGAAGTTACAGGGGGACTGACAACTGTAGGCCCAGCAGCATCGTAAGTAACCGTATTGTCGGTGCTGGTGCTGGCATTGTTGGGGTTGCCGTCCCAATCAGCCACGCGGTTGGCCGCAATGGAAGCCGTCACGGTGCCCGCACCGCTCATACCGCTGATGGCGATATCAAAAGTCGTATGGTCATAAGGGCTAATCTCGGTAACAGTCGCCGAAAGTGTACCCGAGACTGTACCGCCCAAAGTAACATCAGAGGCTTCAAAGGTTGCCGGATCCACAAAGGGGGTAAATACCGCTGTGAAATGGATGGGGCCTACGTTGGTCGGGTCGGGTTGAGTGGCGGCCTGATTCACGGTCACAGTAAGGGGTGCACGACGCACTTCATAAGCCCCAATGTCGCAATGGCTGCCCTGGGGGCGGGCCACGCCGCGCTGGTCGGTGGACGGGCATTCATTGTCCGCCCCGGCGTCTATGGCGGGAGAGCCAGATTTGAGGGGAAAGACTTGCCGTCCAGGGCCTCCAAAGTCGGTGAGCGCACCTAATTGAGGGTCTTTGCCAATGATGTTGCCGTTGACACCGTCAGTCAGACCGCAGGCATGGGCACTGTCTTCAATCAAGTTGTGGCCTGAATTCGTGGAGATCGTGGCATTAGAGTCATTGGCGCAATCCCCGCCGGAAGGACTGTTCGCGATGATAACGTTGGTCAGTACGGGAGTGCTGTTGCCCCCATTGAAGATCCCACCGCCGTTATTAGCTGAATTATCAGAGAATGTCACGTTAGTTAATACAGGACTGCTGTCGTAATTACCACTATAGGTGTAGAATCCACCGCCATTACCATACGCCGAATTGCCAGAAAAGGTGACGTTCTTCAATATAGGACTTCTGTGATAACTATAGTTGTAAATTCCTCCTCCATCTTCGTAAAGAGCCGAATTGTCAGAAAAAGTGACATTTATGAGAAATAGCCCGCCATCATTGTTAAACAAGCCACCACCCCCATAATACGCCGAGTTATTCGTGAAAATAACCTCCCTCAATGTGGGGTTACCCCAAAAGTTGTACATCCCCCCGCCATCAGTGATCTCAGCCGAATTGCCGGAGAAAGAAACGCCTATCAGTATAGGATTGCCAGAGTCATTATACATCCCACCCCCTTCATAAGCCAAATTATCTGAGAAGGTCACATTCGTCAGCTTAAGACTACTTTCAATACTATACACCCCACCACCAGCGCCGTTATGAGCAGAGTTGCTCCCAAAAGTAACGTCTACCAGCGTAGGATTACCACCCCAAATGTACATTCCCCCACCGCTGCGGTTAGCTGAATTATTAGAGAAAGTAATGTGTGTTAACGTGGGAGTGCCATTATTATTGTATATCCCACCCCCATCATAAGCCAAGTTGCCGGCAAAGGTAACATCCCGCAGTGTAGGGTCGCTGCGATTGTTGTACATCCCGCCACCCACGCTATTGGGATAATTTCCATTGGCCTGTCCGGCGGTAATAATGACACCGTCTAGGATAGTGCCGCTGTATGCCCCGCTGCCGGTGACCACATGGTAAGCGTTACCCCCACTGATGTTGTTGGTGTCAACGACCACACCGTGGGCATCGGTGGTGTCATTTTGGTCAATGTCCCCGCTGAGGACGGTGATGTTGTGCTCTGGGTCGCGCTGGTCGCGGGCGGTTTCCGTGCCCGCAAAGCCACCGTAAAGTGCCACGCCGTTCTTGAGCCGGAAGGTGCTGTTGCGGTCGTCGTTCGTCTGCCCTGCGCCTTCATCCGGGTAGTACACGCCGGCTGCCACCCAGATTTCGGTGCAGCCGGCGTCGGCCAGTGCGTCCTGCAAGGTGGTGTAGGCGTCGGCCCAACTGGTGCCGTTGTTGGCACCGGTAGCGTCGACCTTCACGTAACAAATTGGCCCGGCCGCGCGCGCCGCGGGCGCGGGCAACAGGGCTAAGATGACGCTCAACACGAGCGCCGCACGGATCAGGCGTTGGAAGAAAGTGTTCATGGCTGCCCCCAGCGGAATCCTCCGAAAGTGTTCTTTGAGACGGGCTATGTAAAAATTATACCGCAAAAACGGCGCCCCATTGCGACTTTCAGAATGTTATAATCATGCTATCTCACCTCACAAAAGGCGGTTTTCATGCCCCAGAGTGCGCCTCCCTCTAAAGAACCATTGGCTCCATACCTTCCTGCCATCACCCAGAGGGTATTCTCACCCGTGTCACCGCCGTTGAAGTGGGCTGGGGGGAAAGCGGCTTTGCTCCCGCAAATGCGAAAGCACTTTCCCGAAGTTTTTGGGCGTTACCATGAGCCGTTTCTTGGAGGCGGGGCAGTATTTTTTTATTTATCCCCGCAACGCGGCGCTAAGGCTTTTCTCTCTGACCTCAACGAAGAACTCATCAATTTTTACCTTGTGCTTCGTGAGCAGGTGGATGATTTACTCAAGGAAGTGCGGGCATTGCACGAAACTTACCTCCGGCTTGGCGAAACAGAACGCGAGAAATTGTATTATGAATGGCGCAACGCCGACCGCACTCCGGAATTCAAAAAATGGTCTCCCTTGCGGCGGGCAGTTAGGTTTTATTTCCTCAACAAAACCGCCTTCAACGGTCTTTATCGTATCAACCGACAAGGCTTGTTCAATGTACCGTGGGGTGGATACAAACGCCCCGCGCTTTACCGCCCACAATTGTTGCGCGATGCCGCGGCTGTTTTGCGAAAGTTTGCCGTTTTTCTAAAAGCCACATCGTTTGAAATTGTGTTGGACAACGCCCAAAGCGGCGATTTTGTCTATTTTGACCCTCCCTATGCGCCTGTATCAGCGACGGCATCCTTCACCACCTACACTTCAGGCGGTTTTGGAGAGGCAGAACAACGGCATCTGGCGAGCGTATGCCACGAGTTAGACCGCCGCGGCGTCATGTTTTTGCTTTCCAACAGCGATTTGCCGTGGGTGCGAGCGCTCTACACGGGCTTTGCTGTATTCACCGTGCAGGCTCGCCGCAATATCAACAGCAAAGGCGACAAACGGGGCCCGGTCAATGAAATTCTCGTGCGCAATTACTGAAACAGGAGCATCGCAATGACCCAACGCGACAAAGCATGGGAAGCCATTTTTGAGGGGGAGCACATTCCACAAACGCTGGAGAAGCAAGGCTGGGCAACGATCACGACAGAGGTCATCCGCAAAAAGTATCACAAAGAACCACGGCTTTTAGCAAAAACCGATGCCTATGAGGCGCTTCCCGAAGTGTTCCGCAAAAACGACGCGGCGCTGCTTTCGCTGACTAATGAAGAGTATGCCATCCTCCGCTTAGGGAACAAAGGCAAACCTCTTTTTCCGAAACTGCCGCCTGTGATTGGCAGGCCGACGCATATACTCATTGAAGATTGCGCTCGGCGTATCGTGACCCTGCCGTGGGAGGAACATTTCACCAGCGAGTCTCAAGCCATTGATGCCGCACTGGCGGCACACATTTTACAGAATTTTGTGGGCGACGAAAGACTTGTGCTCACTATACGGGGGCGAAGGTGGTTTCAGAAATCCTTGCCTCTGCGTTTCTCACTCAAAGGCAGGGTGACCGAGTTTCCTTTGAAAGCGCGCGGTTTCCAAATAGAGGTGGACGGGGGCTATGAGTCTCCCCGCCATGTGTACCTTCTGGAAGCCAAAAACAAAGCCCACAAAACTTTCAACTTGCGACAGGTAATGTTTCCCTACCTATTTTGGAAAGATTATCTACGCGGGCGAAATACCACTAAAACCGTCCGTCCCATTTACATGGTTTACACCGCGCACAATTATTTCCTCTACGAATTCACCGTAGAAAAAGAAGATGTGCTCAACTCGCTTCATGTTGTGCGCGCAGGATGGTATGTGCTTGGTGCACCGCCGCTAACCTTAGCCTACATTAGAGAAATAGTGCAAACTCACACACCGGCAGATGTTCGGAATGTTCCGTTTCCTCAGGCCGACTCGTTCCTGCGGCTGTATGATATTTTGGAGGAAGTCAAACGCAAAGGTGCGCTCACTGCAAACGAGATTGCCGAACACCAAGAGTTTACCCTGCGTCAGGGCAACTATTATGCCTCGGCAGCGCGATGGCTTGGCTGGCTGGGAAAACGGGGAAACGCTTTCGTAATCAGCAAGGATGGCAAGAGGCTTTTGGCCTCTGCCCTCAACGAAAGGCCAAGGCTGATTTTGCAACGGCTGGCACAGCGCCCGGTTTTCCACGAGGCGCTGCAGTGGTGGGCAACCACTGCCAAATTGCCCACAAAGGGGCAAATTGAACAATGGATTGTTCAAGCCATTGAGAGCAAACAGATCAAAGCGCTATCCCAAAGCACCATTCCGCGTCGGGCGAGCACCGTCGCCGGATGGCTCCAAATCCTTGCCGCATGGGTGCGAACACCATGAAAACCCACTGGCACATCGCCCCTCCGCCCCCGCCGGAGGCCGAAGAAGCCCTGCGCCGCTTTCCGCCCATTTTGCGGCAGGTGCTCTATCAGCGCGGCTTCCGCACTTACGACGACGCGCGCGCTTTCCTGGAAGCCCGCCCTCCCGAAGGCACGCAAGACCCCTTCACCATCCGCGACATGGACGCCACCGTAGACCGCCTCGCGGCCGCGGTGCAGCGCGGCGAGCCCATCGCGGTTTACGGCGACTACGACGTGGATGGCGTCACCGCCACTGCCCTGCTCACCCAGGCCCTGCGCCGCCTGGGCGCAACCGTCCGCCCCTACATCCCCAACCGCTTTGATGAAGGCTATGGGCTGAACTTCGGGGCATTGGACACCCTGCACGCGGAGGGCGTGCAGGTGGTGGTCACGGTAGATTGCGGCATCCGCTCGGTGGCCGAAGCCGAACACGCCCGCGACCTTGGCCTTGACCTCATCGTCAGCGACCACCACATCCCCGGCGAGGAACTGCCGCCCGCCCTCGCGGTGGTCAACCCCAAACGCAGCGACGACACCTACCCCGAAAAATATCTCGCGGGCGTGGGGCTGGCCTACAAAATCGCGCAGGCCCTCTACCTGCGCCTGCGCCCGCAAGAAGCCGAGACCGTGCGCGACGCGCTGGATTTGGTCGCCTTGGGCAGCGTGGCCGACCTCGCGCCCCTGCAAGGCGAAAATCGCACCCTCGTGCGCGAAGGCCTGCACCGGCTGCGCAGCCCCCGCCGTCAGGGGCTGTTTTCCCTCATTCAGGTTTCGGGGCTGAAGCCCGAGCGCCTCACCGCCACCCACATCGGCTTCATGCTCGGGCCGCGCCTCAACGCCGCCGGACGCCTTGAATCGGCCCTCGCCGCGCTGGAACTGCTGCTCACCGACGATTACATGGAAGCCGGACGCCTCGCCATGCAACTGGATGCCCAAAACCGCGAACGCCAGCGCCAGACCCGCGAAGTGCAGGAAAAGGCCGAGGAACTCGCCATCCGTGACGGCGAGGTGCCCCTGCTGCTCTTTGCCGCGCACCCCGACTTCAACCCGGGCGTGGTCGGGCTGGCGGCTTCCCGCCTGGTGGAACGCTACTACCGCCCGGCCATGGTGGGGCAGCGCGGCGAAGAATTTACCCGCGCCTCGTGCCGCAGCATCCCCGAATTCCACATCACCCGCGCCTTGGAAGCCTGCGGCCACCTGCTGGAGCACTATGGCGGCCACGCGGCCGCGGCGGGCTTCACCGTGCGCAACGACCACCTGCCCGCGCTGCTGGAATGCCTGCACGCGCAGGCCGAAGCCGCGCTCGGCGGGCTGGATTTGCGCCCCACCCTGCGCGCCGACGCGGAAGTGCGCCTGCGCGACCTGAACGCGCAGGTGCTCGCCGATTTCCGCTGGCTGGAACCCACGGGCTACGGCAACCCGCGGCCGCGCTTCGTGGCGCGCGGGGTGAAAGTGCTCAGCAGCCGCACCGTGGGCAGAGAAGGCCAGCACCTCAAACTGATTCTGGAAGACGGCGGCACCCGCCACGAGGCCATCGCCTTCCGGCAGGGCGAGTGGGCGGAAAAGATGCCGCCCGCGGTGGATATTTTGTTCACCTACGAGTGGAACGAATACAACGGCCAGCGCCGCCCCCAGTTGAACATCAAAGATCTGCGCCCGAGCGAGTGACGCAAAAGCATACGAAGGCACTCAGTCCACAAACCGATACTTCAGCAACGTCCAAAGCGCAATCAGGCCATCTTTGGCCTTGATTTTTTTGCCTTCGCTGTAATCGCGAGGGTTGAATGCAATGGGGACTTCAAAAATGCGGTAATGCCGTTTGAGCACCTTGGCGGTAAACTCCGGCTCAAAATCAAACCCGCGGGCGCGCAAAGGCATGTTTTCTACCACTTCGCGCTTGAAAACTTTGTAGCCCGTTTCCATATCGGAAAGGATGGTGTTGTAGAGCAGGTTGGTGATGAAAGTGAGGATTTTATTCGCCACCATGTTCCAGAAAAGGATTGGGCGGCGCGGCGCACCGAGGAAGCGCGAGCCGTAAACCACATCTGCCATTCCCTCATAAATCGGTTGCAACAAAGTGGGGTAATGGCGCGGGTCGTATTCAAGGTCGGCGTCTTGGATGATGATGATGTCGCCGGTTGCGTGCTGAAACGCCGTCCGCAAGGCCGCGCCTTTCCCCATATTTTTCTCGTGGAAAAAGACCTTCACCTGAGGATAACGGCGCTGTAGATCCTCCAAAATAGCGCGCGTGCCATCCTGCGAGCCATCATCAACCACAATAACCTCAGACGGAATGCCCGTTGCCAGCACGCGGTTCACCGTTTCGGCAACGGTTTTTTCTTCGTTGTACACGGGTATCACAACGCTGATGCTGTAGTCGGGTTTGGCTTCCATGCTCCACCTTGTAGAATGGAATGCCGCAACTATAACGGCAAGCAAGGATGGCGTCAAGGCAATTTGCGAGCAAATCCAGGGAAAGGCCGACTATCCGCCCAAGAGCGGTAAAATAGAGGCATGGACGAGATACGAGTTGTTTTCATGGGTTCACCCGAATTTGCCGTGCCCGTGCTGCGGGCGCTGGCGAAGGAATACAATGTGGTGGGCGTGGTTACGCAGCCCGACAAGGCCGCGGGGCGCGGCCGCAACTTGAAAGCGCCGCCGGTCAAACAAGCGGCGTTGGAACTTGGCTTGCCGGTTATGCAACCGCGCCGCCTCCGCAAGCCCGAAGCGTTTGCCCAACTCGCTGAGTGGAAACCCGATCTAATCGTGGTCACCGCTTATGGGCAAATTCTCCGCCCGAATGTGCTGGAACTGCCGCATTACGGCTGCGTGAACGTGCACGCGTCGTTGTTGCCGCGCTGGCGCGGCGCATCCCCAATCCAGCACGCTATCCTCAACGGCGACTCCGAAACCGGCATCACCATCATGCTCATGGATGAAGGGATGGACACCGGGCCAATCCTCAGCCAGCGCGCCATCCCCATCCTGCCGGATGAAACCGCGGGCGAACTGAGCAAGCGCCTTTCCGAACTCGGCGCGCAACTGCTGCTGGAGACTTTGCCCAAGTACCTCAGCGGCGAAATCACACCCCAACCGCAGGACGATTCGCAAGCCACCTACGCGCCGCTGCTCAAGAAAGAGGATGGACGGCTTGATTTCACCCGTCCAGCGGAGGAATTGGCGCGGCAAGTGCGCGCCTTCAACCCTTGGCCTGCAGCGTTCACCGAATGGCGAGGACAGCCGTTCAAGATTTTGCGCGCCCACGCCGCCGACGGCGAAGCGCCCGCCGGCAAGCGCCTTGTTCACGAAAAGAAGCCTGCCTTCGGCACGGCTTCGGGCATCCTTGTGTTGGACGAGGTACAGCCAGCGGGCAAAAAGCCAATGGCAGGCGAGGTGTTTTTGCGAGGCGCGCGCGGCTGGGCTGAGGCTGAATAACTCACGTTACGCAGCGGTGATTGACAGGTAACAATTTCACCCTATGAAACCGTTGAACTTCCGGCTTTTTCGCCCTCACCACTCCCCCAAAGCCTTGCTTCGCGGCGGCTCAGCCCCCTCTCCTCTCCCAGTGGGAGAGGAGAGGGGGCGCGCAGCGGGGGCAAGGTGAGGGCGCTTAGATATTTAGATATGTGGATGCTCAATTGCGTAACATGAGTAAATAAGGCAGGCACACATGCGCATTTTGGTAATCGGGCGCGGGTTTGTGGCGCAGTCGGTCATCCGTCATTTGACGGAAGCAGGGCACGCGGTGCGGGTGCTTGTGCCCGCTGGTGAAGCGGCGGGCATAATCCCCACAGGCGTAAGCGTGGATGCGGTAGTTGCTTCGGCGCACGACGTGCGCGGCATCCGCGCTGCGCTGGTGGGCATAGACGCGGCGATCTTCATCCCCGGCCCTGTCGTGCCGCCCGCCGATGCCGACCTGCTCAAGCCAATCCAAGCCGCCCGCGCGCTGGCTGAAGCCGCGGCGGATGCCGAACTGCCCCACATTTTGCACCTCAGCACGCTCGGCGCAGAGCCCGGTTCGGCTTACCCATTTGCCAAAACCGCCGGTGTTGCCGAGGTAACCCTGAAGCGTAGCGGTGTGCCGCTCACCATCCTCCGCACGGGCATACCATTCGGCAAAAATGACAATTTCACCACCGCCATCGCCCGCTTGCTATCGGCAACGCCGATTTTGCCGCTTCCCAAGGGCGGCGCTACCACCCTGCACCCCATTTGGGTAGAAGACCTCGCCGCGGCAATGGCGCTCAGCGTTGAAACTCCGCCTCTCACAGGGCAAAAAACGCTGGAAATCGGCGGAGCGGAGCACCTCACGCTCCGCGAAATTGTGGAAACGGTAGCTGCCGCGGCCGGTAAGAAACGCCCAATCCTGAATGTGTCGTTTGTGACGGCGCGCAGGCTTACCAACGCGGCGCTTCGCTTTCGCCCCGACTTGCCGCTTTCGCCCCATTGGCTTGATTACCTCGCCGCCGACCGCACCGCGCCGGTGGATACTTTGCCGCGCGAGTTTGGGTTGCTCCCCGAGCGGTTGGGCGGTAAGGTAAAAGCGTGGATAACAAGGTCGTAGGGGCGTGAGGCCGTTGGGTCGTAGGGGCGTGAGGTCGTTGAGTCGTTGAGTCGTTGGGTCGTATTTACGGGATACAAAAATGCGCAAAATAACACTCCACGGCACCACTTTTGAGATCCGCTTCATAGACACCCCGCAGGAAATGCGGCTGGTGGAAGACTTGCAAGACGTGGTGTGGCCCGGCAGCGAGCGCGACATCGTGCCTGACCACATCCTCCTGCCAATCGCCCGCAGCGGCGGGGTTGTCCTCGGCGCTTTTCCGCTGGAGGAGCACCCCAAAGCCCCGCTCGCGGGGTTCGTGTACGGCTTCCCGTGCATGGAGCAAGAGGATGGAGAATGGCATTTCCAGCACTGCTCGCACCAAATGGGCGTGCATCCGGCGTATCGCGGCTTGGGGTTGAGTTACTGGCTAAAGCGCGCCCAGTGGCAATGGGTTCGGCATCAGGGGCTTGACCGGATCGTGTGGACTTACGACCCATTGCTCAGCCGCAATGCCCACCTCAACATCCGCAAACTCGGCGGGATCTGCCGCACTTATTACCGTGAATACTACGGCCCAATGCGGGATGGGCTAAACGCGGGTCTGCCCTCCGACCGATTTGTGCTGGAACTTTGGGTGAACAGCAACCGCACGTTGAGCCGAATGCGCGATGAGCCGCCACAGGCGCTGGATTTGGCGCACTACATGAGCGCGGGCGCAATCATCCTAAACCCAAGCGGCTTGCGCGCCGATGGCGTGGTTGAGCCGCCTGCCACATGGCGCGAGCCAGAGGGCGACTTGGCGCTGGTGGAAATTCCGGTGGATTTTCTGGCGCTAAAAGCGGCGGACATGGAAACGGCGCGGCGCTGGCGTTTCCAAACGCGCGAAATTTTTGAAACGCTGTTCGCGCGCGGCTACATCGTCACCGATTTCGTGCATTTGCCCGGCAAGCACGGGCGCAGTTTCTACGTGCTTTCCCACGGGGAGGCAACCTTAGGATGACGGCGCCGCGCAAACCGCGCTTCACCTCAAAAACTGCCAGCGCGCTGGTTTTGAGCCTGCTGCTGGTTCTGGGGCTGTATGCGAGGTGCTTCATGTGCTGGACAAGCCCTCTGCCATTTGGGGATGGAGGGCTGTTTTTCAAAATGATTGAAGCGCTAATCAGACACAAATTTGCCCTGCCGGCTTATGTGAACTACAACGGCGAGGCAATCCCGTTTGCCTACCCGCCTTTTGGAATTTACGCGGCGGCATTTCTGCACGCTCTTTTTGGGGGAAGTATCCTCGGCGTAATGAAAATTGTGCCTGCTGTGGTCAGCACATTTTCAATTTTGCCGGTTTACGGCATCGGCAAAGAAACCTTAGGCGAAAAGGAAGCGCTTTTGGCAGCAACCTTTTTTGCTTTTTACACTCCCGGCTACAACTGGGTAGTCATGGGTGGCGGCGTCACCCGCGCTTGGGGCTACTTTTGGGCGCTGATGGCTTTGTTTGCCTATTTTCGCTACAGGAACACCCGCAGCAATCACTGGCTACTGGCAACTGGTGCTTTTGCAGGCTTGACGGGGCTATCGCACCCCGGCACGGTTTTTTGGCTGGCTTTGATGCTGGGCACCATCATGCTGGCCGATGCCACATTTCCCTTCCGTAAACGCATTGTGGTTTTGCTGGAAACCGGGGCTGTTGGCCTCCTCACACTTTCACCGTGGGCAGTTACGATAATTTCACGAAAACAAATGCCAGCGCTGTTGAATGCGCTCCACACTGGGCATTCAAATTGGTATGCAGGGGCTGTTGTGCTTTTCCCGTGGGGGATAAAACTCATACTGACGCCTTGGGTTGATAGTTGGAGCGGCGCTTTTTCTTTGGTGGGGCTTTGGAACGAGAAATATCCTCAGCGGTGGTGGCTTGCGGGGGCGCTTTTGTTTACCTTTGTGGCGGCGCCGAGGGCGGCTACGCGATTCGCCGCTGTGTGGATCGCTCTACTCGCGGCTATCGGCACAGAATTGGCCCTGCGCTCCATCAAAAGCAAAAAAGCCGCTTTTGGATTGATCGTCGTTGTCGGGCTTTATCTCTCCCTTAGCGCCAGTATAGCCACTTTGAACCTTGCCCGGCTTTCTGTTTTGCCCCAACAAGTGGCGGGAATGGACTGGGCAAATCAACACTTAAAGACCGGAGCAAGCATTCTGGTGCTCCCGCAACGGGAAGGTTGGGGGAACAATTACCTTGGTGAGTGGATGCCAGCATTGACCAATTTCCGTGTGGCTTGCTTGCCGCAAGGTACGGAATGGACAGGAGAGTTTGAAAAGCGGGTACAAGCCGCCAAAACATTGTGGCAGGCTTCACGCGGCGGGGCAAAAGGTTTGCGCACGTGGCTGGAGCGCGCACCCTGCAAGCCGCAATTCGTGTGGCTGGCCGATTTGCCCGAGCAAGCGCTTTTAGTAAACTCGCTTGCTGATGACGAGCACTTTCACCTGCTCTATGCAGACAAACACAATGCCTTTTTCGCAATAGTCCACTGAAACCGGAGATACTGATGCAAATCAAGAGAGCGAGCATTTACCACATCCGCATGCCCCTGCAGCACCCGTTTGAGACTTCATTCGGGCGGATAACGCATCGCGAGGCTATCATTGTTGAAGCCGAGGATGAGCACGGCACAATCGGCTGGGGAGAATGCCCTGCCGACCACGACCCGGGCTTTTCGTGCGAAACCGCCATCACGGCTTGGCACATTCTAAGCGACTTCCTCGTTCCCGCGGCTATGAAGTCGCCCTTAGAGGATGAAAACCCCGCCGTGGACTTCCAACGGCGCGTCGCCGCGGTGCGCGGCCATCAAATGGCTAAAGCCGGTCTGGAAATGGCGCTTTGGGATTTGCTGGGCAAGCGCACAGGCAGTTCACTCCAATCCATGCTCGGCGGCAAAGCGCAATCCGTGCCGGTTGGCGTTTCAATTGGCCTACAGGAAAACACTGATGCCCTCCTCAGGCGGGTTGAAAATTTCATCAAGCAGGGCTACCGCCGCATCAAACTCAAAATCAAGCCCGGCAACGACGTGCAACTCGTCGCCGCGGTGCGCCGCGCTTTCCCTGAAATCCCCTTGCAGGTTGACGCCAACAGCGCCTACACGCTTGAAACTGCCAATGCGCTCAGGTCATTGGATGATTTCAACCTGCTTTTGATTGAACAGCCGCTCGCCGAGGATGATTTGTGGGACCATCACACCCTCCAAGCCCAACTCCGCACGCCGATTTGCCTTGATGAAAGCATCAAATCGCCGCGTCACGCCCGTCAGGCGTTGGAAATGGACGCAGCGCGCGTCATCAACATCAAACAAGCGCGCGTCGGCGGGCTGTTGAACGCCCTCGCCATCCACGACTTGTGCTATCATCAAAACATCCCCGTTTGGTGCGGCGGAATGCTGGAAACCGGCATTGGGCGCGCCGCCAACCTCGCGCTGGCTTCGCTCCCTAACTTCCGCCTGCCCGGCGACATTTCCGCGACCGACCGCTACTATGACCGCGACATCACCCGCGAGCGCTTTACCCTCAACCCCGACGGCACAATCACCGTGCCCACTGGTGCGGGATTGGGAGTAACGGTTGACCGCGCCGCCCTCGCGGCGTATACGCTCGCAGCGCGAACCATTGCCTAATCTGCGCAATCTGCGGTTTAAATCCCTGCGGAGGGAAAAATGCCCACAATTTACGACGTCTCGGTTCCAGTTCAGCCCGGCAAAACGCCGATTTGGCCCGGCGACCCCGCCTTCCGGATGGAACGCTTTTTGAAAATGGAAGACGGTGAGCCTGCCAACGTCACCAAGTTCTCAGGATGCGTCCACCTCGGCACGCACGTTGACGCGCCTTATCATTTCATCCCTGACGGGGCAACGGTGGAAAGCCTGCCATTGGATGCTTTGGTGGGGGAAGCCTACGTGCTGGATTTCACCAATTTGACAGGGCACATAACCGCTGAGGCGCTGAAAGCCGCCAACATACCCGAAGGTGCGACCCGTCTGCTGTTCAAAACGCGCAATTCCCAATGGTGGGTAAATGGAGATCCCGAATTTCACCGCGAGTTTACCGCCCTCACCGCCGACGGCGCGGAATACCTTGTCCGCCGCGGCATACGCCTTGTGGGCAACGATTACCTTTCCATCGCGCCATACGACGACCCCGGCCCAACCCACCGCATTCTGCTGAAAGCAGGCGTGGTTGTGATTGAAACTTTAGACCTTTCGGCTGTGCCTGCGGGGCGTTACACCCTCTATTGCCTGCCGCTAAAACTCGTGGGGAGCGAGGGAGCGCCCGCGCGCACCATCCTCATTGCCGAATAGCGCCAAACCGATGCCCACCCTTTACCTCGTCGCCACGCCGATAGGCAATTTGGAAGACATCACCCTGCGCGCCTTGCGGATTTTGCGCGAAGTTCCCACCATCGCGGCAGAAGACACCCGCCGCACGCGCCAACTGCTTTCCCATTACGGCATTTCCAAGCATCTCATCAGTTACCACGAACACAACAAACGCCAACGCGAGGCGCTCTTGCTGGAAAAACTCGCCGAGGGCGATGTGGCGCTGGTTTCCGATGCTGGCACGCCGCTCATCAACGACCCGGGGGCAGAATTGGTGCGCGCCGCCCTCGCCGCGGGGCACCGCGTTGTGCCCATCCCCGGCGCGAGCGCGCCCATAGCGGCGCTGATTGCCTCTGGATTGCCCGCTGATGCTTTTCTTTACCTTGGATACCTGCCGCGCAAAAGCAAAGAGCGCCGCGCTGTGCTCCAATCCGTTGCCGAATTGCCCTACACGCTAATCTTTTTGGAAACACCGCACCGCCTTACCGCCGCCCTTGCCGACCTCGCCGCCGTGCTCGGCGCGGAGCGCCCAATTGCCGTTGCCCGCGAACTCACCAAACAGCACGAGGAAATCCTGCGCGGCACAATCGGCGAAATGGTCGCGCACTTTGCTGAAACTGAGCCGCGCGGCGAATTTACGCTTGTGGTCGGCGGCGCGCCGGCGGAAAGCAAAACTTGGAGCGCCGAGCAAGTGGAAACCGCGATTGCAGAAGGGCTAAAGGCAGGCGAAAGCCCATCCTCATTGGCGCGCCGCATCGCCGCTCAAAGTGGCTGGCGGCGCAATCGGGTGTATGAAAAAATTTTGCAAAGCCAATCTTCCAATTCAAAGCCTTGAGGAGAAAACCATGTCCTTCATACACACCTTGCTTACCCCTCCCCTGAAGTTTGTCTTGAGGCGCTTGAGCAAAAAACGATTGCCACCGGCTGAAGGGGAATTTGTCTTTGACGGTTTGCACGGCAGGGTGGAAATCATCCGTGACCGGTGGGGCGTGCCGCACATTTACGCTGATAACGCCGCTGATGGATTTTTCGGTCAAGGTTTTATGCATGCCCGTGATCGCTTGTTTCAAATGGAAGTGGCGCGCAGGCTGGCAAAGGGCACTTTAAGCGAAATTTTTGGTGAAATGGCGCTGGAAACGGACAAAATGGTGCGTACCTTTGGCTTTTTACGCCTTGCTCGTGAGGATTTGGAGCACATAAGCGATGAATTGGCCGAGGTTGTGCAGGCTTATGCGGCCGGTGTAAACGCTTTTATCAACCGGATGAAGCCTTATTACGAAATCAGTTTTTCGCTTTTGCGGCTTGAGCCTGAAGAATGGAAGGCGGAGGATACGCTTGCCATCATGCGTTTGATGGTTTGGGAACTTTCGCATGGCTGGCAAGGCGAATTAGTGCGGGCTGAACTGGCTGAGGCGGTTGGCGAAGAGCACGCTGCTGATTGGGAAATTCACTATCCAGAAAACAACCCTCTTACTTTGCCTGACGGCATAGAGTTCAACAGGCTGGACCCTGATGGCAAACTGCATCGCGCCCGCGGCCCTTTCCTTGTACGCAATCAAGGGAGCAACACATGGGTAATTTCCGCTGAACGCAGTGCCACCGGTGGCGTGGTGCTGGCAAACGATATGCACCTGAAAATAGGTCTCCCGGGGGTCTGGTATGAAAACCACTTGATTACCAGCACGATGAAGGTGACTGGGGTCAGCATCCCCGGTTTGCCAACTGTGCAAGTTGGGCACAATGAGCGCATTGCTTGGGGAATGACTTTGGCATATACCGACGCTGAAGATTTGTTTGTGGAACGGTTTGATCCTAAAAATCCCACGCGCTATCTTTACAAAGGCGAATGGCGCGAGGCAACTGTAGTGGAAGAAAAGATACCGGTCAAGGGAAAGGCCGAGCCGGTCACCGAAACGGTGCTCATCACGCATCACGGCCCGGTAATTTCGCCTGTTCTGGATTACGGCCCCGAAATGCGAAAAACGGCAGAATTCGTGGAGCGGTTGGCCGTGCAATCTATGGCGCTTCGGCCAGCGGAAATAATTCGTGGTTGGTGGGCGCTCAACAAGGCCGCCAATTGGGATGATTTTGTGGAGGCAATGCGCTGGATTTCCGCACCGCAACTTTCAGTGAGTTACGCCGATGTGGACGGCAATATCGGTTATTGGATGAGCGGCGCAGTCCCCATCCGTGCCAAGGGCGATGGCAGAGTGCCTGTGCCGGGGTGGACGGGGGAATATGAATGGGTTGGCGAAGTGCCGTTTGAGGAAATGCCGCACGCGCTAAACCCCGAACGCGGTTACATCATCAACACTAACAATAAAGTGGTCGGGGATGACTATCCTTACTACCTTGGCAACATTTGGATGAACGGTTACCGTTCTCGGCGGTTGGAACAGTACATAAACGCCAAACAAAAATTGACCTTGGATGACCACGCTGCCATGCAAGTGGATGTCAGGTCGCTGCCGGGGGAAGAATTTGTGGAAGCCATTGCCGATTTCCAAAGCGACGACCCGGAGGTTGCCCTTGCCCTGCGTTTGCTCCGTGAATGGGATTTCAACCTCACCCCCGATTCTGTTGGCGGGGCAGTGTACGAAGTGGTGCGCTACACTTTGGTGCGCAATTTGCTCCTTCCGTCTGTGGATGAGGAATTGGCGTATCGGATTATGGGCAAAGGCTTTCACCCGCTTATGCTTTACACCTCGGAATTTTACGGGTATGACACGGTAAGCCTGTTGCGGTTTCTGCGCTCGCCCCAAAATTGGTGGGTGGAGCGCGCAGGTGGTTATCAGCAGTGGCTTGAAGAGAGTTTCAAAGAGGCTATAATTTGGCTATACGAAAACTATGGCGATAGACCCAATAAGTGGAAATGGGGCGACTTGCACAAACTCCCCCTTGTGCATTTGATAGGGGCTCAACCGCCGCTGAACAAAATTTTCAACCTGCCTCCGCTACGAATCGGCGGCGACCCAGACACCCCCTGCCAAACCGGCATTGTGCCCGATGCACCTTACGAGGCGACAAGTTTTGCTCCTTCGCACCGAAGCATTGTGGATTTGAAGGATTGGGACAACTCGCGATTGGTGATTTTGGCCGGGCAATCAGGTAGGATTGCCAGCCCGCACTATGCGGATATGGTGCCTTTGTGGTACGGAAAACGCCATCATCCCATGCTTTGGTCGCGCGAGGCGGTTGAAGCGCACAGCGAGGGCAGAATCATTTTGAAGCCAAATCAGGAACCATAGCAGGGACTTGTTATGTCGCTCGTCAAAAAACTTTTCGCGAAAACGCCAATGGCGCGTTCAACGCGCGCTTACGAATTTGGTTTGGCGCGCCTGCCGCAACTTCCCACCGGTGGAGTATTGGAAATAGGCACAGGGCAGGGCTATGGCGCGGCGTTTTTGAGCCGCGCTTTCCCGGAACGGCAGGTTATCGCGATTGACATCACCTACGGATGCTTCAAGCCTGACCGGTTGGAATTTGGAGCGCACCGGCCTTGGTTTGTGCAAGCAAGCGCGCCTTACTTGCCCTTTGCGGATGGTGTGTTTGCCTTGGCAACGGCAATTATGACCTTTCACTGCTTGCCGGAGCCGCAACGGGTGTTTGGCGAAGTCTTCCGCGTGTTGAAAAAAGGCGGCGTGTTCTTGATGGCCGATGTGGATGGCAATCACCGCATCGCACCGTGGTTTGAGCGGGTGGAACACTGGGGCGGCATCAGCCCTATCACCCGCGCCTACCCACCTGCGGAAATTGAGAAACTGGGCGCAGAGGCAGGTTTCCCACCCCCGCGAACCTTTCGCCGCAAGCCGCGGGGCTTTATGATTTGGTATATTTTTCAAAAACAAAAAAGCCCTTTGTAGGGTAACGCAGAGGCGCAGAGTAGGGGCGAGGCATCGCCTCGCCCAGAGGCGCAAAGAGAAAACCACAGATTACACAGATTAGCACAGATTTTTGCTGTGTTCTCTGCAAATTTCTGTGTCCTCTGTGGTTTCTCCTTCAATCGGTGTAAATCTGTGTCAATCGGTGGATGAGAACGCAAAGGACGCCAAGGGTAACGCAAAGACGCAGAGGAAACAAAGAGCACAAAGAGAAAACCGCAGATTACACAGATTAGCACAGATTTTTGCTGTGTTCTCTGCAAATTTCTGTGTCCTCTGTGGTTTCTCCTTCAATCGGTGAAAATCTGTGTCAATCTGTGGATAAGAAACCACAGATTACACAGATTAGCACAGATTTTTCTGTGTTCTCTGTAAATTTCTGTGTCCTCTGTGGTTTCTCCTTCAATCGGTGTAAATCTGTGTCAATCGGTGGATGGTGACGCTAAGGATGCCAAGGAGCAAAAACATGGATGACTATCGCAAAATCCCCCTACGGGCAAATAAGCATATTGGCTTAGTGGCGCATGATGGCAGGAAGCGCGACCTGTTGGAATGGGTCATTTTCAACAAGGGCACGTTGAGCCAGCACCGTCTTTATGCTACGGGTACAACCGGCGCGCTGATTCACCGCGAAACCGGTTTGGAAGTAACCCGCTTGCGTAGTGGCCCTTTTGGCGGCGATCAGCAAATGGGGGCGCTGATAGCAGAAGGTGAAATTGATATTTTGGTGTTCTTTTGGGACCCATTGGAGCCTCAGCCGCACGATCCGGATGTGAAAGCATTGTTGCGGATAGCAGTGCTGTACAACATCCCTACCGCTTCTAACCGCTCCACTGCGGATTTCTTGATTTCTTCGCCGCTTTTTTCAGAGCCGTATACGCGCTTGATCCCCAACTATGACGCGCGCATTAAGCGGCCATCGTTTCTTGTTGGGTTGCTTGGGAATGATCATTGACAGGAGTTACGCAGTTTGCCTGCTTTGTGTCACCGCTTCGGCGGTCTCCTCTATTGTTTGGGAGATGGCTTCGCCACCTACGGCGGCTCGCCATGACGCGAAAACGAGCATTTCTACGAGCAACTGCGTAAGTTCTAAGTGGCAGTGTAAGTTCTAAGTGGTAATTGATGTGAGGAGTTTGAGAGGATTTGCAGTAAAATGGCTATACGAAATGGCGCTGAGGAGCATGCCAGCATAGCCATCTAAAGCACTTCAACCATCTCCTTTTTCTATGAATCGCACCCAAATAATTACCACCAAAACACAAATTTTGCTCCACAATTCGCCCAAAGGGATACCCAAATCCGAAAAACTGGATTACAATAAATTTGCTCATAAGCACTGATTCTCTAACATGGAGGTAAACCATGGCATACGTAATCACTGCTCTCTGTCTGCGCGACGGCGCATGCACCGAGGTCTGTCCGGTGGAAGCCATTGTCCCCGGTAAGCCGGTGGAAGAATGGCCTCTCTACTACATTGATCCCGACACCTGCATTGACTGCGGCGCGTGCGTGCCCGAATGCCCCTTGGAAGCGATCTTCCCCGAAGACGAAGTGCCTTCCGACTATGAAGCCAAAGGCGGCGAACGCCTCAACATGCCCAAGGGTACCGAAGGCTTTGATGAGGTTTACGACGGCACCGACCACAACGGCAACCCCGTACACCTTGAGGCCACCCGCACCCTTGAGGCCGGGGAAATCGTTGACCTCACCCCCGCTATTGAATGGAACCGCGCATTCTTTGAAGAAGGGCCGGGCTACAGCGCCCTTGAAGAAGACTAAGCACAACAACTGTGCTAAAATTTGGGCGGTCGCAAGGCCGCCCGTTTTGCTTTAAAGGGCGAATCGCGGTTTAGGAATTGCGGTTTACTACACTGGAACACCTGACACCGGCACACCTGACACTGGAACACCCAACACCGGACATCCCCCATGCCCATCCATCCCCTCCCACCCGAACTGATTTCACAAATAGCCGCCGGCGAAGTGGTAGAACGCCCCGCCTCGGTGGTCAAAGAATTGCTGGAAAACAGCCTTGATGCCGAAGCAACCGCCATCACCATCACAGTGCGCGGCGCAGGCAAAACACTAATTGAAGTTGCCGACAACGGCTGTGGCATCCCCGCTGAGGAATTGCCGTTGGCAGTTGCGCGCCACGCCACCAGCAAACTTCAAACCGCCGAAGACCTGTTCCGCATCCGCACTTTGGGCTTTCGCGGTGAGGCATTGGCGTCAATTGCTTCCGTCTCCCGCTTCACAATTACGTCGTGTGCGCGCGGAGCAAGCATGGGGGCGCGGCTTCGCGTAGAAGGCGGCCGCATAATCGGCGGTGTTGAACCTGTGGGCGCTCCTACCGGCACAACAGTGCGCGTGGAAGACCTGTTCTACAACGTCCCAGCCCGCCGCAAATTCCTCAAATCCGACGCGACCGAAAAGCGCCGCATTGACGCGTTAGTGACACGCTACGCTCTCGCCTACCCCCATGTCCGCTTTAGGCTCACGCAAGACGGCAAACTCAGCCTGCAGACCGCAGGCAACGGTGAGCGCCGAGACGTGCTCGCCGCGCTTTACGGCGCGGAAATCGCCCGCCGCATGTTGCCAGTGGAAGACAGCGCCCCTGAAATCCAAATCAGCGGCTTCATCAGCCCGCCTGACATCACCCGCGGCCGCCGCAGCGAAATCATCTTTTTCGTCAACGGCCGCCCCGTGCAAGACTCCACCCTGAGCGCCGCTCTGCTCAGGGCGTACCACACCTTGCTCATGGTGGGGCGCTACCCAATTGCAGTGCTGTTCATCCAACTGCCGCCCGAAGATGTGGATGTGAACGTGCACCCAACCAAAGCGGAAGTGCGCTTCCGCAACCCCGACGCCGTATTTCGCGCCGTGCAACACGCCGCGCGGCGCGCTCTGCTCGCCTACACGCCCATTCCCGATTTGGAACTGCCCCCCGCCCCCAAAGCACCACGCCCCGAATGGCTCGGCGACGGTCAGCCCACCCAAACCCGTTGGGAAAGCCCGCCCTTCCCCCAAACCCAAGCGCCCAATGCAGGGGAAAGGGCTTCCGCCGCGCCGCAACCCCTTCCCCAAACCGAAGCGCCAAGCGAACAAAGCGCCGAGCGCCAGCCCATGCTTCCGGGGAGCAAAATCCCGCTCCTGCGCCCAATTGGGCAAATTGCGGCGACCTACATAGTTGCCGAGGGGCCGGATGGGCTTTATTTGATTGACCAGCACGCGGCGCATGAGCGCGTTTTGTTTGAAAAATTGATGGCGCAGCGGGAAAGCGGCGTTGCATCGCAAGCATTGCTTGAGCCGGTTACGGTTCACCTGCCGCCCCAACAGGCGCGCACGCTGGAAGAGCAATTGCCATATCTTGAACGCTGGGGCTTTGAGGTAGAGCCTTTCGGCCCGGGGACTTTCCGCGTGCGCGCCATGCCCGCCATTCTCGCCAAATACAGCCCAAGCGAGGCGCTGCGCGCGCTGGTGGAGGATTTTGAGGAAGATGAAACGCCCCTGCAGGGGGAAATTGAGGCGCGGATTATCGCTCGCGTTTGCAAACGGCTGGCAGTCAAAGGCGGGCAAGTGCTTTCGCCGCAGGAACAGGAAGCCCTGATTCGCGATTTAGAAGCCTGCCAAAACCCGCGCTCATGCCCACACGGGCGACCGACCATGATTCACATCAGCGTTGCCACGCTTGAAAAGCAGTTTGGAAGGCTGGGGGCAAAATAAAAGCCAAAGCAGGCTATTTTTACAAATTTTTTACGGCTTGAGAACCCGCTCGTTATTGACAAAAAGTGCTTAGTCCGGATAATGAAAGAAAAGCCCCGGCGCGCAACGCGCGCTGGGAGGTAGGGTTTTTAATTGCAAGATTCATCTTTTTATCCAAACCCAATACCAAAAGGAGGTGCACACCCCAAAACACAATTCTCAATTTTCCCCCTCGGCAAAGCCGCGAAAGCGGCATAGCCAAACACATACAGGTAGCATTGTTTCCGCACGATAGGTTCCCCCACACAGAAAGGAGGAAGGACTCCAATGGCCGCAATTGTACTTATCGTTGCAATAGCAATAGTTGTAATTGGCTACCAAGCATACGCCGCAAAGATGGACAAAGAGGTCATTCAGGCCAATCCCAAAAAGGCCACACCGGCTACACTTTACAACGACGGTGTGGACTTTATGCCTGCGAGCGGCAGCGTGCTGTTTGGGTATCAATTCAAGTCCATCGCCGCCCTTGGCCCAATAGTCGGCCCGATAGTAGCCGTGCAGTGGGGCTGGCTGCCGACGTTCCTGTGGCTGATGTTGGGGGTGTTTTTCATTGGGTGGGTTCAGGACTACGCGTCGGCGATGATGGCTATGCGAAACGACGGCCTAACCATGGGCGGCCTCGCCTACAAATTCATTTCGCCACGCGCTCGCGGCATCCTGCTTGCATTCCTCTACTTCTACCTCTTGCTCATCATGGGCGCATTTGGCGCTGTGGTGGCCGGCCTGCTCGCTATTCCGGTTGTGCCCGTTGGCCTTTTCATCCTCACCCTCGCTGGCGTCTTAGCCGGGCAGATGACCTACCGCTGGAAAATGGACCTGGTGATGACCACAGTCATTACCGTGCTCATCGCACTAATCGGCATCTGGCTCGGCACCATGCCTTGGGCGAAGAACTTAGTGAACAGCATCAACAGCCTTGCTGGCACCGGCCCCAAACACATCCTCTACAACACCCCCTACGGGCCAATGACTTGGCCGCAATTCTTCTGGGGCATCGTGGCGTTGGCATTCTGCTACCTCGGCTCGGTGCTGGCAATTTGGCGCTTTGCCCAACCCGTGAACTATGTTTCGTTCTGGTTCGTGGCGCTGGGCTTGCTTGGCTCCATCCTCGGCGTTTTCGTCGCCGCCATTTTCAAAACCACAAATGTAGCATTTCAAATTCCGGCCTACGTTACATGGAATCAGCCCAAGTTAGGCTGGTTATGGCCGATCTTGTTCGTGACAGTTTCATGCGGGGCAATTTCAGGCTGGCACTCACTGGTATCCACAGCGGGCACGGCGAGGCAGTTGGAAAAAGAAACCGACGCCCTGCCGGTTGGCGCTGGAGCAATGTTCACCGAGGCCATCTTGGCAACAATGGCGCTCATCTTCGCCGCAACGGCGCTCACCAAAGGCAACACCGTGCTTTATGACGCCAATCATATGTACTTCCTCAAAGTGAAAGCAGGGGCGATCTGGGCCTATGGCATGTCCCGCTTCCTCTCGTGGATACCGGGGATCTCGCCCTCAATGGGTGCGGCAATCGGCGCCATCTTCCTCGCCGTGATGGCGCTTACGGTTATGCAACTGGTGCTCCGCTTTATGCGCGTTGCCTCGGCCGAACTGGTCGGCGATAAAATCCCCGCCTTCAAGAACCCCCACGTCGGCACCATCGTCGCCATCCTGTTCACCTTCCTCATCCTGTGGACTGCATTCTGGCAAAGGATTTGGGTGCTGTTCGGCGGGGCTAACCAGTTATTCGCCGGGCTGGCGCTTTTGCTGATCACCATCTGGCTGGCAAACGAAGGCAAAAAGCATGGTTGGGTCTTCTGGCCGATGGTGTTTATGTATGTAACCACCGTGACGGCGCTGCTGGTGACAGCGTGGAAATCGTTCCGTCACATGATGACGGCCAACATCAGCGCCGCATTTGCGTTTGGAGATTTGGTAGCAGGCGTAATAGCGCTCTTCCTCGCCTTAGCGGCGGTCATACTGGCATATGACGGGTTCAAGTCGCTCGCCAAAGCACGAGCCAAAGCCGCATCCCACGCAGGAAACTAAACGACAACATTTGGGGAGGGCGCAACGCCCTCCCCAACCGAGTTTATTTTGCCGGAGGAAAGCAAAATGACCGAAGAAGAAAAGCGCTCGTTCTTCTCTAAAATTGTGCGCAACCTGCAAGATGTGATCTACGGCATGGCCTCGCACGATATGGCAAGGCAGGCGCTGAAGACGCGCGGCAGTATGGAACACCTGTTCATCCTGATCACAATGGGCGACCTGCTGGGCGTGCCCATTCTACCGCCGTATTACTCGCTGCGGCTGCTGCCCTATGTCGTGCCACAAATCAGCACTTGGAAGCGCCGCATGTTGCGCGAGCGCGATCTCACCGACGCGTTAGCCTAACCACAACGAGGTGTCGTATGTCACTGGCAAAAGTTTTCCGCGAAAATCCCAACCGCCGCTACATCATGTTTGGCGGCAAAGGCGGCTTAGGCAAAACCACCTTTTCGGCAGCCACCGGCTATTGGCTGGCCAAGCAAGGCAAAAAAGTGCTGGTGTTCTCGGTAGACCCGCAAGCCTCCCTTTCCGACATCTTCCAGCGCGACATTTACGGCAAAGGGGCAGTGGAAATAATGCCCAACCTGTACGCACAGGAAATTGACGCCGACCAACACATCCGCGAATACCAAGACGAAATCCGCCAAAAAATTCGCGATATGTACGGCTTTGAAAAAATACCGGATGAAATTGAGTCGTACATCCAAGCGGCATCGGCCGAGCCCGCAATGGAAGAATCGGCCATCTTTGACCAAGTGGTAGACATCGTGGTAGCGGGCGGATACGACTACTACATCTACGACTTAGTGCCTTTAGGCCACGCGCTCTACTACCTCAGCATGGCAAGCGTTTACGACCAATGGATAAGCAAAATCACCAAACTGAGGGAGGAAATGCGTGAATACGAACAAATGGCAGCGCGGGTGAGCCGCAAAAAAGAGACCCAAGAAGACCTGATTTTGAAAGAATTGCAAGACATCCGCTACCGCATTTCCACCTCATCAAGCATACTCACCGACCGCGAAAAAACGGCCTTTTTCTTCGTGCTCATACCCGAAGAAATGATTTTGATAGACACCCAAAAAGCCTCAAAACTGTTTGAGCGCTACCAAGTGCCGATAAGCGGCTACATAGTGAACCGCGTGATCCCCGAGCGAGTGGTCAAATCGGAACACGCACCAGCGTACCTAAAGAACCGCTACGAAATGCAAAAGAAATACCTGAAGAAAATTCACGAAATGTTCGGCGACTCGGTGCTGGCCGAAATTGAGGAAATGGAGCGCGATATCACCGGCCTTGAAATGATAGAGCGGATGGCCCACGCCATGTTCGGAGAGGAGACGCTGGAATGAACGCGCTACAACCCTCTATCACCATGAAACAATTCGTAGAAAGCAAGCCGGGGCTAAAGTATGTGTTCTTCGGCGGCAAAGGGGGCGTTGGCAAAACCGTGATGGCTGGCGCCGCCGCCGTGGCTTTAGCCCAGCAAGGGAAACGCGTCTTGTTGGCATCCACCAACCCAGTTCACAGCCTTTCGGGGATGCTCAACCAAGACGTGTTCGGCAAAGAAACGCCCGTGGAAGGAGTTCCCAACCTCTGGGCATACGAAATTGACACCCGCGACACCATAGAACGCTCAAAACAAGAAATCAAAGAAAAAATTGAATGGTTCCTCAAATACGCCGAAATCAAAGGGCGCGCCGACGAATTCGTTGAATCGGCCACAATGAACCCGGCCTTTGAGGAATCGGCCATGTTTGAAAACATGATAGACCTGATGTTCGCGGACGAATACGAAGTGTATGTGTTTGACACCGCGCCAACCGCGAACGCCCGCCGCTTGCTCGGCATGTCCTCGGTGTACTCACTGTGGGTAAACAAAATGCTCCAAAGCCGCAAAGAAGCGCAGGAAATGAAACTGCGCCTTTCGTTTTCCAAAAAGAAAGAGGAAGAAGACCCACTGATGGACTACCTCCTCAAATTCCGCGACCGGATGGAGCGCGCCAAAGTGTTGCTCACCGACCCTGAAAAGACGGCCTTCTTCTTCGTCACCCTGCCAGAGGCGTTGCCGATAGCGGTAATCAAACGCTTCATCAACTGGTTCCATGAGTTCGGCATACCGGTTGGCGGGGTGATAGTGAACATGCTGATAGACGCAAGTGAGGTGAGCGACCAAGCGGACGAATTCATCCTCAACCGCATCAAAATGCAAGCAGAGTACATGAAGGAAATAGAAGAAGAATTTGGCGACATGGTCCGGGCGATAATACCGCTCTTTGAAACCGAAGTGCGCGGCATAGAAATGCTAAAACGCATGGCAGGACTGCTATTTGCGTGACCCAAAAGCCCCCTTCTTGGTGAAGGGGGCTTTTGTAACGCACGAAACTATCACAAAAATATGATGTTTTCTCCCGTTTTTTACCGTTTTTTTACACCGAAGGCGCCAAGCAAGCCCTTGCGAAAAGCAAAATAGTACTAAAATGATAAAGGAGTATCGTGCTTGGGGCGGCAAGCCCCACAAACATCCATTCCAACACCTTACGAAGGAGGAGCGAATATGCGACGGAAACTTTACATCCTTATAGGCATCCTGTTGGTTGCCGGAATGGTGCTGGCGGCATGCGGCAAGGCAACGCCGACCAGCGCTCCAGCACCCAAGGCGAGCGAATCTTCTCAAAACAACGCGCCCGCCAAGACCAGCGCCCCCAGCGCCAAGGAAATCACAGTCACTATCGGGTTTACCCAATCCAAGACGGGCAAATACAACGAAGAATCCACTCGCCAAAGCGATGGCTTAGACTTGTGGATCAAGCAAATCAACGATCAGGGTGGCATTAAGTTGAGCGACGGCACGGTTGTGAAATTCAAAGCCGTGTCCTACGATGACGAAAGCAGCGGCGACAAAGTACAACAACTCTACACCCGCCTTATCACCAAAGACAAGGCCGACTTCCTCATCAGCCCTTACTCCAGTGGTTTGACCTCCTCGGCCGCGATCATCTCCGAGCAATACGGCAAGATCATGCTCGCGACCGGTGCGGCCTCCGACTCCATTTTCAAGAAGGGCTATGAGCGGGTCTATCAACTCTACACACCGGCCAGCCACTACCTCACCGGTGCGGTTGACCTGCTGCAGAGCCTTGACCCCAATGTAAAGAAAGTGGCCTTCATTTACGAAAACAGCAAATTCTCCACCGCCGTGGTCAAAGCCGCAAAGGAATACGCCGAAAAGAAAGGCTACGACGTAGTGATGTTTGAAGGCTACGACAAAGGCACAACCGACTTCGGCTCCTTCATCAACAAGATTCAAGATAGCGGCGCCGAGGCCGTGATGGGCGGCGGTCACTTCCAAGACGGCTCCACGCTGGCACGCCAAATCTACGAGAAGAAACTGCCCATCAAGTACCTCGCTCTGCTGGTTGCCCCGCCTGACCCGAGTTTTGCCGATTTGGGCGACGCTGCTCTGGGCGTGGTTGGCCCCAGCCAATGGGAAGCCAGCGCGAATTACTCACCTGAATCCGCCAAGGCCGCCGGCCTCACTTGGTTCGGCCCCACCAGCGCCGACTTCGTGAAAGCCTACAAAGCCGCCTACAACGAAGACCCCGACTACCACTCCGCCGGTGGCTATGTGGCCGGTCTGGTGCTCCAAAAAGCCATCATGGACGCCGGTTCGGTTGACCCCGCCAAAGTCAAAGCCGCACTGGACAAAATGGACATCCTGACCTTCTTCGGCCACATCAAGTTCAACACCACCGACGCTCACGGCCTGCAAATCGGCCACGAAATGATCTACATCCAGTGGCAGAAGAAAGACGGCAAACTGGTGAAAGAAGTTGTGTGGCCGAAAGAAGGTGCCACGGCCGCTCCGCTTTACCCCTTGAAACACTAAAATCCCTGTAAGCCAAGCCTCCCCCAGAGGAAATTCCTCTGAGGGAGGCTTTTTATTCCCCTTCACCTCCCCATCCTCACCATGGAGAGCGCACTATGATGGATGCACTGATTCGTTCCCTAATTGACGGCTTGCTGTTGGGGTTTGTGTATGGCATTGCCGCCATGGGGCTAACGCTCATTTGGGGTGTAATGAACGTGATCAACCTTTCCCATGGCTCGCTAATAGCCTTGGGGATGTTCAGCGTGTACTACCTGTTTGTAGGATTAGGGATACACCCTTACATCGCCCTGGTGTTAACGGCTGTTTTAGGGCTAATTTTCGGAGTTATCATCTATTTCATAGCCGTGCACCGCGTAATCAATGCTCCAGAATTATCTACCCTGCTGGCAACATACTCGGTAAACATGATGATACTGGGTATAGGAACGGCGATCTTCACAACCACGCCGCGCAACATTCCGCTTGACTTGGGAAGCATCCAATTCGGCGAGACGGTTGTGACAATGACAAGGCTTATAGCGGCAGTAATTTCAGTCGGTGTAGCCGTAGGCTTATTTCTATTCCTCAAGTACACCCGTCCGGGGCGTTACATACGCGCCGTAACCGATAACCGCGACGCGGCTGAAATAGTGGGAGTTCCCTCGGCGCAGGTATTAGCCCTTACTTTTGGATTGGGTACATTGCTTGCCGCGGTTTCCGGTGGCCTAATTGCCACCTTTTTCCCCTTCACCATCCTTTCCGGCGAAACATACGAACTCAAAAGTTTCGTGATCGGTGTGCTCGGCGGGCTTGGCAACCCTGTTGGCTCGTTGTTCGGCGGCCTGATTTTAGGCCTAATTGAAGGGTTGGTGCCAATGGCAATGCCCACCACATGGACACCCGTCCTTGAGTTTGTACTCTTTGTGCTCATCCTGCTCGTCGCACCCAACGGCCTATTTGGAGGGGAAGAATGAGCAAAAAATTCTTCCAACACGCGAGCCTATGGCTAAGCCTCGGTACGGTGTTAGTGATAGGGCTATGGCCTATCGTAACCCATAACGCATTGAACCGAGAAACCGCCTTTACGGTGCTCAGCGCCGTGGCCTTGGCTTCAAGCCTCAACATACTGCTCGGCTACACAGGGTACGTAAGTTTCGGCCATGTGGTCTTCTTTGGATTTGGCGGATATGTAGGGTTCTACACGATCAACGTCTTGGGCTGGAACATCTGGATGGCCATGCTGGCGGGCGGCTTAGCGGCCGCGCTTTTGGCTTACCTGTTAGGCGTAGCCATCTTGCGGCTTAGAGGCGCTTATTTTGCCCTCGCCACCATCGGCATAAACGAAGCCGTGCGCGCCTTCATCAACAACTTTGCCCCCTTTGGCGGCCCCACAGGCATGACCTTGAATTTCAAAATCTACAAAGCCTATGGCGGCGCAATGCACGCCTTGCAACTGGTCTTCTACATCATGGTGGGGCTTACCATCATAGTGACCATCCTAAGTTACTGGGTTCGCACCTCCAAATTTGGCCTCGGGCTACTGGCAATTCGCGAAGATGAGGATGCCGCCGAAGTAATGGGCGTAATCACCCCAAGCGCAAAGAACTGGGCGTTTGTGCTCTCAGCCATTATTCCGGGGATGGTAGGAGCAATTTACTTTTTCAAAAACGGCACAATTGAACCCGGCCTTGCCTTCCCGCTGCGCACTTCAATTGAGATGATAGTGATGATAATGCTCGGTGGTCAAGGCACGGTGTTGGGGCCAATTTTGGGAGCGGCAGGCTACGAAACAATGCGCGACTACCTGCTCGTAAGCCCTCTCTTCAAAAATTTACAACTGGCCATTTCCGGCGTCCTGTTGCTTCTCATCGTACTCTTCATCCCTCGCGGGCTGGTCGGCTGGCTGCGCCAGCGCTACCCTAAAGTGCGGAGGTGGTTGATATGATTCTCCAAGTTCAAGGAGTAACCAAGCGCTTCGGCGGCCTGCAGGCGCTAACCCAAGTGACTTTTGACCTGCCGGAAGGCCAAATCTTGGGTCTAATTGGCCCCAACGGCGCCGGCAAAACCACCCTTTTCAACGTAATTGACGGCGTTTACAAACCAGATGAAGGACGAGTAATCTTTTTAGGCGAAGATGTAACAGGGAAAAAACCTTATTACCTCGCCAAAAAAGGCTTAGCGCGCACTCACCAGATTGTACGTCCCCTCAACGAACTCACCGTGCGGGAAAACGTAATGGTAGGGGCATGTTTCGGGCACGCGAGCGCAAATTTGAGCACCGCGGCCAAAATAGCCGATGAAGTGCTTGACCTGCTTGGCCTCGCGCCAAAAGCGAATGCACTGGCCGGAAGCCTCAACGTGGCTCAGAAAAAACGGTTAGAGATGGCGCGCGCCATCGCCTCACAGCCTAAACTGCTCCTCTTGGACGAGGTGCTGGCCGGCCTCAACCCTTCCGAAATCGCAAGCATGGTAAAAACCGTGCGCGCGGTCCGCGATCGCGGCATCACCATCATCATGATAGAACACGTTATGAGCGCGATCATGAACCTTTCCGACCGCATTTTAGTGCTTGATTTCGGTAAACTCATCGCCGAAGGCACACCCGAAGAAATCGCCAACAACGAAAAAGTCATCCAAGCCTATCTGGGCGACCCCAAACTCGCCGAGCGGCTGATGAAAGGCGAATAAAAACCCCAACTAAAAAGAGGGATGCGTATGGCTATCTTGGAATTACACGACGTCACTTCCGGCTACGGCGAAGTGCAAATTTTATGGGGCGTTAGCATCTCCCTGCAAAAAGGGAGCATGACCTCGCTTGTGGGCGCTAACGGAGCAGGCAAAACCACCCTGCTGCGCACGATAATGGGTCTCAACAAAGCATGGAGCGGCCAAATCCTCTTTGAAGGTAAAGATATTCACCGCCTTGCCCCCCACTCAAGAGCGGCGCAAGGGCTTGTGCTCGTGCCCGAAGGCCGCCAACTTTTCACTCACATGACCGTAGAAGAAAATTTGCTGATGGGAGCATCGCCTAAACGCGCACGCGCCGATATAGACCGAAATTTGGAGTTGGTATACGAGATGTTCCCGCGGCTAAAAGATAGGCGCAATCAAAAAGCGGGCACCATGAGCGGCGGTGAACAACAAATGCTCGCCGTGGCGCGCGGCATCATGGCTTCCCCTAAGGTGCTGATGATTGACGAACTTTCGCTTGGCTTGGCGCCTTTCTTGGTGCTCCAACTGTTTGAAAGCCTCAAAAAACTACGCGAAACCGGCATCACCGTGCTATTGGTAGAGCAAAATGTCCAAATGGCGCTCGCAGTAACCGATTACGCCTACGTGCTGGCCGAGGGCAAAATTGAAATTGAAGGCCCCTCCAAAGTGGTCGCCAGCAACCCAGAAGTGAAGAAAGCCTATCTCGGCCTGTAAGCCGAGATAGGCTTTTCCCTTCAGTTACGCAGTTGATCGGAGAAGCGCTCGTTTTCATGTCATGGCGAGCCGCCGTAGGCGGCGAAGCCATCCCCCAGACAGTGGAGGAAACCGCCTCGCAGTGACACAAAGCAGGGGAACCGCGTAACTCCTGACCTTTTTGCGCTTCGCGGTTTCATCCAGTGATAAGTGTCACTCGGCAAGCACGGTGCAACATCGTATAATGTAAATAGATAAATACTTGCTATTACCGAAGCAGGCAAAGGGCAACTCTTCACCTGCAATTCAACTTTCAAGGAGGTAAGCAATGTTAGTTGGCGACCGCATGTCCCATCCGGTAATTACAGTGCCGCCGGATATGCCAATTGTTGACGCTCTCAACCTGATGAAAATTGAGCACATCCGCCGCGCCCCCGTGGTCAAAAACGGCAAACTGGTGGGGATAGTTTCAGACAAAGATTTGCTAAACGCTTCGCCTTCTCCGGCAACCACCCTGAGCATTTGGGAGATAAACTACCTACTCAGTAAAATCACGGTGGAAGAAGTAATGACCAAGGAGGTCATTACGATTGAAGAAAACACACCAATTGAAGAAGCCGCCCGCATCATGGCCGACAACAAAATCGGCGGCCTTCCAGTCATGCGCGGCGACGATATTGTGGGCATCATCACCGAAACCGACTTGTTCAAAGTATTCTTAGAAATGATGGGAGCGAGAATGCCGGGCGTGCGCGCTTCGTTCTACGCGCCTGATGTACCCGGCGAATTGGCGAAAATCACCAAAGCGATAGCCGAAGCCGGCGGCAACATCATAGCCCTTGGCACCTTCGCCGGCGACACACCAGCAAACACCCTTATCACCATCAAAGTGCAAGGACTTAATGAAGAGCAGGTCAAAGAAGTGCTCGGCGACCTGGTGAAAAAATTTGAAGACATCCGCACGATGAAGCCCGAATGACTTACAGAAATTGGTAACCATTCAGCCACAAGGGAATAGACCACGGATAGCACTGATTTTTAGGTCGCCAAGATGACGCCAAGACCGCCAAGGAAGCAAAGGACGCCAAGATAACGCAAAGACGCAAAGAAAAGCAGAGCCGCAGAGGAGCGCAGAGACGCCAAGGATGCCAAGGACACGAAGGGCGCCAAGAAAAATTTCTGTGTTCTCTGTAAATTTCTGTGTTTTCTGTGGTTTTTTCTTCAATCGGCGTAAATCTGTGTCAATCGGTGGATGAAAACCACAGATTACACAGATTAGCCCAGATTTTTTTCTGCGGAATCTGCGAAACCTGTGGTCTCTTCTTGCCAAGGCTGGAATGGTTACAGAAATTGAAAAACCCCTACCACGCTGGTAGGGGTTTTTGGTTGGGGCAAAAAGTGCTCAAAAATCGCGCTCCACGATGTAGTTAGCAAGTTCGCGCAGCGCCATGCGTTCCTCCGAAACCGGCAGACGCTCAAGGCAATCCAGAGCGCTGCGGGCAAAGCGACGCGCTTCCCCGGCGGCGACAGCGATTGCATCGCTGGAGCGAATGCGCTCAATCAGCCCTTCCACTGCATCGTTGCCCAACACTCCACCGGCGATCACCGTTTGCAAGTCAGCATCGTCGGGGTGAGCCTCAAGGTAGCAAAGTGTGGGCATGGTGATAAGCCCATGCCGCAGGTCGCTGCCCACGGGCTTGCCGAGTTTCACTTGCTCGCCGGTAAAATCTAAGATATCGTCAACTATCTGGTAAGCAATGCCCAAATCATGCCCAAAACAGCGTGCCTGTTGGATCATCTCCTCGGGCACACCAGCCAGCGCCGCCGCGCCTTCGGTTGCCAATATGAACATTGAAGCGGTTTTGGCGTAAATGCGCTTGTAGTAAGCGTCGCGGTCGGCGAAACCGGGGCCGTCAAACATCTGCGCCAGTTCACCCTCCACGATGATGGCGAGCGTACCGGCGAAAAGGCGCATCACGCGAATTGAACCCACCTGCGCCGCCATATCTGCCGAGCGGGCAAACATAAAGTCGCCCGTGAGGACGGTAGCCGCGGGCGACCACGATGCGTTTAGGGTAGGAATACCGCGGCGCAAAAGTGAGCCATCAATCAAATCATCGTGGACGAGGGTAGCGGTGTGCAAAAGTTCCACCGCGGCGGCTAAAGTTATCAGCGGCTCATCTTCCGCTCCGAGCATTTTGCCGACCAACAGTGTCAAAGTCGGCCGCAGGCGCTTGCCCCCTGCCGAAATCAGGTGTTCAAGGGCGGCAATGAGGTCTGGATGGTGACCAGCGGCTTGGGCGCGCATCAAATCTTCCACCCGCCGCAAATCCGATTGCACCAAATTGGTAAAAGTGGCTGTGGTCAAACTATATCTCTCCAACCAAAAGTTTTATCGGCGTTCTGCGAGGTGACGGCAATCACTTCTTCAACTTCGCAGGCGTGCAGTTCTGCAATTTTTTCGGCAACCAGCCGCACGTAAGCAGGCTCGTTGCGCCTTCCGCGGTGTGGATGAGGTGCCAAAAAGGGCGCGTCGGTTTCCAAAACCATCGCTTCAAGCGGAAGCGCCGCGACCACCTGCTGGCGCTCGCGGGCGTTTTTGAAGGTGACGGGGCCGCCAATGCCGAGCAAAAATCCCGCGTCAATCGCCTTTTGCGCCTCGGCTTCGGTGCCTCCGAAGGCATGCCACACGCCCGGGTGCGCCGCCAGCGCATTCCCGCGGGCGCGCAACTCGGCTGTCCAATCGCTCATAATCGTTAGCGCGTCGGCAACCGCATCACGGATGTGAATGCTCACCGGCAAGCCCAACTCGGCAGCGAGCAAAAGTTGGGCAACAAAAACCGAGCGCTGAAGGTCAGGCGGGGTGTAGTCGCGGTAGTAATCCAAACCAATTTCGCCAATGGCAACGACCTCATCCGTCTGAGCGAGCGCCCGCAATTCTGCCAAAGTGCTCTCGCCATGCCAAACACGCGCGGCATCGTTTGGATGGACGCCCACCGCCGCGTACACACCATCATACTGCCGCGCCTGCTCCACCGAAGCCGCCGATGAGGGAATGTCAACCCCCAAGGTCAGGATGCGCTCCACGCCCGCGGCGCGCGCCCTTTCTATAACTGCGGCGCGGTCTTCGTCAAAACTTTCAAAGAACAGATGGCAGTGCGTATCGGCTAAGGGCATGGGCAACCGCTATTTCAAGCCGGCTATACGAAGGCCGTCGTCAAGTATCGCTTGCACGCGGTCCGGATGCGTGGTCTCGCAATACACCCGCAAGAGCGGCTCGGTACCCGAAAAGCGGATAAGAAGCCAGCCACCATCCTCCAGCATGAACTGATAGCCGTCAATTGTGCGAAAGCCTACAACCTTCAGCCCACCGATGGTTTCGGGCTTGGCGTTGCGGACGCGCTCCTCAATCGGTTCACGGTCACCAGTGAAAGGCACATCAATACGGTCGTAGTAGGAAGGCCCGAATTTCTCAAAAATGAGTTGCACCAGTTCGTCCGGCTTGCGGTTGAGTTTCACCATCATGTCCAAGATGTAGAGCCCGGCGAGGATGCCGTCGCGCTCGGGCACGTTGCCGCGAAAGGCGTAGCCGCCCGATTCCTCGCCGCCGATGAGCGCATCCACCTCCAGCATCTTGGGTGCAACGTATTTGAAACCAACGCCGGTTTCGTAAACCGGCACGCCGTAAATTTTGCCCATCTTGTTGAGGAGCGTGGTGGTGGAAATGGTTTTCACAATGGGACCGCGCTGGCCGCGCACCTCAAGCAGGTAGTATGCCAAAAGGGCGTAAACGCGCAGTTGGTTGACGAAATTGCCGTGCTCATCGCCCACGCCAAGGCGGTCGGCATCGCCGTCGTTGACTATGAGCACATCAGCGCCGCGCCGCACGGTCTCTTGCAGGCCAACGTTGATGTTGGGCGGAATTGGCTCGGGGCGCTTCATTTCGGGAAAAATGGGGTTGCGGATGTTGTGGATTTCCTCCACCACTGTCTTGCCGCCTTCCAGCAGGCGGGGGAACCAGCCCGCGCCGTTGCCCCACATCGGGTCAACTAACACTTTGAGACCGGCTTCTTTTATTGGCTCAAGGTCAACCAGCGTTTTGATGTGTTCAATGTAGGCGGGGGCAGGGTCAAAGTAAACCACCGTACCTTCGTTCAAAGCGTCTTCAAGTTTCACACGCTTGACTTCATCGGCGCTCGGCGGGATGAGCGCCTCAATCCGCCGCAGGCCTTCGGGGTCAATAGCGCCGCCGTGCTCATCGCGCACTTTGAAGCCGTTATCGGTGGGCGGGTTATGCGAAGCGGTGATGTTGACCGCGCCAACCGCGCCTTTATCCACCACCGAGTAGGAAATGACAGGTGTAGGTGTTGCGCCGTTGGTGAGGTAAACGCGAAAGCCGTTCGCGGCAAGCACCTCTGCCACCGCGGCGGCAAAATTTTCCGAATGGAAGCGTTTATCGTGCCCAACTACCACCCACTTCCCCCGATGACCTTTTTCGGCGAGGTAAGAGGCAAAACCCTGCGCTGCGCGGCGCACGTTTGCAAACGTGTAATCTTCGGCGATCCGCCCACGCCAACCGTCGGTGCCGAATTTGATTTTGTAGGCCATGAAAGCCCTCCAATTGAAAGATTTAGGGGGCGCGGATGCCGCTTCTGCCGTGCCCGCAGGTAATTATAACAGAAGTGGGCGGATGCGGTAATGTGCTATAATGCCCTTTCGTGCGTTCGTGGGTCGTTGCGTCGGGAAACCATAGATTTCGCAGATTTCAATCTATGGTTTTTATCCACCGATTGAAGAAAAAACAAAACCACAGAGCACACAGAAAATTTACAGAGAACACAGAATTGTTTCTTTGCGCCTCTGCGTTTCTCTGCGTCTTTGCGTTAACTCCTTGGCGTCCTTTGTGTCCTTGGCGTCCTTGGCGTTACCATCCACCGATTGACACAGATTTACACCGATTGCAATGAAAAACCACAGAAAACACAGAAGTTTACAGAGAACACAGAATTGTTTCTTTGCGCTCTCTGCGTCTTT
>JALVVL010000017.1:82945-84693 GCA_027023425.1 Anaerolineales bacterium
CCTTGGCGTCCTTGGCGTTACCATCCACCGATTGACACAGATTTACACCGATTGCAATGAAAAACCACAGAAAACACAGAAGTTTACAGAGAACACAGAATTGTTTCTTTGCGCTCTCTGCGTCTTTGCTTTCTCTGTGTCTTTGTGCAAAAAATCTGTGCTAATCTGTGTAATCTGTGGTTTTTACCCTTAGTGTCTCTGCGTTACTTTCTTGGCGTCCTATGTCTAACACCAAGCCCACCATAGCCGTCGCGATGAGCGGCGGAGTTGATAGTTCGGTGGCCGCCGCGTTGTTGGTGGAACGCGGCTATCGCGTCATCGGCTTCATGCTCCGCCTTTGGAGCGAGCCGGAACGGAGCGCCGAGAACGCTTGTTGCACGCTGGAGGCAACGGCAATCGCCCGCGGCATTGCCGAGCAACTTGGCATCCCGTTTCACCTGATTGACGCGCGCACCGCCTTCCGCCAAACCGTGGTGCAGTATTTCATTGACGAATACCTTGCAGGCAACACCCCCAACCCCTGCCTGCTATGCAACCGCGCCGTGCGCTGGGGTGTGCTGTGGGAACACGCCCACGCCCTCGGCGCCGACCTGATGGCAACCGGGCACTACGCCCGACTGAAGCGCGACCCCGACGGCACGGTTCACCTGCTTCGCGGCTTAGATGCCCACAAAGACCAATCCTACGTTCTCAGCCGCCTAACCCAAGAGCAACTGCGGCACACCATTCTGCCCATCGGCGAATTTACCAAGCCCGAGGTGCGGCGCATGGCGGTCAAATTTGGCTTGCCGGTGGCTCAGCGCCCCGATAGCCAAGATTTGTGTTTTGCGGCGGGCGATTATCGCGCCTTCCTGCGCCGCCACGCACCCGAATCGCAAAAGCCGGGACCGATTTTAGACCTCCGCGGGAATGAAATTGGCAAGCATGAGGGGCTGGCCTTTTACACCATCGGGCAGAGGCGCGGTTTGGGCATTGCCGCCGCAGAGCCATTGTATGTGATTGCCAAGGATGTGAAGCGCAACGCGCTGATTGTGGGGCCGCGCTCCGCCCTCGGTCGCCAAAGCCTGACCGCCGTGCAGGCGAATTGGATTGTGCCACCGCCCGCGGATGAATTCAAAGCAGAGGTGCAAATTCGTTACACGGCGCGCCCAATCCCCGCAGTGGTGAGGCTGGAGGGGGAAGGGAAATTTAGCGCGCGGCTGGAAACTCCCGCCCGCGACATCACGCCGGGGCAAGCCGCGGTCATCTACCTCGGCGAAGAATGCCTTGGGAGCGGGATAATCGCCCCTTACTAACAGGAGGCCACCATGACCTTACCATCCCTAATTTTCGGAGCGCTAACTGCCACCCTGCTCGGAGCGCTCTTCCACCTCTGGAAGGACGGCGGCCCCGCAAAACTGCTACTCTACCAAATCCTCGCGTGGGTTGGCTTTTTCGGCGGGCATATCGCCGCCATCCATTGGCACTGGGCATGGGGGAAAATCGGTCCGCTGGCAGTAGGGCCGGGCATCCTCGGTGCGCTCATCCTGCTCGCAATCGGGCACTACCTTTCCCTAACCCCCAATTGATTTTGTGTAACCGCAGATTCCGCAGAAAAAATCTGCGCTAATCTGTGTAATCTGGGGTTTTCATCCACCGATTGACACAGATTTACACTGATTGAGCAAGAAAACCACAGAAAACACAGAAATTTGCAGAGAACACAGAAAAAACTTTTCTTTGCGTCCTCTGCGCCTCTGTTTCCTCTG
>JALVVL010000017.1:84793-134485 GCA_027023425.1 Anaerolineales bacterium
AAAACACAGAAATTTGCAGAGAACACAGAAAAAACTTTTCTTTGCGTCCTCTGCGCCTCTGTTTCCTCTGCGTCTTTGCGTTACCCTTGGCGCCCTTTGTGTCCTTGGCGTCCTTGGCGCCCCTATCCACCGATTGACACAGATTTACACCGATTGAAAAAGAAAACCACAGAAAACACAGAAATTTGCAGAGAACACAGAAAAAACTTTTCTTTGCGTCCTCTGCGCCTCTGTTTCCTCTGCGTCTTTGCGTTACCCTTGGCGCCCTTGGCGTCCCTATCCACCGATTGACACAGATTTTCACCGATTGAAAAAGAAAACCACAGAAAACACAGAAATTTGCAGAGAACACAGAAAAAATCTGTGCTATCTGTGTAATCTGTGGTTTTCTCTCTGCGTCTTTGCGTTTCTCCGCGTTACCGCATACAATAATCACACTAATCCGAATGATAGGAACAAACGCGCGAAAAGCCCAATGGTGGTATAATGTGGTCACCAAAAACCCGGGCAGAGGCCCGAAATCCGGGGAGCATCTATGAAACTACACGAGTACCAATCCAAGCAAATTTTTGCGAAGTATGGCGTACCCATACCGAAGGGACGCGTCGCGACCACCGCCGCAGAAGCCCGTCAAATAGCCGAAGAACTGGGCGGGCGGGTAGTGGTGAAAGCCCAAGTGCTGGTGGGAGGCCGCGGAAAAGCGGGCGGCATCAAACTCGCCAACTCACCGGAAGAAGCCGAGGAACTGGCAACCCAAATCCTTTCAATGGAACTGAAAGGCTTGCCAGTGCGCAAGGTATTGGTGGACGAAGCCGCCAACATCGCCAGCGAAATTTACCTCGGCATCACCAACGACCGCGCTGCTCGCAAGCCCGTGATGATGGCTTCATCCGAGGGCGGCGTAGAAATTGAGGAAGTCGCCCGCAAAACCCCCGAAAAAATCATCAAAATCCACATTGACCCCCTGCTGGGACTGCGCGATTACCAAACCCGCGACCTCGCTTTGGGCATTGACCTACCCAAAGAGTACTGGCGGGATTTCAGCAAAGTCTGCTTTGGGCTGTGGGAAGCCTACAAAAACAGCGACGGCACCCTTGCCGAAATCAACCCCCTCGTAATCACCGAAGAGGGCAAAATCCTCGCCGTAGATGGCAAGATGATTGTGGACGACAACGCCCTCTTCCGCCATCCCGACATCGCCGAAATGCGCGACCTTGACGTTGAAGCCCCCGAAGAAGTGGAGGCGCGCAAATACGGCCTTTCCTACATCAAACTTGACGGCGACATCGGTTGCATGGTAAACGGCGCGGGCTTGGCAATGACCACAATGGACGTCATCAAACTTTACGGCGGCGAACCGGCGAATTTCTTGGACATCGGCGGCGGGGCGAGCGCCGAGAAAGTAGCGGCGGCGTTCCGCATCATCCTTTCTGAGCCAAACGTGAAAGCCGTGCTCATCAACATTTTCGGCGGCATCACCCGCGGCGACGAAGTTGCCCGCGGCATCCTCGCCGCTATGGAAGAAGTCAAGCCCAAAGTCCCGATGGTAGCCCGCCTCGTGGGCACCAATGCCGAAGAAGGCCGCAAGATGTTAGCCAAAGCCAATATGATCACTGCCGAAACCTTGGTTGAAGCGGCTCAAAAAGCCGTTGCGGCGGCAAAGGGAGGCGTGCAATGAGCATCCTGATTGACGAAAACACCCGTCTGCTCGTGCAGGGCATCACAGGCCGCGAAGGCCTTTTCCACACAACCCAAATGGTTGAATACGGCACAAAAGTTGTAGCCGGTGTAACGCCCGGCAAGGGCGGCCAATGGGTTCTTGACGACCGCATTCCAGTCTTTGACACAGTAAAGGCGGCAGTTGAAGCCACCGGCGCAAACGCCAGCGTGATTTTCGTACCAGCGCGCTTTGCACCCGATGCCATCTTTGAAGCCGCCGATGCAGGAGTGGAACTCATCGTCTGCATCACCGAGGGCATCCCCGTGCAAGACATGATGAAAGTGCGCGCTTACCTTGACCAAAAGGGCTCACGCCTCGTCGGGCCGAACTGCCCCGGCTTGCTCAGCCCCGGCAAGGCAAAGGTCGGCATCATTCCGGGCGACATCGCCATTCCGGGCAATGTGGGCGTGGTTTCCCGCTCCGGCACGCTGACCTACGAGGTGCTTTACGCCATGAAGCAACTCGGAATCGGCGCGACCACCACCGTGGGCATCGGCGGCGACCCAATCAACGGTACCAGTTTTCTGGATGTGCTCAAGATGTTTGAAGAAGACCCCGACACCGAAAAAGTGGTGCTCATCGGCGAAATTGGCGGCACCGATGAACAAAAAGCCGCCCAATACATTGCCGACCACATGACCAAGCCGGTGGTTGGGTTCATTGCAGGCCGCACAGCCCCTCCGGGCAAGCGCATGGGACACGCGGGCGCCATCATCCAAGGCGGCGAAGGCACCGCGGCCGAGAAAATTGAAGCGCTTGAAAAAGCAGGCGTCAAAGTCGCCAAACACCCTGAAGAAATCGCCGTTTTGCTGAAGGAACTCTAAAACTCTAATTTACCCTGAAAACAAACAGGCGGGCTTTACACCCGCCTGTTTGTTTCTGAATAAAACGCGATAGGGGTGGGTCTAAGGCCCACCCCTACTACCTTCTACCTCTCACCTTTATCCGCCGTAGGGGTAGGTCGGAGACCTCCCCTACAACTACTTCTTCTCCTTGCTCGCCCGCCACACCTTTTCGGGCGTCACAGGGCCGATATCCACGCTTGCGCCTAAGGCATCGTAAACCGCGTTGGCAACCGCTGGCGCAACGCCGTTGAGCGGATATTCCGCCACCGATTTCACGCCAAAGGGGTGGGTCGGCTCAAAGGTTTCCACGAAAATGGTCTTCAAGCGCGGCATTTCGGGCGCTAACGGCACGTGGTAGTCCTTGAAACTGCGTACCAACGGCTGGCCGTCCTCGGTGTAGGGCATATCTTCGGTTGTGCCATAGCCCAAGCCCTGATTCACGCCGCCTTCCACCTGACCGGAAGCGGTGATCGGGTTGATGACCACGCCCGCGTCGGCCACGGTGGTGAGGGTGTCCACCCAGAACTCGCCGGTTTCCACGTCGGCGGTGACTTCGGCGATCTGGATGGCAAATGGCGGCGGCGAGGCGGGCGCCATGAACGAAGCCGCGCCCATGATCTGCTCTTGGTTTTCGTGGTGGATGCTGTTGAAGCCGATTTCCCGCAGGGTGACGAAGCGGCCATCGGGCGCGGTGGCTTTACGGTCGGCCAGCACGATGTCGTCGGGCGAGACCTCTTCACCGTCGCCGCGGGCGTTGAGCATGGCCGCCGCGCGAATGCGGATGCGCTCGGCCACCTGCTCCGCGGCTTTGGTCGCCGCCGCGCCGCTGACGTAAGTGGTGCTGGAGGCGTAAGCGCCCTTGTCAAACGGCGTGAAGTCGGTGTCGCCGGAGGTCACGATGATGTCCTCCAGCGGCACGCCCAGCACCTCAGCCGCCATCTGCGCTAAGACCGTGTCGGAGCCGGTGCCCAGATCGGCGGCGCCAACCATCATGTTGAACGAGCCGTCTTCGTTCATCTTGATGAACGCGCCGCCCATATCCAGTTTGGCAATCGCGGTGCCCTGCATCAACATAGCCACGCCGATGCCGCGGCGCAGGTGCGGCTTGCCGGGCACTTTGTGCCATTCGGGGTTGCCGTATTTGGCATCCCAGTTCACGGCTTCCTTGGCGCGCTTCACCACCTCTTCCAGCGCGTTGGTTTCAATGGTTTCAGGCGCGGGTTCGCGGCCTTCGTTCCACGCGAGGCTGAAGGGGTGATATTCGCCCTCGCGGATTGCGTTCTTCAGGCGAAATTCAATGGAATCCATGCCCAAAGCGCGGGCAATTTTCTCCATGTGGCGCTCCACCGCGAAGAAGCCCTGCGTAGCGCCGTAGCCGCGGTAAGCACCGGTGGGCACGGTGTTGGTGTAAACCGTGTCGGCGTAGAAGCGGATGTTGGGGTGCTTACGATATTCGCCATCGCCCACATAGAGCGCCATAGCCTTGTGGCCGGTGTTGCCCACCACGGTGAGGGCATGGCCGCCGTAAGCGCCGGTGTCGGAAAGCGCGTACATTTCGTTGGCGGTAATCGTGCCGTCTTTCTTCACGCCGGTCTTGAGGCGGATTTTCATGTGATGGCGCGGGCGACCGGCGATGAATTCCTCTTCGTCGGTATAAACATATTTCACCGGCCGGCCGGTGGCGATGGTGAGATGGGCAGCCACGTCCTCAATCAGCACTTCCTGCTTGCCGCCAAAGCCGCCGCCGATGCGCGGCTTGACCACGCGAATTTTCTTGATAGGCAGGTTGAGCACCGGTGCGAGTTGCCGCCGGGTGTGGAAGGGCACCTGCGTGCTGGTGCGCACCACAAGGCGGTCGTTTTCGTCCCAGTAAGTGATGGTAACGTGCGGCTCGGTGTAAGCCTGATGCGCCCGCGGCACTTCGTATTCGCCTTCAAAAATGTAATCCGCCTCGGCAAAGCCCTTTTCCACATCGCCGATGTCAATGCGGATGCGCGCCGCGATGTTCCTCTTGGGGTCGGATTCGCCGAAATTCACATATTCCGGCTCGTCGTGGATGATGGGCGCGCCTTCCTTGAGTGCGTCTTCAGGGTCAATGATGACCGGCAGTTCTTCGTATTCCACCTCAATGAGTTCAAGGGCTTTTTCGGCAATCTCTTCGGTTTCCGCGGCCACGAAAGCCACGCGGTCGCCCACGAAGCGCACTTTGTTGTCCAGCGAGAAGGTGTCCAATGGGCCGGGGATGGGGTCGGACTGCCCCGCGGTGGAATAGGGGACGCGCGGGATGTCCTTCCACGTGAGCACAGCGTGGACGCCGGGCAGGGCTTTGGCTTTGGAAACGTCAATGCGCTTGATGCGGGCGTGCGCCACAGGCGAGCGCAGCACCTTAGCGATCAACATGCCGGGCATGTCAAAATCTTCGGCAAAAGCGGGCTTGCCCTGCACCAGTTTGAGCGCGTCCACCTTGCGCTCGGGCTTGCCGACATGGTGATATTTTTCCACCTGCGGCACGGGGTTGATTTCGGGCATGACCTCCGCGGCGAACTGGTGGGCTTTTTCCTCATCGCCGCGCATCCGCGCCGCGGCCAGCAACACCGCCTTGACCGGCTTTTCGTAGCCGGTGCAGCGGCAAATCACGCCCGAAAGCGCGTCGCGCACTTCCTGCTCGGTGGGGTTGGGGTTCTTATCCAGCAAATGCTTGGCGGTAAGAAGCATGGCCGGCGTGCAGAAGCCGCACTGCACTGCGCCCACTTCCACAAAGGCTTCTTGCAGGGGGTGCAGGTCAAGGGTGAAATCCCAGCCGGTCTTCTGCCCGCCGAGGGAATCTACGGTTTGGATTTGGTGGCCGGTTGCCTGCGCGGCGAGCACCGAGCAGGAATACACGGGCTTGCCGTCCAAAAGCACGGTGCACGCGCCGCACGTGCCGTCATTGCAACCGCGCTTGACGCTGGTGTAGCCCAATTTCCGCAGGGCATCAAGCAATGAAGTATTTGCCGATACTTCTACGGTGTGTTGTTTTCCGTTGACATTGAGGGTGATTTCCATAGTAAAAACTCCTGATAAACGCATCGAACCGCAGATGACGCAGATGGCGTAGATTTTCAGAACGCCAAGGTCGCCAAGATGACGCCAAGAGCGCAAAGAGGCAAGATAACGCGCCGTGTGCTTTTCTGTGGAATCTGTGTAATCTGTGGTTTCTTACTCCAGCGCGGCTAAGGCGCGGCGGACGAGGACAACGGCGACTTCGCGCCGGTATTCGGCGCTGGCGCGGTAATCGGCGGCTTCGTAAGCGGCGTTGCGCGACGCCTGCTCTGCGCCGGTAGGCTCTGGGCCGTCCATCGCCAAATGAGGGGCTTCTCCCCAGCCGCCGAGCACAATGCGGGTGCGCCCCGAAGGCCACTGCGCCACAGCAACCACAACCAACGGGCGCGAAAGCGGCGAAGGCGCGACAGTCTCCAGCGCAAACTTGGCGTTCGCGGGGACGGTGATTTTGGTAATCAGTTTGCCGCGTAGGTGCTCCCAGCGGAAGGGGTAGAGTTCACCGAGGAGCAAAACCTCGTCATTGGGGGCAAGGGTGAGGCGGGCGTCAATTGCCATCATCGCGGTCGCAAACGGCGAAATGCCGTCCGCCGCGACCAGCGTGCCCGCAACAGTTTGGAGCACGCGGCGGGTGTAAGTCGTCTCAATATGAGCCGCCTCGCGGAGCGCCTTCGGCAAATCGGATTCCACAACATCCTGAAGCGAAGCGGTTGCACCTATGTCAATGAAGTTGCCACGCGGCTTGATGCCGCCCAAGCCGAGGTCTTGCAAATCCACCACGGCGACATCTTCCTGCGGAATCGCCGGAGGGCGGCTTTGGGCGTTCAAAAAAGCCCCGCCTGCCAGCGGCACGGTGAACGGCTCTTCCCGCGCCAGCAAAGCAACGGCTTCGTCAATGGTTTTGGGACGATGATATTCCAAATGCATACTTCACTCCTCAGGGTTGCAATTGGGGTAGATTTTCCAGCCGAGAGCATCGGCATCCATTTGAGCAAGTTCTTCTTCGGAAACGGCAAGCAACATACTTTCGGCTTCAGCGAGGGGCTGGGCGGTCTCCGGGTCTTCCTCGGCGAGGAAAACGCCGCCCCAAGCGGTGACAACGCGGCCGCGGTCCTTCACCGCACGCCCCACAAAGCGCAGGGGGACTTCAACGGGGACATGCCGCCGGTACTTCACCGTAAGGCGGGCGGTAAACAGGAAGCGGCTGGAACGAGGGTCGGTGCCCATTACCGAGCGACCAACCGCTTCATCAAGAATAGAAGCCACAATCCCGCCGTGGGCTATGCCCGGATAGCCCTCGTATTGCTTCGGGATAGTGTACCAAGCCGTAACTTCGTTCTCAGCAGTCTGGTAAAAACAGGCTTTCAGGCCATAGGGGTTTGCCAATCCGCACACAAAGCAAGTCAGCGAATTGGGCTGAAGGATTGGGCGCAAATCAGGGCGGGCAATCGGACCTGCGTGCTCGCCATTGGGGTAGATAAATGGCGGCTTCATAAGCCCTCCAAGGGAAGATTACACACACTTTATCAGTCATAGGAGTTACGCAGTTCTCCTCCTTAATGAATGTCGCCGCGAGGCGGTCGTAGACCGCCGAAGCGGTCTCCCCCATCGTCTGGGGGATGGCTTCGCCGCCTACGGCGGCTCGCCATGACATGAAAACGAGTGCTTCTACGAGCAACTGCGTAAGTCCTACAGTCAATCGGCAGAAACGCGGATTGTAAAATGGGCAAGCGAAGAGGGAACGGAGAACGGGGCGCGAGCGGCAAATTCGGGGAAAACATCGGCGACCAAAGCCAAATCCTGCGGGTAATCAAGGTCGCGCGCTAAGCCGGTGCGCCTCACAATTGCTACCGGCAACCCGGCCTTTTCGGCCAAAGCCAAATGTTTGTGGAAAGAATCCTCTCCGTAGGCAAATTCTATTGCATCCGGCGGGGCAACGGCTAAGCCGTTCGTGCCCGTGCCGGTTGCGTTAGGGGCAATGGCTAAACCGCGCGGTTGAGGCCGCGCCTCAAGCAAGGCGCGCACGTCCTCTACGCTCAGCAAAGGCAAATCAGCAGGAAGCACCAAAATTGTAGAAACCAACGCAGGGCGCAAAATGGCGACGGCGCGCCTAAGGGCGAGGTTGAGCCGCGAATCGCTTTGTTCTTGCAGAGTGTGGGCGCCGTGTTCACGAGCCAGTGCCAAGGCGGCGCTGTCGCGGCTCACCACCAGCACCTGCTCTATCGCAGGCACCGCTCGCAAAATTTCCAGCGTTCTGGTGAACAAATATCGGTTTAGAAGCGTCCGTTCTTCTACACTGAGCACACCCGCGAGGCGAGATTTGCCACGCCTCAACGGCTTGACAGGAACCACGGCTACGGTGGTCAATTGTTACTCCTGAAACGCCCATGCCAAACAGAGGGCGATGTTTTTACAAGCGCCAAGGCAAGCCAGTTATGAATCGGCAACCGACCAATCTTCAATGCTCAGGCGTACGCCTTCATCTTCCAACATGCGGCCAATTTCCAAATCCAACATCCGCACAACCAACCCTTCGCGAAAACCAGCGACCCGTTGCATGGCGCTCATGTAATTCTGAAAGTAACCTTCGGTTATTATACCGGCAATTACATCGGTAGCGCGTTTAAAAGCGCTAAAAACCTCTTCGGCCTTTTCGGGTTCAAAATGCTCCAGACATTTGTGCAAAAACAATTGCTGGACGCGGCTCATCATTCCAAGCATATAAGGATTGGTAACCTGCCGCGCGATGTGAATTAGGCCCACAGCCCATTGCTGGCGCCAAAACGACTCGGCAAAATTGCCACGCACAACATCTTCATACCAACCCTTGAGAGACGCTTCACGTATAGGCCGTTCCCCCTTCCGAAACACCTTAGCCGTTGGCGGATACGAAAAAAGCAGGTCGTAAAACGCCTGCGCAAATTCGTCTTTCCACCCCAAAGTAACATCCGCCGTTTCTCGCAATACCAACGCGTCATCCTTTGAAAAGCCGGTAAGAACCATCAAATCTCGCAATACCTTCTCAAGGTCCATAAGTTCATCTCCAAAATCCAGAGTAAGTTGCCAGAGTAAATTTTATCACGGCTCTCGCTCAAGCCAAGATAAAACAGTGCGCGCTAATTCAACCCGTTTTGTGGCGTCGGTCATCAAGGTATCGGTCACAAGCACATGGGGCACAATTTGCCGCACGGCGGCGGCTTGATCGGCATCGGCCTCGTCAAGCACAAAATGGGAAACCAGCCCGCGGTAATGCTCCGCTACCGCCGCAGCAGAAGGCTCATAGCCCAATTCGCGGAACATTTTAGCCGCGGGGCCCTTCACCGCCTCGCCGCCGACAATCGGAGAAACTGCAGCGACGGGCTTGCCCGCAATCGCCTCGCGCACGCCGGGGATGGCTAAAATCGGGTCAATGCTCACAAATGGGTTGGAAGGGGCGATCAGCACGGCATCGGCGGTGCGCAGGGATTCCAGCACGCCGGGAGCAGGGCGGGCGTTTTCCGCACCTGCAAAGCGAAAGCCGCGCACCCGCGGTTGCCAACGCCTGCGCACAAAATACTCCTGAAACGCCAATTCGCCCTCATCGGTGAGCACAACCGTGGGCACAGACTCATTGGTGACCGGCAGAACGCGCGCCTTCACCCCCCACGCTTTGCAAAACGCGGCGGCAATTTCGTGGAGGGGCTGACCGGCGCGCAAACGCCGCGTGCGCTCCAAATGCGTCGCCAAATCCAAATCGCCCAAGCGAAACCAATCGGGACCGCCCAAAACCGCGACGGCTTCCATCACCCGCCAAGACTCGCCGCGCCGCCCCCAACCGGTTGCCGGATTTTCCAGCCCCGCCAGCGTGTAGCAAACGGTGTCCAAATCGGGGCAGATTTTGAGCCCAAAATGCTCAAAATCATCACCCACGTTCACGATCACGGTAAGGCTGGCGGGGTCGGGCAAAGCGCGCATCACGCCGTAGGTAAATTTCGCGCCGCCAACGCCGCCGGCGAGGAGGGAGAGATGCTTCTGTGACAGGTGTGGCTGTGTCATGTGTTCCGGTGTCAGGTGTTCCAGTGTCAGGTGTCTCAGTGTCAGGGGGAAGAGAAGACCGCTTCGGCTCGGCAGATGAGGTTTTGGGCGCAGAAGCCGTAGTGCAGGAGGTAGTACGCGCCCAATAGAATCGCGCCGCCGCTCAGCAAAGCCCAAAGGGCGGTGTGAAGTTGCCGCCAGCGACTTGGCGTCGCCTCCCATCCTTTGCCGCGCGCAGGCCAGCCGAGGCGATGCAGGGCATCGTTTAGCGGCGGATAAAGCGGAGCGGAAAGGAACAACGCCCGCATCACCCCCAGCACGATGAGGAGCACCGCCGCGCCAGCCAACAGCGCGCTCCCTGCAACCAGCATGTAAAGCGCAATGAAGCGCACCACCTTGCGGCGGTCGGGCGCTTCTTTCCAGCCGTAGCGCCAGAGCAAGCGGAAGGCTTCGCGGAGGGAGGGGGTGGGCATGGGGAAGGAATGAGGAATGAGGAATGAGGAATGAGGAATTAGGAATGAGGAATGAGGGAGGCAAGGAAGGCGGCGGTGGAGAGGGCTTGGCGGCCGACGCCGTGGGCAATTTGGGCGCGGCAGGAGGTGCCGGGGGCGATGACCACGCGGTCGGGCTCGGCGGCGCGCAGGTAGGGAAAAACTACCAGTTCGCCGATTTGCATTGAAAGTTCGTAGTGCTCGGCTTCGTAGCCGAACGCGCCCGCCATGCCACAGGCGCCGCTCGGCACAACCTCAACCGGCACTCCAGCGGCTTCCAGCGCGGCGCGGCTCGCCTCTTGCCCCACAGGCAAGCCATCCGCTGCGGGCGGGCGCGCCTTTTGGTAGCAATGCCCGTGGAACAAAACCGGCTTCCCTTCCCACGGGCGGGCATCGCGCCAGAGCGCCGCCCAGCGCGGGTTGCGAACCAAATGCTCATCAATCAGCCACGCCCGCTTGGAAACAGAATGCGCCAACGGCTCATCGGGCAAAATTTCGGGGAATTCATCCTGCAAAGTGTAAATTTCCGAAGGCTCGGCGCCCACAATCGGTAGTTTGCCTTCGGGGTCGGCGCGGCGGACAGCATCCAGCACGCGGCGAGCGTGGCGGCGCGCCTCATCCAAAAATCCTTTGGAGATGAACGGACGCCCGCCGCCCAGCACCGGCAGCACCGCCACCCGCTCGCCCAAGGCGTCAAGCAGGCGGAGCGCGGCGGATTCAATTTCGGGCTCAAAATAGCGCGTGAACGGGTCGGGCAGGTAAAGCACGGTCGGGTTGGGGTCGCTGTGCGGGCGCGCAACCGGCTTGCGCGGCAAGGGCAATTCCCGTTGAGGGGCAAGGCGCAAAATGCGGGCAAGCGCCAAGCGCACGGGCTTCCAGTTCCCCAAGCGGAGCAACGGCGAAAGACGCCACAGCCACGGCGAAGCCTGCCCCAAATACGCAAACAGCCAATCGCGCACGGAGCGGCGGTGGCTCTGGTAGTAGTGGTGCAAAAACTCGTACTTGAGTTTTGCCATGTCCACGCCCGAAGGACACTCGGAGCGGCAACCCTTGCAGGCAATGCACAAATCAAGCGCTCGGTAAGCGGCTTCTTCGGCATCGGGCAAATGGCCCGCAAGCATGGCACGGAGCAAATTGGCGCGCCCGCGGGTGCTTTTATCCTCGTCGCGGGTGGCTTGGAACGTGGGGCACATCAAGCCGGTACGCTTGCGACAAACGCCAGCACCGTTGCAAGCCTCCACAGCGCCGACCAAACCGCCATGAGCCGAAAAATCCAGCGTGGGCTTCCACGCCTGCGGGCGGTAGTCTTCACCGTAGCGCAGGTGCGAATCCATCGGCAGCGGGTCAACAATTTTGCCCGGGTTGAGCAAGCCGTTGGGGTCGGCGGCAGATTTGAGTTCGCGGAAAAGGGCAGTAATCTCTTCGCCAAAAGCCGCCATCAGAAACTCAGAGCGGGCGATTCCGTCGCCGTGCTCGCCGCTGGGCACGCCTCCGAGCGAAATGCCGGCCTCCATCGCGGCCTCGGCGAGAGCACGCAATTTGCGGCGATCGGCGGGCAATTTGAGGTTCAAAATAGGGCGGATGTGCAGGCATCCCGCCGAGGCATGGGCGTACATATCGGCGGTAACCGAAAATTCACGGGTGATTTCGCGTATGCGGCGCACATACTCGCTCAAATGCTCCACCGGCACGGCAATATCTTCCATGAAAGACACCGGCTTGGCATCGGGGCGGCGCGCCGCCAACAACCCCAACCCTACTTTGCGCACCTTCCACACGTGCGCTTGGGCTTCGGGGCTCAGCGCCAAATAGCCGCCGTTTGCCACCGCGCGCGCCTGCGCCTCCACCTGTGCGGCGCTGTCGCCCGCAAATTCCACCGCGAGCACCGCTTCGGGCTTGCCTTCCACAAAATCCACCAACGAAGCGTAGGCGGGGACGGTGCGGGCGCTTTCCCAAATGACGCGCGGAATCAACTCCACTGCCGAAGGACGCGCTTCCAGCAAGCGAAGCACATCATCGCAAGCCGCCTCAATGCTGGGGTAAGGCAAAACGGCAAGCGCCGTGTGGCGCGGCTTAGGCACAAGGCGGATGGTGAGCGCGCTTATCACCGCAAGCGTGCCCTCCGAACCCGCCAAGAGCGCCTGCAGGGGAATAGCATTTTCGGGAACCGGCGGGTAGGGTTGCGCAGGGTCGTACCACTGCGGCGGCGCGGCAGGAGTCCACGGCAAAAGGTAAACGAGATTGTAGCCCGAAGCGCGCCGCCAAACGTGCGGCCAGTGGCGCTTGAGGCTTTGGGCAGTTTCGCGGGCGCGGAGCGAGCGGGCAAAATCCAACAGGCGGGCGGTGGTAGGGTTGCTCGGCGTAGCGTCGGGCGGAAGGGGGCGCAGGGTGTCGGCAGAGCCGTCGGCGAAGAAAACGTCGGCGCTGAGCAGGTGGTCTGCCGACATGCCGTAGCGGATGGAATGCGCACCAGTGCCGTTGTTGGCAACCGTGCCGCCGAAGGTGGCACGCTCGGCTGAAGCCGGGTCAGGCCCAAATTGCAGGCCGTAGCGCGCCGCGGCGAGGTTGACTTCCTGAAGCACAACGCCGGGCTCAACGGTGGCGGTGCGCTCTTCGGGATTGATTTCCAAGATGTGGTCTAAATGCCGCGACAGGTCAAGCACTAACGCCTCGCCAACTGCCTGCCCTGCGAGGCTGGAGCCCGCGCCGCGCGGCAAAATCGGTATCCCATGCTCGGCGGCGAGCGCCACGAATGCACCCAGTTCATCGCGGTTGCGCGGTATACCCACCGCGAGCGGCTGAATTTGGTAAATTGACGCGTCGGTGCTGTAAAGGTAACGCGTTACGGCATCGTCACGCACATCCAGGCCAAGTTTACGAGCGGAGGAAAGAAAGTTAGATAACATGGCAGGTAATTAGTGAATTGCGAATTGCGAATTGCGAATGGCGAATGGCGAGTAGCGAATTGCGAATTGCGAGTTGCGAGTTAGTATTTGCGGGGTGAGAGGTGAAGGGCTTTGCGAAGGCGGCGTTCTTCGGAAGGAGTGAGGAAACGCCATTGACCCACTGCAAGACCCGCGGCGGTGAGGGTACCAACCGCCCAGCGGAACAGGCGCAAGGTCGGCAAGCCAACCGCGGCGGTCATGTGCCTCACTTGACGCTTTTTGCCCTCGCGGAGCGTGATTTCCAGCCATGAGGTCGCGCCGTGCGGGGTAACGGGTGGATCGCGCGGCGGCAACGGCGGCGGCGGGATGGGACGCACTTCGGCAGGTTTAGTGCGCCGCCCGCGGAGGAGCACGCCTTCGCGCAAACGGTCAAGTTGCGCCTCGGTGGGTTTCCCTTCCACCTGAACCCAGTAAATTTTGGGAAGTTTGTAGCGCGGATGGGTCAGCCTGTGCGCCAAAACGCCGTCGTCGGTCAGCACAAGCAAGCCCTCCGAGCGCAAATCCAGCCTCCCGGCAGGGTAAACGCCGGGGATAGGGATAAATTCCGCCAGCGTGGGGCGACCTTCGTCATCGGTGAACGCCGAAAGCACGCCGTAGGGCTTGTTGAAGATGAGAACCGCCATCCAATGCCCTCACAGCGCCCAAGCGAGCATAATTCCAATTGTAATCACCAGCACTCCAAGGTGCAAAAACAGGTTGGTCTCCCCCACCCAACCGGGGATGAATTGGAGCACGTAGTTGAACACCACCAATCCCATGCCCGCCAGCGGAAGCAATCCCTTGCGATGGGCTAAAAATTCCGAGGTCGCGTCTAAGAATCGGTTTAGGCGGTCCATATTCTCTCCAGAAAGTAACCACAGATTGCGCAGATTGGCACAGATTTTTGGTAACTCATGTTACGCAATTGAGCATCAACTTATCTAATCGCCCTCACCTTGCCCCCGCTGCGCGCCCCCCCTTCTCTCCCAGTGGAATGGGAGAGGGGGCTGAGCCGCCGCGAAGCAAGGCTCTGGGGGAGTGGTGAGGGCGAAGAAGCCGAAAGTTCAACGGTTTCATAGGGTGAAATTGTTGCCTGTCAATTACCGCTGCGTAACGGGAGTTGGTAATTACCTACTCTGGTGCGGGTGCAAGCGGTAGGTGCAGTTTCAACTGCCGCCGCATGGTGTCGTTGCGAGCCGCCGAAGGCGGCGAAGCAATCTCCCTTCTGACCGTGGGAGACTGCTTTGGTGGTTGTGCCGCCTCGCCCTCTCCGGAACAAGGGGCGCACGCCGTGCACCCCTACAAGGTGTTTTTGGTGTGGGGGCTGTAGGGGCGAACGGCTGTTCGCCCAGCGACTTCGTAAGCGGTAGGTGCAGTTTCAACTGCCGCCCCTTGTGCCCTGCGACTAAAGTCACGGGCTACAAATTGCGAAGTCCACCTGCGTGGACTTTTGCTCACACCGTACCGAAGTGTTTGCCCCCTCTTACAGAGCGGGTAGGCAGTTACGATTTTTAGATGTTGCTGTGTGTTCTGTGAGACTCCCGTGTTTCTCGGCTCACTCAGCAAGGCTATGCGAAGTCCGCGGCTGTTCGTCCTTCACGATAAATGGGGCGTAGCGCGCCAGCAGGCGGCCGGGGAGACGACCGGTGATGCGCACGCCGCCGCGATGATGCTGGATGCTCTCCACCTGCCCCATTTCGTGAAAGAGCGCAATCAAGCCGCCCTCCGAGTAGGGCAACTCAACTGTAACGGGCGTGTAGGTGGCATAGAGTTTATCCGAAACGGCTTTTAGCAGTTCGGGGATGCCGATACCACGCAAGGCGGAAATTGCCACCGCGTCGGGGAAGGCTTCCAAAGCCTTTTTAGCCTCCTCCGGCGAGGGAAGCAGGTCAATTTTGTTGAGCACGGTAAGCACGGGAATATGGTCGGCGCCGATTTCATGCAAGGTTTTGAGCACGGCCTCAGCCTGCGCTGAGGCGTGCGGGTGTGTGATGTCAATCACGTGGAGCAACAGGTCGGCTTCGGTGATTTCTTCAAGCGTGGCGCGGAAGGCAGCGACCAGCGCCGTTGGCAGTTTTTGGATAAAGCCCACTGTGTCGGTGAAAAGCGCAAGATGCCCGCCGGGGAGTTCCACGCGGCGCGTGGTCGGGTCAAGCGTGGCAAAAAGTTGGTCGGCGACGTAAACACCCGCGTCGGTAAGGCGGTTGAGCAAGGTGGATTTGCCCGCGTTGGTGTAGCCCACCAGTGCAACTACTGGCAAGCGGTTGCGCCGACGACGGGCGCGGTAGCGTTGGCGGTGAGCGCGCACTTTTTCCAATTCGGCGCGCAGTTGCGCCATGCGGCGGCGGATTTCGCGGCGGTCAACTTCCAATTGGCGCTCGCCGGGGCCACGCAAACCCACGCCGCCCATCCTGCCGGCGCGCCCGCCACCGCCGCCGGTTTGTCGCGCCAAGTGAGTCCACGCGCGGGTCAGCCGCGGCAGGCGGTATTCGTACTGGGCAAGTTCAACCTGCAAAGCGCCCTCGCGGGTGTGGGCATGCTGGGCGAAAATGTCCAAAATCAACGCCGTGCGGTCAAGCACCCGCACCTTATCGCCGAAATAATTTTCAAGTTCGCGCAGGTGGCGAGGCGAAAGTTCATCGTCAAACAGCACCACATTCGCCTCAAGTTCCTCCACCAGCGCCTTCACCTCCTCCAGTTTGCCGGGGCCGATGAAGGTTTTGGGATAAGGGCGATCAAGGCGCTGAATTGCCTCGCCCACAACCTCAAGGCCGGCAGTCTCCGCGAGGCGCGCTAATTCCCGCAGCGACTCTTCGGGCGGCAAAAGTTGAGGGCGCGACCGCAGCGATACGCCGACCAAAAAAGCCTTTTCACGAGGCGGCTTGGTGGGATGGGTCACTTTTTCAGCCATGCAACCAGCCGTTCCATTGCCTCCTTCAAGGCATCGGTTTTAGTGCCAAGCGAAACACGCACATAGCCCTCGCCGTGAGCGCCGAAAACTGTACCCGGCGTCATGCTCACACCGGCTTCTTCCAGCGCCCGTGAGCAAAACGCCTTGCTGTCGGTTTCGCCCTCCGGCAGCGGATACCACACATAAAGCGAAGCCTGCGGCGGCGAGACTTTGATGCCGGCCGACCGCAGAGCGTTCACCACAATATCACGCCGCTCTTGGTAAATGGCGTTGCGCTGAGCAATCCAATCCCAAATGCGGTCGTCGGTCAAAGCCACAATGCCGCCCTTGAGCACTGGCTGAAAGTGAGAGGTATCAACTTGGCTTTTGTAAACGTGCACATGGCGGACAGCATCGGCGTTCCCAACCAGCATACCCAGCCGCCAACCCGCCATGTTGAAGGCTTTGGAGTGTGAGTTGAACTCAACGGCTACATCTTTCGCACCGGGCACTTCCAAAATGCTGCGGGCGCGGTAGCCATCGTAGGTAACATCGGCGTAAGGGGCGTCGTGGGCAACAAGGATGTTGTGCTCGCGGGCAAAAGCGATTACATCCTCAAAGAAGGAAAAGGGAGCGACCGCGCTGGTGGGATTGTTGGGGTAATTGAGCCAGAGGATGCGGGCGCGGGCGAGCACATCGGCAGGGATGGCTTCCAAATCGGGCAAAAAGCCGTTGCTTTCCAGCAAGGGCATGAAATAAGGCTCAGCGCCCGCGAGAAGCGTGCCGCTGCGGTAGGTAGGGTAGCCCGGGTCGGGGATAAGCGCCACGTCGCCGGGGTTGAGGATGGCTTGGCTAAGGTGGAACAAGCCCTCTTTGGAGCCAATGAGAGCCAAAACCTCGCTCGCGGGGTCAAGTTCCACACCAAAGCGCTTTTTGTAGAACAGCGCAACCGCTTGCTTGAATTCGGGAGTGCCGCCGTAAGTGGTGTAACTGTGCGTGTCGGGGCGGCGGGCTTCTTCCACAAGCGCCTCAATCACAAAATCGGGCGGTGGCATATCGGGTGCGCCGATGTCAACGCGGATTATGTCCTTACCCTCGGCGCGCAAAGCGGCTATGCGTTGCCCCAATTGGGCAAAAAAATAAGCGCCAAAACCGGCTAAGCGGTCAGCAGGGGGTATATTCACGACGATTTGCCTCCTTTCCACGGTGGCGATTTCAAATAAGAAGCAATTTTCATAAAAACTCCGCTCTCCTCACCTTCTCCCGGCGGCTCATCGCGCAAGGGAAGCAACACATGAAAAGTAGAGCCGGGCAAAGTATGCTCATCTCTGCCGCGAGATTCAACCCAAATAGAGCCCCCATGCGCCTCTATGATGCCCTTGGCTATGGGCAAGCCCAATCCGGGGCCACCACCCTTGAATTTTATCTTGCCGCTGGAATGGGTAAGCGGGCTTCCGCCGTGGCCGAATTTATCAAAAATGCGGCGTTGGTCTTCCAAAGCAATACCAATGCCCGTATCTCTGATCACGACTTCCACAAACCCCGGCAACAGTTTCCCATCCACCGTTATTCTGCCGCCATCGGGGGTGTATTTTATGGCGTTCACAAGCAAATTCCTAAACGCCTGCCGCAGCCGCAGCGCATCGCCGAACATCACGCGCTCAATGCCGGGGAAAGGCCTGATTTGCAAAGTGATGTTGCGCTCGGAAAGCGCAGGTGCCAATTCATCGGCAAGCGATCTAAAAATCTGGTCCAGCCAAAAAGGCTGAAATGCCAGTTTCAGCATACGGTTGTCAATCAGCAGAATATCTATCAAATCATCCACAATTTCGCGGATGCGACCGGTGCCGCGCGAAATGCCCTCAAGCAAAGCAAGCAAACGCTCCTGCGCCTCAACAGGTGCCGACTCAAGAATGGCCTCTTTGAGCATAGCCGAGTACCCTTCTATCACGGTAAGAGGGGTTTTCAATTCATGAGCGGCAAGCGAAACAAACTCCGACTTGGAGCGCTCAAGGCGTTCAAGTTCCTCTTGCAAATGCTCCAACTGGGCGGTGGAATGTTCAAGGTGAGCATGCATTTCCTGGGCCGCGGCGTATTCCACCATGTGCACGAAATAAGGCTGAAGCACCATCAACAGTTCAAAAGCCTCGCTCGGGGGAAAATGAGCGTGCAGAAACCCTATCGTAGCCGTTAAGATCCTCTGCAATACTTCAATTACACTCGCCTTTTCGGATTCCAAATCGGTAATCGTTTGGGACCAAACCCAATTGTGCAAGAGGGGATCAACTACCGTAGGGTCCCCCGTCCTCACCGACTGGAGCAAAAGAGCATAAAAACGCTCCATCTGAGGGCGCAAACCAAGGGCGGTAGTTTCATCATCTGCCAAAGCGGCAATCACCGCCTTTAGCCAATCCTCGCGCAAGGGTTCTAACAAAGAAACTGCGTCCATAGTGCCCATAGTTTACGACAGGTAAACAATTTTGCCAAGCAAAGAGAAAACGCAGCCGACAGGGCAGGCGCTTCGCCATGCCCTGCCACGGCCAAATGCGGCTTCTCTACCCTTCCTTGTCGCCACGTGCCGCCCGTTCTACCTGCTCAGTGGCAGAGACTTCCAGCAGTGAGCGCAGGTCGTCCACCACGTTCGCTTCGGCAACCACGGTCAAGCGGTCGCCCGGCAACAGCACAGTTTGGCCGGTCGGGATTATCAATTTGTGTCCGCGCTGAATGCGCACCAAAATCGCACCTTTAGGCCACTGCACCTCCGAAACTTTTTTGCCTGCGGCAGGAGAACCTTCTGGCACCACAATTTCTAACACCGGGGCATCGGCCAAGGCTTCAAGCATCACCTGCTCGCCGCGGTGGCGCAAGCGAGCGCGACGCGCCAAGCCAAGTTCGTATGCCCGCAAGATGGAAGAGCGGTTAATCCAGCCGATTAAACGGTCTGGATGGACAGGGTCAACCACCGGCAACCGCCCAATGCCGTGTGCGCTCATCTGATAGAGAGCCTCTTTGATGCTGTCGTCGGGATGCACCACTATCAAATGTCGCTGGCAAAATTCCCCAACCGGCTTATCAAGATTGGCGGGGTCTTTCTCGGCGGCACGTTGCACATCTTGCAAGGTGATTATGCCGATCAAGCGTCCCTCATCGTCCACAACTGGCAAGCCGTGGACGTGAAATTGGTCAAACATCGCCGCCACGGTGCGCAGGGAAAGGTTGGCGCTCACGGTAGCAGGCAGTTTTTCCATCACCTCGCGCACTTTGATGGCTTCAAGAACATCCACATCGCGTCCACGCTCAAGCCGGATGCCATCGCGCACAAGGCTGAGGGTGTACACAGATTCCGGCTGGAAAATTTGGCTGATGAGAATACTAATCGTTACGGCAAACATAAGGGGAAGCACGATGCGGTAATCATCGGTCATTTCAAACAGGAGCATGATAGCGGTGACGGGAGCGCGAACGGTGCCCGCAAGCACCGCGGCCATGCCCACCAAAGCAAATGCCGAGGGCGACAGCCCCAAACCCGGGAAAATGCTATTCATGGCCGCACCATAAGCCCCTCCCAACGCCGCTCCCAAAAACAGCGATGGGGCAAACACGCCGCCGATAAAACCAGCGCCCAAACTCAAGGCCGTAAAGGCTATTTTCAAAACCACCAAAAGTAAAAGCAGGCTCACAATGAGGTTGCGACCAGCCAAAATATCGCCAACGGCTTCGTAACTATCGCCCAAAATTTGTGGGAAATAGACGCCCACCAAGCCCAGCAATGCGCCAACGAGCACGGGAGTGAGCCAGCGCGGCCAGCGCAATTCGTGGAAAAAATCGTGTGCCCAGTAAATGGCTTGAATGTAAAAGACGGCAACTGGAGCCGCAACAAGCCCCAGACCAAGGTAGAAAATCAACTCAATCGGGCCGTGGTATGCATACAGTGGAACATGGAAAGCAGGCATAGAGCCGACGACGGCGCGGGTGAGCACCGCAGCCATCACGGCGCTGAGCACCATCATCCCAAAAGAAGAGGCAAAAAACTCGCCCGAAATAATTTCAACAGCGAAAAACACCCCTGCAATCGGCGCATTGAAAGCAGTGGCTATGCCAGCGGCAACACCAGCCCCCACAAAAACGCGGGTCTTTTGATCCGAAACATGGGCTTTTTGCCCCAAAAAAGAGCCCACGCTCGCGCCAATCTGCACACTCGGGTCTTCAGGCCCAACCGACGCGCCCATCCCCAACGAAATGGCCGAAGCCAAAGCCTTGAGCGGCGTTTGCTGATAGCGAATCCGGCCACCAGCAAGGGCTACTGCCTCCATAACTGCCGAGACTCCGTGACGGCGCTCTTCGCTCAGCCAAAAATGCCTTATAATTCCAACTATCACACCGCCAAGCACCGGCACAAGCGCAATACCCCAACGCCCAAGATGAGACGTTAGGTAGCCGCCCAAGTCCTCAAACGAAAGGGCGTAAATCCAGCGAATGGTTTGCTTGAAAAACAACACTCCGGCGGCACTTGCCAAGCCAATTATGGTAGCGCCTAAGGCTTGTAAAAGGTCGGTATACGCGGGATTGGTCACAAAGCGACGCGGTAACAGTCTGGAAAACATAGCAGTACCTTCGCAAAATTGAATAAAAAATCCACCACGCACAGCAATCTCGGCCTGCACATGGCATCACGAACCCCATCCATTATACACTACCCAACTATGGTTGATGATATAATCTCCAGCAACAAAGTGCAATCCTTCAGGCTAAAACGCAACGCGGAGAGTTAAATGGAACTAACATGGCACGGGCATTCATGTTTTAGACTAACCCAGCGCCGCAAAAGCACCATCGTCACCGACCCATACGACCACAAAGCCGTGGGTTACGCCCCTTTGAAATTGAGAGCGGACGTGGTGACGGTAAGCACCGATGCCCCCGGACACAACTATACCAAAGCGGTGAAGGGCGCGCGCCACATCCTAAACAGCCCGGGGGAATACGAAATAGGCGGCGTTTTCATAACCGCTATCAGAATAGACGACAAAGAAACGCGACGAAACATAATTTTTGCGTTTGATTATGAGGATATCACTATTGCTCATCTGGGCAACCTCAAGAGAGTGCCCACCCAAGCGGAATTAGAATCGCTCGGGCGTGTGGATGTAGCATTAGTGCCGGTAGGCAGCGGAGGCGGGCTGAACGCTTCTCAAGCCGCAGAAGTCGTTAGCGTCCTTGAACCCTCAATTGTGATTCCCATGCACTACCGCACGCCACAAGAAAAAATGCCTTTGGAAAAGGTGGACGCGTTCCTCAAAGAGATGGGAGCAGAAAACTTAAAGCCTCTTCCGTCGCTCAAGGTAAACAAATCCGACCTGCCGGAGGAGGTCAAGGTAATCCTGTTGGAGGTAAACCTGCCGTAGCAAAGAAGGAGGGCGACGGTGACGGAAGTAAAAGTGCTTTTGACATGGAACATACGCCCCGAACGCGATAGGGAATATTTTGAATTTTTGATAAAACGTTTTTTGCCCGAAATGCAAAGGCTGGGGCTACAACCAACCGACGCGTGGTTCACAGCCTATGGTGAGCCACCGCAGGTGTTGACGGCCGCCCTCGCACCTTCATACGAAGCCGCACGCTCGGTGCTACATTCTGAGCGGTGGAGGCGGCTGGAACAAAGGCTATTGGAATTTGTGACCGATTACCGCTACAAAATTGTGCCTGCCAGAGAGGGGTTTCAACTATAACCCCCCAAACCAACAACAGAAAAGGTCGGCTGAGCGCCGACCTTTTTGCCTTACATGCTCATTTCTCCGCTTTCAAAGGCACGGCGCGCTACTTGACGCACCTTGTGTATCACCCATGCTCCAAACACAAGCATCCCAATTACGCCGGCAACGCGCACGCTCATTGCTAACGCTCCAGAACGCGTCCATAGAAAATAGCCCACCCCGAGCAAGAGGGCAATCCACAATGTTTCGCCGAGCAAAACAGCGCCCAAAATTTTACGCCAAGGAACGCGCGCAATGCCCGCCGCCAGCAAAGCAGGCACGCCGTTGAAGGTAAACTTGGCTAAAAGCACAAAGCCGACCGCTCTTTTGCGAATGTACTCTTCCAGTGCTGGTAAGTAAGGGTAACGTTGTTCTATTTTCTGAAACCAACGACCACTGCGCTTTATCCACGCTCCTACCTGATACCAGAATACGTCCGCGGCTAAATTTGTAAGCACCGCCACCACAAAAGCACCCTTAAACGAAAAGCCCCCACTTGCCGCCAGCACACCGCCCACCACCGTCGCAGTAGGCCCTTCCACAAAAACTAAAGCACTGAACAAGGCATAGCGCAATGAGGGCGGCAGCGCGGCAAGTGTGTGCAGATGTTCCATAAAACAAACTCCTCAGCGGCGGGGCAAAACCACGGTAAATCCCTCTACCGACTCAACCCGCACAAAAGCGCCGTACAACTGGCTTAAATTTGCTTCGCTTATGGCCTCTTTTGCGGGAGCATCTACGATTATACTCCCCTCTTTCATCAAAACCGCTCTATCGGCAATCACAGCGGCGGATTGCGGATCATGAGTGGTAAACAACACAGCACGACCTTCATCGGCGAGCGAGCGTAGCAGGGTTAGCACCCGATAACGGTTGCCCAAATCCAAGTGGTTGGTAGGCTCATCAAGCAAAAGAATGGGCGCTTTTTGCACCAAAGCGCGGCCGATTAGAACTAATTGGTGCTCGCCTCCGCTCAAAGCAGTGATTGGCTTATCGGCCAACGGTTCTATGCCTAACTTCCGAAGGGTAAGGGCTACTTCAGCAAGGTCTTCCGGCTTTGGTGAAGCCAAAAAGCCCAAATGCGGTGTTCGCCCCAAAAGCATGTACTCGGCTACACGAAACGCAAACGGCGTTTGTTCCCGTTGGGGCACGAACGCTATGGCCTTTCGCCGCGCACCTAAAGCAGGGCAAAGGCGCACTTCTCCACTTTGCGGGCGATAAAACCCCAGCAAAAGGCGAAGCAGGGTTGATTTGCCCGCCCCATTAGGCCCGAGCACGGCAACAACTTCGCCGCGGGAAAGGCCAAAGTCAGCATTCAAAACCGCCGGTACAGCGGCTTTGGGATAACGGTAAGTCAATGCGTGCGCCTCTAAGGCAAAGCGGCACTTCACAGTTCAACCTCCCGCCCTTCGGAGGCAAGCAGAACAACAAAAGCCAGAGAACCCAACAACGCCGTGATGATGCCAAGCGGGATTTCGCCCACCGTGAGTGTGCGGCTCAAATCGTCGCAAAGCAAAGTAAACGCCCCGCCCAACAGCAGCGAAGCAGGCAATGAGGAACGTCCATCCACGCCGTAAAAACGGCGGGCTAAATGCGGGATCATCAACCCCACCCAAGCGACAATTCCGCTAAGCGAGACAGCAGCGGCCACGGCAACAACGCTCACCACAAGGAAAAGCGCCCGTTCACGCCCCGGCCGCGCCCCCAAAGCAAAGGCGGCATCGTCTTCCAAAACCAGCACGTTCAAGCGCCAGCGTGCGAGAAAAAGCACACCAAGGCCTAACAAAGTGGCGGGCAAAATAGCCAGCAAAGCGCTCCACCGTGTTGCCCAAAGCCCGCCCAAAAGCCAAAAAACAATTTCGGGCAGTTGGGTGAGAGGATCGGCAAGGTATTTCAAAAGCCCAACCCCAGCCGAAAAAAGTGCCGAAACGGCAATGCCCGCGAGCACCATGCGCAACACCCATCCGCCATACCGCAAGCGGCGAGCGAAGAGATAAGTAAGCCCCAACGCCGCCAACCCAAACACCGCCGCCGAAGCCTGCACGGCAAAGGGGTTGGAAGCAAAGTAAAGAATTGCCAACGCCGCGCCGAAGGCCGCCCCTTGCGAAACTCCCAAAAATCCGGGCTCCACCAACGGATTGCGGAAAAGCATTTGCATAGCAAGGCCGGATGCCCCTAACACCGCGCCGACCAACAATGCCGCCAAAACGCGCGGCAGGCGCAGCGTGAGCGCAAGGTCTAACGCCAAGCGGTCGGTGAAAAGCGCTCGCGGCGGCATCCAAGGCGGGGAGGGATAACGGCCGATAAACAGCGAAGCCACCCCCAACAAAAACACCGCTGCGAGCAAAACAATCCATTTGAACGAGCGGCGCTTTACCATCCCAATTTCGCCCAAACTGCCTTCAGACGGCTTTCGTCAAAGCCGTACAAGGTTCGGTAAAACTCGGAAACTGCCTCCCGCATATCCAACGGAGCAAACAAATCCGGGTGCATCTTCTTTGCCATCCACTGAGCGCCCAAAATCCAGCGGGTGTCGGGTTGGCCCCACGAGATGAAATCCGCGGGGATGGGGAAAACCTTGTCGTCGCGCACGGCCTTCAGGGCGCTGGCGAGCCTGAGGGAGGTAAACTTTTTCACTGCCTCTGCAGGGGGACGCTGATACGAAACGACAAAAATAACATCGGGGTTCCACGCCGCGATCTGCTCCAATGGGATCGGCGTCCAGCCGCTACCCTGCACACTGCCCCAAACCGGCCGGCCGCCCGCCAAAACGACCATGCGAGTTTGAATCCAGTTCTTAGGGGGAACGGCAAAAGCGCCCCGATTGCCGCGAATTCCGGAGCGCAAAACAAGCACCTGCGGTTTAGAAAGACCATTGGCAGAATCAAGCGTTTGTTGGAGAAAATCCATTTTCCCTGCAAAGTAATCGGCAAGGGCATCGCCGCGCTTTTCTTCGCCGAGCAATTTGCCCAATTCTCGCAATTCGCGCGGATACTGCTCGGGCGCCTCCAAGCGCATGGTGAAAACCGGTATGCCCAATGCTTCCAAGGATTTGCCGAGTTTTGGATAAAGAAAGGATTTGATAATGACCAAATCGGGGTGCAAGGCCGCAATTTGCTCGGGACCGACCTCACGCGCCAAAACAGCCTTCTTCTGCACGTCGGGGTCAAGCAGTTTGAGAAAATCAAGGCTCTGTTTGCCCTTGGTAAGGGCGACCACGCGCTGCGGTGCATCGGGGAAAGCGTAGAGGGCGTCGGCGAGCAGGAGGGAAGCCTTGCCAGCGAGCACAATGCGGCGCGGCGGCGCCCCAAGCGAAACCACACGCCCAAGCGCATCCACGGCTTGGACAGAATGAGGAGAGGGTGCCGAGGCGCTCGGCCGCGAAGTGGAACGAGAGCCGGGCGAAGAAAGGGAGCACGCCGCCAAGAAGTAAGCCAACGCCACTGCCAAAGCAAAGCGCAAAGAAAGGCGGGGCATCATTCCACCTCCCCCGCGGCTGGAAATTCGGCCGTGCCCGCGGCGGTGAGGCGCTCCACCTTCAACTCGGCTTCGGTGAGCAGGCGGCGGCAATACTGAAGCAGGGCTTGGCCGCGGGCGTAAAGCGTCAGCGTCTCTTCAAGGGTGCCCTCGCCGCGCTCCAAAGCCTGCACTACGCTTTCCAACTCGGCAAGGGCTTGCTCGTAGGTCATTTCGGAAATATCTTGAAAAGTTTGTTCGGGCATTGCAATCGCTCCTCCGGAACAACGCACAGGGCATCAGGGCATCAGGGCATCAGGGCATCAGGGAACACTCATTTTTCATCGCGCTCGGCTTGGACAGATGAAACCGTCTCCGCGTCAACCTCACCTTCGGCAAGTTTGATGTGGAGCAAAGTACCGGGCGGGGCTTGTTCGGGCTTGCGTACCAGTTCGCCCGAGGCGGTGGTAACAACCGCGTAGCCGCGCGCCAAAATCGCCTGTGGATTGAGAGCCTCAAGGCGCGCCGCCAGCCCATCCACCTTGGAGCGTTCCAAAGCCAAGCGGTGGCGCACGGCGTTTTCAAGCCGGCGGGCAATTTCGTCAAGCAACTGCGCCTGCGAGAAAACCCGCGCCATCGGCTCATGGCGCTTCAGCGTAAGTTCGTAGGCAACAAGTTCGCGCCGCCAGCCTTCCAACCGCGCTTCAATGCCGCGGCGCAGGCGCACCTCCAACGATGCAAGGTTGGCGAGCAAATCGGTGCGGTCGGGGACGGCCAACTCAGCCGCGGCAGTGGGGGTTGGGGCGCGGCGGTCGGCGGCAAAATCCGCCAGCGTGAAATCGGTTTGATGCCCCACGCCGGAAATGACCGGCGCGGCAGAATCGGCGATGGCGCGGGCAACGTCTTCGGAGTTGAAAGCCCACAAATCCTCAAGCGAGCCGCCGCCGCGCGCCACCAAAATCACATCGGGCTGAACGCGCTCGTTCAGGGCGCGTATTGCCGCAGCGATTTGCGGCGGTGCGTCGTCGCCCTGCACCAAGGTCGGCGCGAGCACCACCCTCACCAGCGGAAAGCGGCGGCGGAGGGTGTTGAGAATATCCCGCAAAGCCGCGCCGTGCGCCGAGGTTACCACGCCGATAACCCGCGGGTAGCGCGGCAGGGGACGCTTGCGCTCTTCGGCAAACAACCCCTCGGCTTCAAGGCGGGCTTTCAGGCGCAAAAAGTCGCGGTAAAGTTCGCCTTCGCCCGCGGGGCGCATCATTTCCACATAAAGTTGGTAGCGCCCGCCCGCTTCGTAAACGCGGATAGCGCCGCGCGCTTCCACCTGCTGACCATCGCGGGGCAAAAACTCACGCCGCTGGAGCCGCACCTGCGTCTTCCACATCACACACTGAAGTTGAGCGCGGTCGTCCTTCAGCGTGAAATACGCATGTCCCGAAGCGGCAATTTTGAAATTGGAAACCTCACCGCGCACCCACAACGCCTCAAGGGTTTCATCGCCTTCAATCAAGCCCTTGATGTAAGCCGTGAGTTCGGCAACCGACCAAGTCGGAATTGTGGGTTGGAAGGAGAAAAGCGAAGGTTGCATGGGAAATTCCGAGAATTTGTGGGAGCGGGGCTTTAATTTTCAGCCAGAGAACACGGGGAACACAGAGAGTTTTCTCTCAGGGACGCGGGCTCACGTTTCTGCGGCTTTAGCAAGGTGCGGAATTTCAAGCGCCGCGCGCAAACGGCGCACCAGTTCGCCGAAGCGCGGCGTGTAGCGCAAATCGGGGTGGCGCGGCCGGGGGATGTCTACCGTCAACTCTAATTTTACCCGCGCCGGACGGGCTGTAAGCACGATAACGCGGTCGGCAAGCAAAAGCGCCTCGCTCACCGAATGCGTCACCATGAGCACAGTTTGGCGCTCGCGCCGCCACATACGCAACAGTTCATCCCACAGATATTCACGGGTAAGGGCATCCAAAGCCACAAAAGGCTCATCCAAGAGCAAAAGCGAAGGGTTGAACACGAAAGAACGCGCCAGCGCAACCCTTTGCGCCATCCCGCCCGAAAGATCGCGCGGCAAAGCCTTTTCAAAGCCCTGAAGCCCCATCAAAGCAACCATTTCCGCCACGCGGCGGCGGATTTCGGCTTTGGGCAAGCCTTGCAATTCCAGCGGCAGAGCAATGTTGGCTTCAACCGTCCGCCAGGGCATCAAATTGGCTTTTTGGAACACAAGCCCAACCCGCGGCTTGCCGCCCTCCAAAGCAGGGAAGAGCACACGGCCGCGCGTCGGGCGCAAAAGCCCTGCCACCACGCGCACCAGCGTGCTCTTCCCACAGCCCGAAGGGCCAACCAAAGCCACAAATTCCTGCGGGCGGACGGAAAAAGTCACGTCGGCAACGGCTTCCAGTTCCCCATCATCGGCGGGGAAAACCACGCCCACGTGCTCAAGGCTCAAAAACGGCTTCATGGCGCTACGGCCGGATGAATTGGTTGGTGTAGGCTTTGGAAACATCAAGGTCGTGCGTCACCAAGCCCATTGAGCGGAGCACCTTTTCCATGTTATCCCACGCTTGCGGGTTGGCATAGCCGAGTTTGTCGGCGCGCCAGTATTCAATCGCCTTGTGCAAAATCTGCATTTGCACATCGCGGTCGGCGGAAGAAAGCCCTTCCACATATTTGAGCGAGACGTTGTAGGCATCGTCGGGGTAATGGATGGTATAGTTGATGCCGCGCAGGGTCGCCCGAACAAAGCGATGCACCATTTCGGGATTGTCCTTTATCGTTTTTTCGTTGGTGATGATGCCATTAGAAGCCAAATCCACATAATCCGCCACGGGGAAGGTGGTGATTTTGTAGCCTTTGGCGCGCAGTTGAATCGGCTCGTTGGTAACATAGCCGACTACAATGCGCTCTTTGCCGCTGGTAAAAGCCTCAACCTGATTGAAGCCGATGGAATCCAGCGTAACATCCTGCTCAGTAAGCCCAACAGAATGGAGGAGGGCAACCAAGCCAATGTAATTTGCTCCAAAAAGGCCGGGTAAGCCGATGCGCTGACCTTTGAGGTCGGCAGGGGTTTTCAGCCCAAGCGCGGCGTCGGCGACCACCACAACTGGATATTTCTGCCACCAAGTCATCACATACACCACAGGCAAACCCTTGTCGCGCGCCATCAGCACCTGTTCACCCGAAACGATGGCAAATGGCAACTTGCCAGCGCCCACAAGCGCCACGCCGTCGGTTTCAAAACTGTAATCAAAGTCCACATCAAAGCCAGCCTCGGCGTAAAAGCCTTTGTCTTTTGCCACGTAGAACGGGGCGTATTGAATGTTGGGAATATAGCCCATCGGCAGGCGAATGTGGGTAAGTTTGGGCTTGGCGGGGGAAGGGACGGTGGTCGGCGTTGCGCCAACGTGGACAGGCGTACCGATTAGGGCACGGGTGGGCGCCGAAGCGGCAGTTAGCGAAGGTGAGGCTGTTGGAGTGGTTTTCGCCGCACCGCACGCTGTCAAAAGGGCAATGAGCAAGAAAAGCGCAAAGGGGAGGGAGAGTTTTCGTGAGGACATGGGGAACTCCTTAAGGATGAGTTGTTAGGTCGTTAGGTCGTTAGGTCGTTAGGTCGTTGGGTCGTTGGGTCAAAGCCATTTGAGCAAGCGGCGTTCAAGGGCAACTACTGCGCCGTAGAAAATCAGCGCCAGTCCAACAAGGGTGAAAACGGCAACGAAGACAAGCGCGGTGTCGTAGCGGCCGCGGGCAAGGTTGATGAGAAAGCCCAACCCGCGGTCGGCGGCGACAAATTCGCCCACCACCGCGCCAATAACCGAAAGCGTGACGCCTATCCGCAACCCGCCGAAAAACACTGGCAGCGCCGCGGGGATTTCAAGATAGCGCACCACCTGCCAAGGCGTGGCGTCCAACGAGCGGAGCAGGTCGTAAAGTTCCTGCGGCACGCTCCGCACGCCAACCACCGTGTTGACCAGCACGGGGAAAAAGACGATGAGCGCGCAAATCAACACCTTAGCAAGCAAGCCGGGGCCAAACCAAATTATCAGCAGCGGCGCAATCGCCACCACCGGCACCGATTGGCTCGCCACTATGTAAGGTGCAAGCAGGCGCTCCAAAAACGGGGATTTCGCGAGCAAATAGCCCAAAGCGGTAGCCGTGAGCACGCCCAGCGCCATCCCCGCGAGGATTTCTTGAAGCGTTACCCAAGTGTTGCGCAGCAGCACACCCGATTGCAAAGCCTGCCAGCCGCGCACTGCCACGTCTTCAGGCGAAGGCAGGATGAAAGGCGGCAGGTGGGCAAGCAACACCAAACCCTCCCACAGCCCTAACGCTGCCAACAGAGAAGCGGCGAGGCGGGCAAAGCGAGCACGTCGCGGATGGCGGGAAATTGTGCCCAAGACTATCTTTCCGGCGTCGGGGAGGTTCATAGGGGAAGGGACTGAGGGATTGAGGGATTGGGGGGATAAGGAAGGAAAATGCCCCGTGGGGGCGGGGCATGGGAGAAAGCGCGAGGCGTGGCGGGCGCGCCGTGCCAAAAACAAGCCCCGAAAACTTAGTTTCCGGGGCTTTGCAAGCACAGCCAAACGCCGCGCTCACGCGCGAACTGCACGCTCGTTCAACCTTCTCCCATCCGGACTTTACCGTCGGCCTCGGAATTTCACCGAGTCTGCGCCGAAAAGAGGCGCTCGCGGGCTTTCACCGCCGGTCGGGAATTGCGGCCGCGCCGCTCACCCTGCCCCGAAGGTTGCTATCGGTTGTCGCGCGCATTATAAGGCGGAGGGAGGGAAATGTCAAATTTTGAGGCTGGCCGAACTTCTTACTCCAAAATCTTAAACCGCAAAAGGCATCTACGGCTTTCGGGATTCACATCAAACTGGGTGATCGTCGTAGCGCCGCCGGTGTTTTGCCGAAGGGCGTTCATGGTGATGTTCAAAAACGGGCACAGAAACGGTTGTACGCCTTGTTCTATCAAGTCCTTTTCCACGTCCATCAAAATGCAATTGTGCACGTGCAGGGCAACGGTGCTGTTCTCTTTCTCAATGTCAAATTCGTCGGCGATTGCCATGTTGTCAACAAAAAATTTGCCCACGGACGAGGCCAATTCGCCGGGGTCTTGGCCCTCAACCTGCAGGCCTTTGGCTTCCAAGGTTTTCAGCATTTCACGCCCCACGGTGTTCGTCACCGCAAAAGAGGCATCTCCCAACATATCCCACAAGCCTTTTTCAAGGCCGTAAAGCAACATTTCTACCAACTGGTCCCACATTTTCTTTTGCTCCTCAGTCATTGCAGAAGAATCCAGTACCACTTTGGACCTCCTAAATGAGATTAGGCAAGTGCCTTGAGAATCTCAGCGAGTTCAGCGGCGACTGTGCGCGACTCGGCAAATGCCATGCCGAGGTTCACGTCGCGGGGCAAAACGGCAACAAACAACACTGAACGATTGATGCTCCGAACCAGCATGTAGCCCTCAGTGCCCTCAATCAGCGTCTGGACAAAGTCGCCTTCGGAAATTTGTCCCATTGTCCGTTTGCTCAGGCCGTAGACTGCCGCCGAGGTGGCGGCGATGAGCGCCTCATCGGCATCCCGCCGAGGGAAATCGGCGCTGTAAATCAGGCCATCAGTGCCTACCACAGCCGCGCCGATAATATCTACCGAATCCTCAAGCAGATTGGAGAGCACGTCGGCTATGCGCTCCCTTGTTTTCTTTCCTTGCGACATATTTTCCTCCTTAGATGTAGTTTGGGGTGAAATTTTTGCCTCTTGTTCATCCAAGAGACGCAACGCTTCTAAAAGCGCGTTGTTCCACGATTGTTGAATGGTGATTTTGGGTGCTTTGCGCGCAGGCTCCAACCGAAATGTGCCCTCTTGCGCGGCGAGAGCCTTAGCCAACGCCTTGATGCCTTCATCGCCATTGGACGATTCTGCATGCACCACCCTGCCATCGCTCACGAAAACCGCTAAATCTTGCTGTGGAGTGTTTATAACCACCGCAACATCCTCATCGCCCGAGGAAGCGGCTATTTCAACAAGCGAGGGCAAATCCACGTTGCCCAGTTCTCCTTTCAAAAGCACTTCGCTCACAGGTTCCATTTTTCCCTCCGCTAACTCTTTTGCAGTTGCCTAATGATTTTGTTCATAGCCCTACGGTAAGCGCGGCGAGGAGGAACAAGCACGGTCAGGATCGCAACAATATCGGGGCGTTCCAGCACCCGAGAAACGATGAGAGCGCCTTCCTTGGTGCGGGTGGTAATTTCATCCACACTGAAACGGCCGAAAAAAGATTCCATTTGCCCGGCCGTGCGCAACATAGGCGGTGCAAAAGCCGCCAAGGTTTCAATGAGGCGATCCTCCGAGCCTGTCTCAGCGTCCGGATGCAAGGCCGAAAGAAAAGGCAAGCCTTGGAAATCGGTCAACACGGCAGCGAGAAAAGCGTTGGAGTGCACAAGGTCTTCAAGCAAACGCCGCCAAGTCTGACCTTTGTTGGCGACAACGGCCAAAGAAACGTCTTGGGAAACATTTGTCTTCATGACTTCCTCCCGCCAGAAACGACAAGGCTCAAAATCTGAGAAAAAGTTTCCTTCACGCCTTTGCCCTGAAATGCCTCGGCCGCTATAGATGGAACTTCCTTGCCGGGGCGCTTAAAAAGCCCCTGCATTTGCGAGGGGCGCAGCGAATTTGGCAGGTCTTGCTTGTTCATTTGAAGCAAGACTGGGCTATCGCAGAGCCTCATCGCCTTCATGTAGTTTAGCATTTCGTACCAAATAGCGAGGTTTTCACGCAGGCGGTCGGCGGCGCTATCGGCCACGAAAACAATGCCATCGGCGCCACGCAGGACAACTTCGCGCACGCGCTTGTAGCGCGGTTGTCCCGGCACGGTATACACGCTCACCCGCGGCGTGAGCCCGCCAATTTTCCCGAGCGAAACTTCCATCAAGTCAAAAAACAGGGTGCGATCGCCTTCTGTGTCAAGGGAGACGAGATCACTGCGACGCGATGAAGGGATCAATTCCTGAAGTTTTTGCAAATTGGTCGTTTTACCGGCCAAAGGGGGACCGTAGTACACGATTTTGATAAGCAAATCTTTGGTGGCCCAACGTATCCGCATCGTCAGTTTTCCCACAAGCCTTCAAGCAAGTGCTGGAGTTGTTTTTCCTCCAAAGAAACGTGATCGGCTTCATTAGGTAAAAGAGCATCCCAATCACATTTGCTCACAAGGCGTTTGAGCAGCAAGCGCGCTAAGCCCAAGCGCGATTTATCGCGAAAAACAGCCAAAAACATCACCGGCGGGGAGGATAAAAGCACAATCAACCCATCCGACACTTCAAGGGTCATCAACTGCTCTTCCTCACCCTCAACACCGGAAAAAGCGGTCATGATAACTTCCTGCAGAGCACTTAACCCGGCCGCGCCCAAGGCGGCCAGAAGCCCCATTTGCCGTGGCTCTTCATCACCGGCGAAAAGCAGCGCTTCCCCATTTTGGCTTGCAACTAACATGACACTGGCGCCGAGATCTCGCAAGGCGTCCTCTATCAACGAAAGCGCCTTTTCCCTCTTAGATGCCGTGTTATCCGTCGCGTGCCCGAACAAATTTTTGTAATCCATAACAATTCTCCTTGCCGCTCAAAAGAAGTTTTTGCACTCAGATGTTTTGGGGCAACAGGCGCCAGTTTTACCACAGCACAAACGATAAATCAATATGAAAAACCACGTTTTTGAAAACTGTCACGGTTTTATCAAGGTGCGGTAAAGGTTTGGTAATGGTAGAAGCATGAAAGAGAAAAAAGAAGCCGCGGCGGTCTACACAGCCTTGAAGGCTTCCCGCGCGGCTTCAACGGTGGCATCTATCACGGCTTCATCGTGCGCGAGGCTCATGAAACCGGCTTCGTATTGCGAGGGAGCGAGGTAGACGCCGCGCTCCAGCATGGCGCGGAAGAAGCGGGCGAAGCGGCCTGTGTCGCTGGTCTTCACCGTGTCCCAGTCACGCACCGGCGTTTCGGTGAAGAAGGTGGCGAACATGGTGCCCACGCGGGTTTGCTGGATGGGAACACCTGCTTCCCGCGCGGCTGCGCCGATGCCCGCGGTCAGGCGCTCGGTCAGGGCTTCCAGCCGTTCCCAAACGCCTTCGCGCTGCAACACCTTCAGCGTCACAATCCCCGCGGTCATGGCTAAGGGATTACCTGACAGGGTGCCCGCCTGATACATCGGGCCCACGGGGGCGACCATTTCCATAATTTCCCGCCTGCCGCCGTAAGCGCCCACCGGCAGCCCGCCGCCGATGACCTTGCCCAAGGTGGTCAGGTCGGGCGTGATGCCGTAAAGCGCCTGCGCGCCGCCCGGGTGTACCCGCCAGCCGGTCATCACCTCGTCAAAGATGAGCAACGCGCCGTGCGCCTCTGTGATTTCCCGCAAGCCTTCCAAAAAGCCCGGCACCGGCGGCACCACGCCCATGTTGCCGCCCACCGGCTCTACGATGACCGCGGCGATTTCTTCGGGATACTGCTCAAACAGCGCGCGCACGCTTTCCAAGTCATTGTAGCGGGCGACCAAGGTATCCTGCGTCGCGCCGCGGGGCACGCCGGGGGAATCGGGCAGACCCAGAGTCGCCACGCCCGAACCCGCCTGCACCAAGAGCATGTCGGCATGGCCGTGGTAGCAACCCTGAAACTTGACGATTTTGTCCCGCTGGGTATAGGCGCGGGCCAGGCGCAGGGCGCTCATGGTGGCCTCAGTGCCGCTGTTGACGAAGCGGATCATCTCAATGGACGGGATGAAAGACTGCACCAACTCGGCCAGTTCCACTTCTAAGGGGCTGGGCGCGCCGTAACTGGTGCCCTTAGCGACGGCCTCCTGCAAGGCTTCCACCACTTCTGGATGGGCGTGGCCCAGCACTAACGGCCCCCAGGAGAGGACGTAGTCAATGTAGCGGTTGCCGTCCACATCGTAGAGGTATGGTCCCTCGCCGCGGGCGATGAACAGCGGCTGCCCGCCCACGGCGCGAAAGGCCCGCACGGGGGAATCCACCCCGCCGGGGAGAATTTGCCGGGCGCGTTCAAACCATTGGATGGAATTGGGGATGTGCATGGGAACCTCCGAAGAAATTGCGAGTGAGGAATTGCGAGTTGCGAGATGCGAATGGCAAGTGACGCCTCTCATAATTCGCTATTCATAACTCGCCATTCATAATTCGCCTCACCGCTTCCCTCCCCGACCGGATGCAATCGGGGATGCCGATGCCGCGGTAGGCGTTGCCCGCTAAGGCCAGGCCGGGGAAGGCCGCCAGCGCCCCTTCGGCTTGGGCAACCCGCTCCAGGTGGCCTAAGTTGTATTGCGGCATGGCACGCGGCCAAATGAACACCTCGGCAAACAGCGGCTCGGCGGTGACGCCCAAGGTCTGTGCCAGTTCACGGCGGGCGACCTCTATCAGGGATGCCCGCGTCCAGGGGATGGCGTTTTCCTGCCCGGCGCGACCCACGAACACCCGCAGCAGGGCGTAGCCTTTGGGCGCGCGGTGGGGGAATTTGGTGGATGTCCAAGTGCAAGCCAGAGCCTCGCGCCCCTCACGACGGGGGATGACATAGCCGTAGCCGTCCAAGGGGCGGGCGAGGTCGGCTTCGCGGTAAGCCAGCGAAACCGTGGCGGTGGCGGTGTAGGGAATGCCTCGCAGGGCGGCAGCGGCATCGGGGGCGAAGGCTTCCACCAGGTCGGCGGTGGCATAGGCGGGAGTGGCGAGCACCAGGCGCGCGGCGGTGAATTCCCCCGCGGCGGTGCGCAGGCGGAAGCCGCCCGCGGGCAAAGGCTCCACAGCACTCACCGGCGTGGAAGTGAGCAACCGCACGCCCGCGCGGCGCAGGTGGGCTTCCAGCGCCTCCACCATCTCGGCAAGGCCGGTTTCGGGGGTCAAAAAGGCGCTGCGAGAGCCAGGGGCGCGCTTCCCCATCTTGCGGCGCATGGCCAACGCGCCTTTGATGAGGCCGCCGTACTTGCGTTCCAGGTCGCGCAGGTAGGGGAAGGTGGCGAGCAGGCTGAGGCGGTCGCCGTCGCCGGCGTAGATGCCGCTCATCAGGGGCTCAATCAGGTTTTCGTAGGCCGCGCGCCCCAACCGGCGGGTGACGAAGGCGCCCAGACTCTCGTCGCCGTCGTCGCGCCGCGGGGGGATGAAGAAATCCAGCGCCATGCGGGCTTTTTGCGGCCAAGTGAGCAGGCGGGTGCGCGCCATAGGCCCAAAGCGGGTGGGAATCATCATGGTCAGGCCATCGGGCAGGGGTTCCAAACGTCCCCGATAGAGGACGTAAGTGGCCCGCAGGCGCGGGTTGGTGCCGCGCAGGCGGTCTTCCATGCCCAGTTCGCGGCAGAGTTCCACAGCCCAGGGCTTGCTCACGGCGAGGAAGGTGTCGGGTCCGCCCTCAATGACAAAGCCGTCGCGCCGCACGGTGGTGATTTTGCCGCCGAGGCGCGGCGCGGCTTCAAAGAGAACGATTTGCCCTCCGGCCTCACTTCCCCCTTTTGTATTTAGATCGGCTATACGAAACGCCTCGTAAGCCGCGGCCAGCCCGGCAATGCCGCCGCCGACAATGGCGAGGGAGATATCCACCGATTTCACAGATTTTACGGAGGGAGATGTCACCGAGCGGCTCCTCCTTCAGGCATAGGGTATAATCGGAATATGAATCGGGAAAACCCGCAGGCGATTGAGTCTTTTTACCTCACCGCGCATGCACAGATGCAAATGCAACGGCGGGGTATCAAGCGCTCCGAGGTGGCTCAAGTTTTGGCGCAGCCTGAGCAAATCCTTCTGGCGCGGGAAGGATGTTGGATCTACCAATCCCGTCTCTTGCATGGAGAGCCACCTCGGTTATTCCTGCTGCGCGTTGTGGTTGAAGTAGAGCACGAAATACCGTGGGTGATTACAGCCTACCTGACAAGCCGGGTAGCCAAGTACATGGAAACTTGAGAAGGTATGGAGGCGCAGAAAATGAAAGTTATTTACGATAAACAGACGGATACCCTCACCATTATTTTTTCTGAGGATGCTGTGGTAGAGAGCGACGAGGGAAAACCGGGCGTTATTCTGGATTACAATGCCGATGGAGACCTGGTTGCTCTGGAAATCCTCAATGCCTCTGAGCGGATAGGGCACCCTTACCAAATGGAGTACCAAATCGTCCCGGCTGAAGCGTAAAGCACGCGGCAAAGCCGTGGAGGGGAGTCATGGATTCTCTGGTCACAGCAACGATTACGAAAATGCTGGAAACCCTGCCACCGGAATTACAAAAGCGGGTGGAAGAGCACCTGCGGGAATAATCCAAAACCTGCTGGACGAGGCGCGCTGGGACGCTTTATTATGGAGCCAGCCGGGAACAGTTGGTCGATGCAGCCCTTGAGGCTAAAACCGAATTCGCAGAGGGGAAAGCGAACTGCTGGAACTTTCACGGTTATAAGGCGGCATTGGGGGAATGTCCAATTTCATTTCTCTGCGTCATCTGTGTAATCTGCGGTGAATTCATGCACCATCTCCACCACAGCCCGCACGGCTTCAACCGGCGTGTCGGGCAGCAGGCCGTGGCCAAGGTTGAAAATGTGCCCCACGCGGGGCGCGCGGCGGAGCACATCCTTCACCTGCTCGCGCAACACCTCCGGCGGGGCGAACAGGGCGATGGGGTCTAAGTTGCCCTGTAGGGCCACGCCATCGCCCAAACGCGCATGGGCGCGGTCAAGAGGCTCGCGCCAGTCCACGCCGATGACCGTGCCGCCGGCCTCGCGCATGGCTTCCAGCAGGTGGGCCGTACCCGTGCCGAAGTGGATGACCGGCACACCGGTGGCCTCCACCGCCTTGAGCACCCGCTGCGAATAGGGCAGCACATAGCGGCGGTAATCAGGCAGGCTGAGCGCGCCCACCCACGAATCAAAAAGTTGTACCGCCTGCGCTCCGGCTTCCGCCTGTGCAGTGAGGTAAGCCGCCAACGTGTCGGCGAGTTTGGTCATCAAGGCATTCCACGCATCCGGCGCGGCGTACATCATCTGCTTGGTGGTGCGATAGTGGCGCGAGGGGCCGCCTTCCACCATGTAGGAAGCCACGGTAAAGGGCGCGCCGGCGAAGCCGATGAGGGCGACATCGCGGCCTTCCAGCGCCCGCCGCACCAGGCGCACGGTTTCCAACACATGCCCCAGGTCAGCGCGGGGGTCGGGCACGCGCAGGCGTTCCACATCGGCGGCGGTGCGCACCGGCTCGTGAATCACCGGGCCCTTGCCGGGGACGAACTCCAAGCGCAATCCCATGGGCTCCACGGGAAGCAGGATGTCAGCGAAGAGGATGGCCGCGTCCACGCCTAAGGCCTCCACCGGCTGCAGCGTGACCTCGGCGGCCACTTCGGGGCGACGGGTGATTTCCAGCAGGCTGTACTTGGTGCGGATGGCGCGGTATTGGGGCAAGTAACGCCCGGCCTGACGCATGAACCACACCGGCGTGGCGTCCACCGGCAGGCGGGCGCAGGCGCGGAGAAAGCGGGAGGATGGTGTTGCATTGAAAGATAGGGTCATGTATAATCCTTACAGAGGCCTCAAACGGAGTTCAGGGCTATGAAAACAGTAGAGCAAGACCTCAACCAAGTCATAGAGGAAGTCAAACAAACACCAGCGGAATACTGGCCTGCGTTGGCGCAACTGATCCGCGTGTTCCGGGAAGCCGTGGTGCTGGAACCCGCGGAGGCCACTTTCCGTAGGGGGTGGCAAGAAGCCATTCAAGGCCAAGTGCAGGACCTGAGCACGCTTTGGGATGGCATAGATGCCGACTGAGTGAAGCCAATACACTTTTGACTTCCTGTTGTGAAAAGATGGCAGAGGTAGACATGACCCAAGCAGAAGAACGATTGTTAGGCCGTATTACCGTGGATCCCAAAGTCATGGTAGGCAAGCCTGTAATCCGAGGTACTCGCTTGACCGTGGAATACATCCTTGGTCTTCTGGCGCATGGGGCAACAGTAGAAGAGATCCTCCAGGAATACCCAGGGCTGAGCCGCGAAGACATCCAGGCTTGCATCCTTTTCGCCATAAAGGCTTTGGAAAGCACGACCTTTATGCCTTTGGGGGAACCGGTATAATGCGCTTTCTGGTAGATGAATGTACTGGGCCAGGCGTTGCCTCCTGGCTAAGGGAACAAGGCTACGAGGTGTTTTCCGTATACGAATCTGCGCGCGGGGCAACCGACGAGTTTCTCATCCAAAAAGCCTTTGCTGAAGGCTGGATTATTGTGACAAACGACAAGGATTTTGGCGAGAAGATTTATCGGGAGGGATACTCGCACCACGGCGTGATCCTTCTCCGGCTTGAAGATGAACGGACGGCGAATAAGATAGCCGTGTTACGGCGGTTGTTGCGGGGGTATAGCGGGCGTCTGGCAGGGCAATTCGTGGTGGTTACGGAAAACAAAGTACGTTTCTCCCGCATTGGGTAGATGTTTAGCCCTCCGCCGAAGCACCCTCACCAAAAATAATCTCGCGCACCTGGGGCGTCAGGCCTTCGGGCGTGTATTCGCCGCGCTTGATGGCCTTGGCCACCAACACACACGCCGGGTCGCTGGCTAAGTAATCGCCGAAGACGCCGTAGGCCCGCCCGCGCTGGCCGCCGCACACATCGCGGTAAGGGCACGTGCGGCAGGGGCCTTTCAGTTTATCGGGGTCGCGCAGGTCGCGGAACAAGGGGGCGTTGCGGTACACCTCCACCACATTGTCCTTACGCACATTGCCCGCCGAAATGGGCAGGAAGCCCGAGGGCATGATTTCGCCCAGGTGGGAGATGAACAAAAAGCCATTGCCGTCGTTCACGCCTTTGGTGGGGCGGTTGAGGCCATCGGCGTACTGGAAGCCCGCCCCCTGGAAAGTGATGGGCTTGCTCTCGCCCACCTCGGCTTTGCGGCGCTCAATGCTCACCCGGCGGTACATCGGCGCCGCGGTGGCCTTGATGTCAAAGGGGGCTTCTTTGGAAAGGTCGTACAGCCAGTTGAACACCCGCTCGTGCTCCTGCGCCGAAATCATCCATTCCGCCTGCGCCCGTCCCGTGGGCACCAAGAAGAACACCGACCACTGCACCGCGCCTACTTCCTCAATGAACGGCACCATGTCGGGGAGCAAGTCCACATTGAACTTGGTCACAGTGGTGTTGACCTGCACGCTCAGCCCCACCTCGTGGGCATTGTGCAAAATGTTCATGGTGCGCTGCCAGGAACCCGCCACGCCGCGGAAATCATCGTGCACCGCGGGCGTTGGCGCGTCCAAACTGAGGGCGATGCGGCGGATACCGGCTTCCTTGGCCTTGCGCAGCCGCTTGACCGTGGGCAGCGCCGTAGCCGTGGGGGTCAGGGAGCAACGCAGGCCCTTTTCAGTGGCATAGGCGATGAGGTCAAACAGGTCAGGCCGCATCATGGGGTCGCCGCCGGTGAAAATGAGGATGGGATGGCCGAACTCAGTCATCTGGTCAATCAGGCGGAAGCCCTCCTCGGTGGTGAGTTCCAGCGGGTGGCGCTGGGGCTGGGCGTTGGCGCGGCAGTGCTTGCAGGCATAGGCGCAGGCGTGGGTAATTTCCCAAGCGATGGTGAAGGGGGCTTGGTTGAAATCCACCTCGGCATAGCGCCGGTCGTGGGTGCGCCGCTCCCGGGCGGCTTCGGGGGAAAGGTTGGCGTAGGGGTCTTTGGGTACGGTCATTCCTCACTCCGTAAAACAACGGTGAGAAACCACAGATTACACAGATTACACAGAAAAAATCTGCGCAAATCTGTGTAATCTGTGGTTTTACTCCAACCACCGCGCCGCATCTTTGGCGTGGTAGGTCAAAATCAAATCCGCGCCAGCGCGCTTGATGGCCGTCAGGGCTTCCAGCACCACCCGGCGCTCGTCCAGCCAGCCGTTGGCCGCGGCGGCTTTGAGCATGCTGTATTCGCCGCTCACGTTGTAGGCCGCTAACGGCACCTCGGGGAAGGCATCCTTCACGCGGCGAATGACATCCAGATATGGCAGCGCGGGCTTGACCATCAGCATATCCGCACCCTCGGCAATGTCAATGGCGGCTTCCTTCAGCGCCTCAGCCGCGTTGGCCGGGTCCATCTGGTGCGAACTGCGGTCGCCGAACTTGGGGGGCGATTCGGCCGCGTCGCGGAAGGGGCCGTAGAAGCCCGAAGCGTACTTCACCGCATACGACAAAATGGGGATGTGCTCGTACTGCGCCTCATCCAGCGCCCGGCGGATGGCCTGCACCATGCCGTCCATCATCCCGCTGGGTGCCACAATGTCCGCGCCCGCCTCGGCGTGGGAGACGGCCACCTTGCCGATGATTTCCAGGGTGGGGTCGTTGAGCACGTAGCCTTCCGGCAGGTGGGGATGGGGCCGCGGGTCGCCGACGTTGAGCAAGCCGCAGTGCCCGTGGTCGGTGTATTCGCACAGGCACACATCGGTAACGACGACCAACTCCGGCACGGCCTGCTTGATAGCCCGCACCGCCTGTTGCACAATGCCGTCAGGCGCAAAGTTTTCCAGCCCCACGGGGTCTTTTTGGGCGGGGATGCCGAACAAAATCACCGCGGGGATGCCCAAGGAAGCCACTTCCTCGGCTTCGGCGGCGAGTTGGTCAATGGAAAGTTGGAACACGCCGGGCATGGAAGGCACTTCGCGGCGGATGCCCTGGCCGTGGCGGACGAAGAGGGGGTAGATGAAGTCGCGCGGGTTGAGTTCGGTTTCGCGCACCATAGAGCGCAGGGCAGGGCTAAAGCGCAGACGCCGCGGGCGGCTGGTGGGGAAGACGGGAAATTTCGCCATGGTTGCTCTCCTTCGAAGAATTGAGGAAGAACCACAGAAGGCACAGAAACATCACCGAGGACACAGAATTTTCTTTCAAAAAGTTCTGTGTCTTCTGTGCTCATCGGTGTTCTCTGTGGTTTGAGAAACAATGGCCTCTACCAGTCCTTCGGCGGTGTAGGGATAAGCCACGGCGGCGACGGTGAAGCCGAGGCCGCGGGCGGCCTGAGCGGTGATGGGGCCGATGCACACCACCTGCGGGCTGCGGGGAAGTGCAAGGGGGTTCAAACCGGCCTCGCGCGTGAGGGTCACGAAGTTGCGCACCGTGGACGGGCTGGTGAAAGTGATAAAGTCCACGCCACGGCGCAAGGCAGCCAGCCCTGCGGGGTCGGGCTCGGCGGGCACGGTGTCGTAAACGGGCACTTCGTGGGCTTCGCCGCCGCGGGCGGCAATCATTTCCGCCAAGGCGGGGCGGGCCTGCAGGGCGCGCAGGAGCAAAATCCGCTTGCCGCGCACCTCGCCCAGGCCGGGCAGGATGGCCTCGGCCACGTACTCCGGCGGCACGAAGGCGGGCTCCACCCCGCGGCGGCGCAGGGCTTCCGCCGTTTTGGGGCCGATGGCTGCTACGCGGGCGCGCCGCAGCGCCTCGGCCGCGCCCAACGCCTCCGCCCGCTCCCACACGAAGCGCACGCCGTTGACGCTGGTCAAGATCACCCAATCGTAAGCAGGCAACCTGCGCAGGGCATCGTCCAGCGCCATGTTGGGCACGATGGGGCGGATGGCGATGGTGGGGAACAGAACCGGCCGAAAGCCGCGGGCGCGCAGCATCTCGGCCAGCGACTCGGCCTGATGAGCGGGGCGGGTGATGAGGACGAGGGGGAAGGGGTTCATAGAAATCACCGGCAAAGAATCACGAATTAGGAATTGCGAATTGCGCCATTCGCAACTCGCAATTCGCAATTTACACCACCCACCTTCTCGCCCCCTCCCCCACAGCGCGCTCCGCCAACGCCTGCCCCAAGGCGTGGGGTTCGGCGCCCACGGCTTCGCCGCGCCAAAAGCCTTGGCCTGTGGGGGAGCCAACGAAGCCGCGCAGGCGCATGGTGCCGTCGGGGAGGGGTTCGGCATAGGCCGCCACGGGCACGGCGCAGCCGCCGCCTAAGGCGCTCAGGAAGGCGCGCTCGGCTTCCACCGCGGCGCGGGTGGCGGGGTCGTCAATGGCGGCGAGCAGGGAAAGGGTGGCTTCGTCGTCGGCGCGGCACTGCACGGCTAAGGCACCCTGGCCGGGGGCGGGGAGCATCACTTCCAGAGGCAGCCACTGGCTGATGTGCTCCGTCAGCCCTAAGCGCACCAACCCCGCGCCCGCCAACACCACCGCGTCGTATTGGCCTTCTAAGGCCTTGCGGACGCGGGTATCCACATTGCCGCGCAGGGGGCGAATTTGCAAATCGGGGCGCACGGCCAGCAACTGCGCCGCCCGCCGCAGGCTGGAGGTGCCCACCACCGCGCCTTGCGGCAAGGTTTCCAGCGTGTAACCGCGGGCGGAAACCAGCGCATCGCGCACCTCGGCGCGCCGCGGCATCGCACCCACCGCCAAACCGGCGGGCATCTCCGTGGGCAGGTCTTTGAGGGAATGCACCGCTGCGTCCACGCGGCCGCTCAGCAGCGCGGCTTCCAGTTCCTGCGTAAACAGTCCCTTGCCGCCGATTTCGGGCAGGGGCATGTCAAGCAGCCGGTCGCCGCGGGTGGTGATGACCTCCTCACGGCAAGCCAGCCCGGGGTGGGCGCTTTCCAGCGCGCGGGCAACCCACTGGGTTTGCCAGCGGGCTAAGGCAGAGGGGCGGGTGGCGAAGAGAATAGGGTTCATAAATTCCCATGTTGGTGTAAAATGAAAGCAGACTTCAGATAAAGGAGCAGGCTATGGGTCAAACACAAATCAGCGACCTGACAATAGAAGAACTCAGAACCATCATCCAGGAAGCCGTGCGTCAGTCTTTGCAAGAAATACTGAGCGACCCCGACCTTGGGGCTGAACTGCGCCCCGAAGTAGTGAATAGGCTCCGGCGCTCGTTGAGCAAGTCGTGGGACGAGGACAATACGGCAACAGCGGAAGACGTTGCCCAACGATTGGGGCTCAAGTGGTAATGAAAGTTCGTTTCACACCGCAAGCCGAGCGTGACCTCGGCGCTTTAGACAAAGCCACTGCGCAGCGCATTTTGGACAAGATAAAGTGGCTGAGCGAAAATTTTGCGAGTATTCGCCTTGAGCCGCTTCATGGGCCGTGGCAAGGGGCATACAAACTCAGGGTAGGGGACTATCGCGTCATCTTCACCTTAGCAGGCCGGCCCAAAGACACCATTCTCATCCATCTCATCGGGCATCGCCGCGATATTTACAAACAGCGGTAATCGTCAAAGGGCATTTGCTTTCGCGGTTCACAACCCAAACAACCGGCGGGCGATGGCCGCGGTTTCGGCCGCGCGGGCGTTTTTCGCCTCTTCTTTTAAGACCACCGTGGGGGTGTGCAGGAGTTTGTTCACAATGGCTTTGGTGAGCGCATCCAGCCGAGCGCGCTCTTCGGGCGTGAGGTGCGGCATCTTCCGCAGGGTTTTCTCCAATTCGGCGCGGCGCACTTCCTCCGCGCGGGCGCGGATTGCGCTGATGATGGGCACCACGTCCAAAGTCTGCAGGTAAGCCATGAAATTCGCGACTTCCTCCTCCACGATGGCTTCCACATGCGGAACTGCGGCACGGCGCGCGGCCAGCGCGTCTTCCAGGTGGTCTTGCAGCGCGTCCAGGTCGTAAACGCGCACCCGCGGCAGTTTGCCGACGTCGGGGTCCACGTCGCGCGGCACGGCAATATCCAGCAACACGAGGGGGCGGTCGCGGCCGGCAAAGGCTTCGCGCACATGGCGGGGGGCAATCAGCGTGTGCGGCGCGCCGGTGGAGGCGAGCACAATGTCAGCCCAAGCGATGGAAGGCACTAAAGCCTCAAAGGTCGTCGCTTCGCCGCCCCAGCGGTCGGCCAAGGCTTGGGCTTTGCTCAGGGTGCGGTTCATCACGCGAATGCGGGAGACGCCGCGGACGCGCAGGGCTTCCACCGCCTGCTCGGCCATTTCGCCCGCGCCGAGCACCAGCACGCGCGCCGCTGGCAAATCTTCCACCACCTCAGCCGCAAGGTGCACTGCCATCGTAGCCACCGACGCGGGGTTGTGGCTGATGGCCGTTTCGGTGCGCGCCCGCTTGCCCGTGTGCACCGCGGCCTGAAAGAGCCGCCCCAGCACAGCGCGCACCGTCCCCTGCCCGCGCGCCAGTTCCCATGCCCGCGTCACCTGCCCCAAAATCTGCGGCTCGCCCAACACCAGCGAATCCAGCCCGCTGGCTACGCGAAACAAATGCGCTACCGCGTCTCGGCCGCGGTAGCGGTAAAGATGCGGGCGCAAGGTTTCAGCAGGGATGTGGCGGGCGTCGCTCAAAAAGGCTTCCAGCGCGTCAAAATCCTCCTCGGGCGCCACGGCGTAAATTTCGGTGCGGTTGCAAGTGGAAAGGATAACCATTTCCGACACCCGCGCGGGGCGACTGCCGTTGGTGCCGCAGCCCAAACGGGCTAACGCGGCACGGATGTCCTCTTCCGAAAACGCCACCCGCTCCCGCAAGGCAAGGTCGGCGGTGCGGTGATTGAGGCCAAGGCAATGGATGACGGGCATGAAATCCTCACAGCGCAAAAATGCGCAAAAAGTGTACCCCTTTCCCAGTTGATGCGCCACGCAAAAAATGTAATTTCACGTTAGCAAACCGTTAATCTCGCCAGTCGTTCTTCTCCACCAATTTCCCCACATAAAGCCGCGGCACGCGGGTGTTGATGTTGGTCAAAACCTCATAGGGAATTGTACCCGCCCATTCCGCCAAATCTTCAACCGTGATGCGTTCGTTCCCCTGTTCGCCGATGAGCACCACTTCATCGCCGTTGTAGGCCGTTTCCCAGCCGATGTTCACCATCATTTGGTCCATGCAAATGCGTCCAACAACCGGGTAGCGCCGCCCGCGTATCAACACCTGCGCCTTGCCGCTCATGCTCCGAAAATAGCCATCGCCATAGCCGACCGGCAGGGTGACAATGCGGGTCATGCGGTCGGGCGCCCACGTCCAGCCGTAACTAACGCCGTGCCCGGGCTTGGTAACTTTGAAATACACCACCCGCGTTTTCCAACTCAGCGCAGGCGCGACCTCAACCGTGCGCGGCACTTCAGCAGAAGGATACACGCCGTAAAGCAAAATGCCGGGGCGCACCATGTCAAAATACGCTTCGGGGAAGCGCAAAATGGCCGCGGAATTTGCCATGTGGCGGATGGGCATCGGCAAGCCGCGGCGCTCGTAAAAACTCAGCACCTCGTTGAAGCGCTCCAGTTGCAAATGCGAAGGGGCAGGGTCGGCTTCGTCAGCGCGGGCAAAGTGTGAGAAAATGCCCTCAACGCGCACATGGCGGCACCTGAGCGCCGCCTCCAGAAACCCCTCGGCGTTGTAGTAGTGGACACCAATCCGTTCCATGCCGGTATCAATTTTGAGGTGAACGCGCGCGGTAACGCCCATTGCCTCGGCGGCGCGGTCAATCGCCTCCAGTTTTTCAATGGACGAAGCGGTCAGGGTCAAATCAGCGCGCAAAAATTCGGGGATTTGGCTGCCCCAAATGCCGCCGAGCACCAAAATCGGAGTTTTGATGCCCGCGCGGCGGAGCAACAACCCCTCCTCCAGCACCGCGACGCCCAAATAATCCGCCCCAAGGCGCTCCATCAGCCGCGCCACTTCCACCAGCCCATGCCCATAAGCGTTGGCTTTGAGAATGGGCATGACCTTCGCCGGCGCAACTTTGCGGCGAATGGCGCTAAAGTTGGCGGCGAGGCGGTCTAAATTCACCACCACCTGCGTGGGGCGCATTACGCCTGCGGGGGCAATTGTGGGCTGGCTGATGAAATCCGTCATGGCTACACGAAATAAGCCAAATTTGGGGGATTAGCGCTCTATCGTTCCGGCGGTGATATGCCAAACGGTGCTGCGGCGCACAAAATCAGGGCTGAAAAAGCCAAGGTCGGTGGTGGTGAGCAAAACTTGGTCGGCCTTCGCAAGGCGGGATTGGATGTCGGCGCGGCGCGCGGCGTCTAACTCGGCTAAGGTTTCATCCAGCAAGAGCACGGGCACTTGTTTGGTCTTGCTTTCAATCCATTCCACCTCGGCAAACTTGAGCGAAAGCATGGCGGTGCGGATTTGCCCGCGCGAGCCATAAGTCCCCAAATCCATGTCGCCAACCCAAAAGCGAAATTCATCGCGGTGAGGGCCAACTGTGGTTACGCCACGGGCAATTTCCTCAATGCGCCGTCGGCGCAGGGCTTCGGCCATGCCTGCCGCCAGTTCCTCCACCGAAAAACGGGCATAATCGCCCGGCACTCGTTTGAACAAAGTACCATCGTTAAGCGGATCGTAGGCAGGCTGGTAACGCAGTTCAAGCGTTTCGGAGTTGTGAGTAAGTTCCCAGTGGAATCGGCGGGCGAGGCGGCCTAATTCTTTGAGCAAGCGGACGCGGCGATGAATGAGCACCGCCCCCAACGCCGAGAGTTCCGAATCCCAAAAATCCAACTGGGAAGGATCGCCGCCCTGCTCCTGCAAGCGCTTGAGCAGAGCGTTGCGCTGACTGAGCACCTGCCCGTAAGAGGTCAGCGTCGCGGCGTATTCGCGGTCAACCTGCGAGAGGGTGAGGTTGAGGTAACGGCGGCGGATTTCGGGCGAACCGCCGACGATGGCGGTCATCTGCGGCAAAAAGAGCACAGCGTTGAAAACGCCAACCGCCTCGCCGAGTTTGCGCTTCATGCCGTCAAGGAGCACCTCACGGCGCAAGCGTTTGCCTGCGCCATTGGTTTCCCAAATCAAACGCACCTCAAGCCGACGCGTGCGCGCCTCGCCATCGCGCTGAAACTCCGCTACCAAACGGCCTACCGCCGGAGAACCATGCTTACTTTCTTGAAAGTTAATGAGTTCACTATCGTGACGGCTTTGGAACGAGGCAAAAGTCGCGAGGTAATAGACCGCCTCCAAAAGTGCGGTCTTGCCCTGCGCATTCCCACCAACAATGATGACCACCCCTTGCGGGATGGTCTCATCCATACGACGGTAAATGCGGAAATTTTCCAGCGCGAGGCGCAAAAGGCGCATGAAGCAATCCTCGGTGGGGGCTACACGCGGTCCATCTCTGCCGCCAATTCAGGGGAAACGTGCTGAATGTTCACGGCCTTGTCGGTGAAAAGCACGCCGTTGAGGTGGTCAATCTCGTGCTGGAAGATGCGCGCCACCCAACCGTTAGTGCGCAGGTTGAAGGGCTTACCGTGGCGGTCGTAGCCGCGCACCACAATTTCCGAAGCGCGCTCCACCTCGCCTATCACGCCGGGGATAGAAAGGCATCCTTCCACACCCCACTCGGTCTCTTTGGAAAAGCGGACAATCTTCGGGTTGACAACGGCGTAAAGCACATGCGGTATGCCCGCTTCGGGGTCTTCATATTCCACCACAATGACGCGCTTGGAAACGTTGACCTGCGGCGCGGCAAGACCGACACCGGGAGCGGCGCGCATGGTTTCAATCATGTCGTCAATCAACCGCTGAAGTTCAGGTCCAAAATCCTTAACCGGCTTCGCCATGGCGCGCAAAACCGGATGAGGCACAACAACAATCTCTCGCACTGCCATTTTCAGCCTCCAAAACTTGCGAAATCCTGCGGCTATTTTACCCCAACTTGCCTACTCTTGCCCCCAAAATTCATCGGCCGAAGGCGGCTCTTTGTCTAAATCGCGCTCCTCGGAGACTACCTCATGGTAATACTTCAACATATCAAGAATGTGATCGCGCTCGCGGGCAACCTCTTCTTCGCGCTTCTTCAACAAGCGGCGGTCTAAACGCTCGTAAATTTCCTGCTGCACCCTGTCCGGCCTGCCAACCGACTCAAAAACCATAGTTGTCACACCAACCTGAATGCGCACATCTCCGTAGTTCAACAACATAGCCAAAAAACTCGGCCTCTCGTATGTGATATTCTCCACATTTTCAATTGGCGATTCCTGCCGCTCCTCATCCCCAAAAGGCTTGCGGTAAATATCCACAACATGGGTGGAGGTGATGAGGTATTTGTCGTTATCCCAATCCATAATCTGGTAAATTTCAAAACCAAGCCAAACCAAAAACGCCAACAACACCACAGCCCAAAATAGCGGGTTTGAGGAAAAATGGAAGTGATGACCTAAATACAAGAGCACCGCCAGCCCCGCCAAAATGAGCGCCCCCTTCAAAGAGCGCCGCACCAACCTTATCGGGTGCTTGCGGTACATAATAGTGCCGTCTTCTAAAACGAGACGCTGTTTGAAAATACGCTCAAGAGCCCAAAGGATTTTTGATTTGGTAACCACCTTCGTTGATGGGGCACCAGTTGGCAAATCGGGCTCTTGACGGGCTTCTGAGCCCGTCAAACCGCCCTGATCCACATTCCGCGGCGGAATGCCAAGGCGCTGGCGAATTCGCTGGCGAATTGACTCTTGAGATTCGCGCAGCGCAACCTGCTTTCTCCTCTCCCAAAGGTCTTCTACAATGTCATGCACTTCTTGCAAGTGGGCTATCCGATCAAATTTTACAGTGGCACCGTAGGTGCGGATGGACAAAGTGGCATACCCGAGTTGCCGCCCCATAAAATCGCTATTGACAGAAATGGCAATCACAGAGCGCAGCGGCGCCTCGGTGCGACTTTCGTACAAAAGCAAAACCTTTTCCAACCAAACCACTCGTTTATTGGTGACAATGTAATAATCGTTTATCCAATCAATCCAATACCAAACCATTCCCCCCGTCCACAAGACGAGCAAAAACAATAACGGCAGCACATAAAGCAAAGCCCCGTTAGAAGCAATAAACAGCGCAACCCCTATAGAAATGCCAGCGAGGAAAGCCCCTATGGCAAAGTAGGAAAGATGCGTCTGCAAAAAGGCCATTTTTGAACGGCCGCCAAACAAATAAAGCATCTCATTAGAAGAGAGCCACTTGGGTTTCCGCCGTGCGGCTCTTCTACGGCTTGAGAGCACAAGGGCGAGGAAAGTATGTATCCGCTCATCCTCCATCAGGGCGGCAACAAGGTGCGCCAACGGCCAAAAATACAAATCCACATCACTTAAAGCAACACCCCGGTAGATTGGGGGGCTTTCGCTCTCAAAAATCTCTCCTAAGCAAAAATAGTCCCCCGCGTATAGCAGGCCAAACGGAGAAAAGCGCCCCCCCTTCAATATGGAAAGTCTTACCGCACCCGAACGCACAATGTAGAGCCCGGGAGCGCTTTTCTGGTAATCCACAACGGTTTCCCCCTCACGATAGGATCGCTTTTCCATTTGCATTAAATAGGAACTTGCCTCTTCCGCAGACAAATGCGAGAAAAGGTGAATCTGACGCAGCCATTCAACTTCTTCGGGGGTAATTTCGGCCATTTTCACGCAGAGAAATGGTGAAGTTACTTCGGCAAACCCGCCGCGCCCTTGGCGACAGATCTCAATCAAGTTGAGTGTTTACTCAATAGTGCAGGCTTTATGCCAAAAACAGTGTAGGGGTTCTGATTGACTAACAAAACTTTGGCCGTTTATTAGACCTCTTGCAAAAGTCACGATGAGGCAATTTCCATGTTGTAAATGGCTGCAATCAAGTTGAACCGGAGCCGAAAGCGCTTCCTCCGATTGCGATAACGCTCACTCAAAATACGAAACACTT